>JBBKWB010000001.1:0-12797 GCA_037968755.1 Woeseia sp.
GACCTGAAGTCGCGGTCGAATAGCGAGACTATCGGCACCATCAACGACCTGCTGATCGATAAGAATGGCAAGGTCGTGGCCGCGATCGTTGAGGTAGGCGGCTTTCTGGGCCTGGGCGAAAAGGAAGTTGCCATTTCCTGGGATTCTGTCGAACACCGCATGAACGAACAGGGTGATGAGCACGAATACACCGTCAGTGCGACCAAAGATGCTCTGACGAATGCGCCGGAATTCAAGAGCGAGGCCAATAAGTACTGATCCGAGCGGCATTTCGAGTCGCCGCAGATTTTTCTGGGGCGGCCTCAGGCGGCAGGGGCGATCCGTCTCTGCCGTTTTTTTTGCTGAAGCACTTACAACCGCTCCAGCTACGCGGCAACAGACTTATCAAACGTCGCGCTGGACTAGCGGGAAGGACTGCCGGCTGACATGTTCTTCGTGCTGGCGCCATACAGCATTTGAACGCCGCTAAAGTCGCCGGTCTGGAGGTCGCTGTACTCCTCGCGGTAACTGAACGACATGACCTGTCCGGACGGGCCGGGATGATCCAGGCCGATCGCATGGCCAATCTCGTGAACCAGCGTGTAGCGGATATCGTACACCTTGATATCGCCGTCGAAGCCGACTTTCCAGCGGTGGTCTGGGTTCAGGCATACGAGTGCCTGGTCAATGGCCCTCACTTTTTCATTGCTGCCGGGCTGATACTCAACGTTGGCATAGGCGCGACCTACGGGTTGGCCCTGTGCGCCAATTAGAATGTCCGCCTCGCCGGGGTCGTCGACGGGAACGAAGGTGATGTTGGCAGCCTTTTCCCAGACAAGGAACGCGGCCGCCGCTTCCTCCTGCAGAGTCTCCCGGGAAATGCCGTGCCGCCTCGCCAGGTTATCCATCGGTACAAGCTCGCGGCAATTTCGTGCGCCATCGAAGTGCATTTTTGCGTCGACAAAGGCGTATCGCACTTCGGCCCCGACCCCTAGTGCACTGTCGCCCCATTTGACGTGATAGCCATCGAGCGTCAGCAACCGAAAGCTGCCATCGCTGCTGGCGGCTGCCGACGTGATGCCTGCCGCAAATTGGCAGGTCAGGGCGAGAAGGATGGCTTTGCCTACGCTCAATACGGTCTTTCTCACCTGATCCCCTAATCTACTGCGCTGTATTGCCAGAACGCTCTTCAGGGGAGGAAGAATAACGGTCAGACGCCGCTCATTCGTGGTCCGCGGTCACAAAAACTGAAAGGTACTGTTAGAAACGAACCAATAGTGATGGCGTGGGGCGCGCGCTGCTCGGTACACCGTGGTTTTCATGGGCATTCGGAAGCGCTGGCAGACGACGAACGGATCTGAATCCCTTGGCGGGGGAGTGTATGAGAAGTGGGCCCGACCCGAGTCTGGCGTGCGCCCGCACCAACCGGGACATCGTTGCTCGCAATTTCGAACTGTTCGACGTTCAGCCGGACACTGCCCAAAGGCGCTTCAGTACGATGGCGAACAGACTCAAGTGCCACAGGTGCATAGCCTCTCCACACACGACCTAACGAGTAAATCAATGAGAGCCAAAGCATCCGCAATTCTGCCCGAAGCCGCACCTGCCAGCGGGCCTGGGCTCCAGATCGTCACCATGTCCGGTCACGACAACCCACGGCAGCAAGGGGCTGTATGCATTGCTCGTCAACGACGTCTGGGAGCACGCTTACTACCTCAGATACGAGAACACGCGCCGCGAATATTTGAAGGGCTGCTGGTCGATAGTCCACTGGGCAAACGTCGTACACAGGTTTGAACATACCGATGAACGCAACAATGTCGGACACGCAGACAATTTCCTTAGGGAGAACTCATGAACAAACTATCAACACAGACTGACGACAAAACGATTCGCAACCAGGCTCGCCAACATATTGAAGAAGGGGCGGTCACAAAAGGCTACAAGGCGGACCGCAACGCTGTTCTCAAAATGCTCAACGATTCCCTCGCAACTGAAATCATTTGTGTCCTGCGATATCGGCGCCATCACTTCACGGCGAGCGGGATTCACTCGCAGGACGTTGCCGCGGAGTTTCTCGTGCACTCGAACGAGGAGCAAGGACACGCTGATCAACTTGCCGAACGCATCGTGCAGTTGGGTGGCGAACCGGATTTCTCGCCGAGCAATTTACTCGATCGGAGCCATGCCGATTACGTAGAGGGATCGACGCTGTCTGAAATGATCAAAGAGAACCTTGTCGCCGAACGCATCGCCATCGACAGTTATCGCAACTTCATTCTCTTTCTCGGCGATAAGGATCCCACGACGCGTCGGATGCTGGAGTCGATCTTGGCCGTGGAAGAAAAGCATGCGGACGAGCTGGCCGATCTGCTGCAGGCAGTACCAGCGACGACGTAGCGCGTTCGACCTGAGGTTTCAGCAGTTATTTTGGGATAATGAACCAGGCGATTTCCTTTTAGGATTTTGTCTGCGTACAACACAAGTAAGTGATCAAATCTCGGCAATATTATAAGAAGATATCGCTGTATACCGCGCTACAGACTCGATAAGTAGTGAATAAAGAGTCAATAAGGACACCCATATAAGAGTCAATAAGAGTCAATAAGGACACCCATATTGAGCATGGGAAAATCTGCACGTTTCAGCCAGTTTTGCGTCTGCCAAAGATGGGTGTCCTTTTAGTTATCACTTTTAGTTACTATCCAATGCACGTCCGCATACCAAAAGCGGCCTGGCACCCGGTGTTTCGGTGTGGAGAGAGTTCGAACAATTGAGCGTCCGCTTCTGGCCGAAATTTGCCTGTCGAATGATAAACTGGCGGACGACTGCTACCGACTCGAATTAGCCGAATTCGATTTTGGCTGTTCGATTTTTCTGGTCGGTCGTACTTGACGCACTAAACCCGCTGATCACTGAAAAGGGATGGAGCCGCCTTATGACATTGTCAGATCTCGCCAACATCGCAGAGATTGTTGGAGGTATTGCTGTTGTATTCTCGCTGATTTATCTGGCCGTTCAGGTCCGGCAGAATACCAATTCGGTTCGAAACTCTACGCTTCAATCAAATACTGCGCTTTGGAGCTCAATACTAATCAGTTTGGCTGAACCTGAGATGGTGTCGGCGTATGCCGCCGGGATGTCTGGCAGGACTGACATCAAACCTGTGCAATACACCCAGTTTTTCTGATCTGCAGGTGTTTGTTTGTGTCATTCGAGAACCAGTACTATCAGTTTTGCAAGGGTGCACTGGATGCAGAAACCTACCGTGGGTACGGACGATCAATTTCTCAACAATTGCTCGCGTTTCCCGGATTCCGCATTTGGTGGCAACAAAGTCGGACTGCATTTTCTCCAGCATTCGTCAAACATGTCGACGAGCTGATCGCTATTGCTCCGACGCTAAGCCCAGACCACCTTTTCAGCGAATGGCAGTCTATTCGACGGGAAGAATACAGCGCCGCCTGAAAGTCCGGCTTTGGTCGAAATCAGAAGCCCAGCTATTGAAATCAGAAAAGAGGTCGAACCGATTTTTCGCAAGGAAACCTGTACTGCGATGAGGTGCTTTGAATACCGACAGATCGCGGGTCACGAACGAGAAAACCGGTTCGACCCCTTTTTCAGTAATAAATTGACCTGGCACCCGGTCTGACTAATCTTGCCACTTACAGAAGCACGTGCGTTGCCGGTTCTCGCGATCCAGAGTCGTCCGGTGTACGTATTGCGTTTAGCAATCCGATGGAGGATTTAATGAAAGCATTTTCTATACTTTTCTTGCGTGTCTCGATGGGCTGGTTACAGATGCTCTGGGGCATCGACAAGCTGGTCAATGTTGAGCACGCAGTCAAAGTCTCCGAAGCGTTCTACATGGGTCTCGGTGCGAACGCGACGCTGCAAGCGGCGTTCGGTGCACTGCAGGTGCTGCTGGGCTTGCTGTTGATCGCCGGGCTGTTTCGCAAGGTCGTGTATCCCGTGCAGACACTTATCGCTGCCGCTACGGCTCTCGGCGTCTGGAAATCGATTGTGGACCCGTGGGGCTGGTTCCTTGAAGGAAGCAATGTTCTGTTTTATCCGTCGCTGATCGTTCTCGCCGCAGCGCTGGTGTTACAGGCATTCCAGGATGACGACTCACTTTCGCTCGACAGCAAACGAAAACACTGATCCAAGGTCTGCTCAGAGTAGAACCGGCGCCCCGGTAGTCACTAACTAACGGGATGACGTCGCATGAATTGGGGGACAGTTACCGTTTTCCGGCGCATTCGGTAACTGTTCCCCTTTTTCTGAAGGTGGCTAGTCGTCGTCGCTGTGGCGGCGCAAGCACTTTCCTATGCACGTCGACAGGTCGACAGTCGCATCAGCAATACCACCAGCGGCGATGCATTGCATGAAGAGTACGCCGGTAATGTCGCCGGAGAAAAACGCACCCAATGCACAGCCGAGAACAACTATCGTAGCCTTGGTGTCGAGGTTTCGTCCGTACCTGCGAAGACATCGAGAAATACATGACTTAATCATGATGATTCTCCATGACATTGAGCCGCCTGACTTTCCGGGGCGATGTGGCACCGGTTGCGCTAAGTATGCTTATGAAAATCATCAGTGCCTGCGCGTGAGGGGCTTCTACCCACATATACGTTTGCGCCCAAATCGCAGCAGATAATCCGAAAATAATAGCTACAACAAGATTATTCACGTGTGTCTCCTCAAAACTTGATAGTTCTCTACACCAATCTCATGGATACCCACGGTTAGCCGCGTTGAATGAGCGTGACCTGTTTGGTCTTGCTGCAAGCATCGTGGGCATCCGTTTTCAGGCGTCTCTTGACATCGCCGGTCAGTAATCTGTAGGTGTCTTTAAAAGAGTGGCTGGCTCTCTGGATCGGCCAAGCGTTTGGAGCGTTGTCAGGACGCCAATCAGGATTCTAGTTGGGATTAAGCAGACTGGCGTCTGAGCTTGAAAAAAGTCCGATAGTCAGCGAATGCAAGTCCCGCCAGTAAGGGCGGCTACAAAGGGGCTGCGGCTACAAAGACACCCACTATTGCTGGCTAAATTGACTAAAAGGACACCCACAATTGCCGAAAAAGCGGCTAAAAGGACACCCACTATTGGGGCTAAAATGACACCCACTAATTACGGCAGGCGAATCTGCAAGTTTTGACCAGTTTTGCATCCGGCAAGAGTTATGCCATCGGCCACAAATAGCCATTGATCAATGCAAAAATATTGTCAGAGCAGGGAATCGCCGCGGGTGTATAAGGATCTGGATCGCGCCGCTACTAATCGGCGCAAGCACCACGAAATGCAGAAGAGGTCGTATCCAGTGAGAACACCTACGCAGCAGAAAATCTATACAGTTTCCAGAGCCATCGCCGGCCTGTTCCTGTTGGCACCCGTTACCAGCAATGCCCAAATGGATATGGAAAAGATGATGTACTGGGGCGACTCGACCGTCATCCGCTGGGCCGTCGTCGGGGACTATGACGGCGATCAACTGATCCTCAAAGCAAGCACCAATGGTCACGCGCACGTCAAGGACCACGTTGAGATCGTTTTCGAGTACACCAATGCCGGCAATGGAGGGCTTTTCGGCGCGCCAATAGTCACCGATTCAGAAACCGAGTTAGGTGCACTGCGCAACGGTGCGGAAGGTTGTGATGCACCAACGATTTCGTCTGATCGTTATGAACATTCAACTATTGAAAGCATCAAGGACGGCCTCGGCGGCCAGCTAGCCATGATGGTCCGGACAGATTATCCCGGGGGCAGCGTACCCGTTATGTGCTCCGGAAAAGGCGAGCCCGTCAAACCAAGATCATCAACAACGCAGGAAGATCTACCGGTACCCAGCATCATGATGCTGGCGATGGGTCAGGAAGCCAACAGCAGCGAGATGCAGGTGACCAAAGACAGCAAGTCGATCATCATCAAGCGCCATGGCTGGACGTATACGTTCACACCAACAAAGGTGAAATAGCCCGAACACAGGTGTCGGTGCCGGACAGGCGCTCGGACTGCTTAAAAAAGGGGTCGAACCGGTTTCTTACATCACGATTCGCGATCTCCTGCGTAGTGGTGATCACGGATAGTTGCACGGCAAGAGCAAATTTTCCGGTTTAACCGCTTTTGCTATAGTCGAACGCAGCCGCGAGCCGGCTTCAGCCGTTGGATAACCTCGGAGAGACCATGAAGCTGTTTGCGCACCCCGAATCCGGACACGCATTCAAAGTACGCTTTTTCCTGAAAGCCGCCAAGATTGATCACGACTATGAAGTGGTCGATATATTTCAGCCGTGCGATGCGCGCCCGGCCGAGTTCCGCAAACACGCCCGTTACCACGAAGTGCCGGTCCTGGTGGATGACGGACAAGCGTACGTGCAGTCGAACGCGATACTGATGCATCTTGCAAAAAAGACAGGAGAATGGGGCGCCGAGAGCCCCGCGCAATTTACACTTTGCCTCGAATGGTTATTCTGGGAGGCAAACAAGATCGGTATGTGCCTGCCGCAATTGCGAGCCTCGGAAAAGTTTTCCGCGACAAAACTCGATGACGGTACGCGGCAATGGCTGCTTGGCAGGTATACGCATGATGTTTGCGTGCTTGACCGGGAATTCTCGGACGGCCGTCCTTTCATCACCGGGCAGACGCTGACAATCGCAGATTTTTCTCTTTGCGGGTACTTATACTTCGCCGACCAGGCGCGTGTCACCGTACCCGACAATGTGGCCGCCTGGCTTGAGCGGCTTTCACAGGTTCCTGGCTGGGCGCATCCGTACGAGTTGATGGCAGGCTAGCCCGGTAGATGGATCCAATGCCTGCAGGTGCCGGCCGCTGACTCTCCGGCGTCGCCCCTTGTCAGCGACGACGCATGCCGGATTGTCGCTGAAATGCCGAAGATTATCTGGACACCCACAGTAACCTAACCATAAGCCCCAGAAATGTGGGTTGAATGCCCACTGTGACTTAGCAAAACAAACAAATATGGGTGTCCTTTCTAACTGTCCTGGCCCAGGCACAGCCGGCGCCTCATTACGTTCGATAGCGAACGGTCCAAATCGCCCCATTCAACTACCGTGCATAGGCACTATTTTCAGTGCTTTCGGGCCGGGCGTTGAATGCGCCCGAGTATGGAGATTTGCATGCGCTATCGAGACAGTTCCAATGGCATTTCCGGCATTCGAAGATTCGCAGCTCCATTACTGAACAAGATGCTACAAACTACGCGGCTCGCACTTGCCGCAGTAATGGTGCTGGGCGCTGCCAACGCAGCGCACGCTGTTGAATGTCCGATATCCGAAAATGTAACGGTGACCGGCACGGAAACAATTCGCGGCCAATGCCTGGTACGGCCCCCGGGCACACTGAACATCTTGGGCACGCTCGCTAATGCCGGCCGCCTGCTCAATAACGGTTCAATCATCGATCGCGGCACGCTGAACAATAACAATCGATTGGGCAATATGGGTTCACTCAAGTTGGATGGAACAGGATCCAGCGACCATGCAATCCTTAACAACAACGGTGTTCTGAGCAACCATGGCAGTTTGAGCGTGGACCTCGGAATTCTGAACAACAAGCAACACTTGCTGAACAAACCCGGCGCATCTATCAGCCTAAGCCCTGTGTTAAGCAATACTCCAACATTTGAGAACAGTTCTTTTCTGAAAAATTCTGGCGAGTTCATCAACGAAGGAACACTGACAACCCACACGGAAGTAGGCAACGAAGGACGCTTCGTCAATCGGGCGGAAGGCGTCGTCAACAGCAACAGCGCTTTCGTCCAGCTTAGTAACGGTGACGGCTTTGAACTGCCGTCGTTTCGAAATGACGGCAGCCTGATCAATCTGGGGCAGTTCAAAGCACGAATACTTGTGGGCAACGGAACCGTACACAATGATAGCGACGGCAATATGTCGTTCGGGTATACGTTTTGCAACATGGGTTCGGTGGTAAATGACGGCGTAATAACCTTTGAGTCAAACATTGCTTCGTGTTTCCAGGACTTCGTCAACAACGGCGAACTGGATTTCCGCGGCGGTACGAATGAAGTCTTTAGCCTGCGAAATCATGGGCTCATCACGCTGAACAGAACGTTCCAAAACCGCAGTTCGACTCCGGGCTATCACGGCCTTGTTAATCACCGCAACGGAATAGTCGTACTCGAGTTGCCGACTTTTCGCGTGCCGGGCGGGTCTAGCACGGGTGGTGGCTACTTTCTTTACTACGAAGAATTCGTCAACAAGGGAACAATTCTCGTAAAAGGCGATGCCGGCGCCATTCCGGATCGCGACAATGCCAAGATCGAAGATGGTTCAGGTAACAGCACACTTCGCCAGACCTCGGGTCTGCTCGAAGTCAACGGACTGGTGAATACGCAGAGTCCCGTTCGTATCGATGGCGGTATCCTGGCCGGTACCGGACGCATCGGGTTGGCCGGTACGTCCGGATTATCGAGCGCTGTTGTTCGCATTGGTCCGAACGCGAAGCTTAGTCCTGGACGAATGATCGACAGCACCGTGCCGCAGGGTGAGCTCGAAGTTGTGGGTAATTTGCAGATCGAAGGCACTCTCAAGCTGGATCTTGCACCGGTGCCCGGCAATGTCGATAACGATCGCCTGCGTCTGCCAACAGGAGGACCGCGCACAGGCAGGGTTTTCTTCGGCCCCAATAGCTCGATCGACATAACCTGCGCGGGCTATGTGCCGAACGGTCCGCATGACTTCCAGATCATCAGTGCTGATCGTGGCGTTACGGGACTTGAGCTTGTCGACCTGAACATCTCCTGCTTACCTCCTGGCTATGCCGCAAGTCTGACTTATGACGGCATCGGCATTGTCAGCTTGCATATCGGCTACGAACGAAATCCTGCGCCGATGCTAAAGTCCGGGCTGACGGAGGCGAATCACAACTGGAACACCGTCGCGACGCCGGGTGAACTCACCGATCCCGTGATCATCGCGGGCCCGCCATCACAGAACGGCGACGACCCGGGCGTGGTGCGGCTACGCAACGTGCAGTCGGGTAGCTTTGAAGTCCAGTTCCAGGAATGGGACTACCTGGATGGGTGGCACTCGGCTGAACAAATACCGTATCTGGCCCTGGCCAAGGGTGCATTTGCGAGTGCAGACGGCACCGTGTGGCAAGTCGGCACGTTCAGGCTGTTCAATACCGCCAGTTGGAGGACGCAGCGCTTCCAACACTGCAACGCACCGGGCGGGCCGAAATTATTCCTGACGATACAGAGCGCTGCGGGCGCTGAAGCTATAACCGTTCGCGCACGTAGGGTGACACGGAGTGGCTTCGAGGCAGCCCTGTTTGAACAGGAGAGCCTGATGAACGGTCATGCCACTGAAACGATAGGCTACCTCGTGGTATGCAGTCCCGGCGGCACCGGCACTGTTGTGGACATGGATGGCAACAGCGAAGGCTTTAGTGTGAATTCAGTCCGTTTGGATCAGAACTGGCGGCCTGTTGGCCCCACGTATCTGAAGATGGAAGAAGAACAATCGGCCGACCCGGAAGTGAAGCACGTATTTGAGCGGGTGGACGTACTCCAGTTAGCGAACAAGATCTTTGCACAGGACGTCTCGTCGAATGGGGATGACACCGCGGCGGTGCGCGCTCAACAGCAGAGCAACTAGACTGTCCTGCACGTTTCTGGCTGGATACTCACGAGCCCTGAACAATCTGCAAACTATGTGTTAATCGCTCAAAAAAAAAGCCCCTCATCGAGGGGCTTTTTTCTATTCTTCATTAACTTTCGTAGCGCTCGCTACTTAATCTGCATGTCATTCTTGACCGAGGTAACGCCTTCGATGTTACCTGCGACCAGAACCGCCTGATCCATAGCGCCTTTCGAGCTGACAAATCCGCTGAGCTGCACGATGCCCTTGAAGGTCTCGACGTTCACTTCGGATGATTTGATAGTCGAATCTTTAACGAGTGCTGCCTTTACCTTGGTGGTGATCCAGGAATCCGAAAAATACTCTCCGGTGCTCTCTTCCGTGGGGCTGCCAGCGCAGCCGACTGCCACAGTGCACATAAAGGCAAGCAACGCCGCGGCCAGATAGTTCGAGTGTTTCATGTTGATTCTTCCTTACTGAGTACGGCGTGATTAATACAGTGTTTTCAAGTGCAGCTCTGTGCGGTCGCATACATAGGATCGTAGCCGAGAATAAACTGGGGACAGTTACCGGTTTTCATCTCGCCTAAAGCGCTAATGCAGCGCAAAGACGAAAACCGGTAACTGTCCCCAGTTATTTTCTGCAACGATCGCGTGCGGGCGAAAAGAGACGATCATCAGTAGCTGCTAGAATCGCCTGATCATGACCCAAACGGGTCGGTCCGAAAACCACAAGGCTGCAGTATTGAGTCGCGAAAGTAAGTCCTTCGCAGGGATGATCGCACTTGGGATTTCTTCCCTGATCGTCCTCGCCATTGCGAGCATAGTGGTCTTGAGCTACGGGTGGGTTCCCCAATTTGGTAATCGGGTTACTGAAGTTTACTTCGGCGAAAAGCCGGAGAGCTGGGTCGCCTGGTACGGATCGGGGTGGACGGACCACCAGATCTATTTCGTATTCAGGGCGGACAGGGACTGGGTAGAGCGGGCCGCAAGTTACGCCAGGCTGGCCGAAGCTGGGGAAATGCGTCGTGACGACTGCGTTGGCATCTCCCCCCGTCCACCATGGTGGTTTGTCCTATCGCCTCACACCGAGGGTGTCTGTTGGGAGCGAATCGAAAAACGCGGCGGCGACATGAGAATGCACTACTCACCATCCAGCGGCTTCGTCTACGTTTACGACTTCAGCTCCTGACCTAAAAACCGGGGACAGTTACCGGTTTTCATTCGGCGTCGAAAAAACAGGGACAGTTACCGGTTATTATTCTGTGCAGCCATTGCCAGCACGGGATAATAACCGGTAACTGTCCCTACTTTTTTTGGTCACTGTCCCGATTGTTTTCGGGCGGCTTTTTTAGTATTTGGTAGTAGCACCAGGTCGCGAGCCCGATGACGAACACAAGTGCCGTACTCATGAATAGTACCGCCAGCGTGGTCATGACGCGTTCCCAGTTGTAATGACAGGGCTCGGCGCATCGGCCGGCATTTTTCCGTCTATGTCCATGCCGGCGGCTCGCCAGCGTCGCGAGCCAATCGCGGTCACGATCATCAGCAGGGCGATTGTGCCGAGTATGACCAGCCACGCGTAGATCACCGATCGGTCGGCTGGCGCGCCCGTAGTTGGATCGCCCAGCACGGACTGAATGTAGGGCGGCAGGTTGAAGTAACAGAAGCCCACAAATATGACGATCAGGTATACCGGCGACACGTACTTGATGATGAATCGAAACACGCTTGGAATCTTCATCTGTGCGCCGCGGTTTGCTTCCTCAAGGCCTTTGTCGGCACCGAAAATCCAGGAGAAGCAGATAATCTGCGTGCCTGCGACTACGAATATCATGAAGGTGCCAACCCAGAAATCGAGTGTATCGAGAGCGGTCAGGCCCTTGCTGAACCAAAGTACGAACAAGTTGCCGAGAATACACAGTCCTGCGACGACTGCGGTCGCCCCCTTGTGCGTTAGGCCCAGCGCTTCTTCAAAAAATGCCTTGGTTGGTTGCAGCATCGATAGCGAGCTCGTGATCGCCGCCAGGAAAAGCATGAAAAACCACACTGCGCCAAAAAAATCGCCGAACGGCATTCGCGCGAAAACGACTGGCAGTGCAGTGAATCCAGTGCTGAATGTACCGCCCATGTGCGCCTGTGTCGCAGTAAGGCCAAGAAACACGACGGCGGCAGTCAGTGTGATCATGCCCCCCAGCGCGACTTCGAAAAATTCGTTGGTGGCCGACGAGGTCAGGCTGGACAGAACGATGTCGTCGTTGTCTTTCAGGTAGGAGGCGTAGTTGATGATGACGCCAAACCCGACCGACAGGCTGAAGAAAATCTGCCCGGTTGCGGCGAGCCAGGTCTGGAAATTGCCAAGTGCCGCAAAGTCGGGGTTCCACATGAAGTTAAGTCCTGCCGCAACACTTTGATCAGGCAGGCTCGGATCGGGCGTGCCCAGCGTCAGGACTCTGACGAGTACGATCAGTGCGCACACGGCCATCGCCGGCATGGCCCAGCGGCAGAACGTTTCAATGCCGCGGTTCAGACCCCGATACAAGAAGTAGATATTGAGAGTGAATGCTATTGCCCAAAAAATGACCGATTGGTGCAATCCTCCCTGGGTCAGAAAGCCGTCAAAATTGGCGCCGGTTGTTTCGCTAAATTGAGACGCAGAGGCGGCAACCTGTTCTGAAACGGTTTGGCCGGGGAGTATGCCCATGCCTCCACTGACATAGGTCCAGGCATACGACAGGCACCACGACTCAATCATCACGTAATAAAAGTAGATGACCAGTGGCACGAGCACCCCGAATGAACCGAGGTACCGGGCCACCGCACCGCGGCCCCATAAACCGATGATTGCTGGCGCCGAATGAAACCCCTTACGCCCGCCGTACCGACCCATAGTCCATTCCGCCCAGCCGATCGGTATCCCCAACAACAGGAACGCGATGAAGTAAGGGATCAGGAATGCACCGCCGCCGTTTTCCGCGGCATTGCCGGGAAAGCGCAGAAAATTGCCAAGGCCGACCGCGGATCCGGAGACCGCAAGGATAATCCCGAGGCGCGATCCCCAGGCTTGTCCTTGCACGGCCGTTCTACCACTCACGTCAGGTTCTCCTCGACGTCAGCTAGCTGAAAGTGCTGCGGCATTGCCGCAGTCAAAAGTGCGTCGTTCGTGTGCCAGGAAATGCAGTAGCTAGCGCCAATCC
>JBBKWB010000002.1:0-10693 GCA_037968755.1 Woeseia sp.
GTCCAGGAATTGCCAGCGGTGATAAGGCTGCCCCCGCCACCACTGCCGCCGCCACAGCCGGCGATGAATAGCAGGCCAGCTGCAACTGCCGATGTGTGCATTCGCATGACTATCTGCCAGTTTCTTTCGGGCTTCAGCATATGCGGATCCTGCCAGTAAAGAATGATCATACCGGGATGCTGCTATGGCGGCGAGGTTGTCGGCGGACTGTTCGGAAAATTGCGCGCCGGGCACGCCGGGGCTACGCTCAGGTTTGTCCCCATTCAGCGACGGAGTGGTTAATGAGCAATGCCGTAATCAGTATCGCAGCACGTTTTTGTGGCCCACCGAATTCGGCAAACGGGGGCTACGCCGCTGGCATGCTGGCGCAGCAGCTGGGCGAATGCGCGGAGGTGACTTTGCGCGCGCCGCCACCGCTGGATACCGACCTGGAAGTACTGGTAATGGACGACGGTTCGTTGCAACTCCTGCACCAGGGATTGCAGATCGCAACCGCGAAAAAGGCGGATCCATTGCCATGCTCGATCGCGCCTGTGACGCTGCAGGCTGCCGAGGAGGCCAGCAAGCGGACTTTTGGGAGCAGCGGCCATCCGGTACCTGGTTGCTTTGTATGCGGACCAGCAAGGGAACCGGGTGACGGCTTGCGATTACAGGTCGGTCCAGTAGCGGCTGATGATCACAACTGGTCGGGCGTGCTGGCCAGCCCGTGGATTCCCACAGCGGACCTGGCAGATGCCGGTGGCGAGGTTTGCGCAGAGTTTATCTGGTCGGCGCTGGATTGCCCCACCGCCTATGCGTGCTCGTCGGCCGAGGGCATGCCTTTGATCCTCTTGGGTCGACAAACAGTGCAAGTGTTGCGTCGGCCACGCATCGGTGATCAATGCGTAGTGGTTGCCCGTCGCGACGGACAGGAAGGCCGCAAGCACTTTGCCAGCGCATGCCTGTTCAGCAATTCCGGTGAATTGCTGGCGACCTGCAAGGCGGTGTGGATTTCTGTCAGCCCGGAAGTGCTGAATAAAAGCGCTTGAGCGCGAGCTAGCGCAGCGGTGCGAGGTGCCGGACTTTCTGCTTGGAGTGGGCGACTCTGGTCGTGTTACGACCCGCGCGTTTGGCTTCATACAATGCCATATCGGCACGCCGCAGCCATTCATCAGCGCTTTCTCCGCTGATGAGCTCTGCCACACCGAGCGAAATAGTGACGTCGCGATCCTTGGCCAGTTCATTCGCTTCAACCAGAGTCCGTAATTGTTCGGCGAGGCGCGACGAACGCTCGATATCCTGGCCATCAACCACGATGACGAATTCTTCTCCGCCGATTCGGTAAAGACCGTCATTCAGGCGAATTCGCAGATTAATAATTTCCGCCAGGCGAATCAGGATATTGTCGCCGACACCGTGGCCAAAGTCGTCATTGATCGACTTGAAGTGATCGAGGTCCAACATGATCAACGATGCCGGCGTGCTGGTTCTCTCGTGGGCGCCAATCACTTCAGCCAGCTTTTGTGTCAGTGCACGGCGATTGCCTGTTCCGGTTAACGGGTCGCAGGTCGCAAGATTCATCAATTGACGACGTTGACTGCGCGTCAGCGACGCGAACGCGTAGGCAAAGACGCTGGTCATGGTCATCGTGATAAGCGCGGTTCCTGCGTGAAAAACGTCCAGGGACGAAAACAGCGCCGGTACACTGACGAGTATCGTAATCACCGACAGTGCGACTGCCTCTTCAGGTTTGAGCAAATAGTAAGCGACGACGAGCGCAGGGTATGCCCACAGCAATTGTTGTGGCCCAACCAGATGCAGGGTCGCCAGGTAGCCGCCGAGGCACAGAAAGCTAATGCTAACGCTCGCCATGCGCACCTGGCGCGAGCGCAGCACGAACATGCCAAGTGTCGCGAAGCTGGCAACGATGGCGAGATCGAGCAGCCCGATCAGCCACTCCTGATTCAGAAAACGGATGATGGCGAACGGCAGTACGCCCAGGGCACCCGCGGCGCACAGCATCAACGGCAGGAATTCCTCCAGTGACAGGTGGCCTTTTGGCTTTGCTTGTTCGCTTACGATTTCACGCACTGAGTTACTCGCCTGCTGTTTACCGGAATCAGTCGAGTCGCTGACTGAGCACCGATATCATAATAGAAATACCTTCAATAAAGTTCCCTAACCGTATGTTTTCATTAGGACTATGTTGATTATTATCAATATTCACAGTCGGCACACTTGCTGCCGGGATCGCCAGAGTTTCCACGAACGGCGAAATCGGAATTGAGCCTCCCATGGTACGGATCAGAATAGGCTCCTGCCCGTACAGATGTCTCATTCCGCTGCGTGCCAGGCGGCCCGCTGCGGCGTCAAAGTCACTGCGAAAAGCGGCGTAGCTGCAGTCGTGAGTGAAACGGACTAGATACGGGTAGCGGGCGCGTTCAGCCCCTGAGGGCTCATGGTCCAGCACCTCGTAGCCAAGCTTTGTGACATGTTGCCGAACAAGTTCGACGAGCCGCAGCGGGTCTGATTCCTTCACCAGCCGAATATCGATCTCGGCAGTCGCGGTTGGCGGAATGATGGTTCGCGCGTCACGGCCCACCCAGCCCGAAGACAAGCCGCGGATATTCAGCGACGGATACTGCAACGACTCCTGGAGCGTTGCGGCGACGGCATCAGCACGGCTGATGCCCATGGAGGCCATGATCGCGACCTCGTCATCGGGAACTTGTGCGAGGGTTGCCCGCAATTCCTCGCTGATCGTTACCCCGTCATAGAAGCCCGGGATCAAAACGCGGCCGTCCTGGGATTTCATCGAACCCAGGATCTGTGCCATATGCAGCGCCGGGTTGGGTGCGAAATTGCCGTAATGTCCGCTGTGCTGGGCGACTATCGGCCCGTACGCCGTCAGGGATATCGTAACGATGCCGCGCGCGCCAAAAGCAACGGTTGGATTGCCGGAGGCGTGCGGGGGGCCATCAAAGATCAGCAGCAGATCAGCGGCGAGTAACTCACGGTGCTTCGTAACCAGCTGGGGCAAGCGCGGTGAGCCGAGTTCTTCTTCCGTGTCGATTATCACCTTGAGATTGAAGTCGAGCGGGATTCCCGCATTATCGAGCGCCTCGATTGCCGTCAGGAACTGGGTCATCGGGCCTTTTGAATCTGACGCCGAACGAGCGAAAATACGCCAGTCCGGATCGCGTTCGCCCTGCAGCCTTTGCCAGGAAATGGCTTGCCACTCGCCATCCGCATCCAGTTCTTTAAGCACCGGATCGTAGGGGTCGTCCTGGAACCAGGCGCTTCTGTCGACCGGTTGGCCGTCCGACTGCAGGTAGACGAGAACAGTTCGAGTTGCGCCAGGTTGGCGGCGTTCTGCATACAACTGGGGGCTACCGGCTGTTTCCAGCCGCTGCGTGATAAAGCCACGATGCGAGAATGTGGTCTCCATCCATTCGACCATGCGCAGAATGTCAGCCGGGAAATTGGCATCGTTCGGCAAGCTCAGGAATTCCCGATACAGCACCAGAGCTTCGTCGCTATGCGCCGATGTCAGTTCACGAATTTTCTCGGCAGTCAGTTGCTCGGCGTGCGCGGCGCAGCCGCCGAGCAGTAAAGCGATCAGGCTCACCCAGTAGCCGATTCGGCGCATTTCTTATTCCCCCTCGGTATATGCAGCGGCAACAAAACGGGCCAGCGTTTTGCCGTCCGTTGTCTGCAACAGCAGCGTTCGCTCCTGAATGCTGAGTTTATCGGTGGCGGCCAATATATCCAGTAGCGAGGTTTCGGCTTGCATAACCTCATTGCCGCAGGCTCGGCGTGTACCAGCGAGGGTGTGTACGGTCAGTCGATTGTCCGCAAGCTCGAATTGGCCATTGAATCGATTGCACGGGCCAGCCACTGCAACCCGGTCATCGTCCTGAAAGTGGAGGCGCACATCACCAGCGAAATCGTTCGTTGAATCGGCGAACTCGAGCAGGCGCCATTCCGGCGTGATGAGTTCTGCCTTTGTGACCACTGCCAACGCGGCAGCCTTGCGCTCACCGACACCGCGCAGGTTCACCAGCGCGATTCCGGCCAGGAACAACATGAAAAAACCGAATGCGCCCATACTTTTCATCGCCTAAGTCCTTGCAGTTGAATCAGGATCCGCCGTTAGCACCCAGTCTACCGCAGGCCGCCAGGTATCGTTGGTTGCAGCCTGAACGTGCGTTACGATGCCATTACGAATTTCTGGCAACAGCAAGGCAGGGCAGCATGACACCGACACGAAGAATTCTGGATCGCCTCGCGTGCAGCATCGCGCTTGGCATGCTGCTCATTGCGACGGCCGGTGCTGCGGAATTGCAACGCCACAGCGTCGATGTCGACGGTCATCCGCTGGCGTTGTGGGAAAAGAGCGCGGTCGACCCGACTGAGGCGGTGTTGCTCATTCACGGTCGCACCTGGAGTGCGTTGCCGGACTTCGACTTGCAGGTGGCTGGCGAGGACTTGTCACTGATGGATGGCCTCGTCGCCGAAGGTTATGCCGTGTTCGCACTGGATCTGCGCGGCTATGGAGAATCGCCACGCGACGAGTCAGGCTGGTTGACACCAAATCGTGCGGCCGACGATGTTGCCGCCGTTATCAGCTGGATTGCGGCAAAGCGCAGCTGGCATGAAAAACCGCATCTATTTGGCTGGTCGATGGGCTCAACCATTTCCCAGTTGATGGCGCAACGGCATCCCGGCCGAATCGCGTCGTTAACCCTGTTTGGTTACTGGCGAGATCTGGATGAGACCTTGCCAGCCGATGCGGAAGGCATAGTGCCGTTGCGCGCGGTGAATACGGCGGCTGCTGCCGCCAGCGATTTCATTACGCCGGGCTCAATCAGTGACAAGGCGATCGCTGCATACGTTGCAGTGGCACTTGCCGCAGATCCTGTGCGCACTGACGTACGTCGGCTGGATCATTACAACGCGCTGGACCCGAGCCTGATCCGCGTGCCGACGCTGGTTATCCAGGGAGAGTTTGATCCGATTGCGCCGGCAGACCGCCAGGCCAAATTATTCATGCGCCTCGGTACGGGCCACAAGCAGTGGGTTTCCGTACCGGGCGGCGACCATGCGGCATTTCTCGAAGCACCGCGCGAGTATTTTATTCGCGAGTTGTCAGCATTCCTGGCAGGAGCTGCAGAGTAGGCGACGCGACCCAGCCTGCAGGGCGTTGCTCGAACCAGCAGATCCCGCGTTGACCGTTTGCCTGTAGTAGCGCGGAATTTGCGTAATTGCGGCGCTCGCGGCCGCGGAAATTTGCGCCTGAATGCCCCGCCTGACGCAGCGCGTCAATATGCGTTGCGGACACAGTGCAGTTCGCTCGCGTATCATGTCAGACCGGCGAGCGCCCGAGTGACGGCACCCATGCTGGTATCGCGAACTACTGCACCGTCGAATCGCGGCCCTTGTGGCATTCAGGCCGAAACGGTCAGAATAATAAAGCTGAACTAACTCAGCACGCTCACCAACTGAAATGAATCGGATCCACAACATGTCACGCAAGCTGCAACGCGCGCTACTTATCACTTTAATCCTCGTGGCTGCGGGGGCGGGCGCTTTCATACTGGGAAGTATGAAACCACCTTTGGAAAAGAAAGAAACCGACAAAATTGACATGCTGGTCGAGGTGCAAGTGCTGCAAGAGAGCAATGAGCGATTTTCGATTCGCAGCCAGGGCTCAGTGAAGCCACGAACAGAAACCATACTGAGCGCTGAAGTGTCCGGCAGCATTGTCAGCATTTCACCCAAATTCGTTGCGGGCGGTCTGTTCGCCGCTGGCGAGGAGCTATTGCGAATAGACAACACTCGTTACGAGGTTGCAGTCGATCAGGCAGAAGCCGTGTTGAAGCAGCGCCAGATCGAGTACGACGGTGCGGCCAAGCTGCGCAGCCAGGGTTACCGTGCCGAAGCAGAATTCGCATCAGCAGGCGCGGCACTTGCTACCGCGAAAGCAGCATTGGTTACGTCGCGCCGGGATCTGGAAAAGACCCGGATTCGACTACCGTTTGCTGGCATGGTTCGCGCAAAGGAAGCGGATCTCGGGCAGTTCGTCAATCCTGGCAGTCGCCTGGGCATGGTATTCGCAACGGATGTTGCTGAAGTCCGGTTGCCGCTAACCGACGACGATCTCGCATTTGTCGATCTGCCGTTGGTTTCGAATGTTGTGGCCGTTACCGGGCCGCTGGTCACACTTGAAGCGGTGCAACGCGGGCGGCCAGCGCAATGGACCGCCAGAGTCGTGCGTACTGAAGGTGTCGTCGATGAGAAAACGCGCGTGACTTACGTTGTTGCGCGCATCGAGGATCCTTACCAGCTCCGCAAGCAGGGGGAGTCTGTCCAGCCGTTGCCAATGGGCAGTTTCGTCAGTGCGCGTATTAATGGCCGTGAGATCGCGAATGTTGTCCAGGTTCCCCGGTCCGCGCTACGCGGTGGCAATCAACTGGTATTTGTTGACGCAGAGGAAAAGCTGCGTATTCGCACCGTTAATGTTTTGCGAGCCGATGGCGAATTCGCCTGGTTGCAGGGGTCGGATCTGAGCGGTGAGCGCATCAGCCTGACACCGATTGAGTCTCCGGTTAATGGCATGCGAGTTCGCGTAAGCAAAACAACCGACTCGCAGTCAGTCAGCGAGGATTGACGCGATGGCCACGAAAATGACAACGACGGAAACAGGCCTCATCGCGTGGTTCGCATCGAATCATGTGGCTGCCAATTTGTTGATGCTGATGATATTGGCATTCGGTGTCGCTGCGTCATTCTCAATTCGAAAACAGACAACACCGGACTTCGAGCTTAACAATGTGCAAATTCGAGTTCCCTATCTTGGCGCTGCGCCTCAGGAGGTTGAGGAAGGCGTTGTCATAAAAATTGAAGAGGCGATCCAGGATGTACAGGGCATAGTCGAAATCAACTCAAACGCACGGGAAGGTATTGGCATCGTCACCGCCGAAGTGGCAACCGGTGCGGATCTCAATGAGGTGCTAAGCGAGATAAAAGTGCGTGTTGATGCGATCTCGACGTTTCCCGGGTTGACCGAAAAGCCGGTGGTCTCGAAGCAGGAAATTAACGCGCATGTCGTATTCATTTCGCTCTATGGAGACATGGACGAATACGTACGTAAGACTCTTGCGCAGCAGGTTCGCGAAGAACTGATGGCGATACCGACTGTGAATCAGGTGCAAATCCTGGGCGATCGGGCATTTGAGATCAGCGTCGAGTTGTCGGAGCAGACCCTGCGTGAATACGGCCTGACCATGAGTGAAGTGTCACAGGCCATACGTAACTCGTCGCTGGACTTGCCGGGAGGGGCGATCAGAAGCAGCAGCGGCGATATCCTGTTGCGTACCGAGGGTCAGGCGTACACCGGCGAGGAATTCAACCAGATCGTATTGCGGACATTCGCGGACGGTACCCGATTGACGCTCGGAGATATCGCAACGATTCGAGATGCATTCGAAGAGTCAGTTCAGTTTAGCCGCTTTGATGGTGCGCCCACGGCAGTCATGCGCGTCATGGCAAGCGGCGGGCAGAACGAGCTGGAAACTGCTGCGGCGGTCAAGGAATACATCAAAGAGAAGCGCGGCGCGTTGCCCGCCGGTATCAGCATGGACACCTGGATTGACCGCTCGCACTACCTGAAAGGTCGCCTGGACATGATGATGAAAAACATGTTCCAGGGCGGATTGCTGGTCTTCATCATACTGGCGCTGTTCCTGCGAATTAAGGTGGCGTCCTGGGTGATTGTCGGCATTCCGGTGTCATTCTTTGGCGCTCTCTGGCTAATGCCGCACGGGCCATGGCCGGTGACCGTCAATGTCATCAGTTTGTTCGGCTTTATTCTGGTCCTCGGCATTGTCGTAGATGACGCCATTATTATTGGCGAAAGCATTTACACAAAAATTCGCGCCGATGGACATACTCTGGACAACGTAGTTAAGGGAACCAAGCGAGTTGCCGTGGCAGCCACGTTTGGCGTGCTGACGACGATCGCGGCGTTTGCGCCGATGTTATTCCTGGACGGCGTGTTCGCGCCGTTCTTTGAAGCGATGTCGATGGTGGTGATCCTCTGTCTGCTGTTTTCGCTCGTGGAATCGAAGTTGATTCTGCCGGCACACCTGGCACACGCGTCGATTAAACCGGTGGATGAGGCGGCCATTTTCCGCCCGTACCGCGAGATGGGTCTGTTCGAAAGAATACCGCGTTTTTTCCAACGTATTCAGCGCCGGGTGCAACACGGTTTACAGTTTGTCATTCACCGCTGGTATGCGCCGCTGCTGGGTAAAGCGGTTGACAATCGCGGGCTGACGATCAGCATATTCATCGCCGTACTGGTCCTGACAGTCGGCCTTATGCGCGGTGGTATCGTCCGGACGGTCATATTTCCGGATGTGCCCGGAGATTTTATTCAGGCCGATCTGACCATGAACAGTGGCACGGCACCTGAGCAGCGCAACGAAGTCTTGCTGCGCATCGAGCAGGAACTGTTGGGCTTGAGCGAGGAATACGTCGCCGAGCATCCTGGCAGTATGGCGCCAGTGCATCACATCGGTGTGTTCACCAATGGCGACACGGGCGGCACCCTGTTTGTCGAAATGCCGTTGGATGAAGATCGCCCGCTGGAGGGCGAAGCCATCAGCGACATGTGGCGCGAGCGGGTGGGTGAAATACCTGGCGTTAAGGAACTGGATTTTTCGTCCGGAAACAATATTGGTGGCGGAGCGCCGTTAAGCTTTAATTTGACCGGTAGCAATTATCTCGCGCTGGAAGAGTCGGCCGCGGAACTGGAAGCACATCTGGCGGAGTTCGACGGGGTTTTTGATATTCGCAACTCCGTGCAGCGTGGCGCCGAAGAGATTCGCCTGACAATCAAGCCAGAAGCGGAATCGCTGGGCTTGACGATGGCCGACCTCGGGCGACAGGTCCGGCAGGCGTTTTACGGTGAGGAAGCGCAGCGCATCCAGCGTGGCAAAGACGAAGTTAAAGTAATGGTGCGTTATCCGCGCGAGGACCGCCGTTCTGTTGCTGATCTCGAAAACATGCGTATCCGAACGCCGGCTGGCGACGAGGTGCCGTTTGCTGACGTTGCCGAGATTTCGTTCGGTCAGAGTTATTCCAGTATTAGCCGACAAAATCGCAAGCGTGTGGTTACCGTATCGGGAGACGTCGATCTGGACATGGTCGAGCCGGGCGAAATGATCAAGGACATATCCGAGAATTATATTCCCGGCCTGCTGGCGCGGCATCCGGGTGTCAGCTTTGAACTCGAAGGCGCGAGTCGTGAAGAACAGGAGTTTGGGCAGAGCCTGATGACGGCCGCTATTGCTGCACTGTTTCTGATCTACGCGCTGATCGCAATCCCGCTACGTTCGTATATTCAGCCGATGATCATCATGTCGGTGATTCCGTTCGGCTTGGTCGGCGCGGTGATAGGACACATCATTTTTGGCAAGGCGATAAGCATGTTTTCGCTATTCGGACTCGTCGCACTGGCAGGTGTTGTGGTTAACGACAGCCTGATTATGATCGATTTCGTAAACACGGCTCGCGCGTCCGGAATGCCTGCACGCGATGCGGTTATTCAGTCGGGTACACAACGTTTTCGAGCCATTGTCCTGACTTCGTTGACCACGGCATTCGGCCTCATGCCGATTATCTTTGAGAAAAGTGTGCAGGCGCAGTTTGTCATTCCCATGGCGATTTCCCTTAGCTTTGGAATTCTGTTTGCGACAGTAATTACGCTATTCCTGATTCCGGCGCTGTACATGATGCCCGACGACATCAAGCGCGCGGCACACTACCTGAAGGACCTGTTGTTGGGTCGCGAGCAACGCTTGCAGCCTGCGAACCCGGATACGGCAGTATCGGTAAAGTCCGGAGCATCCCAGCCTGTCCGTTGAGCAACACATAACCGGCATGCAAGCGCTCCGAGAGACGAGTATTGCTGTTCGAATCGAAGGCCTCAGTCACAGCTATCTCGAAGGCACACAACGCCATGCCGTACTCGATAATCTCAATTTCGAGTTGCGCACTGGTGAGTCTGTCGCACTACGCGGGCGCTCCGGGTCCGGCAAGTCGACACTACTCAACCTTATTGCGGGCATTGATACGGCAGACGGCGGCACTGTCTGCATTAACAATGAATTGATCACCGCAATGTCGGAGCGTGATCGCACCTTGTTTCGCCGCCAGCATATTGGTTTCGTCTATCAGTCCTTCAACCTGATTCCGACGGTAACCGTAGCCGACAATGTTCGCCTGATTCTCGAGTTGAATGGGGTGGGCGCCGCAGCGGCCCGGCAACGCGTAGAGGAGTTGCTGCTTGCTGTGGAATTGTCTGATCGCGCCGGAAGTTACCCGGACTTGTTATCCGGTGGCGAACAACAACGCGTCGCCGTTGCCCGGGCGCTGGCATTTCGGCCAAAGTTGTTACTGGCAGACGAACCGACCGGCAACCTTGACGATGCGAATGCGGAGCGAGTTCTAACGCTTCTGGACGCATTGCGGCGCGAGTACGGCAGCAGCCTGATCATGGCAACCCACAGTGCGTCCGTCGCAGCACGTTGCGACCGCGTGTTGGCACTGCGCAATGGGCGAATGGTCGCGGACAGCCCCTGATGCGCGTGTTGCATGCGGCCAGTGCAGGCTACCTTCGGCGACACCCATGGCAACTGGCATTAGCGGT
>JBBKWB010000003.1:0-3943 GCA_037968755.1 Woeseia sp.
GCGTTGCAGTACTAATCTGGTTCGGCCTGTTTAGTGCTTTTGGCGGAGCTTACTTTCAAATGTGGCAAACACCATTGGGCGGCGCATCATTGGCCGGCGCGTTTCAATACTCGGTCCTGAACGGTCTCGTGCTGCTGATTATTCAATCGCCCGACGAATGATACTCGACGCCTGATCTGGCGTCTGGTTCGCGAGGCTTCGCTGTAGCAAGGAAAACCGGGGTCTGAACCCGGTGCCAACAGCGCGGCCTACTTTCGTGCTCAAGCGCCGCGCGGACTGAAGCTATCGATCGATGCGCGGTTCCAGTCGGCTAGCCAGCGGTCATTCGCGCCGCCGTCGATCAGTTGTCGTGGCGTCAGCCATTCGTAAGATTCCGCAAGGCTGACTGTTTCATTCGTGTTCAGGCGCCGCTGTACATGTGCAGGTGATAGCTCGCTGGCATGCTGCAAACCGGCAGCACAAACGAGTTCGGTCAGTGCGTTGACCGTATGGCGATGGTAATTAGCCACTCGCACCGCCTTGTCTTCGGCGACGAGTCCGCGTTGTCGGGACGGGTCCTGCGTTGCGATACCAACGGGGCAATGATTGGTGTGGCATTTGAGTGATTGCAAACATCCCAGGGCAAACATGAAACCGCGCGCACTGTTGCACCAGTCGGCACCCATCGCCATGGCCGCCACCATATCGAAACCCGAAATGATTTTGCCGCTGACACCGATCTTGATCCGGTCACGAATGCCGCAGCCAGTAAGTGCGTTGACGGCAATCAATAGGCCCTCCCGGCGAGGCGTACCAACGTGGTCGGTAAACTCAACCGGTGCTGCTCCGGTACCGCCCTCTTTGCCGTCTATAACAATAAAATCCGGGTAGATATCCGTTTCAAGCATAGCCTTGCACAACGCGAGAAACTCCCAGCGATGACCAATGCAGAGCTTGAAGCCTATAGGTTTACCCAGGCTCAATTCACGTAGCCTGGCGATAAAGTGCAGCATTTGCCGCGGTGTACTGAAGGCGGAATGTTGCGGGGGAGATATGCAGTCAACGCCTGCAATGACGCCACGCGTTAGCGCTATTTCTGGTGACACTTTGGAGCCCGGCAATATTCCGCCATGTCCCGGTTTTGCGCCTTGCGACAGCTTGATCTCGATCATGCGAACTTGCGGGTGCGCCGCACGCTCGCGAAATTTTTCCTCGTCGAAATTACCGGCCGCGTTGCGGCAACCGAAGTAGCCAGTACCGAACTCCCAGATGATGTCGCCACCGTGTTCGAGGTGGTATGGGCTAAGGCCACCTTCACCGGTGTCGTGCGCGAAACCGCCCGTCTTGGCGCCGAGGTTCAGTCCGCGAATCGCCTGCGCGCTCAGCGAACCGAAGCTCATAGCAGAAATATTAAGAACTGACGAGGAGTAGACTTGCTTGCATTCAGAGTCGCCAATGTCGATACGCATCGGCGATTCCGGCCTGGCAGCCGGGAACATGGAGTGATTCATCCACTCATAGCCAATTGCAGTGACATTGCGTTCGGTGCCGAATGGCACCACATCACTACTGTTCTTGGCACGTTGATAGATGAGCGAGCGTTGCTCACGATCAAACGGCGTGCCATCCGTGTCGCTTTCGATCAGGTACTGCCGAATCTGCGGCCGAATGGATTCAAAGAAGTACCGCAACCCCCAAATGATCGGATAGTTGCGAGCCAGGCTGTGGCGCTGTTGCACATAGTCCCACACTCCCCGGGCCGTGAGCAGGCCGAAGACGACGGCAGGGATGACGAACCAGGCCGAGGTCGTGATCACCGCCAGCGTAATACTTAGAACAGTAAGCGCGATGGCAATAAAAAAAGTGATAAATCGCAGCATTTCAGATTTCCCGGTTCCGTATGCTGGGAGAGTATCCCAAGTATCCTCCGGCGATCTAAGCTTTATTACGCTGGGAGTTTCTGTCGTTTAGCCGGCATGCCTGACCGGAGGCGGTACCCCAAAACCGCGGCTTGCTATCGAACTACGCAACGGCAGAAATCCGGGGTCTGGCCCCGGTTTTCGACCCCATATTCTCTGCGTTGGCCGGTTTTGCTAGAGTGGCCAGACTAAGAATAATAATCGGGGAATTACATGGTTAGGATAATCAAGTCTGCGCTTGCTGCATTTGTCGCAATGTTTTGCCTGATGTATGCCATGCAGAACATCGTCAACCTGGACGAAGCCTACGGTTTCGTCGCCTCTGTTCTGACAATGAGCGATCAGGCGGTCTACCCATCGCACTTCGGCCCTGCGATTACCAGCCCGGCATTAATATGGGCGGCGTTGATCGTGATCATCACGCTGGAAATTATTGCCGGTGCGCTGGCCGGTAAAGGGGCACTGGACCTCTGGATGGCACGCAAAGGTGATGCGGCGACATTCAACCACTCCAAGACGTTTGCAATCGCCGGATGTGGCGTTGCAGTACTAATCTGGTTCGGCCTGTTTAGTGCTTTTGGCGGAGCTTACTTTCAAATGTGGCAAACACCATTGGGTGGCGCGTCATTGGTCGGCGCGTTTCAGTACTCGGTGCTGAACGGCCTCGTGCTACTGATCATTCAATCTCCCGACGAATGATTTGCGACGCTGCAAGAAAAACCGGGGACAGACCACGGTTTTTCCGATGCATCTTCGTAGAGAGGAAAACCGTGGTCTGACCCTGGTTTTTTCTACAGCGCCAGCATCCCCAGCTTGCGCCTCGCCTCGTTCGCGCGGCGGATGGATTCATTCTCCAGAGCGATGAAGCCGGCGTCGCCGCGTACCGGGTTAAGCGTCGCAGGAAAGAACCCGTACGCACTGATGTAGCCTCCGTCAATTGCCTTTTGGAGGTTCGCGCGCATGGCCTCAAGGTCCCCGGTTAACGCCGCATACTCCGCTTTGTTCAACCAAAAGAACATGTTGTTTGCGCCGTGGCGTAGCTGCTTATCAAGTTGCTCGCGCACCTTGATCAACATTCGCTCGCTGTCGGCTTCACGGCCTGTCTGTCGAAGAGCGTACGCGACATTTGTCCAGTGTGACGCGCCCCAAAGTTGGTCGGGTTCCGGTTGGGATGCGACGATGTCGTCATCTTTGGCAATACTTTCCAACAATGCTACGAAGTCGTCGGTGCGATCGCGATGCAACATCCAGTCGCCGATCGAGCGCAAATAACCTTCGTTGTACACGCTAATCTGCAGCTCTTTGTACAAGTTCTCTGCGTCGTCACCGCGTCCCGCCAATTCCATCGGGAGCAGCTTGTCCGTCTGATAATTGGCGGCGATTGACGTGTCGAGATCGCCGGCAAACATCGTTGCAGCTCCGTACCAAAGCTGCACTACACTCGCACTGTTGTTGAACTCATAGGCCCGGCTGAGCAGTTCGATGGCGCCGGCGAGGTCGCCGCTGCTCATTGCCAGCGCGCCGCGCGCGAACAACACGTTTGGCGAACCGCCGTCAATGCGCTCGACCCGGCGAATCAGAGAGTCAGCCTTATCAAGGCTACGAGTTTGGATATAGCTAAAGGTGAGATTGTTAAACGCGGGTCGGTATAACGGATCATGCTCGACCACGAATTCATACAAACGCATTCTTTCGTCGTAACTATCCGCGTCCGACAATTCCGATGCGAGCCAGTTGTTCGCATTCGCCATATTGGGATTTATCTCGAGCGCACGTCGCAGGCTGGCAATCGCTTCCTCACTATCGTTCGCGCTGCTATTGGAATACCACAGCCCAAGCACCGCATGCGCGTCTGCTGAATTTTGATCAAGCTGCAAGGCGCGATCGAGCAACGGCTTACTCATCTCCAGCGCCAGCGCCTCGGGAATATCTCCGTATGCGCCGCCACCATTCGACAGCAGCAGGATAGCGAGCGCCTTCTGCGTCAGTGCCGGTACGTAGTTCGGGTCGATGGCTAACGCCTCGTCGAGCAAATCCGATGCCTG
>JBBKWB010000004.1:0-3178 GCA_037968755.1 Woeseia sp.
ACGAACTGCTGTGTCCCGATCCGGCCGTAACAGGGGCGGGCAATGGTGACATACATTAATCGAAGGAACGACGAAGTTTGACTCAACACACCTATCAACGCCGCCCGATTCAGGACAACAGCAGTATCCCCACGGTGATCTTCGTGTTGCTGGTCTTGAATGGTCTCGCCTTCGCAGCGCAGCAGGTTCAGCCGGAGTTCTTACTCTATTATTTCGCACTGTGGCCGGCGGGCTCCACGCAGCCGCCATTCGAGCCCTGGCAACTCGTCAGCTACGGTTTCCTGCATGGCAGCGTTTCGCACATATTTTTCAACATGTTCGGTCTTTGGATGTTTGGTCGGGATATCGAGCGCTTGCTGGGCCCGGCGCGATTTCTCAGTTACTACCTGACCTGCGTCGTGGGTGCTGCTGCCGTGCAGTTGCTGGTAGCCTCCCTGCAAGGCGGGCTGTATCCCACCGTCGGCGCCTCGGGTGGCATTTTCGGCTTGCTGCTGGCCTATGCAATGTTTTTTCCTAATCGGATGGTCATGTTATTGATTCCGCCGATTCCCATGAAGGCCAAGTATTTCGTAATGTTTTACGGCTTGATGGAGTTGTATCTCGGGCTGAGTGGCCGCTCGCCGGGCGTTGCGAACTTTGCCCACCTGGGTGGCATGTTGTTCGGTTTCCTCTTGTTGTATTACTGGCGCTTGCAGCGCCAGCGGTGACATGCGAATGATCGCGTACTGCCAGTGTGTTTGGCGCGACATCGCGTCATGATTCCGGAGCCGGCCTGCGGTGTGTTCATACGCATTGCCGAGCGTAGCGGCAGTGCGCCAGGTAAGGACTGATACACGATGGACAATCTTCTTGCGCTAGTGGTAGCAACAGCCGTGCTGGTCTTGATACCGGGGCCGAATGTTGCACTGATCGTCGCTGGCAGCCTGCAATACGGTCGGCGTTTCGGCCTTGCAACCGTTGCCGGAACTACCCTTGGCGTCGCTCTGCAATTACTACTGGTTGTGCTCGGCTACACGTCGCTGGTTGCCAGCGTCGCCGGCGCATTGGTGTGGATCAAATGGGCCGGCGTCGTCGCACTACTCATTCTTGGGATACGGGCCTTGCGGGCAATCGGGCAGCCAATCGCGATGCCAGCGCTGCCGCTGCGAGTCGGCTTCAGGCGCGGGCTGTTGCTGGCCGTTGTGAACCCCAAGACACTGCTTTTCAGCGCCGCGTTCTTACCGCAGTTTGTATCGAATGCAGCGCTACTTGGCGCACAATTGCCGCTGTTCGCCATGAGTTACCTGGCGGTATTGGCAGCAGGGGATTGCGGTTGGGTGCTGGCGGCATCTGGCGCCCGACGGCTGTTGGCTCGGGCTGGCCACTGGCCGCAACGACTTAGCGGTGCCTTGTTGCTGGGTGCAAGTGGCGCACTGGCGTTGAATAATTCCGCGGACTGAAATCGCGGATACCGGCAACGCTACAGATGATAGAGATCGGTTCGGGTCGCAGCGGGACTTTTTGAAATTCGGAGATTGAATGAGTATTGGACGGCGACAGTTTATTCGGCGCATGGCGCTGGGCGGTGCAGCCTTGAGTGTTTCACCGTTCCTGGCGTCCTGCGGGGTCATGCCCGTGGCAGCTATAAAGAACGAAGCACCGTTGAATCCGTTCCTGGACTGGTTTGCCATCGACGAGCGCATGATCGCAAAGGTCATGGCGGTATTAACCCGCGGTGGCGCCGATCAGGCCGAATTGTATTTTCAGTACCGGCGCAGAAATGTTCGTCAGTTCGAGGCCGGGGTCGCACAAGCGCCGCAAATTGATGTCGCCACCGGGCTTGGTCTGCGGGTCGTTGTAGGTGATCAATTCGGTTTTGCCTATACGGAAGAACTGACGTTGCCCGGAATGGTGGCTGCTGCGGAAACAGCCGCAGCAATGCTGGGCACAGCGGGTACGATAGCCTTACCGCCGTCGTACCACTTTGTCAGCCATCCTGCTGCCTATGCCCAGGATATAGAAATGGCAGACATCGCTGATGAATCGCAAGAGCAGCTGCTGCAACAGCTCGATACAACGGCGCGAGCGGCGGATGCGAGCATCAATAATGTGTTGTTGCGTTGGAGCGATTCCGATGAGCGCATTCTGATCGCTACTCTCGATGGTCGCTTGATCAGCGATCGCCGACCCTTGTCGCGACTCAGCGCACAGCTGGTGGCGGCCAAAGGTGGACAGGATGTTTCTGGCTATGCCAACGTATCGGCCAGGGCGGGCTTTGACTGGTATACCGAAGAGCGCATCGCGGAACTGCTCAAGCGGGCAACGGACCGCACTCTGATCCAGTTCGAAGCGCGCCAGCCGCCGATTGGCGACCTGCCGGTAATCCTGGCAGCCGGGAGTAGTGGCATCTTGTTGCACGAGGCGATAGGCCACAGCCTCGAGGGCGACTTCGTCAGAAGCGGTGACAGTCACTACGCTGGCATGCTCGGCGAACGTATAGCGTCTGCTGAAGTCAGCATCGTCGACGAGGCGACAATTCCTCTGCAACGCGGCGCGCTCAACGTCGATGATGAGGGTGCCCCGTGTGGCCGGACTACGCTGGTCGAGCAAGGTCAACTGCGATCATTCCTGCACGACGCTGCCAGCGCGCGGCAGTTCGGGGTCGAGTCAACAGCATCGGCCCGGCGGGAGTCTTTCAGGCACCCACCTTTGCCGCGCATGAGTTGCACGTTCATGGAAAACGGCACACATGATCCAGGCGAACTGATCGCTGCAGTTGATCGAGGCGTGATTGCCGAAACCTATACGACCGGCAACGTGCAGCTTGGCGACGGAGATTTTCGGTTCCAGGTCAAGAACGGCTGGCTGGTCGAAGGTGGCAAGGTGACAATGCCTGTCCGCGACTTCCAGATCAGCGGTAACGGCGCGAATGTGCTCAGGGATATTGCGATGGTCGCCAACGACGGCCACCTCGACCCGGGTGGCTGGACCTGCGGAAAACTGGGCCAGCGGGTACCGGTATCTCATGGTATGCCCAGCGTCCTGGTGCCGGCTCTTTCTGTCAGTAACGCGCCGGTTTCCAGCTGACCCGGCCCGGCGCTGTGGCATGCTGTCGGCAAAGAGGGTGCTATTGCATGTCCAAGTTTCTCGTACTCCTGGTTTTGTTGACGACTGGCGCCGCGGCCGCGGCCGCGGCCGC
>JBBKWB010000005.1:0-95591 GCA_037968755.1 Woeseia sp.
TTACGAATCCGGGTTATGGGATTGCCTGGCGGCTCCCGGCCATCGGTTAAGCTCTGTGTGACGGGTCAAAAGACCACCCGAAGGCTGGTCACAACAGCGCTTACCGTACCGGAAGCCGCCTGCCTGCATTAAATCAAATCAGTGTGCGTACTCAGTGCCATAACCGTCGACGTCGTAGTCGTCAAAGTCAGCTAGCTCTGCGCGCAGAAAGCGATTTTCACGAGACATCTCGATTAAACGCCACACTGGTACATTAGCTTCCTTAATTACGTCGTCTTCGAGGACCAGGTCCTCGCCATCATCAATCTCGAGCGTGTCGTCAAATTCGAAATCGTCATCGCTCATATCTGCTTCCATCTCCATATCGTCCCTACACCACTCCGTGTCAGCTTGCAGTTCAGGTTCCTGGGCCATGATATTCTCCTCGCGGAGACTTACTTTGATGTGAAGATAAGCATATTTGTCTTGATGTCAAGGTATTTTCCTTCAATTTTGTCAGGCCATATAAGTAACTGAAATGCCTAGAGATACTGTAGACGTCGTGATCCAGCAATGGGCCGAAGAGCAACCTGAACTCGATGCTTCCGCACTGGGTATCGTGGTTCGAATCCAACTACTCGGCAAACACCTTGGCCGGCGCACCAATCGAGCGCTGAAAAGCCATGGGCTCAAACACTGGGAATACGATGTGCTGGCAGCATTGCGACGGCAAGGCGCACCGTTCGAACTGGCTGCCACCGATATCGCGCGTGCCGTGCACCTGACCAGCGGGGCAATGACCACGCGCATCGACGGCCTTGAGCAGCGCAAGCTGGTCAGCCGTCGCCAAAGCAAAAAGGATGGCCGCTCTGTCCTCGTTAAGCTGACTTCGCAGGGCAGAAAAGAAATTGACCTGGCACTGGCGACACGGCTCGATGATGCGAATGCTGCGATGAGTCACATTTCTGCCGGCGAGCGCCGGCAGCTTGCCAATAACCTGAGTCGGCTGCTCGCCGACCTGGAGCAGTGAGCGACGCCGCTAACGAAGGCTAATGCGAATACTGGTTTACTCCGGACGCGCCCTGCGCCGCGCCGCACTACTAAGCAGGAACGCGACCACTACGACCAGGATTACCAGCAGCGCCGAAATTCGTGGCAAATAGGCCGAGCGCCGGAATGCATCACTGATGCCAGTCACAGCCCATAGGTCACCACTTCCTGAACCAACGACCAACTGGCCGCGCATGCCTTTTTCCATGTGCTGCGCCATATCGCAATGAATCAGGTAGTTGCGATCTTCCGCCGGCACGATGAAGGTACCGCTTTGCCGCTGGCCACCCATCGCTTCGATATGGAACATGCCCGCGGGATACAGGTACTTCGGCAGACCGTGCACCATCCACTGGTGGCGCGTTTCGTCTTCATTGATGAATTCGATTGTGACCCGGCTGCACGGCCGCACCCGCACCTCGTGCTGGCTCATGCCGTATATCACTCCCGGCATATTATTTGCGTAATCGCGGCCTGCGTGAATGACGAATTTTTCATCACCACTAATCTGGTCGCAGCCATTCGGCAGGCGTTCACGATTTTCGTTCATCACCACGCCGGTAGCCGTCACTTGCATGCCGTCATGACCCTCGTGGCCGGCGTGCTGCGCTTGCGCCGCCGTCAAAGCGCAGCACAGGTACAACAACAGCAGACGCTGCATGCGGTTCAACCGCGGTGTCGGCGCACAGCGCCAAAGCCCAGCGCCGCCAGCCAACCGACGGCTGCGCCAGTGAGCAACAAGCGCAGCAGCAGCGACCCGTCCATGCCTGGCTCGCCGAGTAGCCTGGGCGCATAGCTGTCCCAGACCGGCACCTCACGGCGGTAGTACTCGGCCGTGAAGTAATTGTCCCAGGACACACCGCGGGTTTCCGGCCAGCCGTCGTCACCGAGAAATTCGTCATACACGATCGCACTGATGTTGCCGCCCGGGCCGATGCCATCCGTGGTAACGCCGTTGTTTTGATGATCGTGATACGGCCAGATACCGCGCCCGTAGGCGTGCAAACCGTCATTTACGAAACTGAGTGCAATATCGGCGCGCTGCGAGGTTGCCAGCCAAACCACATCCTGCGGTGCGCGCGCGGCCTCCGGCAGAGGCACGCCATCGCGGTGAGTCACCGTGAATTTGTGGCCGTGTGTGTGCAGTGCAATTCCTTTGGCGCCACCATTAACCACCCGCAAGCGCACGGTCTCGTCCTTGTCCGCCACGATCAGAGATTCGCGAAACGTATACGGAAACGAGCGGCCATTTAATGTGAAGTAATCACTGGTTGAATCGGTGATGTCATAGTCGCGATGCATCGATTGAGTGACTAAACGCGGATCATTGGATTTCTGGATGCGCTCACTGAGCTGCTGGTCAAGATCGAGATAGTGCAGGTCGTATTCCTGGGAATACGATTCGCGACTGGCCTGCGACGGCACACGTACAAGACCCGCGCCGATATTCATGGTTTGCAGCCAGTTGTCCGGCCGATTCTCCTCGACAATAAAAAGGCCCTGCAGCCCCATCATCACGTGTACATGCGGCTGCACGTGACAGTGGTAGTACATCGTGCCTGCCACTCGCGGCGTCAATTCGTAGCTGCGCGCGCTGCCCGGCATGACCGGCATCTCGCTGGTTGCCGGTACACCGTCATTGCCCTGCCCGTCTGCCGTGATAAAACCGTGATCGGCACCGTGCAAGTGCAAGGTATGCGGCATGTAATGGCTGTTCTCGAGTGTGACCGTGACGACATCGCCCTGCTCGATACGAATGGCGGGTGATGGCAGCCGCAGCGAATAGCGCGCCTGTTGCGACTCGAAGTTTTCCACAGCCATGCCGACGAATTTTGGCGAGAAAACCCACAAACCAGGTTCGACACCAGGGGCAATGGCATAGCGGGTAACCGGTCCCGCATCGATTGGCGAAGAGCCGTTGAGCTCGGCAACTTCGAGCCGGATGTGGATTTCATCCGGATCACCATCGCCGTCGAGGTCACGACCCTTCTCCACCGCGTCTGCCGTCAACCCGCTCGCTAGCAAAGTTTGCTGGCTTACGTTGTTGGTGCCGCGGACAAATGCTGCAACTGCGTAGGGATTATCCGCAACGCAGGGTTTCGATTCAGCTACGTCCACGCCGTCAATTGTCTGTGCGTTACGCCAACCGGACGGATCCGGCGGGCAGAATACTTCCGGCTGCAACGTTGCTGACGGCTTCGATTCCGGCAGGGAACGATAGCTGTCCGCACCGAACCAGCGGGTAAGCGTAATTCGCAGTCCTTCCGGGTAGTACTGCGGCGGCCAGGCGACAATGGCTACCAGCAAGACGGCTATCCACAAACCATGGCGACGCAACCAGTTCATGTTTCACTAGCCCCGGTCGCGCCACCCATATGCTTCATGCTCATGAGTAGCGCTGCCGCCAACAGTACGGCAATACCTAAACCGATCCAGCCCCAGGGAATCCGCCAAGCGCCCACTGCGAACGGAAATATCGAGGTATAGATATTGGCGTTGCTCGGATGCCCTGCTGTCACGATTCCAATGTATTCTCCGTTCTCAGCGAACGTGTATTCGACAAGGAAAGTGGCATTCTCCTTGATGATTGGTGGCTGGTAAAAAACGGTAACGGCATCCAGATCCGCAATCGCCTCGATATCACTTTGCCGGGCAAACTCACCTTTGCCGGTGACGTTACGAATGATGCGAAAATCGACTGGCACTTCCTTAAGGCTGCTGTGCAGGTAGTCAAGGACGAAAATGGTTTTGCCGGTATCCGGCAGGTTTTCACAGAACTCGGTATCACCCTTTGCCTCCGGCTGGTAGGCGGTGAAGTGCGCATCATAAAACCCTATCGAGATAATGCACGTGTCATCACGCAACAAGACGCCGCCACCGGCGAGCGCCTGGCCTGCAAGTAACAGCAGCAATGCCGCGATGCCACAATGATAGGACCGCCCGCTGCCGTGGCCGAGAATAGGCACCGGCGAATCAGGCTGCCGCGGCGTCGGGCTCACCATCAATTCGTTTGATCGTAAAGCCGGTGTAGCCGTAGAAAATCGACACCAGCGGATTGACCAGGTTGAAGAACGCGAAAGGCAGGTAAGCAAGAGTAGGTACGCCGAGGGTCGCCGCCATGTACGCGCCGCAGGTATTCCAGGGAACCAGCGGTGACGTCAAGGTGCCCGAATCCTCCACGACGCGGGACAGGTTTTGAGGGGCAAGACCGCGCCGCTGAAACTCCGCCTTGAACATTTTGCCGGGCAGGACAATAGCGATGTACTGATCGGCAGCAATAATATTGATGCCAATGCAGCTCAAGACGACCGTCATGATCAGCGAGCCGGTGGACTTCGCAGTACGCAACGCCGATTCAATCATGCGTTTCAACATGCCGGCGTGCTCGAGCACGGCACCGAATGCCAGCGCGGTAAGAATTAACCAGATCGTCACGAGCATGCCACTCATTCCGCCACGTGACAGAAGATTATCAACCTCGGCAACCCCGGTAGTCGACACGTAGCCATTCGCCAATGCCAGCCAGACGCCCTTGGTCAGTGCGAGCCCCTCTGGAAGCTCCGGTGAGTTCGCGAATTCCAGAACCACTGGCGTTTGCAGCACTATCGCGAGAAAGCCGCCAAGTAATGCGCCGAACAAAATAGTCGGCAGCGGCGGCACCTTCTTGTAGGCCAGGTAAAACACGACGGCGAGCGGAATCAATGCTAACGGCGTAATATTGAACGAGTTGTCGAGAGTGGTCATCAGGTTTTGCAGGGCCAGGGTTTCTTCTGGCACATCCGCCATCAGGCCCATGATCGTAAAAATGATCAATGCAATGATCATCGATGGACCGGTCGTCCACGCCATGTGCCGGATATGTGTAAACAGGTCGGTATCGACAACGGCAGGTGCAAGGTTGGTCGTATCCGACAACGGTGACATTTTGTCACCGAAATAGGCGCCGGAAACAACCGCCCCCGCCGCTATTGCAGGCGACAAACCGAGGCCCATCGCTACGCCGATCAGGGCTACACCGAGAGTACCCGCGACAGTCCAGGAGCTTCCGGTTGCTAACGCTGCAATAGCACAGATGATGCAACTTGCCGCGTAGAACCAATGCGGACTCAGCAATTCGAGTCCGTAGTAGATTAGCGCCGGAACGGTACCGGCCATTAGCCAGGTTCCGATCAAGCCGCCGACTGACAACAGAATGAGTATCGCTCCCATCGCGGTACCGATGCCGGCTACGATGGCCTTTAACAACTCTGGCCACTCGTGACCATTCTGCATTGCAACGATTGCGGCGATAGCCGCACCCAGGGTCAATACGATCTGGTTTGGTCCGGAGGACGAATCTGATCCGAACAAATATACCGACAGCGCAAGCATCAGTATCAGCGAGAAGACAGGAATCAACGCCTGCAACATTGTCGGTGACTTCGGTTGGCTCATAGATTATTCGACCTTGTATGCTGATTATTATGGCTGCCGCATTGCGCCCCCTGCGCAACATCGTCAACCTCGCGACTCTTTACTCGGCCACTTGCAATACTTCTTGCCGGTGTACCGTTACTCACCGAACGAACCGGCGCTCCCGGGAAACACAACAGGTGATTCGGCCCCGTCATTCGCAACACTGGCAACACCGAAAAAGTAATTGTCGATCACCGTATTTTTGAGCGTGTAACTGTCCACCTTGCCAACGAAGCGGCTGCGGGTCCACTGCGGATCCGTCGTCAGTCGCCAGTACACCCGGTAGCCCGCCAGATTTGCCGCAGCAGGCCCACTCGGCAAGTGCCAATTCAAGGTGGTATCCGCCGAAACCGCGCCTTCGATCGTGACCTCCGCAGGAAACGGTGGCGCCGCGGCCATGCCTGCGAGCGAGACAGCGTTCAACGCCGTAAGCTTGCGTGCGTAGTCAAAGTTCACGCCTTCGATTACGTCGCCGTAGGCAATGCCATTCTCGACCCGCAGATCCTGGTGCTGCCGCTGGTAGTGCTCATGCGTTTCCATTATTCGTACGCCCGGCATACCGGCTTCGTTGAAGGGTCGATGATGGCCACCGCGCCCGAAACGATCCAGCCGGTAGATCATCATGACATCGAGGTTGGCAATGTAGTCATCCGCCATGCGATCGATATAGCGAGCCACGTTGCGCGACGCTGAATCGACCTCGCCGCCACGATAGCGACGCTCAGTTGCCTCGTCGGCGCTTTCGACATAGCGGGTTCCCTCAGAGAACACGCGCGCCGTGCTGTTATCAATTACACCGTCCAGGCCTTCAATGTTGCCGATCATGTCGTTATTGAGCACCGCCTTGATCCGCCAGTCGTGCGCGAGTGCATATTCCGCGAGTATCTTGCCGCCGAACAGGCCCTGCTCTTCACCGGATAATGCGGCGTACACAATCGTCCCGGCGAACTTGTGCTGTGACAGCACCCGCGCTGCTTCCAGCACGCCGGCGAGGCCGCTGGCGTTGTCGTTGGCGCCTGGCGAGTCGTCGGTAAAATTCATTGGGTCGCTGATTCGGGAATCGATGTCGCCCGCCATCAACACCATGCGCTGAGGATCCAGCGTTCCGCGTTGCACAGCAATGACGCTAACCACCTCGACCGGATCCGGGATACGCGCTTCACCGGACACCGTGTCGGCGACGGTGATAACTTCGAGGCAATCACCACAGTCCGCGGAGATGCGCCGAAATTCACTTTCGACCCAGCGTCGAGCAGCGCCGATGCCGCGCTGCGGAGATCGTGTATCAGACAAGGTATGGCGAGTTCCGAAGCCGACCAGCGTGCGAATATCAGCCTCGATCCGGTCCGCCGATACGGCCGCGGCGATTTCCGGGCGCAAGTCTTTGTTTGCGGACTCGGCAGCGTGCGCTACCGAAACGCAACTTAGTCCTGTCAATAGAATGACGCTGTACAACGGTCTACTCATGATGTTCCTGCCCGGTATTTGATGCTGTCATTCGCTGACACCGCTTATTGTAATTCACTGCAAGGGCTCGCATTGCGCAGGTATTCAGCCTGCAGGCAGCAGTCCGGATTTTGTCGACCGGGCCGTCACTTATTCGCAGGCGTCAGTTTCAGCAAGCGACCGCGCCTGCCGTCTTCAATCAGCCACAACGCGCCGTCGGGACCCTGGCGAATGCCACGAATTCGATTATTCATATCAAAGCGCTCTGCTTCCCTTGCGCGTTCGCCGTCGAATTCGATGCGTACCAGCGATTGCGACGACAGGCCGGTGATAAAGCCGTTACCCCGCCAGCCCGGAAACAACGCGCCGTCATAAATGACCAAACCGGATGGCGAGACAACAGGCGTCCACCAGGTGGCCGGTGCGGTAAATTCCGGGCGTGTATCGTGATCGGGAATAACTCTGCCATCGTAGTGATCGCCGTTCGAAACTATCGGGTAGCCGTAGTTGTGCCCACGCTGTACGAGGTTCAGCTCATCGCCGCCTCTTGGACCCATTTCGTGATTCCACAAGCGACCGTTACCGTCGAACGCGATACCGAGCGGATTACGGTGACCCAGTGACCAGACCTGCGCCGCAATATCACCATCGTTTGCGAACGGATTGTCCGCCGGCACACTGCCATCGTCATTCAGCCGCAGAATTTTGCCGAGATTGGCCTGCATGTCCTGCGCCGGACTGAACTTTTGCCGGTCGCCCGATGAAATAAACAGAAAACCGTCGGGTGAAAAAATCATGCGATGGCCGTAGTGGCCGCGACCGCTGACCTTCGGGACCTGCCGCCAAATTACTTCAAGATTTTCCAGTGCCGGCTTGTCGCCGGCAGGCAAGCGCGCTTTCGCCACTGCAGCACCCCGAGTGCCGCCGTCACCGGCTTCGGCATAACTCAGATACAAGGTGCGATTGGTCGCAAAATCCGGATGCAAGACTACATCGCCAAGGCCGCCCTGCCCGCCGTAATCAACAGCAGGCACGCCGCCGACTAGCTGCCGCTGCTTGCCATCCCCGTTCAGCAGCACCAGCCGACCTTCTTTCTCCGTCACGAGCATGCGGCCATCCGGCAGGAAGCTGAATGCCCAGGGCCAGTCGAAAGTTGCCACCTCCGTTACCGCGAACGGCCGGGTGTTTTCCGCGCAGGCGATCAAAGGCACGAACAGAGCCAGTATGAGCAAGCGATTCATGCCAGATCCTTTCGCAGTGTCTGCGTGATGCCGGGGATACGATCAGACCCGGATTTCGAACACAGATTCAATTTCCACTGCGGCATTCAGTGGCAAGGAATTGGTGCCCAGCGCGGCCCGTGCCGCGAGACCGGCATCGCCGAATACCTGTTGCAACAGCTCCGAGGCGCCGTTCATTACGCTGGATTGAGCGGTGAAGTCGTCAACGCTGTTGACGAAGCCGCGCAGTTGAATGCACTGCACTACCCGGTCGAGATCGCCGCCACAGGCCACTTTGAGTTGCGCGAGTATCCGGATGGCCACCATCCGCGCGGCTGCAAAGCCATCTTCAACCGTCAGATCCTTGCCCAACTTTCCAAACGTGGGTGTCTCGGCATCGGCAGGAGGTATCTGGCCTGCGATAAATACCTGGTTTCCGGAAATCCGGTAAGGCACGTACACGGCGACTGGCGTGGCAGGCGTCGCAAGCGCTATTCCGAGCTCTCGCAGTCGATCTTCAACACGACCAGGGCGGGCAATCGCTCCGCTCGCCGTACTGGTAGTCAGTCCAAGCGCGATGGAAGCCGTGCCCAGCATCTCAAAAAAATGTCGTCTGTCCATGTCGCTGTTACTCCCGGTTTCTTTTGCGGCCGGCCAGCGCGGCCGGTCGATAACTCTAACGAACGGCCTGCGGCATTGCCAGAAAGCGCCTTAGCAACAACATCAGCATCACCTGCACAATAACCGCAACCAGTGCCAGCCAGGGCAGGGGACTGTGCCCCGCAACGGTAAACGTGATTGCTGCGAGTATGCCGTTAACGACCGCATACGGCATTTGAGTACGAAAATGCTCCAACGGTGTTGTGCCCGCACCCGTGGCCGACAATATGGTTGTCTCTGAAACCGGTGAGGCGTGATCGCCAAACAAGCCACCCGACAGCACCGCACCGATAACTACCGACATGTGTGCGTCGATACCGATTGCCGCCGGAATGGCCAACGGCATCATGATGATAATGGTGCCCCAGGAAGAGCCGGTCGCGAACGAGATAACGGCAGCGAGCAGGAACACAACGAGTGGCAGAAAACCTGCCGCAATGCCCTCGCGCGCAAGTGCCGCAACGTATTCGCCAGTGCCAAGGACGAAGCTCAGGTCGCCGAGCGCCCAGGCCAGTACCAGGGTTGCCGCTATCGACATCATGCTGCTCATGCCGTCGATGTAATTGCCGATGGCCGTTGCAGCGGATTGCAAGCGACTGCCAAGCAACAGGGCAAACAATACCAGTGCCGCGAGAAAGTAAGCCGCTGACAATGCCGCACGAAAATCACTGCCCGCGACCTGTTCCCCCGGAAAGCCCAAGTGCACCAGTACAGAGAACAACACGGCGCCCAGGACCAAAAGCGGCAACCAGACGAGAATAGGTTTCGCAGCGCTTGGCACTATGGGATCCGTAGCTGTCGGTTCGCCGAGGTCAGACTGCGCTGTGCGCATGGGTCCGAAATCAAAATCGAGAACTGCCAACAACGGCGCGAGCGCTATTGCGAGCCAGGCATAGAACTGGAACGGTATTGCGGCGACGAACGCCGACCATTCGGATTCCGTTACACCATTCGCCTCGAACGCGTCGGCGATGATGCTCATGATGAACACGCCCCAGCCGATGAACGGAATCAGAATCGCAACAGGCGAAGAGGTCGAGTCGAGAATAAATGCCAGTTTTTGCCGGGATACTTTCAAGCGGTCGGCGAGTGGCTGGAATACCGGACCGACGATCAGCGGGGTGCCCAAATCGGAAAAGAAAATCAGCACACCACCTGCCCAGGCAGCTAGTTGGGTACGCGTACGATTGACTACCCAGCGCGCCGCACTACCGGCGAATGCAGGCCCGCCGCCCGAGCGCTCGATCAGCTTTACGAAACCGCCAATAAAGGCCAGCAACACCAATACGCTCGCATTGTAGGAATCAGCGACTTCGGGAACGAGGTGGTCCTGAACCAGCGATGGAATGAAATCGAGCACGCCGGTATTGCCAATCATCAGCACGCCGGTTGTTACGCCTGAGAACAACCCAACCAGCACATTGCGCGCCGACAGCGCGACGATCAGGGTGACTGCTACAGGAAAAAGTGAGGTGAAACCGGGCTCGCCCATCGGGCGACTATACTATGCGCCCCACCGTTGCGGCTGATGACTTTGCCATGCCGGGCTCACATCGAGCTTAGTGTGCGCCGTGCGGCAACGCGGCGAGCAAAAGCGTAACGCACTCCATTCGCGGTCAAGCTCGAACCGCCAGCTGAAAGGCAGACCGCAGAACTTGCAGGTTTTTCTTGCCTGATGGTTGTGTCCAGACATCGTTATTCTCCAGTCGGCATTCCTGCTCGGCAGCAATGCAGCGTCGCGCACCCACTACTGATTTTGCAGGGTGTTGGTGGCAGCCTCGGGACGGCTCAGTCACGACGGAGTAAAGATTCGATGGTCACTATGCAGCCAATACCAGCCGGGACGGTGCTTTGTGACAATCGTTAACAGCCGCGGCCGTAACGGTTTCCCGGCAAACCATTTTTCCACGCTGCCCCGCCGAATCTTCCTGTGTAGAATGCGGCGACCCACCGACCATTAACGGGCGTGCCTGTCACTAACGCCCTGCAGGAGACCTCATGCACGTTTCGGGAATTCGCACCGTCCTGGCCACCGCCGCCAGCGTCTTGATTATTGCTCACGCCAGTCTGGTAAATGCGGCGGGGCGTGAACCGGTCCGCGGTATGAACGGCGTAGTTGCCAGTTCGTCCGCCATTGCATCCGAAGTCGGCGTGCAGGTTTTACGCGACGGCGGCAACGCGATTGATGCAGCGATTGCTACCGCGTTCGCCATGGCAGTGACCTGGCCGACGGCAGGCAACATTGGCGGTGGCGGTTTCCTTATTTATTACGGCGCTGATGGTACGACCACAAGCTTCGACTTCCGCGAAAAAGCACCGCTCGCCGCGAACGAGACGATGTATCTCGACGAGAACGGTGAAATCCAGGACAACATTAATCACGACAGTATTCTCGCCGTTGGCGTACCGGGTACGGTCGCCGGCCTTGAACTGGCGCATCAGCGTCTGGGCTCAATGCGCTGGCGCGACCTGGTTGCGCCGGCCGTTAAGCTCGCGCGCGATGGCATCCCGATCAGCTGGCAATTGCACGATTCTTTTAAAGGTCGCAAGTCGCGCTGGGATCGTTACCCCAGTTCGGCCGCTGTGTTCCTGAAGAAGGACGGCTCGTTCTACGAGCCGGGCGACACGTGGAAACAACCGGATTTGGCCAAAACCCTGAAGCGCATTGAGCGCCAGGGCGCAAAGGGCTTTTACGCGGGGCGTACCGCACAGCTGATCGCCGACCATATGGCGAACAACGGCGGCCTGATTACCCTGGAGGATCTGGAAAAGTACACAGCCGTCGAACGCGAGCCGATTCGTGGCGACTACCGCGGCTACGAGATCGTCAGCATGCCGCCACCGAGTTCGGGCGGCGTCACGATGGTGGAAATGCTGAATATCCTCGAAGGCTTTGACCTCACGGCGATGGGGCATAACTCTGCGCAATACCTGCATGTCCTGACTGAGGCAATGCGTCGCGCCTACGCGGATCGTGCACAGTTTCTCGGCGATCCCGATTTTAACGAAGACATGCCACTCGAACGCTTAACCTCCAAGGAGCATGCAGCGAGTTTGCGCGAGAGCATTAGCCTGACGAGCGCCTCAGCAAGTGATCCGCAGCAGTTTGCACAAGCCTACGAGTCGAACGAAACAACGCATTTTTCGGTAGTCGACAAAGACGGCAACATGGTGTCGCTGACGTACACGCTCGAATGGGGTTACGGTTCACATATAGTCGTTGATGGTGCGGGCTTCCTGCTTAACAACGAGATGGGCGATTTCAATGCGCAGCCCGGCATGACGGACGCGCGCGGCCGCATTGGCACGCCGCCCAATCGGATTCGACCTGAAAAGCGCATGCTCTCAAGCATGACCCCGGCGATAGTCGCGAAAGACGGTGTGCCCATGTTTGCGACCGGCAGCCCCGGCGGCAAGACAATCATCAATACATCGATGCAGACCATCTTGAATATCATCGATCACGGTATGAACATCGCCGAAGCAATGGAAGCGGCACGTATTCATCACCAGTGGCTGCCGGACCTGACGGTCATCGAAGGCAGCGGCATCTCTCCTGATACACGCAAGTTGTACGAGTCCTATGGCCACACGATTCGCGAAGTTAATCGTATTGGTAGTGCAATGGGTGTATCGCGGGATCCCGAAACCGGCATTCTGTACGGTGGAGCAGACAGCCGTGCCGCAGATGGTGGCGCGGCCGCTTACTGAGTAATCAGGCCTGCCAGAACATAAGGGCGGTCAGTCAAGCTGGCCGCCCTTTTTTTATCAAACGATTCTTGCGAGTAATTCTGGCGAGCATTTCTAACGCGCGAATTTGTCGCCAAAGAAATCGTTCTTGTTCCAGCTTGGCCGTTTGTCTTCTTCAGCTACGATCAAACCGAGCATCAGCGCGGTACGCGCATATCGTTCAGCACCTTCTGCATTCCACGGCAAATCCAGGTCATCGCTGGCCTGATGATAGTGATTTTTCAAGAAGTCACTCAACATGGCGTCGCCATCAATCGCCGGATCCGAGGACTGGCTGCCGGCTTTGAAAGCCAGCGCCGGAATACCTTCCTGCACGAATGAAAACTGGTCCGAACGTACGAACCGCACTTCCTGCGGCATCGGGTCCGGAGTCAGTCCCATTCCCATCGCATCCGTCGCTGCCTTGACTGCCGCATGCAAGCTTGAATGTTCAGCGCCGAATGCCTGGATATCCGCAACGGGGAATCCGAGGTAAGGCATATCAATATTGATGTTCGCAACTAGCTGCTCGACCGGCACCGGCGGATTCTTCGCGAAGAAACTGGAACCCTGCAGCCCCTTTTCCTCTGCGGTCACCGCTGCAAATATGACCGACCGCCGGGGTCGCTCGGGCATCGAAGCCATCGCTGCGGCGATCTGCAACATCGTACCGATGCCTGCCGCATTGTCGTATGCGCCGTTGTGAATTTCATCGCCATCGTCTGAAGGCCGGATACCAATGTGATCAAGATGCGCTGAGTAAACTATGTACTCATCTTTCAGGACCGGATCGCTGCCGCGCAACACAGCGACAACGTTTGCGGACGGAACGATCCGCTGGGTAGACGTGCGCTCAAGGTGCGCACTGACACCGAGGTCGAAGCTGCCTGTCTCGCCTTCTGCATGTCGCGCAAAGATCGCGTCAAGATCACGCCCAGCGACCGCGAACAACTTCTCCGCCCCGAATTCGGACAGCGTTGCGTCGCCCGCAAGCTCCGGGTAGCCGCGATACGGCCGACCATCCGCATCCAGCCAACGCATGCCCGGTGAGCCGATACCGGGCAAGTAGCGTGCCCACGGCCGACGCGCCTGGTCCACCGGAGTGCGTATGGAAATGATGCCGACAGCGCCCAGCTCTGCAGCCAGCGCCTGCTTGCCGCGACTCGACGAGTAAAACGCACGCTGGTCCGTTGCGAACTGCGGCGGTGCACCTGAAAGCATAACGAGGATCTTGCCGCTGACGTCCACGCCGGCGTAGTCATCATGTGCGTATTCGGGGGCGACGATACCGTGCCCGACAAATACCAAAGGTGCGTCAGTACTTTCACGTGCTTCGCCGTAGCCACCGCTGCGAATGAAATCATCACGGAATTTGAGCTCAAGAATTTCGCCACTCTTGACGAACGACAATCTGGCAGACTCCGGCAAAAGCCGGGTTTCCGCGAATTCGATCTCCTGGAAGAAATCGCCGTCGTCTCCCAGTCCTTCGAGGCCGTATTCTCGAAACTGGGCGGCAACGTAGTCCGCTGCTACCTGGTAGCCTGCTGTACCGGCCTCGCGACCCTGCATATTGTCGGCGGCAAGGGCTTCCATATGGGCGCGTACGCCTGTCCCGGTTACTTTTTCGATGGCAGCGTCTTGCTGGTCTTGCTGTGCTCCGCCACAGGCGCTCAACAGCAGTGCCGGCACCAGCACGGTCAAATAGTTTTTCACTCGAATCTCCGGTCGGTGTTGGTTTGCGGCAGCCGGCCGCAGTTCGCAGGTCCAGCGGCTCGCGATCAAGCTTACCGATATTGTCTGCGCTTAGGAAAAAAACGGATCGCCAGCAGCGGAATACTCGCGCTAATCTTTGTCCGCAGCAGGCGGCAGCGCCTGCAGGTAGCTCGCAATCGCCAGGCGGTCTTCACGAGTCAGCTTGCTGGTGTTGTCTTCAATGACCGCAACCATGGAACCGCCGGCGAAGTCGCCATCGGGCAGCATCCCAATATCAAGAAAATACTCGATATCACTTTTTGACCAGCGGCCGATTCCGGCATCCTTGTGCGGCGTAATGTTTGGCACGTGTTCGTCATCGGGCCCTTCGGGATTGCCAGCCAGCTCCCTGTTCACGATTAACGCGCCGAGCGATTTGCGCGGCGTATGACATTCGCCGCAATGGCCTAGGTGGCGAACAAGGTATGCGCCACGATTCCATTCGTCACTTTGTTCCGGGTCCGGCTGGAATCGATGGGCCTCAAAGTAGCGGCTGCGCCAAATTTTGGCGGCGAACCGCGACATGTAAGCCGGCAGATCGTGCTCTTTGTTTACCGCGCTGACTGGCGGCAGGCTGAACAAGTACGCCTTGATAGCCAGCGCGTCCTGCCGGGTTATGCCGGTATAGGCGGTGTACGGAAAAGCAGGAAAGTACGAACTGCCGCTCGGGCTCAAACCCTCATGCATGGCGCGCTCGAAGTCCTCGTCCGACCAGTTGCCGATGCCTGTTTTTTTATCGGGCGTAATATTCGGCGAATAGAACGTGCCGAAAGGTGACACCAGTTCGCGGCCACCGGCTAACGGCGCCGCGCCGTCCCTGTCTTCCGTATGGCAAGTAACACAGCCACCGGCATTGACGAGGTACTGGCCGCGCGACTGTTGCTCAGTCGGCGCGGCACAGGTCAATGCTGGCAAAAGTATGAGGGCCAGCCATCCGGCAGGAATACCGGGTCGGGACAACACTAACGCGGCTGCTTAATGCGCTACGCGAAAGTCGTCGTGGCATCCGCTGCAGGACATTCCTACATTGCGAAATGCGGCGCCCGCTGCTGCCCGGTCGCCGCCCGCTGCGACAACTTTGACAAACTCGGTAGTTGCCATCTCGGAGTTTTCCAGCGCCGCGGCAAACTTCTCTGGCTGCTCCCAGATGGCAGGTAACGCTTCAGATTCGCCGACGGCGGAGCCTTCCTGAAATACCCGGTGTAATTCGGCGACACCGTTCTTCAAGCCCTCTGCATGCGCCAGCAAGTGGCCGTCGTCTTCAACGAGGCCGCGAACGATCATGGAGGCTGCACCGATGTGCCCTTTCAATGTCGTCATGATGGAAACACGGTACTTTTGCGCGTCTTCGGCCGATGGTTCGGCGAAGGCCACCAGCGATACGGCACAAGCGGCGACGCTGGCGGTTACTGCGGTCAGGAATTTGCGATGCATTCTGGCGCTCCATTCATAGTTCGACAATAGTTCTATTGAGTTGTTGCTGCCGCGCTGTGACACATGGGGCAGCAGCTCAAGAATACCCTGTCTCGCGTCGACTTTTCGACGGTTCCACGTGATACCGGTATCGTATGGAACTATTCCGGCCAACACACTGCCGAACGCTCTGACCTTAAGTTTCCGGAGATCAAGCTATGCCAGCGACTAACTATGGCCGCATGCGCCTGCACCTCTTGTGGATTCCCTGCCTGTGCATCCTGTCTGCCGCAGCCGTAGCCCAGGAAGGCGTAGCCGCATCACAACAGCATTTGCGCGATGCCAATCAAGCACGCAAGGCCGGCGACTTCGAGAGTTTTACGCGCTCGCTCGAAATTGCGCTTCAGTTGAATCCCGACAGCTTGTACACACGCTATAACCTGGCGCGCGGCTACGCGCATACCGGCCAGGTCGACCGGGCGCTGGCTATGCTGGAATGGTTAACGAGTGCGCGAATTGATTTCGACATGGCGGACGATCCCGCGTTTGCGGCAATCGCTGACAATCCGCGCTTCAAGCAATTGGTCGCGCAGCTTGCCGTTAATACCCAGCCAATGATTATCAGCAAGGCTCATCTCTCCATACCGCGGCTCGACCTGTTCCCCGAAGGAATAGCCTGGGATGGCGCCGGTCAGCGTCTGTTTATCGGCAGCATGCGCAATGGCGATGTTTACTTGCTGGAGAATGGCGGCGGCTACAGCAAATTTGCGAGCGTGAGCCAGACGGTACCGCTTGCCGCTATCGGTATGACCGTTGATACGGATCGCCGGTTGTTGTGGGTAATCGGCGCAGGTTCATCGCTGGTAGAAGGTTTCAACGCCGAAGAGCCCGTTGTGAGCGGCGTGTTCGGCTTCGACCTTGCCAGCGGAGAATTGCGGCATGCGCATACCCGCAACGATGTCGGCTTCGGCTATAACGATGTCACGCTCGCGCCGAATGGCGATCTGTACCTGAGCGGTTCCGAGCTCGGTTTCCTGCCGCGCGACGGTGATGCCATTCAGACGCTTGCAACCAGCGCCCCTGTATTCGGCAGTAACGGCATCGTCGTAACAGCGGACGGCAAGAACCTGATTACGTCATCCTATCCCGCTGGCGTCGCGGTCATTCGACTTGCAGATGGGCACACGAATTTCCTGCGCGCGCCCGAGCACGTTGCGCTGTATGGAATTGATGGCATGTATTTGTACAACGGCGACCTGATTGCCGTGCAGTACGGCGCCCCACCGTGGCGGTTGATGCGCTTTCAACTAAATGACGAGCTCAGCGCCATTACTCACGCCAAGGTGCTGGAGATTGCCAACAGCCGATTGTGGGCAACCACCGGCGCTATTGTTGGCAACGAGATCTACCTCGTCGGCCAGGGTCCCGTCCCGGAGAGTCCGCCAGAACATATTCCTGCGAACCTGCACGAATTGCTCGGTGAAACCGTTGTGGTGACAGCAACGCTGGACTGACTTACTCTGTTCGCCTGTTTGTGCAATGTGCGTAGGTCATGGGCGAAACCGATATCATCATTCGCAAGGCGAATCCCGAAGACGCGAAAATTATTGCGACGCTAGTCCGCCGACTCGCCCGCGCGACCGGTGAAGAGCACAAAGTAAGCAGCACGACGGACAATTTCCTGCGCTTCGGCTTCGGCGCGCAACCGGCATTTCATACCTTGATCGCAGAACAAGGTGCGGCCGCTGTGGGTCTGTCGCTGTGGTTCTATGACTTTTCAACCTGGCGCGGCAGTTTGGGTGTGTACCTGCAAGACCTGTATGTTGACCGTGCGCTGCGGGGTACGGGGCTTGGGCGGCGTCTACTTGCAGCAACAGCCCGATTGGGTGTTGCTGACGGTGCCACGCATTTGCGCCTGTCCGTCGCGACGGACAATGCGGCCGCCCGCCAGTTTTACCACCACCTCGGTTTCACGCTGCGTGACGACGAACGCACGTACCAGGTTTCCGACGATGCATTCAACGGTCTCGTAGCAAGCTCGGGCAACCAGGAAGGCCAGCAATGAAAGTAATATTTGCCGACGCGCAAATGCGCCACGATCCGAAATCATTCCTGTCGTCCGGCGCGGCCGCGGCCAACCCGGAAGTACCGGAACGCGCTACCCGATTGCTGCAGGCGGCCCAGCACTCCGGCCTGCAGGCCGAGGCACCGGATGACTACGGGCTGCAATTCATTTCTGCAGTACACACGCCCGAATACCTGCATTACTTACAGAATATTCACCGTCGCTGGTCTCGCATCGAAGGCGCAGCGGCGGAAGTAACCCCCAACATTCACCCTGATCGACGCGATGGCGGCTATCCTAAATCGGCCGTTGGCCAGGCTGGCTGGCACCATTACGATACGTCCGCACCCATCACCGCCGAAACCTGGCAGAGCGCTCTATGGAGTGCGCACACCGCGGCGCATGCCGCGCTCCTGGTACTCGAGGGTGCGCCTGCCAGCTATGCGCTTTGTCGACCGCCCGGGCATCATGCCAGTCGTGAAATCGCAGGTGGTTTCTGCTACCTCAGTAATGCCGCTATCGCCGCCGAAACACTGCTGATGCAACACGCGCGCGTCGCCATCCTCGATGTGGATGTGCATCATGGCAACGGCACGCAGAGTGTTTTTTATAATCGCAAGGATGTGTTGACGGTTTCACTGCATGCCGACCCGGTACGTTTTTATCCGTTCTTCTGGGGACATCGTGACGAACGCGGCGAAGGCGCAGGCGTCGGCTACAACCTCAACGTGCCGCTGCTACGCGGCACAGGTGACGACGATTACCTCGCCGAGCTTGTGACGGCCATGCACAGAATCGAAGCGTTCGCGCCGAGCGCCCTCGTCATCGCACTCGGCCTCGACGCACACGAAGACGACCCTTTTCATGGCCTTGCTATCAGCACAGCAGGCTTCAGCAAGATAGCAGCAGTAATTGGCTCAGCCTCGCTGCCGACCGTGCTGGTTCAGGAAGGCGGTTACCTTTCTGACTCGCTTGGTCCTAATCTGTCGGCCTTTCTCGATGGCTTCAACTCGACCCATGGCCAGTGATTCGCAACCGAACCGGCAAACCGTTACAGTTCTGCGGAATCAAAAACACGAAATGAACTATGACTGATCCAGGCTGGCTGTCCGTACTTCCCCCGCTGCTCGCGATCGTTCTGGCGATCTGGAGCAAGCAGGTCATCCTGTCATTGTTTGCCGGCATCTGGATGGGCTTCCTGATCCTTAATGGCTTCAACCCGCTGACCGGCGTCAGTGGAGGGCTCGATGCCGTCATTAATGTTTTCACCGACCCCGGCGACACCAAAGTCCTGGTGTTTACACTGCTGATCGGCTCACTGATCGCAACCATTGAAGAATCCGGTGGCGTCCGTGGTTTTGTACATTTCCTCGAGACCCGGCGCTTCGTGCATAACGGGAAGCGCGCACAGATTCTTGCCTGGCTTACCGGCATCGTCATATTTATTGAATCCAATATCACGCTGTTGGTTGCTGGCGCGGTCAGTCGGCCACTGTTCGACCGTTACAAAATTTCACGGGAAAAATTGGCATACATTATCGATGCGACCTCCGCTCCCGTCTGCGTCATGATTCCGCTGAATGCGTGGGGCGCGGTCATCATTGGTCTGGTCGCAGCAACCGGCGTCGAGAACCCGTTGCAAACTTTCATTGCTTCGATTCCTTATAACCTGTACGCCATCACGGCAGTCGTACTGTCGGCCATAGTGATCTGGAAGAACATCAATATCGGTCCGATGAAAGCCGCTGAAGAACGCACGCAAAGAGGCGAGCTGCTATGGCCTGATGCCACACCGATGGTCGACGTCAGTGCGGAACAGTTCCACGACGAAGAAACTCCGCCGCCGGCTTACCTGATGATGTTGCCGATTGTGGCGATGATCCTGATGATGCCAGTTGGTCTTTACCTGACCGGCAACGGCAACCTGATTGAGGGCTCCGGCTCAACGTCAATACTGTGGGCTATTTGCACTGCCATCCTGGTGTCCTGGATCTTGCTGCTGGCGCGCGGCGGGATCAGTATCAATCGCCTTATGCAGGTATTCATGAAGGGAGCCGGGGCGTTGTTGCCCATCGCGACCATACTGCTACTTGCGCTGACCTTGGGCGATGTCGCAAAGCTGCTCGGCACCGGGCCTTATGTCGCCGGCGTGGTCGGTGGCGCGGTACCGGTACCCCTGCTAGCGCCGCTGGTATTTTTGACCTCGGCCTTCATCGCATTCTCGGTGGGCTCAAGCTGGGGCACGTTCGCCATCATGATCCCGATCGCAATCCCCATAGCAACAACGCTCGGCCTGCCCGTACCGCTGATGCTGGGCGCCGCCATCTCAGGTGCTATTTTTGGCGATCATGCTTCGCCCATCAGTGACACAACGGTGGTTGCATCGATGGCCTCGGCGACCGACCACATTGATCACGTCAGAACCCAGCTTCCTTACGCCTTGCTCGCTGCCGCAATATCAGCCTGCGGATTCTTCGCGCTCGGCCTGCTGGCGTAGCCGATTTGATACGCGTCCTGAGCGCTGCAAACCAGTAAAGCAGCGCAAAATCGCCTGGCGGGCATTTCTCGCGCACGATACCCCAAGCACGTAGTAGCCAGCGTCCAACGCCGTAGGGCACGGTTGCGCTATTGTTAAACATTGTGGCATTGCGAATCGGCGCACGTTTCGCAATTTAAACTCGTTCCTGTACTTACTTGAAGATTCACAGGAGCGATGCGACATGCGTAAACGAACAAATTTGCTGCTGGCAGCGACAACCGTAGCGATATCAACGGTAGGCTGTTCCGGCCTGGCATATGACAATACCCAAGCCGTCGACAGCAATGACGCTGCCTCGATGGTAGAACTGCAGGCGGCGAAACGCCGTGTATCCGAACTCGAATCCAGGCTCGCGATTTCTGATCGCCGTCTTTCGGATGAGCAATCTGCAAACCAGACGACAGCGGCGACAGCAAACATGTCGTCAAGCCTGTTTCCGCCCAATCCGAAACCAGGCCAATGCTATGCGCGGGTCCTGACCCCGGCCAAATACCGCAGTATCAGTGAGCGAGTTTTGGTTCGCGACGCGTCTGAACGCATCGAAGTTTTGCCGGCCCGCTACGATTCGGCGGATCAGCAGGTGCTCGTCAAAGAAGCATCATCGCGCCTCGAAGTTGTACCGGCCGTTTACGGAACCGTTGAAGAACGCGTTCTCGTAAAGCCCGCTTCCCAAACGATCAGCGAAGTTCCGGCTGAATACCGCACCGAAACGACGCGGGTAATTGACCAGGCTGCACACACCGCGTGGAAAAAAGGCCCGGCGGCGAAGCAATCATCGAATGTCCTGTCACAAACCACCACAGATACCGGTGAGGTAATGTGCCTCGTTGAAGTACCAGCCACGTACAAGACGATTGAGAAACGTGTCCTGGTTAAACCAGCTCGCACAGTCGTGACCGAGATTCCGGCGGAATATCGCAGCGTAACCAAAAGGGTTGTGAAGACTCCGGCGACTACTCGTGAGGTATCCATCCCGGCACAGTACGACACGATCAAGGTGACTCGACTCGTATCACCCGCCACCGAGAAGCGCATTGCGATTCCTGCCAGCTACGACGACGTTACGCGCAAGGAACAGGTTGCCGCTGAGCAGATGGATTGGCGCCAGGTTGTTTGCGAAGTCAACCTGACGGCAAACAATGTCAAAGCATTGCAACGTGTTCTGCAGACCAAAGGCTATTACAAAGCCAGCATCGACGGCATTTTTGGTAGTCAGACACTGAGTGCTGCGCAATCTTTTGCAGCCAGTAATAACCTGCCGACCGGTAGCAACTACATTCCGGTGGCTGTTATTAAGGAACTTGGGCTCGATATCTAATCGGCCCCGCTTGGGCTAGGCCAGCTACCGCGTTGTGGTAGCTGGCCTTTTTTTTGTCAGGGCAAGTACAACTCTGCGACTGCCTCGGCCAGCGGCATCGCATCCGGGCCACGCCGGTTAGTCAGCACCAGCACCGTCATCTGCTCGTCCGGATAACGAATCACATAGTTGCGAAAGCCACTGGTACTGCCGTCGTGATGCAAGCGCCGGTGACCGTCCTTTTCGTCGACCCGCCAGCCAAAGCCGTAGTTACCAAAATTCCCCGTCCACATTGCCTGCCGCGATTCGGCTGACAGTATCCGGTCGGTGTACAAGGCCTGGTCCCATTTGAAATAGTCCAGCACCGATGTGTAGATGCCGCCATCGCCCAGCACTGCGCTCGTTGTGCTCTGATCACTGAACGTAACCTTGCCGTTATTCACGGTATAACCGTAGGCTCGATTACTGACCGTCGATACGTCTTTCTGGAAGGCGACGGTATGTTGCATCCCTAATGGGCTGAATATGTTCTCCTGTAAAAAAGCGGGGAATGTCTGGCCAGTCTTGTCTTCGATCAACATTGCCAGCATCGCGTAGGCGGTATTGCTGTAGCGATACTCGCTACCGGGCGTGAAATAGGTACGATCCACTTCGTACATCAAACGTAGTGCATCGCGGTCGGACACCTGGCCAACGAAGTCGTCAGCAATCATGCCTTCGTAGTCAATCAGGCCAGAGTTGTGTTGCAGCAGGTGTTGCAGGGAAATGTTCTGGCCGTAGGCCGGAAAATCCGGGAAAAGATCGGTCAAGCTGTCATCGAGGGAAAGCTGTTCGCGCTCAACCAGTAGCAAGATGCAGGCCGCCGTAAATTGCTTGGTAATGGAAGCCAGCCTGAAGTTGGTTTCGGGACGCACGGGTGTCGCCTCTTCGAGGTTTGCCATGCCGTAGCTCTTCCGCAACACGGCTTCGCCCTGTCGGATTACCAGCACAGACGCTCCGGGAACAGCATCGCCGCTATAGTCAGCGAACAACTGGTCCACCTGCGACTCCTTCTGGTTGCTCACCTCAGTGCCACCACAGGCAGCAAGTCCGGCGAGAACCAGTAACAGTGTTTTTCGAATGTTTCGCACTACGATACCCCGTCATAATTGTCGAATACGATTGAACCGAGCGACCCGATCGGTTACTTGCGCATCTCTAAATGTCTTGGTCAACGTCAGGAGTTGCCGTAGAGCTCGCCGGAAAAACTGAATGCGACCGGCCCGGTCATCACAGCGTGATCGGTTTCGGTAATTTCGATCTCCACTTCACCGCCGGGTAGCTGAACGGTCACGCACCGCGCTTCAGTCAGCTTACGCGCTCGCGCAGCAAATACCGCGGCGCAAGCGCCGCTGCCACAGGCCATGGTCAGCCCTGCGCCACGTTCGTAAACGACGAGCCGCATGCGCTCAGGCCCCGTAATCTGGGCAGCACCAATATTCGCTTTTTCCGGGAACACCGGATCGTTCTGCACGAGCGGTGCCAGCAATCCCATATTCACAGCGTCAAGATCGTCAACGAAGAACACGGCGTGCGGGTTACCTACATTGACGGCCACAGCGTCCTGCAGCGCGCCGACGCCGATCTCGAGGTGCAACGTGTCGTGCTCGCTGGCCAGGGGAATGTCCTGCCAGTTCATCGACAAGCGGCCCATCTCACAGCGAACCAAAAGCCGCCCTGCGCGTTCGCAGCGCAATACACCTACTCGGGTTTCGAGATCAATGGTATCCGTGGCCAGCTCTTCCAGCAGCAGCCAGGCTACGCAGCGCGTGGCATTGCCACAGGCCTCTGCTTCGCGGCCGTCGGTATTGAGGATGCGCATAAAAGCCGTTGCTGATTCGGCAGGCTCAATAAGTATCAACTGATCTGCACCAACACCTGACTGTACATCGCAGATCTGTACTATCTCTTGCCGCGTCGGCGTCCAGGGTAGTTCGCGCACATCAACAATCACGAAATGATTGCGCAGACCGTGCATTTTCACGAATTTGCGCACAACAGCTTGCTTCTCAGGCATGCAGAAGTGTCCGCATGCTTTCGTCGATTATTCTCAAGAACACAGCAGCCCCCTTTTCAATCAGCGCATCGGGAAAATCATAGTCTTCGTTATGCAAGTCTGGCGTAGCTATGCCTGCACCGAGACCGAAGAACGCACCGTCGCCAACCTGCGTAAAGCGGCCAAAGTCTTCCGACCAGCGAAATGCCGTATCGGCCTCGGTGACCGCCATGTCGCTGCATGCACGGCGAATAATGTCGACCGCAACCGGGCTATTGATCGTCGCATCGAACACATCCTGGTAATCGATGGCCAGCTCCAGCCCGGCGCGCTCTGCCTCTGCACGGACCTGGGATTCGCAGTAACTGACCAGGCGCTCCATGCTCGCATCCGTTTCCGCCCGCAGGGTAACAAATACTTCTGCGTCTGCTGGCGCGATACCAAAATTGGCACCACCCATACGGGCGCCGACGACCGTCGCAAACATCAACTCGCCGCTTTCGGCGAGTCCCGCCGGCAAGCCCGTATAACTATCCAGGATGCGAGCGAGAGCCAATGTGGGACTGCGGCCTGTTTCCGGCTGTGCAGCATGCGCCGGCTTGCCTCGAAGTCGCACACTCATGCCGCGCGATGCACAACTGAATGTCCCGTTCCTGACTACGACTTCGCCGAGCGGAATGCCTGGAATATTGTGTAGTCCGAAAACCAGATCGTGTTGGATATCCACGAAGCCGGGGTCCGCAACGACGTTCTTCGCACCTACGCCGGTTTCTTCCGCCGGCTGAAAAAGCAGTACGACACGGCCGCGCTGCGGTCGCGCACGAGCCAGTGTTTCGGCCACCGTGACCAGGATGGCCATATGCCCGTCGTGGCCGCACTTATGCGAGACGCCCTCTTTTGTTGAGCGCCACGCAAATTCATTGGATTCCTGAATTGGCAATGCGTCGAGCTCGCAACGCAACAGGATAGTGGGGCCAGGCGCCATACCGCCAAAGCCAAAAGCGACTCCCGCACCGCCCAGACCACTCAGGATTGTGTCCGGCTTCAGAGTGGCGATGTGCTGCGAAATGCGTTGCGCTGTTGACTGCTCGTGCCCCGAGAGATCGGGATATCGATGCAGTTCACGGCGAAGTTGTACGGCACTGTTCATAACAGCGGATGATGTCAGGATGCACGCTCTGTGTCAGCAGTCTCCGCGCCGCAACATTGCCTCCGGGCCTCAGCTCGGAGTAAATTGGTCGGCGAGCTCGCACACCCAGGATAGCAAGATGAGTATGACCGAAACCTTGTTCCGCGAAGATGCCTATCTTCGTGACTGTGAAGCCACGGTAATCGATCTGCAGGACGGCGCCGTCATTCTCGATCGAACAGTGTTCTACGCACTCGGCGGCGGGCAGCCGGGTGACACGGGCACCCTGCGCTGGAGTGACGGCGAAGCTCGGGTAGTCGAAACACGTTACGGCGACCGTGGCGCAATTCGCCACATTCTGGAAGAAGGTGCTGAGGCGCCGCCCGAGGGCATCGGCTTAACCGCTGCAATCGATTGGGATCTGCGCTATCGCTACATGCGCATGCACACCGCGCTGCATTTATTGGGCGCCGTACTCAAATTCGGCGTGACGGGCGGCAATATCGGTGCTGATCGCAGCAGGCTGGATTTCGATATGGAGGACACCGTCGACAAGGATGCTGTGAACGAAAAGCTGGCTGAGTTGGTTGCCGCGGATGCGCCGGTCAGTTGCCAATGGATCACGGATGAAGAACTCGCCGCACAGCCAGAGCTTGTTCGAACCATGTCGGTTCAGCCACCGAAATCGGCTGGCAAAGTGCGCCTGCTGAACATCGAAGGCATTGACCTGCAACCGTGTGGTGGAACACACCTGCGCAGGACAGCAGAAGTCGGCAACGTACAGGTGACGAAAGTCGAAAAGAAAGGCAAACGCAATCGCCGCGTGTATATAGAGCTCGACTAGCGCGATTGAGTTGAACGTGGCGGCTGGTTTGTTACCTGGGCCGCTGAACTACCGCGGCGTGTACAGCAGAGCCTCTTCCCGACTGAGTTCTTCTACCTTCAGGTCCCAGCGAGCCAGCGTGGAGCTAACGCGAAACCGGTAGCGGCCGCTTTCCTTGAATAGTTTCACGCCGTTGCCGGGGCGCTTGGTTTGCAGGATCAGTCCCTTGTGAAATCCGCTGGTGCCATCAACGAGCGCAATTTCAATGGCCATGGCCCCCTGAAAATCACTGTTTACCCGCCAATCCAGGATCCACGGCGCCTGCACTTCAAACTCTGCTGTGGTCAGGCCGTCGGTCCCGGTGAACTGGCGAACCGTCTCTTTACTACCAACACTGATGCACAACAACAGACCCAGAACCAAAGTGTTTAGTCGCTTGAACATGGAAACCTGCCTGTCAACATAATCAAAGCCGGCACGCACTATTGACGCCGGCGAGACCAGCACTTTAGCAAAGTGCCGGCGCGCCGGAAAACCACTTCTGTTGGGTCAGGTCAGAAAAACTTGCGCGCGAGGCCGACTACATCGCCCAGGGACGCTTTGCCGTCGCCGTCGGCATCGAAGCCGCCAAGAATGCTGGTCAGCGCTGAGAGCCCGCCGGCGCTGCCGGCGCCAGCCTTTTCCTCGGTCGTGCGGCCCATCGCGCCCATGACCAGACTGGCGACAAGCGGCAACGCTTTCTTGATCAGGCTGGTGTCGATACCGGTTTTCTCCGCAGCCTGTGCTGCAACCTGGCGACTTACGTCCTTGCTGCCAAACAGGTGACCGAGAATACGGTTGCCGTCTTCACGAGTCTCGGCCTTGTCGAGTAACTCAGGGTTTTTCAGGTATCGGTCGTGCTGCCCGGTTGCCAGGGCTCGCTGCAATCCTGCAAGACCTTCGGCGGACGTGGCCTGTTTCTGCAGGCCACCTTTCATCGCAGGCGCCAGCGCTGCGACCAGCTTGCTGGCGTCGTCAGTCGGCAAGCCCAGGTCAGCTGCAATTTTGCTCAGTCCGGCATCAGCGCCGGCACTGGATAACAGTTTCATTAAGTCCATCATTGGTCCTCAATCAGGTGTGCATTCAGTCCATCGGGATACGAATTTTCTGGCCAGGATAAATGCGGTCAGGATTTTCGATTACGTCGCGATTCGCTTCAAAAATACGCGTGTACTTGCCGGCGCTGCCGTAAAACTGTTTGGCAATCTTGCCGAGCGTATCGCCGCTTTTGATTTCATAGAATTCATCTTTCGACTCTGGCTCTTCCGGCGGCGGCGGTGGCGCTTTGAGGTCATCAGCAATGACTTTTTTGACACCCTTGACGTTGCCCGCGATAAGGATCGCCAATTCCCGCGTCTTCTGGTTGTCGCAATCACCGCAAACGGTTGCAACGCCGTCGTCAAAATCGACCTTGATGTTCTTGATACCGGTCGTTTTAACTTCGAGGTGCTGCTTGATGTTGTCTGCTGCCTCAGCGTCGGTATCGAATAACTGCCGTCCGACGTCTTTCGCAAAATCAAATAATCCCATCACTTTTCCCCTGAGTGTTTGTTGATGTTGCAGAAACTTTATACCGTTTCGAGACGAATATCCGTTAACAATTGTTACGCGGGTTTATTCTGGGGTTTCTGCCAGGCCCCTGAACCGCCTGATTGCATTTTCGGTAACCACCATATCCGCCGGTATGTCATGAACTTGCGGATAAATAGTGCGGAGTTCGCCATGCGCGTAACCTGTCGCGATTAACAGCGGGGCTGGCGAGAGCTCGGCCAGTGTCCGATCGTAGTAGCCGCCGCCATTGCCAAGGCGGAATCCGCGCTGGTCGAATCCGACAAACGGCGCGACGATCAGGTCAGGACGAACCGCATTGCCAGCCTGCGGCGCCGGAATACGCAAGCGATCCGGGGATAGCTGCTCTCCTGGTCGCCAGCAGCGAAACTCGAGGGCACTGTCTTTTTCTACGACAACAGGCAAACACAGCTCGTAGTTTCGACTGGCCAGGACTTCGTAGCTGGGACGCAGATCCGGCTCGCCACGAATAGGCCAGTAAACGGCTATACAGGCCTTACGGCCAGGTGCCAGCTCATCAAGCGCAATGCAAAGTTGGGCGCCGATTGCAGCCGCAAGCGACTGTAGATCTCCGGGGTCTATGGCGGCGCGCAACGCTATGAGGCGTTCGCGCTCGTGCTGCCGCCAGCCGCGTATATCGGCGGCAACTGACGCATCGCCTGTTTCTTGCCATTCATGCAGCGTGCAAGCTGGCGACGCGAATTTTGCCGGTCGGTCGCTCACGCCGCCTGTTCCCGAAGCAAAGTGAGTCCCAGCGGCGGTGATGGCCGGGCCAAACGCGAATCCGCGATGAGCGATAAGCGGCAGCACAGTTGATTACGAAGTGGTGGCACGGTTTGCTTGCTCCGGCAATGGCGGCGGTCAGGGTAATGCTGCCGAACTACACCCGGCTTCCTGCAAAGATCGCATAAGACCTTGCTGCGAGCACTGAGCAGCTCGCCGGCCCTGCAGTAGGCAGTGGCGTCCCGGGACATCACAACGATTGCCAGACCTAGCGCCGAATCGGCCGCGATACGCTGCACTGATAATCAGCTCCGGTAACGGACAGGTCAAGAGTGAGCCCGGCGGGCGCCGGGCGCAATGCCAAATGAAACCACGGGATACCGGGCCGCCTCCTGAAACCGGTCCGCGCATGCTGGGGGGAGTTGCGCAGTGCGGCCCGAATCCCGCGTAGTCTTGAACAGTGCGATGACGGTGACGTTTTGATCGTCGGGGCTAGTGCCTTCTCCGCCTGCGATTGATACTGGCGCAGCGTTGCGAAGCAGCCTATACCTGTTCTGCGGTAGGCATTATTCCGTACTCGCGCTGCAAGCAAACGGCCAGGCGTAACCAATATTCACAATTGATGCGCGCCTCGCTTGCTATCCTGTGGCGTACTACAAGTCGATCCTGCGCAATGGCAATCGGCCAGCAGGGCTCAATTCAATCAGGAGTAACAACATGTCAGTAGCACGCGTAACAGAACTGTCTTCGTCGTCCACGAAGAGCTTTGAAGATGCGATCGAGATCGGCATTAAACGCGCCAATGAAACGCTCGACAATATCGAGGGCGCATGGGTTCAGGAGATGAAAGTAAACTGCAACAACGGCAAGATTGAAAGCTACCGGGTCAACCTGAAGGTAACCTTCGTTCTTCGTTGATATTTTCAATGGCTGGCTGGATCGGTTTGCCCGGGCTGTACCTGTGACAAACCGCCAGCTGGCACTTTGTAAAAAATTGTTAACATTTCCTGCAAGCCAACCGGTCCGACATAGACTTTAGCCTCTCAAGCATACGTTTGCCGCCACAACCGCGGCGACACGATCAACCGAAAACTACCCGTTGGGAGGGAGTCATGGCGAAAAAGATTGAGGATATCGAGGGCATTGGTCCGAAGACTGGTGCAACTTTGCGTGCGAATGGCATCAGCAGCGTAGACAAATTGCTGCAAGCCGGTTGCGACAAGAAAGGTCGTGCACATTTAGCCGAGCAAACACAGCTCAGTGAAGCCCGGATTCTCAAGTGCGTCAACATGGCCGACCTGTTTCGAGTCAAAGGCGTCGCCAGCCAGTATGCCGAACTCCTCGAAGGCGCTGGAGTGGATACTGTCAAAGAACTCAGGCACCGCAATGCCGAGAACCTCGCTGCCAAGATGGAAGAGGTCAATGCGATCAGGAAGCTGGTACGCAAAGTACCGTCCATGAAGATCATTGCTTCCTGGATCGATCAGGCCAAAGTACTGCCGGCTGTCATAACTCACTGAAATCAAATATCTGTTGTCTCCTCGTCGCATCTATTCGGATGTTGCGGGCAGGCAATACTACGGAGATTAAAGAATGCGTTTTTCGAATCTGGTTCTACCTTTCATTGGCATATTGCTGGTCGCGGCAGGCTGCAGTAAGAGCAACGACGACAGCTCGATGACTATCGATATGGATAAAGCGGCTGAAACCGTTCAGAAAAAGGGCACACAAATGTCTGGCGCCGCAAAAAAAGCGGCCAGCGAGGCGTCTCAGAGTCTTGGTGAAGTAGCTGATGAGACTCGCGAAGGCGCGGCAAAGTTGGCAGACAAGACTATGGAATCAGCTGCCGAAATGGAGCAGGCCGCACGCGACAAAGCGGCCGAGCTTGAACAGGCAGCCAAGAAGAAAATGCAGGGCGAGTAGCCGGAGCACCCTATTATTGGGCTGTCGGCTGCCTGGTACCGGGGAGGCTCCACACAGACTCCGTGATTTGCAACACTCGCTCAAAGAGCAGGCACGTGCATGATGCACAATGAACCAATGACGGTTTGCTGCCGACCGGAAAGGTCAGATCGCGCGCATCGAGAGATCGGTGCTCGCGACTGTCCGGCCATGTCGGACCGCCTGAATCGAGGGATCAGCGAGTGAAATGGAAACTATTGAATGCAATGCAATGGCAGAAAAGCATGATACAGACAAGCATCGGCACGCTGGTTTCGAGCGTACCCCCAGCACGGTCGGTGCAGATACCATTGCAGATCACGGAGTTTGTGTGGAGCCTCTCTGGCGTGCCCGCCCCCCCGGAAGTACAGCGGACATGACCAAAGTGGATATTGCCGATCCATTTGCCAGGCAGCTGATGGCCCGATATTTAAGCCATCGCCAGGAGGATCTCAGCAATATGCGAGCGGCCCTCGCCAGCGATGATTTCGAGCAGATCAAGATTACCGGACATAACATGCATGGATCAGGCAGCGCTTACGGCCTGGACCGGATTTCAGAGCTTGGCCGGGACATCGAAAACGCGGCCATCATTCGCGACGCCACGGCCGTTTCAGGCCTCATAAACGCCCTGGAAAATTTCGTACGTACGCTCAGCATTTCCTGAATAGCGCCTCATACTCCTTGAAAAAATCGGGATTTTCGCCGATTCGGCACGGCTCAGCGTACAATCCGCCCGCATATGCCGGTACTATCGGCGTTATTCGCAGCTTCACGGCCAATAGCTTGCCAGCCATTACGTGTCGTTGCGCGCCTGCTGACAGTACGCGGAGAGGGGAATTTGCGCATTGCATTACTGGAAGACGACCCTGACCAGGTCGCCATCATGAGCTTGTGGCTGCAAAACAGCGAACACTCGGTGACCGCATTCGGGCTGGGTGCCGATTTTCTGCGAGGGGTGCGCCGGGATAGCTTTGATCTGTACATGCTTGACTGGATGTTGCCCGACACCACAGGTCTTGATGTGCTCGCGCGGTTGCGGACCGAATTACAGGATTTCACACCAGTATTGATCGCCACCTCGAAAAACGCCGAGCGAAATATCGTCCAGGCTCTCGAAACCGGCGCCGACGACTACCTGGTGAAACCCATTCGGCAGCGCGAGCTGCTCGCCAGGGTATCGGCCCTGTGGCGACGTGCGGCAGGTGGTCGCCCCGAAACAGAGGCATTAAATGCCGCGCCCTATATGCTGGACACACAACAAAAGCGCGCAACACTGAATGACGAGGACATCGTCCTGACCAGCCGGGAGTTCGACCTGGCAACGTTCTTTTTCAGAAATGCGGGCCGGGTCGTATCACGGGCCCACCTACTCGAGGCAATCTGGGGAATCGAGAATGCAGAAGTTTCGACCCGGACTGTGGACACACACATCAGCCGCCTGCGCAAAAAACTGCAGCTGACTGAGCTGAACGGCTGGAAACTGTCCGCCATTTACCAGCACGGCTATCGCCTGGAACGCGTCGAAGCCGCTCTGCAACAACCGCTAGAGGCAAACTGATCATGCCGAAAAAGGCCAACCAGGGAAATCGCTCCGAAAGTATTGAAGACGCCGAGGGTAATGTCGATAAGATTCGCGACATCCTGTTCGGCGGCCAAATGCGCGACTATGAACAGCGTTTCAGTACGCTCGAGTCCCGCCTTTCGCAAAGTATTGAACGTGCATCGCGCGACCTTGAGCGACGCATCGAACGACTGGACGGTTTCGCAAAGCGCGAAGTCGAAAAGCTCGCCGAGCAGTTAAAAGCGGAACGCAAGGACAGAGTCGCGGATGGCAAGAAAGGCTCCGGAGAACTCAATGAGTTTTCCGACCAGGTTGAGAGCTGGTTTGCCGAAGTTGAAGAAAAACTCGAATCCGAGACCAAAGATATTCGCGAATCTATTCACGAACAGGGCAATGACCTGACCGCGCTACTGCGCCAGGCCCAGGAGCAATTGCAGGCAAGCCTGGAACAAGAGACAGGCCAGTTGGCGGACAGCAAGGTGGCTCGCGAAGATCTCTCCGCGCTGCTAACTGAAGTCGCGATGCGCCTCAACAAAGATTTCAAGCTGCCGAAGGCGTGAGCCTCCGGGGTAGCGGAACCTGCCCGTGAACGACCTCGACGAACTGAAGAACCTCTTGTTCGGTGCCGAGAAGCAGGTGCTGGATTCAATACAGGAACGCGTTCAGCTGCCGGAGGCCCGTGCTGCAGACATTGCGGCCGTATTGCCCGAAGCGGTACGTCTCAGCGACCGCGAGAATGAGCAGCTCGTCGAATCACTGAAACACCCGGTCGGCAAAGTGTTGCGGCAATCGTTCCGGGAATCACCACAAGAATTCGGCGATGCCCTGTATCCGGTTATGGGCCCCGCGATTCGTAAGTCGATCGCGCACACTCTAAAAGCATTCGCACAACAGATAAACCAGACGCTCGAATACAGCCTCACGTTGAAAGGCCTCAGCTGGCGATTGAAGGCAGCGCGCGCCGGCATCCCATTTGCCAGCTACATCATCCAGCAATCACTGCTGTATCGGGTCGAACAGGCATACCTGATCAGCCGCGAGAACGGCTTATTGATCAGCCACGTACACCACGATGCATCCCACATCAAAGACAGTGATGCAGTATCGGCAATGTTCACGGCGATCCAGGATTTCGTGAAAGAGTCCTTCTCACCAGATCGCACTGGTCGTCTTGAAACAGCCGACATGGGCGAATTCACACTGTGGGCAGTGCACGGTCCGCATGCATTGCTGGTTTGCGTGATTCGCGGCACTCCGCCACATGAGTTACGCAACGACTTAAGCTCGAAACTCGAGCAACTACACTTTCGTTACGGCAATGCTATTCGCGAGTACGCAGGTGATACCGGAAGCGTGGCAGGCGTTGACGAAGACTTACAACGATGCCTGGCCTTCGAGGCGACGCGGCCAGTTGAATACAAGAAGAAAATTAACTGGCCATTGCTGATCGCACTGTGTGTGCTTATTGGTCTCGCCGCTTACGCTGCCTGGACAAGCTGGCAAAACGCACAGCGGTTACAGCAATTGCAGACTGTGGTCGACGCGACACCGGGGCTGTATGTCGGTGACATCAAAAAAGTTGGGAATCAATTTATCCTGCACGGCATGCGCGACCCGCTCGCAGACAATCTTGATGCAATCGCGGCGCGCGCTGGCCTCGATCCCGGTCAAGTCACCGGCCAACTTCGGCCCTACCAGTCACTCGATGAGAGCATTCGGCTGCAACGCGCTCGCGCCGCGCTGGCACCGGCGGTCGAAACCCGAATTGATCTCAAAGATAATACTCTGATGGTAACCGGGCAGGCCTCCGCGACCTGGATCAAGGCGGCCAGCGACAAGGCCGCAATACTGGATCTCGGCTGGCCGCTCAGTTTCGACGAACTGGCGCCGACTGAGTGGGAGCAGCTCTCAACGCGTGCGGCCGAACTGCAAAACACCCGCCTGTATTTTGCGAGCGATGCCGAGCTGGTGCCCGCAAGCCAGGCCTCGCTTGCAGCGATTAGCTCCCGCTTCGCCGAGCTTGCCGCCAGTGCCGCCAACCTGTCCGCAACGCTGCGCATTACAGTGACCGGCTACACGGACGGCATAGGCAGCAGCGACTATAACCAGCAATTGGCTGATGAGCGCGCGGCCGTCATTCGCCGGGCTTTGCTGGCAGCTGGCGTCAGCGAAGACCTGGTACATACCGAGCGCGGCATTCCGGATGCCGGCAGCAACGACATAAGCCCGGAATTACGCAGAGCGAGCATCCGGATTCAACTCAATGCTCCGAATCCGACGACCCGATGAGCGCATTCACAGCAAAAATATGCATCGTTGGTGACTTTGCCGTGGGCAAAACCAGTTCGATAGAGCGCTTTGTGAATCAGCAATTCTCCGAAAAATACCTGACCACGATCGGCGTCAAGGTGGACACTAAAGACGTGCGCCTGAACAACCTGAACAGCGATCTCAAACTGGTTATATGGGACGTTGCCGGTACCGAACGATTTGGCGCTCTTGAATTCTCCTATCTGCGAGGTGCCGCCGGCTGCCTGCTGGTTGCAGACGGTACCCGGGCACGCACCGTGCACGCAGCACTCCATCTTAAAAAGCAGATCGAAGAACGTTACGGCAAGATGCCGTTCGTGTTCATGCTCAACAAGAGCGATCTGCGTTCTGCCTGGGACGTCAATGAGGCCAACCTCACCGAACTCACAGCGGCATGCCCGGACTTTTTTGAGACCAGTGCGAAGACCGGTAAAAATGTGGAGCGAGCCATAGAGAAACTGGCCGAACGCATCGCGCAGAACGAATTGTCGGCACAGGTATGAGCCTTGCCGACGAAATTGCCGCGTACTTGCAGGATTCTTTTGTAGAACGCCACCAACCATTTTGTATTTGTGTTGACGATAGCTACCGACTTACCGACTGGTGGGGCAGCGGGGCACAATTCGGTTTCAGCGATTTGCAACGCGGCCATGACATGCAGACGCTGGCGCCATTCCTGATCGGCAACCTGTCCTCAGAACCCGTGATCCTCCCGGTAGTCTCGACACCGCATACCGGCCCTGTCGAAGTGCACATATTGCCTCACGGCAATGACCATTTCGTATTGCTGCTCTCGAAAGAAGATGATCACGCCGCCACCCTGGTGCGCCAGCAGACAGCGAACGAAGTTCGCCTGATGCATGCGCATCAGCAAAAGCTGATTCGCAAGCAACGTGAACTGATTGCGGAACTGATCGAGACGAAGGCGGAACTGGAGTTACGCCGCCTGGAAGCCGAACGGGCCAACCTGGCGAAAGGTCGCTTCATCGCGATGATGTCGCACGAATTTCGTACACCGCTGAGTTCGATAATCAGCTATGCGGACAGGATCCTGGAGCCGGACTGCGATGCGACCTCAGCGCAGGAATCAGCCAACTCTATATCCCGCGCGTCGCGGCATATGCACGACATGGTCAACACAGTCCTCGACGATGCGCGGCTCGAAGCAGGCCGCAAGACGCTGCACGAACGCCCTTTTGACTTGCGCTCACTGGCTGACGACCTGAGTGCGATCATCGCGCCGCTTGCGGCCGAGAAAGCACTATCGTTTGCAGCCCGAATCACTGCACAAGCACCGGAATGCGTCAACGCAGACGACGGTTGTCTGCGCCAGATACTTTTGAATCTGCTTGGCAACGCGGTGAAATTCAGCGACTCGGGCCAGGTGGCTTTGGTCATTGACTGGGCAGCAGGCCAGTTGACGTGCAGCGTTACTGACAACGGACCCGGTATCGCGCTGGCCGATCAGGAACGCCTGTTTCAGGCTTTCGAACGCGGCGAACAGCACGAGTCCAGCCGCGAAGGCAGTGGTCTCGGTCTTGCGATTTCACTCAAACTTGCTGAAGCGATGCGCGGCAGGCTGGAAATGGATACTGACGTCGGCAAGGGCTGCCGAATGATTGTCTCCGTCCCCGCACCGGCAGTGGAACGCCGCAGTTCGGAAGATGACGCCTTGTCACCGCCCGACGTCCGCCTGCAGGCGCGCAGCCCGGCCGTTATTCTCATTTGCGACGATGATCAGGATATGCGCGCGATCCATGAGTACTACCTGGGTCGCGCCGGCTACGAGCTGCTGATGGCAGGCGACGGCCAGACTGCCGTCGACATTGCCCTTGCCCAACACCCGGACCTCGTTGTTCTGGATATCAACACGCCGGGATTGAACGGGATTGAGGCTGCAACATTACTACGACGACGGGGGTTTACAGCGCCAATCGTCGCGCTGACAGCGTCGGATGCCAGCAAGCTCGACCCGGAGCTGTTCGCCGTTCGGCTACGCAAGCCTTTGCGCATGCCTGATCTGCTCGACAAATTGAATGACTTGCTGCGATCGAGCGAAGTTCACATTTGACAGCGCTGGGTTCTACTTGTCACAGATTGTTAAAATTTGTGGCATGCGTTACACGATCCTGCAGACAACTATACAATCCGGCGCAGATCGGAATATCCGGCAGGAAAACAATGATCCGTGGCGCCACATAGTGGCCAACTGCGATAAATATCAACGTAAATGATCCGTGGCACCACGCTCTGGCCTGCTGCGGCAAATATCAATGTAGGGGAAAACAATGTTAGATGAGTTCAAGAAATTCGCTATGCGCGGTAATGTCGTCGACATGGCAGTCGGTATTATCATCGGCGCCGCATTCGGCAAAATCGTTGCCTCCTTGGTTAACGACGTCATCATGCCGCCAATCGGCCTGGCGATGGGTGGTGTTGATTTCAGCCAGTTATTTTTCAACCTGACGAACCAGGAGTACGCAACCCTCACAGCTGCCCAGGAAGCGGGTGCCGCTACGATCAACTACGGCATGTTCCTGAATGCCACCGTCAATTTCGTCATCGTTGCCTTCGCCATATTCATGATGATTAGAGGCATGAACTCGATGAAGAGGAAGGAAGAAGCAGCACCAGCAGAGCCGCCGAAACCGTCTGCTGAGGTCGAGTTGCTGACCGAGATTCGTGACTCCCTGAAAACTCGCTAAGCGTTTTCAGAAGCCATCGAACTAAAAGGGCCCCGCCGATCTGGCGGGGCCTTTTTTTTGATCGCGAGAAAAGCTCGCCATAACGACCGCGCACGAATCGGCGGCCGACGCTTAACTCACGCGGGCTACGGCTTCAGCGACATCGTGTCCCGTTGCCGCCGCCAGCGTCCAGCCCAGCATTCCGTGCCCGCAGTTTACGAATAGCCCGGGCACTGCCGTGGCTCCGCATAATGGCCGGCCGTTTGGCGTCATTGGCCGCGATCCGGCCCAGGGCTTAATGTCAGGGCCGCTGTAATCGGCCGCCTGCGGCGCCGTTTCGCGCGCGATTTGTCGGAGCAAGGCGATGCGTGCAACATCATCCCTGTCGCTGAAACCAACGAAATCAGCGAATCCTGATACGCGCATTTTTTCGCCTAACGGACAGAACAGGATCCGCCGCTTCAGATCGGTAATGCTGATCGATGGTGAGTTCGGAACGCGCGGTATTGTCATGCTGTAACCGCGCACCGGATAAATGGGCGCAGGTATTCCAGCGGGGCGGAGCACGTTCGGGCTCTCGGCTCCAAGACAGACCACTACTGCATCTGCCTGCAGCGAGCCCTTGGATGTTTGCACACCCGTCACGCGACCAGCGTTGACATCGATACTGCTGATCGCTTCCGACAAGCGCAGATTCACGCCGCCATTCTTCTGCAGCCAGTTGCAGAGTTCAGCGGCAAACTTGCATGAGTCACCGACGGCGTCGTGTGCGGAGTGCAATGCGCCGGCATAGTCACCGCGTAGATCAGCAACCGCCGGTTCAATCTCGCTTGCCTCCGCCACACTCAACAGCGACGTTTCGCATCCGTGTTTTTGCTTCAGGGCTATGGTCTTTTCAGTCGCAGCGAGATCTGCACCTGCTGGCAACATGACCAGTTTGCCGGCACGCGCATGGGCGAACTCGATTCCGGTTTGTTCCTCGATCATTGCAAGTCGATTTGCCGAACGCATCGCCAATTGCAGCACTGCCACCGTGTTATCGCGCGCTTTGCGGGTCGTGCACTGGCCGAGAAACCGTATGCCCCAGCCCAGCACGGACGGTTGCTCCAGCAACCTGACCCTTATGGCCGGATCGCGCGATAACAGCATGCCCGGAATACCGGGCAGGAAGGACGGGCGTGCCAGCGCATCGGTGAAACTGTACGAAAGCTGGCCGCCGTTAGCGTAGCTGGTAACAGTCGCCACATCGTCTGCACGCTCGACGACGGTAACGTCATAACCTTTCCGGGATAGCGAATAGGCGCTCGCGATTCCTGCAACCCCTGCGCCGAGAACAACTACATGCATTGGTATATCCCTGACTGAAGGATGCATGTTACTGGCGGAACGACCTCACGCTCAATACAAACATTGCGCGGCCGCGACCGGTTGGCCACTGGTGCGGCGTCCAAAGGGCGAATAGTCAGGTGATTTTGCTATGCGATGTTTTGTAATCAGCCTCCCCGGTTCAGTCGATCGACGCGACAGTATTCGCAAGCGGTTTGCGCGGCTACCCATCAACTGGACTTTCTACGACGCGATCGACCTCAGTACCGACCGCAATCACTATTTTCATCATTGTGATGATCAGCAATTCCTGCTGAATACCGGCCGGACTCCGGACATCGGTGAAATTGGCTGCTTTGCCAGCCACCTGATGCTGTGGCGCACGTGCCGCTTGCTTAATGAGCCACTGGTCGTATTCGAAGATGATGCAAGCCTGTCACCGCTGGCGATGGATGGATTGCGGCTGGCACTGCGACACATAGACCGGCTGGGCTTTATTCGCCTGCAGGACAACAGCAAGCGCGCCAGGCTGCCCGTTATCGCTCAACGCCAGCACAAGATCAGTTATTGTTTGCGTTACCCATTCGGCTCAATGGCGTACGTGATCAGCCCGCAGGTTGCACACCGGTTTATCGAAGAGTCTTACGTATTCAATGCCCCACTTGATGTTTTCATCAAACGCTATTGGCAGCACGGTCAAGCCCTGTACTCGCTGTCCCCCGGTGTGACAGAACCGAGCGCGCATACCGGCACTACTACGATCAGCATGAGGTCTGCTCGTTCGGCTCCAGTAACAGTGCGGCTTGCCCGCTGGTTACGGAAACGACGGGATGCCGGCGCTCGCGCCGCGTTTAACCTGGGTTGGTTGCAGCGCAACTGGCGACTCGTCCACTGGCGCAATCCGCGGCTGACGTTACCGCGCTCAGAACCGGTAATTGACGGACAGGTACAAACCTGCCGGCGTCAGCGTTGACACGCGCTGCTCTTCGACACTTGCTTCGTGCCGATAACGGATATCGATGTAATGTCGCTCAACGCGCAGTGCGGCGCTCATCGACCAGTGCTCGCCCAGTTGCCGAATGCCGCCGAGCGCCGTGGTGAGATGCACCTGGGTACCCGAAACCAGCGCTGCAGTATTCTGCAAGCTGTAGCCCTGGGGCAGGCCAGCGGCAAGACCTGCCGACCAGAACCAGTCGAGTCCCTCGTAGCGACTTGGCACTCGACGACCCATGGCAGCGCCAAGGACCAGTGAATGAAACTGTGGCCGGGCAACGGCGGAAGCCAGCGTGGATGGCTCATAGTAGTAATTATCGAGCGTCCCGGTGGCAAACCAGCCATTGTTGAGGCGCATGCTGAGTGCCAGCCCGGCCCCGTACATATCGCCGCTCGCATGCATCGCGTTCACGCGTACGCTGACGGTAACCGGCCGCTCTGCCGCCGCCGCGCCCGCCACAGCCAGCGTCGAGGCAATGACAGCGACGATTCCTCGTTTGTAGCTCACGACATAATGCCTCCACTTCGTTCTGTGGAGTTGGACGCTGCAAGGCATCGAAACCGGTCAGGAGCAGGGGGCAGGACAGGCGCGATATGATGTGGCCCTCGTTTCGACGATCCGGCGCGACCGGAATTACAGTGAGTAGCGTCTAAAGGCCATGGCCGCCAGCAAAGCAGAGATTATCTACGCCGAAGACCGGCAGCTTGCCAGACGCGTGCTGGCGGGCGACGAGGCCGCATTTCAGACATTTTTCGATGACAACTATGGTCGCCTGTATCGCTTCGCGCTCGGCCGACTCGGCGGTGATGAAAGCGCGGCGGAAGACGTTGTCCAACATTGCTTTTCGAAAGCATTGCAGAAGCTGGCAAGCTACAAGGCCGAATCGCAGCTGCATACCTGGCTTTGTGCTATCTGTCGCAATGACATTGCCGACTGGTACCGCAAGCAGGGACGATACGAGCAGCGCATAGTTTTAGCGGAAGACCTGCCGGGTTTGCGTGCGGCGATGGATTCGTTCCGCGCATCCGAAGACGACGAACCGGCGCGCCAGTTCCAGCGCCTGGAAGCGAGCCGCCTGATCCAGGTGGCGTTGGATCGATTGCCGCCCAGGTATGGCAATGCCCTGGAATGGAAATACGTGGAAGGCTATTCCTCCAGGGAAGTGGCCGAACGACTGGAGATTGGTTACGAAGCCGCGCAATCCCTGTTGGCCCGCGCCAAGCGCGCGTTCGCGGAAGCCTATTCAGAATTAAGCGATGCCGCGTTGAATCCCGGGGCACCGAGGTGAATGACATGATCGACAAGACGCCGGCTGATTCGGCAAACGAAGAGCATTTGCTTGAGGATATTCTCCGTCAGGCAACTCCGCGACCACAACCGTCGACGGCTGCGCGTGAGCGGGCGCTGCGTGAACTGCGTGGCGAGTGGCGATCGCTGACGGCAGAGCGCAGAAAGCGCCGACAGTTTCTGGCGCTCGGCGCAGCGGCGTCAATCGCACTGGCGACACTGTTTGGCCTGCAGTGGTTCAATGCTGACACCGCACCTGCCTTGAATCCGCAAGCGCAAATACTGCGCATCGATGGCGACGCCGTAACGGTGAATGGACAGCTTGTAGCGGCAGATGATTTCAACGCCATGCCACTGTCGGCCGGCGACCAGTTGCAAACAACCAGGGACAGCCACGCGGCCATTGGCTGGGGCAATGGCTCCTTGCGACTTGATGCCGCATCAACGATAACGATGCTGGAGAATGGCGCTATCAATCTTGTCAGCGGCGCGGTGTATTTTGACTCGCAGCAATACGGTCATGACTCTGCTTCCCGGATTATTGTGCGCACCGTTTTTGGTGAGATCAGTCACCTTGGAACACAATTTCAGGCACGAATTAACGATGCCGAACTAACGCTGCAGGTTCGCGAAGGGGCAGTCGACATCAAGGGGCCACGGGTCGAAGTACAAATTGCCGCTGGCGAATCCTTGCACGTCACTGGAAACGGCGAAATACAGCGCCGGGCGATCTCCTCGCACGATCCAAGCTGGCAGTGGGCGACCGAAATTGCCCCCGAGTTGTCACTCGATGGTCGCAGCACTGCTGACGTACTCAACTGGATTGGCCGGGAAACCGGGCAGCGGGTGCAGTATCGATCAAACCAGGCGCGGCAGCTGGCCAGCAGTGAAGCGCGCGGCATTGGCACCCTCGCGCCGATTCCCGCGCTGCGTACTATCCCCTACATGACCTCACTGGACTACTCTATAGTCGATGGCCTCATCACCGTCGAGCTCGCTACGCCGGTGCCAGTGAATCCGTGATAGTTCGCTGCAGGTCCCGACCTTGGAGCACAGGTAAATGCCGTGGCTCGATTAAGCCTTTTCTGGCGGGCAACTAAGCAACTGCCAATCGGTGCAAACCGCCTGCGAACCGGCGGGCGTCTGCTGTCGCACCTGTTTTACACCGCACTGTTCTTGAGTGTCGCTGCCGGCGCGGAGGAAACGAGCGATGCAATTATCGCCAGGGTGGATCAACCGGTCGCAGAGGTCATAGACGCATGGCGAGAACGCGGTGTGCCGTTCGCGTACACGACGGAACTGGTCACACAAGACATGACCGTGCTGGAGCGTTCGACGGCCAGCGATCCCGTAGTGATGATCGGCCAGCTGTTGGCCCCCTATCATCTGCAAATTTTTCGAATTGAAGGCTTGCTGGTCATCGGGCGGGCGCGACCGGTTGAGGCAACGGACGCCGAGGTCGAATCACGTCCTGCAAGGCGACCGGACAACAGCAATTTGATCGCTGAAGTCACGGTATCGGCCAGCCGTTACGAAATTCTTCGCGAATTGCTGGACGCGCCATCGCTAATAAGCCAGCGCACGATTCAGCAATTGCCGTTACTTGGTGACGACCCATTGCGTGCCGTGCAACGACTGCCCGGCAATGCATCAAGCGGCGCCTCTGCGAGAAGTCACCTGCGAGGTAGCGAGCAACAAGATACCGGTCTGATTCTGAACGGACAGCGCCTGCTCGACCCGTTTCATGTGCGCGATTATCAAAACCTGTTTAGTGCAATCGACTCACGCGCCATTAATGGCATCGAGGTCTACACTGGTGGCTTTCCGGTTCAATACGGCGACGGCATTGGTGGCCTGGTATTGATTGATACGGTCAGCCCGGAACGAGATCGGCATACGGAGTTGGGCCTCAGCGTATACAACACGTCGGTACTGTCGGCCGGGCGTGCCGCCAATGGCGATCTCGAATGGCTGTTTTCGGCGCGCCGCGGCAACCTCGACCTCATTCTCAAAGAAGAGCTCGGCGAGCCGTCTTACAACGATGTGTTTGCCGAGATTGGCATCAACCTCTCCAGTGCAACGCACCTCTCAATCAACGGTCTGGTCGCAACTGACAACGTGTTGGCCATTGCGGAATCCGATCCCGATGAACGCGAAGCGTCGGTAAATGAAACTCGCAATGCGCAATTCTGGCTAAGCTGGAGTCAGGACTGGCGCGACAACCTTAGTAGCCTCACCACGCTATCGACTTCAGCGCTGAACAGCGGCCGCATCGGCTCAGCCAACGACGAAGCGGAGATAATTGCCAGGGTCAACGACCAGCGCGATATCAACATCTCCGGACTGCAACAGGATTGGTCTTTTTCGCCGAATGATCGGCATAGACTTTCCTGGGGAGCCGAGTTTCGTCGCATTGAAGGCGACTTTCGTTACCAGGGTGAGGCCGAGTATTTCGGTGCCTTTGCCCGTTTTCGCAACACGCCGTTGACGATAGAACGCGATATCGACCTGCAGGTACGCGGCGACGCACTGGCCGCGTACCTCGCGGACCGTTGGCAAACCGGCGACAACACCGCGCTGGAATTGGGTTTGCGTTGGGATAAACAAAGTTACACCGATGCGGGCAACAACGAACAACTCAGTCCACGAATCAGCCTGCTGCACTCGTGGTCAAAACGTACTGATCTGCGCTTCAGCGTTGGCCGCTATTACCAGTCGCAGGCCGTTAATGAGTTGCAGATCGAAGACGCGATTACCCGTTTTTCTCCAGCACAGCGCGCGGACCAGTTCATCGCCAGCATCCAGCATCAGCTGAATAGCAAATATTCGATTCGCGCGGAAGCCTATTACAAACGCCTGGGACACTTGCGTCGGCGTTTCGAAAATCTGCTGGACCCGCTCGCGATCATGCCGGAGTTGAAACCGGACCGTATCGCCATCATCCCGGAAAGTGCGCGTGCGACGGGCCTTGAACTGTCACTCGCGTTTGAGAATGACAAGGGACTTAGCTGGTGGGCATCCTACACACTCGCTAAAGTCGAGGATCGCCTGTTGGGCGCTTACGTTCCGCGCAGTTGGGACCAGCGACACGCGCTCCAGGCAGGCGTCCTGTGGCACAACGAGCACTGGGATTTATCGATGGTATTGAATGGCCACAGCGGCTGGCCGAAGACCGGCGTTTTGGTAGCAGCTGATTCCGATATCGATGACCCGGAACTTACGTTTGCGAGTCGTAACCGCGAACGCTTTGCACCGTTTGCTTCTCTGGACCTGCGTGTAGCGCGACGGGTTCCAGTTAAGTTTGGCGAGATGAGCTGGTTCTTCGAACTGTCTAACGCCACCAACCGACGCAACGCCTGCTGTACTGATTTCGAGCTTGATGAAGAAGCAGGTCCGTCGCCGCAGCTGCTGCAGCGCGACGAGTACTGGTTCCCATTGCTGCCCGCTATCGGCGTACTGTGGGAGTTTTGAACACTGACTTGGCCGCTGGTGCTTCTGCACATTGGTACCGCGGCTGCCGGTAATCCGGTTTATCAGGTTACCGGCAGTAAGCGCGACACCTAAGGGTGGGCAACATTGGGAGCAGGCCGCTCCCGAACATGGTACTGCAATGTCGCTGACCCCAGACCGCGTACTATTTCGCGGCAGTGGTCGCGGACAGATTACTTTCCGCAAAATTCCAATTTGTAAGCTCGTTCAATACGGTATCCACGTAAGCACCGCGATCATTCTGTGTGTCCAGGTAGTAGGCATGCTCCCAGACATCGATCGTCAAAAGCGGTGTCATGCCATGGCACAGCGGATTGTCGGCGTCATGGGTGCTGACTATCTCCAGCTTGTTGTCGGATCGCATTACGAGCCATGCCCAACCCGAACCAAAGTGGCTTGCAGCCGCGTTCTTCAGCTTGTCGCGAAATTCCGCGAAGCTGCCAAATGATTCGTCAATTTGTGTTTTCAGATCGCCGTTAGGCTGACCACCGCCGCCGGCCTTCATGCTGCGCCAGTAGAAATCGTGATTCCAAACCTGTGCTGCGGCGTTGAATACGCCGCCGCTCGACCCCGTTACAATGCTATCCAGGGACTGATCTTCAGCTGGTGTACCTTCAATCTGAGCCTTTAGCTTAGCCATGTAACCACTGTGATGCTTGTCGTAATGGAGCTTGAGCGTGCGCGAGCTGATGTGCGGCTCCAGCGCGTCGTAGTCATAGGGCAACGGCTTCATCTCGAACTTCATGCATTGTTCCTTAAATTGCAGAATGGTCCATTACCATATCAGCAGTCCGGCATGACTGCTCCTCGCGACCATCCGCCTGATCACTGGTAGCCCTGTTCTGCTACGAAAATGCGGCTAGTTTCGTTGCTGCGGCACTATTGGTTTATGATCAACCGCTCGCAGGCAAGCGCGCTGCTGGTCCTGAACCAACCGATACGGAATTGTATAAATGTCCGATCCACTCGAAGAAGCCTCGCTCCGATATCACCAGCTGCATCCCGCCGGCAAACTCACAGTTACTCCGACTAAGCCGCTGGCCAATCAGCTCGACCTGGCGCAGGCCTACTCACCGGGCGTCGCGTTCCCCTGCATGCGGATAAAAGATGACCCCAGAAAGGCCGCTGACTATACAGCGCGAGGCAATCTCGTCGGCGTCATCACAAATGGCAGTGCCGTGCTCGGGCTGGGACCAATCGGCCCGCTCGCCGCCAAACCTGTGATGGAAGGCAAGTCGGTGTTGTTCAAAAAGTTTGCCGGCATTGATGCCTTTGACCTCGAAATAGACGAGAACGATCCGCACAAACTCATCGAGATCATTGCCACGCTGGAGCCAACCTTCGGTGCCATTAACCTGGAGGACATCAAAGCCCCCGAATGTTTTATCGTCGAGCAACAGCTCAACGAGCGGATGAACATCCCGGTCTTCCACGATGACCAGCACGGTACGGCGATAGTCGTCAGCGCAGCGATTAGGAACGGGCTGAAAATTGTCGGCAAAGAACTTGCCGACATCCGCCTGGTGTCGACAGGCGGCGGTGCCGCCAGCCTCTCCTGCCTCGACTTGCTGGTCCATCTCGGCCTGCAGAAGAAAAACATCACCTTGTGTGACCTGCACGGGGTCGTCTACGAAGGCCGTAAGGAGGACATGAATCCTTACAAATCGCGGTATGCGCGTGAGACCGGGTTGCGTGACCTCAGCGAAGCAATCGAAGGTGCAGATGTATTCCTGGGGCTGTCTGCTCCGAACGTACTTACCGCCGAGATGGTCAAGAAGATGGCAGATCGGCCACTGGTACTCGCGCTGGCCAACCCTACCCCGGAAATTCTTCCCGAAGTTGCCTTTGCAGCCCGGCCGGACATCATCATGGCGACGGGCCGCTCCGATTACCCGAACCAGGTCAATAATGTTCTGTGTTTTCCGTTTATTTTCAGGGGGGCACTGGACGTCGGCGCAACCGACATCAACATCGAGATGAAAGTCGCTTGTGTTGATGCAATTGCAGCCCTTGCACAACTTGAATCAACTGACGAAGTTGCCAATGCCTACCAGGGTGAATCACTTACATTCGGCCCGCAATACATCATTCCAAAACCATTCGATCCGCGCTTGATGGAAGTGGTGTCGTTTGCTGTTGCTAAAGCCGCAATGGATTCAGGTGTAGCAACGCGTCCAATCGCCGATCTCGATGCATACCTCGAAAGATTGCAGAATTTCAGCAACCGGTCAGCGATGTTCATGCAGCCGGTTATTGACGTCGCGAAACTCGATACTGAACGCCTGGTTTATGCGGAAGGCGAGAACGAGGTCGTACTGCGTGCCGTGCAGGCGGTGATTGATGAACACATTGCTCATCCGGTAGTGATCGGCCGGGCGGCTGTGGTCAACGAACGCATCAACCGGTTAGGCTTGCGGATGCAGAGCGGCGTGGATTTCGAACTGGTCGACCCGGACAACGACCCACGCTATCGCGATTACTGGCAGTTCTACCATTCGCGGATGGCGCGCAAGGGCGTCGCCGTCTCCGCCGCGAAAACGGTTATGCGCACCAACAGCACGGTAATCGCTGCCTGCATGGTGGCCATGGGGCAGGCGCAAGCCCTGTTATGCGGCACTGTGGGTCGCTTTGACCATCACCTGCAGGACATCATCGGCATCATCGGCCCGGCAAGCCCGGAGCAAAAGATCTCGTCGCTGTCAGTGCTGTTCCTGCCGGATGGCCCTCTGTTTATTGCCGACGCTTTTATAGAAGTGAATCCGAATGTCGAGCAAATCGTGGCAACCACTTTCGCCAGTACCGCACGTGTACAGAGTTTTGGTATCAAGCCAAAAGTTGCGCTGCTTTCGCACTCCAATTTCGGCTCCTCTGGCGCGGCATCAGCGCGCAAGATGCGGGACGCTACGCGAATAATCAAAGAACGTGATCCGGAGCTGGAAGTCGATGGCGAGATGCACGCATTGACCGCGATGAATGAGGCTATCCGCAAAACCCTGGATCCGAACGCCACCCTGACTGGCAGGGCAAACCTGCTGATCATGCCCAATCTTGATACGGCAAATATTGCAATGGAGCTGATACGCTCGATTACGGATGCGCTGTTCATCGGGCCGATACTCTCGGGTACCGCGAAGCCCGCGCATATAGTCACACCCTCATCGAGCGCAAAGGGCATCTTTAATATGAGTGCGATCGCCGTCGCGGATGCCTGGCGACGCGCAAATGTCGACTGAGCTCGCGCTTGCCGTGATTCGGACGCGTTCACGTGGCTGACGACGGCGATCAAAGCGCCAGCTTTTTCACTCGTTTTCTAGGTGTCTTTCGCTACAGCCACCGTGCAATGCAACTGGTCTGGACGACCAGCCCTCGCCTTACCCTGGTACTCGCGGTTCTGACCCTTGCCGCCGGCATTCTGCCAGCTGGCATCGCCTGGGTTGGTCAACTGATTGTCGATGGCGTCGTTGCTGCCATGGCCGCAGCGGACCCCGATACGCGTTACGTGCTCAGCCTGCTCGCGGTGGAGGCGCTGCTGGTCGTCGCGGTGGCTGCAAGCCAGCGTGGCATTTCTGCCAGCCAGTCCCTGCTTCGGGCACTACTCGGGCAACGGGTTAACGTCATGATTCTCGAGAAGGCACTGACGTTGCAGTTGTCGCATTTCGAGGATTCCGAATTCTACGACAAGTTGACCCAGGCACGCCGGGAGGCATCGAGTCGGCCGTTAAGTCTCGTTAATCGCACCTTCGGCCTGACACAAAATGCCATAACGCTCGTTAGCTACTCAGTGCTGTTGTACAAGTTCTCGCCGTGGGCTGTACTCATTCTTGTTGGCGCGGGACTGCCGTCGTTCTTCGCCGAAGCAAAATTTTCCGGCGACGCATTTCGATTGTTTCGCTGGCGTTCGCCCGACACGCGGATGCAGATGTATCTGGAAACGGTCATCGCGCGCGAGGACGGCGTTAAGGAAGTGAAGCTGTTCCAGCTTGGGCCGCGGCTGCTGCAACGTTATCGCGACATTTTTAACAAGCTGTTCGTAGAGGACAGGCGACTCACGCTGCGCCGCGATAGCTGGGGTTTCGCGCTGGGCCTGTTGTCGACAGCTGCGTTTTACGGCGCCTACGTATGGATCGTAATTGCCACGATCAGCCGCGAGATCACACTGGGCGCAATGACCATGTACCTGATGCTGTTCCGACAGGGACAGGCCGCCGTTACCGCGAGCCTGTCTGCTATCAGCGGCATGTACGAAGATAATCTGTACCTCTCTAACCTGTATGAGTACCTGGCACAGCCGGTGCCGAGCCGGCGAGGCGAAGCGGAGCACGGTCCGGATCCTTCGCGCGGGATTGAATTTCGCGGTGTGTCCTTCCGCTACCCGGGTGCTGCGGATGACGCGCTCAGCGACGTCAGTTTGCAAATCCGGCCCGGTCAGAGTCTCGCTCTGGTCGGCGAGAACGGTTCGGGCAAGACGACACTCATCAAACTGCTGACTCGTTTGTATGAACCAACCAGTGGACAGGTATTCCTTGATGGGCTCCCGTTAGTCGAATGGGACGTCGAGGCGTTGCGGCGCCGGATCGGAGTTATTTTCCAGGACTTCGGTCGCTATCAGTTTTCCGTTGGTGAGAACATCGGCGCTGGCGACGTCCGCTACATTGACGACGAGCAGCGCTGGGAGGCCGCTGCCGAAACCGGCATGGCGGCGCCGTTCATCGAGTCGATGCCGGAGGCCTACCACACTCAACTGGGTCGCTGGTTCAAAGGCGGTCGGGAATTGTCGGGCGGACAGTGGCAGAAGATTGCGCTGTCCCGGGCGTTCATGCGCAGCGATGCCGACATCCTGGTACTGGATGAACCGACGGCCGCGATGGACGCCGCTTCCGAAGCCGCAATATTCGACCATTTTCGACGATCCAGTCGGGAGAAAATGACGATCCTTATTTCGCACCGTTTCTCTACGGTACGCGCCGCGGACCAGATCATCGTCATTCAGCATGGCCGAATTACGGAGCAAGGCGACCACGAAAGTCTGCTAGCCCTTGGTGGTCAGTACGCTCACCTGTTTGAACTGCAGGCGCGCGGCTACCAGTAGCGCTTTCTGGCCATTAGCTGCGTGTATAACTTGCAAAATCCTTGCAACAACGGCGTCTATACGCGAACGAGCCTTTGCGTGGCGCACCCTCTTCGCTGAGCCCGGCCTGCAAGAGGCCGGGCAACCGGAATCGCCTTAGGTCAGCTAGTGGCATTGCTTCATGTTGCGACTTAGTAGCCACCAGTTCACCGGCCAGGCGGCCAGAAAACCAGCAGGAATTGCAACAGCGATACCGAACCAGAACATCGGATGCAGGATGCTGCCCATCTGCATGCCACCGACACTGTAGTCGGCGACGTTCATGGCAATCTCCATCACTCCAATCGAGATGACCTCGCCCAGCCAGATGATCCGAAATGCCTCCCACAAGCTGATGCCCTGATTGCGCGCGACTGGCACGACACCGAGCGTCAGCCCACTGATGTAGGCAAGGGTCGTCGCCAGCGCGATCGTCCAGCCCACGGAAAAACCCAGGGTCACGCCGATCATCAGACCAGCCACCTCGCCTATGACGCAGCCGGTCAAACAATGCAGTGTCGCCTGTGCCGAAAGTTTGAGCGGACCACCGTCGCCAGCATGGTGGCCGTGGTGCGCCATGTGTGCGTGATTTGCCGCAGTGTGCTGCTCTGCGACTGCAGCGTGATTCTCGTTCGCCCCGTGGTGTTCTTGTGCCAGCCCGCCGTGCTGATGCTCGCTATGGCGAGCGCCTGAGATACTTGTATTCATAATCACCTCTTGACCCGATCGGGTCGAAAAAAGCCTTGTCTTTATACCCCCATGGGGTATAGTCGAAACATATACCCCATGGGGGTATTTCGTCAAGAGGAGATTCTGCATGCATGGCGATGCGGCAAACAACGAACTGGTCGTAAAACGGCTCAGGCGGATAGAGGGCCAGGTCAAGGGGGTCGTGCGTATGATCGACGACGACCGCTATTGCATAGACATCCTGCACCAGCTGCAGGCTATTAAAGCGGCGCTGTCGAAAGCCGAGACATTGTTGCTGCGAGCTCACGCAGGAGAGTGTGTTGAAGACGCGCTCAAGTCCGGCTCATTGAGCCAGAAAAGAGAAAAGATCCTGGAGCTGGTTGAGCTGTTCGAACGGGTGCGCTAAGCCCTACCGACGTCAATCACAGCACAGACAAGCTACAACTTACTGCGGTAACGACTCACCCTAATAGATGCTGGCTGCTAGCACTCCACCATCAACAACGAGGTTATGGCCGCTTACCCAGCGAGCTGCTTTGGATGCAAGAAACAGGCACGCATCGGCCACATCTTCAGGTTGCCCCAGCCGTTTTAGCGGCGCGCGCTCCTGCCAGCGTGCAACGCCTTCCGGCCATTGTTCCTCAATCCCCTCGCGGCCGATTACGCCGGGTGACACCGCGTTCACGCGAATGCCCAGCGGCCCAAGCTCCTGCGCGGCGGAACGCGTAAGCATGACTACCGCGGCCTTCGCACTGTTGTAGTGACTGTGTTGCGGCCCGGGACTGCTTGCTGAAATCGAGGCGATATTCACGATCGCCCCACCACCCGACGATTGCATAAGGCGTGCGGCTGCCTGGGTACACAAAAAACAGGAATCAACGTTAGCCCGCTGCATGTCGGTCCATTGCTCATGACTCATGTCCAGCAATGCGGCATTCGGGAAGGCGCCGGCATTGTTCACCAGTACGTCAATACGACCAAACTCGGTAACGGTGCGCGCCATGAGCTTGTGCACGGCCGCTGGCTCACTGAGTTCGGCAGCAACCGCAACAGCCTCGCCGCCGTCGCGGCGGATTGCGCTGGCCAGCTGCTCAGCCGCTTCCGCCTGTCTGCGATAGTGAATTACCACGCGAGCACCGGCTTCGGCGAAACGTAAAGCGATCGCCGCACCAATGCCCTGGCTGGCACCCGTGACAACCACGTTGCGTCCGCTAAAATCGAATAGCTCCGACAGACCTGGAACACTCATAATGCTGATTCCTTCAAATGACACGTCAGGCGAAGAATAGCCTTACGCGCGTGACATTGGCATTGTAGGTTGTGCCCAGTGAACCACACCAGGAATCCGAAACCATGAATCTTGCAAGCATACTCGGCGACTACTGCGAGTTCTTTGCCACGATAAAACGACAGCTGCTCGACGTCGACATTAATGTAACGGGCAGCGAGATAAGCCATATCGCTTTTCGCACGGCATCGACTGAAGAATACAGCAGGGTCCGGGACGAACTTCGCAAGTACTGCTCCACCGAGGTTGAGAATGTCTGGAACGGGCGCCCGATCAACAAGATGTTGCTCACAGAACCAGTACTGCTCGATCCGCAGACCCCCGTGTCGCTGATCGAACTGATACCGACACCACACCAGAAAAAATACCCTATGGGCCTTGAGCACACAGGTTTTGTGCTTGGCATTGGCTACGACACGTTTGCAGAACGCCATCGCGGCGTGCTTACCGGCCAACTGGACAATGGGCCGTTTTGCCAGCCCTGGTACATCACCTTGCCGAACGACAGCACAGCCAAGTTCTATCGGTACTCTTTGAAGGATGTCGTCGAGCTGGAAGGCCGACGTTTCGAGCCACCGGGCACCGTGATCGCCTGATAAGCATTCAGACCGGATCGGCTGCGGCGATTTAGGCTTACTGCGACTCATCCAGCGGCCGATTGAGTGCGTATGTGCGCGCTCAGAAACCTCTGCGCACTGGCCGTGGATACGGCGGATCGCAGCCTGTCAAACCCGTTAATGCTGCTTGCCAGGGTAGCTCGAGGCGCTCCGGCCAGCGGCGCCGGGCGCGAGTCCATCTGTCACAGATTGTGACAATAACCGCATTGCGTATTTGACGCGGCAATATGCCGCCAGCAAATAACGGCGGGATTCCCGGAATGAACACCACAATCGTCTCAACTTTGTTGCTCGCGTACCTGCTCGTGCCCGGTATGTCCCAGGCACAGGCGCCCGAGAACACGGCTCCGGCCGCAGATTCGACAGCGGAGCTCGCTGCTGCAGCTGCTGCTGAGTACGCGCGGCTGCAACGACCCGCACCGAAATCAGCCGGTAGCGATGCAGAAGCTAAAGAGCAAGCAACACCTGCGGCAGAAGGTAACCGAAGCCAACGAACTGTCACGAGACTGCAGACCCGCCAGCTGGCCGCCGAGCGACGCCGGGTTCGCGACAGCTACCGTAAACAGCGACTGGCGCTCGTTGCCGACGAGTCAACACTGTCTCCTGTCACAGCGGAGTCGACAGGTACGAGCGGCGGCAAGTAACGGCAGGCTCGGTTAGTCCAGCAGGTTGCCGGCCAATCTCACCGCCGGAGTCAGCAACAAACCCGGTGAACTGCATCTGTATCTGCAACGATAATCAGTAATAATCAGCTGTCGATTGCACCGGGTGCCCTCATGTCGCGCAGCAAGTTCCGTTACCCTACGGTTACCGCCGTCGTAATCGCCAATATGATTGGCACCGGTGTATTTACCAGCCTCGGTTTCCAGCTACTCGAACTTCGTTCCGGCTTTGTGCTGCTCGCATTGTGGGCGGTAGGCGGTATTGCCGCCGTCTGTGGCGCGATGACTTACGCGGAGCTGGGTGCGGCAATGCCGCGTTCCGGTGGCGAGTACAACTTCCTGGCGCGTATTTATCATCCGGCCGCAGGCTTTGTCTCCGGCTGGGTCTCGGCAACGATTGGTTTCGCCGCTCCAACCGCACTGGCTGCAATCACCTTCGCTGCTTATGCGACCTCAGCACTGCAAGATGAGCCGAATGCCTGGCTACAAAAAGTGCTGGCGTGCGGGCTCGTTATCATTCTGACCGTCGTGCATGCCGGTAGCCGGCGGGGCAGCGGCGGATTGCAGAGTGTGTTCACCGTTCTCAAGATCGGCGTCATCGTGTTGTTTTGCGCCGTTGCCGTACTGCTGGTGCCCGAGCTGGAACCCGTGAACTTTCTGCCGGCGCCCGGCGACGCTGCCTTGATGACCAGCGGCGCCTTCGCCGTTTCACTGATCTATGTCAGCTATGCCTATACCGGCTGGAATGCGGCAACCTACCTCAGTAGCGAACTGGAGAATCCGCAGCGCACACTGCCTTGGATACTACTGACCGGTACGCTGGTCGTAATGGTGCTTTACCTTGCCCTGAACTATACGTTTCTCGCTGTTGCACCGATGGACAGCATGACAGGCAAGGTAGAAGTCGGTTACATCGCAGCCGTTGCCGCGTTCGGCGACCTCGGTGGACGTTTCACAGGCGTGGTGCTTGCGCTTTTACTGGTCTCCACAGTCAGCGCCATGACCCTCGCCGGACCGCGCGTACTACAAGTGATTGGCGAAGACTTTCACGGACTCTCCAGGCTTGCGAAGACGAATCGGGATGGCATTCCATCGAATGCGATTTACTTGCAAGCGATTCTGACGATCACTTTCATCCTGACATCCACGTTTGAATCGATACTGATATTTGCGGGGTTCACGCTCGCATTAAACAGTTTTGCAACGGTGCTGGGCGTGTTTGTATTGCGAATTCGCCAGCCGGATTTGCCGCGCCCGTATCGCACCTTTGCCTATCCGTTGCCGCCGTTAGTTTATCTCCTGCTAACCGGCTGGACGCTGTGGTTCGTGCTCGCCAACAAGCCGACCGAAGGCTTGTTCGGGCTCGGAATAATCGCGAGTGGCTTGTTGTTTTATGTTGTGTCGGCGCGTCACGGTCGCACATCGACCTGAGTCCAAACGAAACGATAAGGGCGCGCCGCATCCTCGCCGGCATAGTCGACGCCTATGCGTGGTCCGCTGACAATGTCCGTCGTAGTGGGTGCTATTCCCACATCTTCCAGCCAGACCTGCCTGCCGCGCAGGGATGAGCGCGTCAGCACCGTCGTGATACCCAAGGCCTGCGGCCCGGCGCTCGTCTGGCGACGGCGCGCTAACAACACCGGCAAACCACTGTGCCGCAACGCGGCACGCACCAGTATGGCGTGCGGTATGCCTGCAACATTGGTAACGACGTTAAACAGATGATGAATGCCGTAGCAGAGATACACGTACGCATGCCCACCGGGGCCATACATCGCCTCGGTACGCGCGGTCCTGCGCCCACCGAAGGCATGGCTGGCTTTATCCGTTTCGCCGGCGTAGGCCTCGGTTTCCGTAACGATTACTTTGCAGGTCTTGCCGTCTATCCGGGTGCACAACAGCTTGCCCAACAAGCGGCGGCTGATGCCGACGACGTCGTTATCGAGATAGAAATCCGCCGGCAGTTTCATGGCAGTAGACGGGTGCCGGCAATGACGGCTGGCTGCGCGAACCGGAGTTGAGGCACTGCGAGCCTACTGAATCAAGATCGGTGCCAGATACAACGCTGCCAGTGTCACCAGGATTATGCCCATGAGGTTCAGCAGGACGCCGGCTTTGACCATCTGCGGAATACTGATTGCGCCAGTCGCGAAGACAATCGCATTTGGCGGCGTTGCCACCGGCAACATGAACGCGCAACTGGCGGCTATTGTGATAGGTACTGTTAACACAATGGGTGGTACACCCGCCTGCACCGCAATAGCACCTACAACCGGCAGCAAGGTCGCCGTTGTCGCCACATTGCTGGTTAACTCGGTCAGAAAAATAACGAGTGTAACGGCCGCAAGGACCAGCACAGCAGTGCCCAGCGCATTCAGCGGGGCGAGGCCCTCGCCCATCCACAACGCAAGCCCCGAGCTGGATACCGCTGCAGCGAGGCTGAGGCCACCACCAAACAGAATCAACACGCCCCACGGCAAACGCGCTGCATCGTGCCATGTCATTAGCCGCGTCTGCGTGGCATTGCCGCTCGGAATCATGAAAAGTAGTACAGCCGCCGTCATTACAATGCCGGTGTCGGTAATTCCGCTAAGGCCGAGAAAATCGGTTAACGGTTTACGCAACATCCAGCAGAACACGACAACACCGAATATCACGGCGACGCGTTTCTCAGCTGTGCTCATCGGCCCCAGCTCGGCGCGCAACTTGTGCAGGTGTTCGTGTACCGCCTTGCTTTCGGGAATATTGACCGGATACAGGAATCGCGTGAGTGCTATCCAGGCAAGCGGGAGCATGACGAAGCTGACTGGCACACCCACGGCCATCCAGCGGGCGAAACTGATCTGGATATCGTAGTTTTCTGCGAGATACCCTACCAACAATGCGTTGGGCGGCGTACCAATAAGCGTGGCCAGACCGCCAATACTGGCTGAGTACGCAAGCCCAAGGAGCATGGCGAGCTGGAAGTTGTCACCTTCGACGTCACTCAGGTCGCTGACGTTGTCGCGAACGACGGCAACGACAGACAATACGATAGGCAACAACATCATGGTCGTTGATGTATTGGTCATCCACATGCTGAGCAATGCACAGACCAGCATGAAGCCACCCACCAGGCGGCGGCCATCCGTACCGGTGCGATCCAGTACTGCAAGTGCTATGCGTCGATGCAGGTTCCACCGCTCCAGCGCGAGCGCCAACATGAAACCGCCAAGAAACAGGTAGATGATCGGGTTCGCATACGGCGCGGCGGCGTCCCCGGTGCTGGATACGGCCAGCGGCTCAAACAATACGATGGGTAGGAACGCGGTTACCGCCACCGGGATTGCTTCTGTCGCCCACCATACGGCCATCCAGATGCCGATGGCTGCGACACGCCAGGCCAGTGGATCCATCGTGCTCTGCGAATCCTGGGTGAGCAGCATCAGGGCAAACAGCGTGGGACCAAGAACGCGGCCAACCATTTGGTAGGTTTTAAGGGGGCTGTCAGCCGCCAGGAGTTTTGCAGAGGACGGGTTGTTCAAGATTCTTCCGGTAAAGCGTCAGGCCGCGTTCGCGCGAGGCAAAATATCCTCGAGCGCGTTCAGTAGCACATCGATTTCAGCGATGCTGTTGTAGTGCACCGGGCCGATCCGAACCGCGCCGCCCGTATCATAAATACCCAGGGCCCTGGCTGCCTCAACCGCGTAGTTGTGGCCGCTCCAGACAAAAATGTTGCGTTGCGCCAATGCCTCAGCGATGGCCGAAGAGGCGCCGCCTGCAGGGACGAAAGATACTGTTGGCACGCGTCGATGCATTGCATCTGTGTCCGTAATACCGAGCACACGCACGCCCGGCAGTGACTGCAAGCCATTAATCAAGTGGCGTGCAAGGTCCTGCTCGTAGTCGAACAGGAAATCGAGCGCGGCGTGCACAGCGCGGCCGCGACCCTGGAACCGGTCATTGCGCTGCATGAACTCTTTGCCCATCGATTCACCAATCCAGGCGAAATAGTCAACCGCGGCTGCGGTGCCCGCCATGCCCTCATGGCTTTGCGTGCCGGTCTCGAAACACGCCGGGATTGCAGTCGGTGCGGGCCTTACTTTGTACGGCGTCAATGACTCCAGCAGTTCGCGACGACCCCATAACATGCCCTGGTGTGGGCCGAATAACTTGTAGGCCGAACAAGCAAGGAAATCGCAACCAATAGCCTGCACGTCAATCGGCACATGTGGAGCAAGCTGCACGGCATCGATGAATGACCACGCACCCGCTGCGCGTGCCTTACGACTGATCGCCTTGACGTCGTTGATAGTGCCAAGCAGGTTACTCGCACCGCCAATGCAGACGAGGCGCGTCTTGTCGCTCAGCAGCTTGTCGAATTCTGCCAGATCAAATTCGAATGTTTCCGTATTGAACGGCATCCAGCGAACCTTGAGATCAAGATCTTCAGCCAGCAACGTCCACGGGGTTACGTTGGCGTCGTGATCCATGCGCGAGAGAATAATTTCATCACCCGCCTGCAATCGCCGGCCGATAGACCGCGAAATATGCAAGGTCAAGGTCGTCATGTTCTGGCCGAAGATAATCTCATCAGGAGAACCCGCATTCAGAAAATCCGCCATCGCCTGGTGGGCCTCATCCACTACTGCATCCGCACGCTGCGAGGTAGTGAAATAACCCCCGAGGTTAGCGTTGGCTTCAATGAGACACTCGCTCATGCGCTCGACCACCAATCGCGGGACCTGGGTTCCAGCGGGGTTGTCGAAGTAGATTCGTGGCACGCCATTGTCTTCGATCGAAAGCGCAGGGAACTCGGCTCGAATGGCATCAAGATTGAAAGGCATCTTACCGTCCTGAAAGTGTATAACTGGTTCGGAATCGCGCCCGACGGGGCGCGGCACTTTATTCTTGAGCGTTACCGCCCCATTTCTCGCGATGCGCATCTTCGGCACGCTGCCGCACGCGCGCGTGACGGTTGCTCAACAACAGGGAATTAGGATCGCAGACTTGTGCCTTGATAACACCAAGATCGTGCGCCGCGTCAAATAGACTCGGGTACCAGCGCTCCCAGTTCGGTAGCAGCTCTTCAACCTGTTCGCGAAGATTCATCGCGTCAATGTATACGACCGCATTGATCGATTCAACGCGCTGTTCGGGAATTTGTGACGCAGACCAGCGCGGCCCGCGGAGCGTTGCACTGTGCAGGCAAATCCGCCTTGCGCTAGCGCTCCAGCCAACGCAGCGCGGCAACGCCGGCGAGCGCTGCAGAGACCGCCAATGCGGCTGGCAAGAACGATATCATCTCGCTCACCTCTGCCACGCCGGTCGCGACACCCTGCATTTCCGTTACCAGGCGACCCGCCAGCTGCATTGCCGGTCGCGCTGCGATCAAGCCACCTGCCAGTATTGCAATGGCCAGCAGCAGTCGCCGCAGTCGGGTCTTGCTCTCCAGCTTGTGGATAACACGCTCACTGAAACCGTTATCGTCCAGCGGCGAATGCGCAAACAACGCCTGCAAACGGCGATCGTCATCGTCCATGCGGTAGTCACCCATATTGATGATTTTCGAGTTCAAAATTATGCCTGATTTTCACTTTGCTGCGATGAATTATTGATTTGACCGTGCCGACCGGATTATTCACGGTCTCGCTTATTTCACGGTGCGACATGCCCAGCGCGTACGACAGTATCATCACAGCACGTTCATCCTCTGTTAGCACTGCCAGGAGTTTATCCAGATCCGCCGTCTCATCGATCGGGTCCACAGTCGCAGCAGCGCCGTCTTCCCGGCCAACCTCCGACACCACCTCGCGGTAGCGGTCACTGCGCCGCTTTGACTGCAGGAACGTGGTCCACGCAATCCGCATAAGCCAGCCACCGAACGCGCCGTCACCGCGGAAACTCGCCAGCTTTTCCCAGCCGTGCAGAAAACAATCTTGCGCCAGATCATCAGCCGTTGCCGGATCACGACACAGGCGCAACAGGAACAGGCGAACCTGCGACTGGTGCCTGCGTACCAGCTCGCCGTAAGCGCTGGTATCCGCCCGAGCGCGTGCCCGGGCGATGAGCTCCAGCTCGTCGGTATGCGCCAGTTGGTGCGGCGCTAGTTTCAGCTTTGTGCCTCGCGCGGACTGAAACGCCAGAGAAACAGGTACGCAAGGCTGATAAAGAACGGCAAGGTTGCCACCGCCAGCATATTCTGGACGACGTCTTCGTCATTGATAAAGAATCCGAACCCGGCGCCGGCCAGCGCCAGCGCCATGGCGAGGACTCCGCGACGCAGATCTGTATTTTCGGGTTTGCGCGGTTCACTGAGTCGGTCGATCAACTCAGGGCTCAACTCATGACCCTTCTCCAACGCGACGCGAATCGTCTGTTGCATGTCGCAACGCGTTCGGTATCGAAAGTAGAAAAACAGCGAGATGACCATGCCGATCATCAGGAACATTACGACAGGTATCATTTCTTCGTTCATTGCTTACTCCAGTTTTGCTTGCACACGCGGTGCCGACTACTGATCAGATGCTCGCTGACCGGGTTTTGGATGCAAACGAACCAATCTTCCATCAGCACCCGCTGCTCCAATTTTTTCATCTTTATTCAATAACTTACATAGATTCCAGCCACTTGGGGCTGCCGGACCAGGTCGGTTCATAACCCGAATTGCCGACCCGGGCGTTTACCTATGCATGCCCAGCCTGCCGAAAATCGATCCTCGCTACTACCAGATTGCCGTGTTGTCGGCGCTGCTGGCGGTTGCCGTGCTGTACCTGAATATCGGCATCCAGTTCACGCAGGTGCTCCTTGTTCTCCTCGCAGCCCAGCTGACCCAGTTTATAGCTGGCAGACTCACTGGCGTACCGACATTCGATCCGCGCAGCGCGCTGGTCACGACTTTGTCACTGTGCCTGCTACTCCGCACTGACCTTCTTGCCATTGCAGCACTCGCCGCCGTCCTCGCGATTGGCAGTAAATTCGTGTTGCGAGTCAATGGCAAGCACGTGTTCAACCCTGCGAACTTTGCAATTGTCGGCCTGATGCTGGTCAGCGATCATGCCTGGATATCAACCGGCCAGTGGGGCAGCGCAACAATCGGGGCGTTTGCCCTGGCGTGCCTCGGATTCATCGTCCTTACCCGCGCTCGCCGTGCGGAAACTACGCTGGCCTTTCTCGGCGCCTATGCAGCACTCCTCGTTGGCCGCGCACTGTGGCTGGGTGATCCGCTTACGATTCCGCTGCATCACCTGCAAAACGGTGCGTTGCTGATCTTCGCGTTTTTCATGATTTCCGACCCGAAGACAACGCCGAACAGTGCGCCCGGTCGGCTGTTGTTCGGCGGCCTCATTGCGCTCGCCGCATTCTGTATCCAGTTTGTTTACTACCAGCCATACGGACCACTGCTTGCGCTGTTCTTTGGTGCGCCGCTAACACCGCTCATTGATGCGTTGCTGAAAGGCAGGCGCTACAGCTGGGCTATACCCAGCACTCTCCCTGTTTCAACACCCGACTCCGAAGGAGCAAGATAATGCGATTTTTTATTGTAATTGGCGTTGCACTCGCCACGATTGGCATTAGTGCAACCGCCGAGGCTTTTTGCGGCTTCTACGTAGCGCGTGCCGACACCAGCCTTTATAACAAGGCGTCCCAGGTTGTACTGGTGCGCGATGGCGACCGCACAGTCGTTACGATGGCCAACGATTTCCAGGGTGACACCCAGGACTTCGCGATCGTCGTTCCGGTGCCAACATTTCTCGAACGCGAGCAGATCAATGTTGCCGAAGGAGGCTTGATCGAACACCTCGATGCCTACACTGCGCCCCGGCTCGTTGAATATCACGATTCGGATCCCTGCATGCTGTACGAACGGGATGAGGTCGCGATGCGCAGTGCATTGCCGCAGGCAGCCGCGGAGATGAAATCCCGCCGGAACGACCTGGGCGTGACTATCGAAGCTAGCTATACCGTCGGCGAGTACGACATCCTGATCCTGTCCGCCGAGGAAAGTGGCGGCCTCATTCGTTGGCTGAAAGACAACGGCTATCGAATACCGGCCGGTGCGGAGTCCGTCGTTAACAGCTACCTCAAACAGGACATGCGCTTTTTCGTCGCGAAGGTGAACCTGGAAGAGCAAAGCCGTCTCGGTTTCGCGAAGCTTCGCCCCTTGCAGATCGCATATGAGAGCAATCGCTTCATGCTGCCAATCCGGCTTGGAACGGTTAATGCCAAAGCCGAGCAGGAATTGTTCGTTTATGCCCTGACCCGAACTGGACGAGTGGAAACCACGAATTACCGTACGGTCCGCCTGCCCAGTGACAACGAAGTTCCGGAGTATGTACAGGCCGAGTTCAGTGATTTCTATCGCGCGATGTTTACCCGGCAGACCGAGAAAGAGAACGGTCGCGCGGTGTTTCTTGAATATGCCTGGGACATGGCCTGGTGTGACCCTTGCGCCGCTGACCCGCTCAATGCACAGCAACTTCGCAAGCTTGGCGTATTCTGGGCCGATGGCGCGAACGGTTCGCAGCCGCAAATGAAAATTGCACCGCAGGCACAGAATGTATTCGTCACGCGCTTACATGTGCGCTATGACAGCGAGCATTTTCCGGAAGACCTCATGTTTCATGAGACCGGCGATCGCGGCAACTTCCAGGGTCGTTACGTTATTCGGCACCCGTTCAAGGGCCAGGCTTCCTGCAACATGGACAGCTACCAGGCCAGCGTCCGCGAGCGTCAGCAGCGCGAGGCACAAACCCTTGCCAACCTGACCGGCTGGAATATTGACGACATTCGCGCGCGTATCCCGATGCTTGGCAACGAATCGGGGCCCGGCGACTTGCCGTGGTGGAAGAAACTCTGGAACTAGGTTCCGGAGTCGCGTTCAGGAACCGGGCAATAGCTGGCACGGGTGCACGCCATCCGTGTCAGCTTTTGCTTGCCTTCCACGCCGCAAGGATGGCCGATTCCCGCTCCGCACTGAAGCCAGCACGTAACGTCGTTGCACGTTCCTCTGGCAGGGTTTTCCACCAACTGATCGTATCTCGCGCGGTCTCGCGGGTAGGCCGGATCTTCAGGCCCGCTGCGTAGGCACGATCACCAGGGACTTTTGCGGCGTAGGCCATATCGGCAACCGGTGGCACCCAGATCGGCAACTCGCGTCCGCCCGCTTCTTCTGCATCGAGAAACGCGCTATCTACCCATACGGCTGTTGTATCCGCGGCAGTAACTGCCAGCGAATCGGCGAGCAGGTCACCCATCGTAAACGAACCCGGTGGCGTCACTGTATTGAAAACACCATGCGTGCGCTGTTCGGCAACATCAATCGTGAAGTTCGCGAGATCGCGGACGTCGATCATCTGAATTTCGTCAGCGGGGGTACCGGGCCAGAGCATCTCACCACCGCGCAGCGTACGCGCAGGCCAATACGTGTATCGATCCGTTCGATCGCCGGGGCCACAAATATAGGTTGGTCGCAATACGGCCACGCGATCCTCACCGAATTCCGCCTGCGCCCGTTGTTCGCAAAGCGCCTTTAGCGGACCGTAAGTCTCGTTCGTGACTTCTTCGACTGAGGCATCCGCCATCGTCGCAAGTAGCGCGTCCTCATCCAACGGCGCAGCAAAATTCGCGTACGCGGAAATACTGGAAATGTAGATATAGTGTGCAGCGGCTCCTTTTAGGAGGCGCGCAGAGTCTGCGACATGCCGCGGCACGTAGCCGGAATTGTCGATAACCACATCCCAGCGCGGGCCTCGCAAGTCGTCCAGCCCGTTGTTCCGGTCGCCGACATAAGTGACAAGATCAGGAAACAAGTCGTCGTTGGTCTTGCCACGATTAAACAGCTCAACACTATGCCCGCGACGCAGCGCTTCGCGAACCATGTGCGGACCAATAAAGCCAGTGCCACCAAGTACGAGGATACGCAGAGCCGCTGCCTTTTGTTCTTCATGGTGTGCCGCGTTCGCCGGCAATGAGCCGCTGGCGGCGGCTGCGCCACCGAGCAGGCTGGCTTGCAGCAATCGTCGTCTTTGCTTGTTCATCATGGTCCCTTGTTTTTTGTTCACCGGAAAACTCTTTGTGACCGGGCTGTGCAGGCAGTGTTCACTGTCGACTGGCAATATCGCACCTCGGAGCACTGTGCCAGAATCAACTGGCTACCGCGAGGCAGGAGATTAGCCAATGAGCAAGCAACAACCTTTATCCAGGGCCGCGACAGACGTCCCTTCGAGGTCGGGTTCGAGCTACCCGGAAGTTTACCGTGCCGCTGTGGAAGGTCGCAGTAAACGTGCCTTGGGCGATGTTTATTCGTTGACGGCATTCGGGGTAAACCACGTCGAACTGGCACCCGGCAGTTGTTCTGCACAACGTCACTGGCACACTCACGAGGACGAATTCGTGTACGTATTGAGCGGCGAGATAACGCTGCTTACGGACAACGGCGAAGAACTGATGCGCCCTGGCGACATGGCTGCATTCAAAGCCGGCGTAGCCAACGGTCACCTGTTACGCAATGACAGCAAGGAAACCGTTGTCTACCTGGAAGTGGGCAATCGTGACAATAACGATGCGGTGTTGTACCCGGATATCGACCTTGAATTGCGCCCGGCCGGCGATGGCAAGCGTGAGTTCCGGCGACACAACGGCGACGCCTGGTAGGCACTACGTTAGCGGTAGCTACCCATAACCTTGGCCAGTGTCGCTTTACCGGGATTCAGCTCATTGTAGGGAATCTTGGCCAAGGGCCGGTCGACACTGCCGGACAGATCGTGCATATCGCCGGCTTCCTTATCGATATACAACAGGCCGGTAATTATCTCGCCTGCACGAACGCTGCTGCGCAGAAAAGAGAATGCAGCTTCGCGACTGGTTGGGTCGTAGCCTTTATCAACTTTTCGAAACACCAGCTTGCTTCCGTCATGCATCTCGATCGGCATGGCTTCGCCTTCATCATAAGACGCCAGGATTTCCTTGGCCGGTGGCACGAAATCCGCGTCAATGACGTGGTGATAGAACTCGCGTGTATGCGCGTAGCTCTTGGTCGAGCCCACGTGATCGTTGAAGGTCACGCAGGGACTGATGATGTCGAGCAGAGCAAATCCCTTGTGAGTCAATGCGCCTTTTATTAAGGGCACGAGTTGTTTCTTGTCTCCAGAGAAACCGCGTGCAATATAGGTAGCTCCCAGGCCAATAGCAGTACTGACGGGGTCAATCGGCATTTGCCGGTTCGCAGGACCTTTTTTCGCTGTGCTGCCGACGTCGGCTGAAGCAGAGTACTGGCCCTTCGTCAGGCCATAAACACCGTTGTTCTCGATGATGTAACACATATTCAGATTGCGCCGGATCACGTGCGCAAACTGGCCCATACCAATGGACAGTGAATCACCGTCACCGGATACACCGATGTACAGCAAGTCTTTGTTGGCCGCGTTTGCGCCTGTGGTGACGGACGGCATGCGCCCGTGCACCGAGTTGAAACCGTGCGATTGGCTTACAAAATAGGCGGGTGTCTTGGACGAGCAGCCAATGCCGCTCATTTTTCCCAGCATGTGCGGTTCGATTCCCAACTCGAATACCGCCTGGATCAGAGCCGCAGTAATTGAATCGTGACCGCAACCAGCGCACAGAGTGGACACTGCACCTTCGTAGTCGCGCTCCAATAAGCCCAACGCATTGCGCGGCGCCTTGGGGTGCGAAATCTTGGGTTTGCCGATATAGCTCATACGTAAATCCTGGTAATCGCCTCAGATCAGGCGGCCTGCCCCTTGGCATGCACCTTCTGTACTTCATCAACCACGAACTGTGCATGCATTGGCATGCCACTGTAATGCAGTAGCGGCTTCAGCTTGGCCGGGTCGATCTCAAGATCCAGGATCAGCAACGAACGCAGTTGCGCGTCCCGATTCTGTTCGACCACGTAAACCCGCTCGTGTTTCGCGATGAAGTCCTTGATGGCATCGCTGAACGGAAACGACTTCACTCGGCAAACGTTCAGGCTGATACCTGCTTCACCCAGACGCTCCATGGCTTCCTTTACAGCGCCGTCGCAGCTGCCGATCGTAACGATTGCTTCCTTGTTGAACTTGGAATACGCAATGTCCGGTGCCGGAACCATCTTGCGAGCCGTTTCCCATTTGACCAGTAAGCGATCGACAACTTCCTGGTACTCGGCACAGTCTTCCGTGTAGCCGCCAAACTTGTTGTGTCCCGAACCGCGCGTAAAAAATGAGCCCTTGGGATGCTCGCCGGGCAGTGTCCGGTAAGTAATGCCGTCACCATCGCTGTCGAGATAACGATAGAACTTATCCATTCCGTCGAGTTGCTCTGCGGTCAACACCTTGCCGCGATCCGGAACGTAATTCTCGTCCCATTCGAAATCGGGGCACATCCAGTCGTTCATACCGATATCAAGGTCTGAAAGAACCATGACCGGTGTTTGCAATCGGTCCGCCAGATCGAACGCTTCGACGGACATATAAAAACATTCCTGCGGGTTCGCCGGGAACAATAAGACGTGTTTCGTATCACCGTGCGACGCATACGCGCAGGCCATCAGGTCGCATTGCTGGGTGCGTGTCGGCATTCCGGTAGACGGACCCGTACGCTGCACGTCGAAAATCACCGCTGGCACTTCCGCGTAATAGGCGAAACCGATGAACTCGTTCATCAGCGATATGCCAGGGCCGCTAGTTGGCGTGAATGCGCGTGCGCCGTTCCAGCTGGCGCCCAACACGACGCCGATAGCTGCCAGCTCGTCTTCTGCCTGCACGATGCAAAATTTCTTGCCACCACTTGTCTCTTCAATGCGAAACTGTTTACAGAATGCTTTGAATGCGTCCATTAGTGAGGTTGATGGTGTTATTGGATACCAGGCACCCACGGTGGCGCCGGCATAAACACAGCCAAGACCTGCAGCTGTGTTGCCGTCGATCATGATGTGCCCTTTGGTCTTGTCCATACGCTTGACGGTTTTGGACAACGGGCAGCTGAAGTGCTCGAGCGCGTAGTCGTAGCCAAGTCGAATTGCCTTGAGATTGGATTCCACCAACTTCTTCTTGGTGGCGAAGGTCTCGTCCAGCAGTTCCGTGATGACATCCAGCTCAATATTCAGCAGTGCTGCCAGCGCGCCGACATAGGCAATATTCTTCAACAATATGCGTGCCCGTGCACCGTCGAAACTTTCATTGCACATTTTCGACAGCGGGATACCGAGAACGTGGATGTCTTCGCGATTGAGCTGGCGATGCCGTGGCCACGTGGAATCGTAAATTAGCCAGCCACCCGGTGCGACCTCAGCCATATCCTGGGCATAGGTCTGCGCGTTCATTGCGACCATCACGTCGACCCGGTCTGCCCGCGCCTGATAGCCATCAGCCGTCACCCGCACTTCATACCAGGTAGGCAGGCCCTGAATGTTCGAGGGGAAATAGTTTTTGCCGACGACCGGAATGCCCATGCGAAATATCGCTTTCATGAGCAAGCCGTTAGCACTGGCGGAGCCGGTGCCGTTAACCGTGGCAACTTTAATTACAACGTCGTTTACTGTGGACACGAACGATACCCTGGGCTCTTGTTAATACGGACCGGCAAAATCATGAAAGCATCCCTGGCGGTCCCGAAGTCAGTCATCAGCCAGCTTTGGCCCGTTGCCGATCAGGGGCCGCTTCGTCCGCGGCGTACGGGATCAGGACAGTGGACTTCTGCATATCCCAGGCGCCCGTTGGACAACGCTCGGCACACAGACTGCAATGCACGCAAAGATCTTCGTCTTTGACCATGACGCGCTTGGTTTGCGGCAGCACATCCGAGACATACAGCGCCTGCTCATGGTTTTCTGCCGGCGCCGACAGCCGGGTTCGAAGATCGGCCTCTTCGCCGCCTTCCGTAATCGTCAGGCAATTCACCGGGCAGATATCGATGCAGGCATCACATTCGATGCACAGTTTCTCAGTGAATACAGTCTGAATATCGCAATTCAGACAGCGCTCGACTTCCTTGATGGTCTGCTCAACATCGAAGCCAAGCTCTACTTCGATGTCGATGTTCTTGAAGCGTTCCCGCAAATCCACGTGCGGCATCAGGCGACGTTCGGAAGCGTCGTAGTTATTCGAGAAACTCCATTCATGCATGCCCATCTTCTGGGTGGCGAGGTTCATGCCATGCGGCAGGCGCTCATGCAGATCTTCGTTCTGGCAATACTTGTGAATGGAAATTGCCGCCTGGTGGCCGTGCGCAACGGCCCAGATAATGTTCTTCGGGCCAAATGCCGAATCACCGCCGAAGAATACGCCGTCACGGCTACACATCATCGTGGTCTCATCGACCACCGGGCATTCCCATTGGTCGAACTCGATACCGATATCGCGCTCAATCCACGGGAAGGCATTTTCCTGGCCAATGGCCAGAATGACGTCATCGCAGGGAATAATCGTTTCACCGGTCACTGTGCCGCGATCGATGCCGCCTTTGTCATCGACATTGTATTCCATGAGTTCGAACTTCATGCCGACCAGTTTGCCATTCTCGACGACGAATTCTTTGGGCGAGTGGTTGATGACGATCTCGACGTTCTCTTCTTCGGCGTCCTCGAGCTCCCAGTCGGAGGCTTTGAAGAAACCGCGCGGTTTGCGCGCCATCACCTTGACGTTATCCGCACCGATGCGCAGTGAAGTGCGGCAGCAGTCCATTGCGGTATTGCCGACACCGATGATAAGGACCTTCTTGCCGATCGATTCGGTATGTTCGAACGCGACAGACTCGAGCCAGTCGATGCCTATGTGGATATTGTCGGTATCGTGCCGGCCCGGCAGCTCGAGCTCCTTGCCGCGCGGTGCACCCGTACCAACGAACACGGCATCAAAGCCATCGTCCTGCAGCATCGTCTTGAGGCTGTCGATCCTGTGATTGAGCTTGAGCTCGGCTCCCATGTCGACGACATAGCCGATTTCCTCGTCCAGCACCTTGGGCGGCAGGCGAAAACGCGGAATATTTGTGCGCATCAGACCACCGGTGTCGTGCAGCGCCTCGAAAATGGTCACTTCGTAACCCAATGGCAGCAGGTCGTTGGCCACGGTCAGGGATGCGCAACCCGCGCCTATCAGAGCGACTTTTTTGCCGTTGGTCTTCGCTGGAGCCTTCGGCAGCCGCGCCGAAATGTCCTCGCGAAGATCAGCAGCGACGCGCTTCAGGCGACAAATCGCGACCGGTTTGTCCTCTATCCGGCCGCGCCGACAGGCAGGCTCACAAGGCCGGTCACAAACCCGCCCCAGGATGCCCGGAAACACGTTGGATTCGCGATTAAGCATGTAGGCGTCGGAAAACTGCCCCTGGGCGATCATCCGGATATAGGCAGGAACGTCTGTGTGAGCCGGACAGGCCCACTGACAATCAACGACCTTATGGAAGTAATCCGGCTTGGAGGTGTCTGTTGGTTTCATCGACATAATGCCCGGCATTGTTCGTGAACGCCGGGCTGCGGTCTGCGCCGCCGTTGCAGGTACGTTTGGCCGCTAGCATAACGGGATCAAGCGGAAAGTAAACAGGCAGCCAATTTTCACTCGGCAGCGAGTCAGCGGCTGCGGTTGAATTGCAGCCTTTGGCCCGCTATCTCGCCCGTCAAGCGGCCACCTTGCCAGACGATAGCACCGTTGACGATGGTCGCGTCGATACTGCTGCCAAAAGTCTGGCCTTCGAACGGTGACCAGTGCACCTTACACAGCAGATTTGATTGGCTGACAGTATGTGGGCGCGCGGTGTTTACCAGTGCAAGGTCCGCATAGTAGCCCTCACGTAGATATCCGCGTTCCTGCACGCCAAAGATATCCGCAACCGCGTGCGAGGTCTTGTCCACCAGTTTCTCGATACTGAAATGACCTTGCGCTGACAAATCGAACAGCACCTGCAGCGCATGCTGCACCAGGGGCAAGCCGGCGGGCGACTTGAAGTACATCCGACGCTTTTCGTTTGCTGTGTGCGGCGCATGATCGGTAGCAATGATATCGATACGGTCTTCTGCGACAGCCTTGAGTAGCGCTTCGCGATCTTCTGCCTTCTTGATGGCAGGATTGCACTTGATGCGCGCGCCGAGATCCGCGTATCGACTCTCATCAAACCAGAGGTGATGCACACAGACCTCCGCGGTAATGCGCTTCTCGCTGCGGTGGCCGCGGCTGAACAGCCCCATTTCGATCGCCGTTGTCAGGTGCAGGACATGCAACAGCGCGTCGTGACGTCGGGCCAGGTCTGTAGCCAGGCTGGATGAGGTCAGGCAAGCAGATGCGGAGCGGATATTCGGGTGCTCGGACATGGGTACGTCGTCCCCGTATTCCGCTTTGGCCCGTGCTTCATTGTCCCAGATGGTCGGCGAGTGCTCGCAATGCGTCAGTATGATCACCGGCGCGTGCTCGAATATCAGCTCAAGAGCAGCCGCATCGTCAACCAGCATGTCGCCTGTCGATGCGCCCATGAACACCTTGATGCCGCATGCCTCGTTCAGTTTCAGCGCTTTGATGTCTTCGATGTTCCGATTGGTTGCGCCAAGATAGAATCCGTAATTGGCACTGCAGCGATCGGCCGCGAGAGCATATTTGTCCGCAAGTATCTTGCTGGTAGTGGTTAACGGATTCACGTTCGGCATATCCATGAAACTCGTTATGCCGCCGGCGACCGCCGCCGCCGATTCAGTGGCAAGATTACCCTTGGTGACCAGGCCGGGCTCACGAAAATGCACCTGATCATCAATCATCCCGGGAATCAGGTAGCGTCCGGCCGCGTCCAGAACGTTGCCGTTCTCCGGCACTGGAATACTGGCCGCAATTTTTTCAATGCGCTCACCGCGTATCAGCAAATCGCCTTCGGTGGTTGCGCCTTCATTGACCAGCTTTGCGTTTTTTATCAGCAGTGTTTTCATAATGCTCGTAGTCAGGCGAATGTATCAGTAGCCATCACCAGTTCGTGGGTGATGCCAGGCTCAAATGCCGAATGGCCCGCGTCCGGCACAATCTTGAGGCGTGCCTCCGGCCATGCCCGTGACAATTCAAATGCGGTCTCCGCAGGGCAAAGTACATCATATCGACCGTGCACAAGAAATGCAGGAATGCCACGAACCTTGCCGATGTCGCGCAGCAACTGATTCTCGTCAAGGAAGCAATTGTTTACGAAGTAGTGGCACTCGATGCGCGCGATCGCGAGAGCCATCGCATCAGCTCCGAACGCTGCCGCTACTTCCGGGCTGGGCAGCAACTGGCTGCTTGAGCCTTCCCAGATGGACCAGGCTTTTGCGGCGGCAAGTCGCACCGCAGCATCGTCACCGGTTAGCCGCCGATGGTAAGCATGCAACAAATCGCCATGCTCGGATTTCGGGATGGGCCGCAGAAACTCCTGATAGCCATCGGGGAATATCCGGCTCGTCCCTTCCTGGTAGAGCCACTGCACTTCTCGCGGCCTTCCTAAGAAAATGCCACGTAACACTAATTCCGTAACGTGTTCCGGATGCCGCTCGGCATAAGCCAGCGCCAGCGTGCTGCCCCAGGAGCCACCGAACACCTGCCAGCGCTTGATCTGCAGCGCCGCGCGCAGTACCTCGATATCCGCAACAAGATCCCAGGTTGTATTGTGCTGCAGACTCGCTGCCGGTCGGCTGCGGCCACAACCACGTTGATCAAACAAGACGATGCGATAGACATCCGGATTGAAAAATCGGCGCATCTTGGCCGTGCAGCCGCCGCCCGGCCCGCCATGCAGAAAAACCACCGGTTTACCACTCGGATTCCCGGATTCCTCGTAGTACAGTTCATGCTCATCACCAACCTTGAGCCAACCGCTGTGGTTCAGCTCAATGTCGGGATAAAGGCTACGCCTGCCGTCCTTATCGCTCATTGATTCTCCAGGGTTAGATTCATTGATGTTGCCACAGGCGTCGCCGACTACGCTTTCCCTGCTGCGTGCGGGAACCTTACAAAGCTTGCTCAGTCTCTAGCAGGCATATCCGGCAACGCAATGCGCGTTGCAACCGAATTTCAGAAAGGCACCGTTATGACCACGTTCAAGTCTCGATATTCCGCTCTCTTTGCAATTTTGGCCGCGGTGGCCATCGCAATTTTTGGCACGGCAAATTTGCAGGCTGCAGAGAATGTAGAAATTGCTTACAGCGAGTATACGCTCGACAACGGTCTGCGTCTGATCGTGCATGAAGATCACAAAGCACCCATAGTCGCGGTCAATCTGTGGTATCACGTGGGCTCGAAAAACGAGAAGCGAGGAAAAACCGGATTCGCGCACCTCTTCGAGCACCTGATGTTCAATGGCAGCGAAAACTATAACGACGAGTACTTCAAGCCGTTCGAGAAAGTGGGTGCGACCAGCATGAACGGCACAACGTATTTCGACCGCACCAACTATTTTCAGAACGTCCCGACAACTGCGCTTGATATGGCGCTGTGGATGGAATCGGACCGTATGGGGCATCTGCTTGGCGTCGTCAGCCAGGAGCGTCTGGACGAGCAGCGTGGCGTTGTCCAGAACGAAAAGCGCCAGGGTGACAACCAGCCCTACGGCACAGCCGACTACCACTTGCTGAGCGGCATATTCCCGTCGGACCACCCTTACTCGTGGAGCACGATCGGCTCGATGGAAGACCTGAACGCCGCCAGCCTTGAGGACGTGCATGAATGGTTCAAAACGTACTACGGCCCAAACAATGCCGTGCTCGTTATCGCCGGTGACGTCAATCCGGATGAGGTCCGCAAGAAAGTAGAAACCTATTTCGGCGATATCCCGCCGGGCCCGCCCATTGCCAAATTCGAGCGCTGGACGATTCAACTGGCAGAAGACAAGCGGGAAGTGATCCAGGATCGCGTTCCACAGGCTCGTCTTTACAAGGCCTGGGGTGGCCCGGAATTCCGCGCTGAAGACGCGGATATGTTGCAGCTCGCCGATGCTGTCCTGACGTTGGGGAAAACCTCGCGCCTGTACCAGCGACTTGTCTATGAAGACCAGATTGCCACGGACGTGGGCGCTTACCAGTTTGCCGGCGATATCGGCGGCTTCTATCAAATACAGGCGACCGTGCAACCGGGCGGCGACCTCAAAGCGGTGGAGCGGGCGATCGACGAAGAAGTCAGTCGACTGCTGCGTGACGGTCCCACGAAAGACGAACTTGATCGCGCGATAACCCAGATTAAAGCCAGTCTGATTCGCGGCCTCGAGCAAGTTGGTGGTTTCGGTGGCAAATCCGACATCCTTGCCGAAAACGCGGTCTACGCCGGCGATCCCGGCTTTTACCGCACCTCGCTCGAGCGGCTCGACAATGCAACGCCGGCCAAGGTCCGCGACGCCGCGCGGCGTTGGCTGCAAGCCGGCAGTTACACGCTGGAAGTGCAGCCGTTTCCGGCATTGCAAGCGACCGGCCCCGGTGCCGATCGCACAGCGGTTCCAGAACCGGAGTCCTTTCCTGAGGTCAGCTTCACCGATTTCGAACGCGGCAACCTGAAGAACGGCATGGAGTTGATCGTTGCCCACCGTAGTGCCGTGCCGGTCGTGAACTTCGCACTGCAATTTGACTCCGGCTATGCCTCGGACCAGTTTGCGGAACCCGGTACCGCGAGCCTGGCGATGGCGATGCTGGACGAGGGCACGAAACGACGCAGCGCACTGGAAATAAGTGATGAGGCCGCGCGGCTGGGCGCACGAATCGGCGCGGGTTCCGGTATTGATGCCGCTTCTGTCAGTTTGAGCAGCCTCAGCGAAAACCTGGACGCATCGCTGGATCTGTACGCCGATATGATCTTGCATCCCGAATTTCCGGTCAGTGAACTCGAACGCCTGCGCAAGCAGCGCCTTGCACAGATTCAGCAGGAAAAAACCCGCCCGGTAGGTCTTGCGCTGCGAATATTTCCGGCGCTGCTGTACGGCGACAATCATGCTTATTCTTTGCCGCTGACTGGCTCCGGCACTGAGGAATCAGTCGCCCGAATTGACCGCAACACGCTGGTAAAATGGCATCGCGACTGGTTCAAGCCGAACAATGCAACGATGATTGTTGTTGGCGATACAACGATGGCCGAAATCAAGCCAAAGCTTGAACGGCTGTTCGCTGGCTGGAAGCCCGGCGACGTGCCGCGCAAAAATATTGCCGAAGTGCCACTACGGGATAAACAGCATGTCTACCTGATCGACCGGCCAGGCGCGACCCAGTCTATTATTTTTGCCGGCAATGTGGCGCCCGGTGCTGGCAGCGGCAACGAGATTGCCGTGGAGACCATGAATGAGATTCTCGGAGGCTCATTCACTTCGCGACTGAACATGAACCTGCGCGAAGACAAACACTGGGCGTATGGCGCTTTTACGTTCATGTACGACACCCGTGGTCAGCGACCGTTTATTGCTTATGCGCCAGTACAAACGGATAAAACCAAGGAATCGATGGCCGAAATCAGCCGTGAACTGTCAGAGTTCCTTGGCGACAACCCAGCGGACAGCGACGAACTGGATAAGGTAAAGGCAAACAATACGCTGAGCCTGCCGGGTCGCTGGGAAACCTCTGCCGCGGTTATGCGCGACATTAACGAGATTGTCACCTTTGGCCTTGATGACGACTATTGGGACGGTTATGCCGAGCGTGTCCGCGGGCTCTCTCTGGCCGAAGTGAATACTGCCGCCAAAGCCATCGTCAAACCCGAGAACATGATCTGGGTCGTAGTGGGTGATCGGGCAGAGATTGAAAGCCGCATCCGCGAACTGGAGCTCGGCGACATCACTTTGCTCGACGCGGACGGCAATCCCCTCTAAGCGGACTCGTTGACGCGGCACCGCAGAGACACTGCAGTGCCGCGTCGCGTGATTGCTTGCAAGCGGAATCATTAGCTTTTCTGTTGCTGGCAATGCTGATGCGCTACCCTTCGTTGCACCTATCATGCAGCAACGAAACATGGCCGAATGAAGCCGGAAGACTACCCCAGCAGGATTGCCAGCGCCGACATCTACTCTATTGCCGAGCGCACACCGCTCGACGCGGCGCCATTACTTAGCGAACGCTTGCGGAACCGGATATGGCTGAAGCGCGAAGATCTGCAGCCTATTTTTTCGTTTAAGTTGCGCGGCGCACTGAACAAGCTCAATCAGTTGCCCAAAGACCTGCTCGCGAAGGGGGTCATATGCAGCTCAGCCGGAAATCACGCTCAGGGCGTTGCGCTCGCCGCCAAACGCAAGAACGTGCGCGCGGTCATTGTGATGCCAGTTACAACTCCCAGCATCAAGGTTGCAGCCGTTCGCAGTCTCGGTGGCGAAATTATCCTGCATGGCGACAATTACGATGCGGCATTCAGCCACGCCAAGCAGCTTGAAGAGAAGCTTGGACTGACATTCATTCATCCGTTCGACGATCCGGATGTCATTGCCGGCCAGGGCACTATCGGCAAAGAGCTGCTGGAACAATGCAGCAGCCTGCCCGATGCTGTATTTGTTCCCATCGGCGGTGGCGGCTTGATCGCGGGGATTGCAGCGTGGATCAAAGCGCACGCACCGTCTGTCCGAATCATCGGCGTAGAGCCGGAGGACTCGGCGGGGATGCGGGCGTCGCTTGCCGCCGGTCATCCGGTTACTTTGGATCATGTCGGAATTTTTGCTGATGGTGTCGCGGTTCGTCGGGTAGGCGACGAGACTTTCAGACTGTGCCAGCAATTTATAGACGACATTGTCACGGTCGATACCGATCAGATCTGTGCTGCCGTTCAGGACATCTACGAAGATACCCGCTCGATCGTGGAACCGGCCGGCGCGCTGGCCGTGGCGGGCATCAAGCAGTTCCTGGAGTCTTCCGTTGTGGAAGGCCAGAGTTTCGTTGCGATTAACGGCGGCGCGAATGTAAATTTTGACCGCCTGCGGCACATTGCCGAGCGCGCGGCAATCGGCGAGCAGCGCGAAATGCTGATGGCCGTCGAGATACCGGAGCAGCCGGGCAGCTTCCGCCGTTTTTGTGATGCGCTGGGGAAGCGCAGCGTAACTGAATTCAATTATCGCTACAGCGACAACAATCGCGCGCGCGTATTTGTAGGTGTCGAGCTGCGGCATGGCCGTGACGAACATCGCGAAGTAATCGACAGTATCGAAAAACTCGGCTACCCGGTTGTCGACCTAAGCAATAATGAGATGGCAAAAGTTCATGTACGCCACATGGTAGGAGGGCGCAGCCCGGGGTTAAGCGATGAACGTTTGTTCCGCTTCGAATTTCCTGAGCGACCCGGCGCGCTTGCCGCATTCCTCAATGCAATTGGCGAACGCTGGAATATCAGCTTGTTTCACTACCGCAACCACGGTTCTGACTACGGGCGAATTCTTGCCGGTATCCAGGTAGCCACCGACGCTGATGAGCTAGAGGTACATCTCGCTGAACTGGGCTATGCCCACTGGGAAGAAAGTGACAACCCGGCGTATCGCATGTTCCTGGACTGATGCAACGCGACGCCTCAGTCGCGAAAACTGCTGTCCACGCGATCCAGCTTCCGCAACAATGCAGGCCAGGCCAGTTGTCCACCAAGTCCTTTGGTCACTTGCTCAACCTGCGCTTTGATGCCCTCAACAATGCGACCATCGACCTCGATGAGCTGTGCACCGGACGACTGCGCCATTATCTGGATCTGACACGCTGACTCGAGAATGTACATTCCCAGGAATGCGTCGGGGATGTTGGCAGCGGCCACCAGTAAACCGTGATTTCGCAATATGAGGTTGCTGCCCTTGCCAAGATCGGCGACGAGGCGCGGCTTTTCTTCTTCGTTGAGAGCAACCCCCTCGTAGTCGTGATAGCCGATGGAGCTTAGCGGGAACAAGGAATTTTGCGACAACGGTCGCAGGCCGTCTTTTTGTGCAGAAACGGCAATGCCTGCACGTGTATGCGTATGCAATACGCAGGCAACGTCCGGTCGTGCCGCATGCACGGCGCTGTGAATCGTAAATCCGGCAGGATTAATCGGATACGGCGAATCCAGAACCTTGTTGCCCTCCAGGTCCACCTTCACCAGGCTGCTTGCCGTCATTTCCTCGAACAACAAGCCATAGGCGTTAATCAGGAAGTGCTCTTCCGGCCCCGGCACGCGCGCGGATATATGCGTGAACACAAGATCATCCCAGCCATGCATGGCAATTAGCCGATAACAGGCGGCGAGATCCACGCGTGTTTGCCACTCTTCAGCGCTGACATCTGACCTTAAACTCGCAGTTGCATTCATTGTGTCACTCCCCTGTTAGCAAACCGATAGAGGCGATCACCACCGATTCTGCCGTCTTTGCACATATCCCGGCCATCAGCATGGTTACAACTGTAGGCCGATATCAGCACTGCCATGCTTATGCGAATTTGTTTGCAACCAAATGCGTTGCCCGAGCATCACAATACTAACGCAAGACAGAATACGAATTGGGGCTGCTCGATAAATGTACATGGCAGATCCCGGCTGGCTGACTGGAGTAGCAATAGCCGACAACACGGTAATTTGCGAATTCCGGAGTCCGGTCTGGACAGATTGGCGAGAGATGGTTGCTAAAGCGGAGAAAGCGACACAAGAAGATCCGCTGCGTCCCTTGCTGACAAGCCAAAAGTGCGGGGGCTACACAAAGAGGTACGCGTGACAAACTAAACTTCCCTTATGCAGTTTGTTTCGTACTATTGACGGTGACTTCGGTCACCGTCTTTTTTTTGCCTGCCGTTTAGTTAGCCGACCAGGCCTGTGCATGAATATGGCTGATCTTGTGGCCCTGGGTCATGCGATAAAACTGCCGAAGTTCGGACCAGTCAGCGTCATTGCCGGCAGCAAGGCGGCGTCGCAAACCGTGGCAAAAACGCGCTGCGTAGTCGTTCGCTGCCCGGTAACGCTCGAGCTGATCGGCATCAAGGTCAGGGTGAAAGCGAACGTCGTCAAACAGCCAGCCATGCAGTCGTTCGGCCAGTTCCACGTCATCCTGCTGCTGCGCGAGCAGCCAGGTGCTGACGAACTTGTCGACTTCAGCCTGCATTTCCAGTTCGAGCAAGGTGACGGCTTTTTCGTGTTCTGCGCTGAAGGCAAGGTAAGTGAAGTGACTTACGCCTTCGATCACCGTCCAGAGATCTTTCAGCTGCTCGGGCCGCAATGTCGTCAAGGGATCCTGTTTATCCAGTCGCTGCAGCATTTCCTGGTCCAGGTAAAGACTCAGAGCAATGCCTTGCTCGTCCTCGGTCAGCAGGACCGTTTCATCCGTGTCGTGCAGCAGCACATTAGCGCCGAGTAAGCGCGCGAGATTCGGGTCTGTAATCAGAAAGTCGTCTATGCAGTATCCGGTATCGGCCCCGTACAAATTGGTCAGCTGCGCCTGCAGTGAATTGAGCATCTGTCAGTGACGCCGCAACAGGGATTGTTCCATTGGTGTAACGCCATGCTGGCGCAACAAGGCGGCGGCGCGCTTGCTACCGGTCTTTAGCCAAACCTCGTACGTGCGCAGCAGGTCAAGATCAGAGTTGCATTGTGCGCCGTCGCGCACCTCGTTAAGCAGGTCGACGACTATCTGAAATTTTCGTGCCAGCTCCTCGTACACCGCCGCAAGTGCGCGCCCGCGTACCGTACCCCTGATCTCATCGGACAGGGAGCCGTAGGCCGTACCGCCCATCTGGATGTAATAGTCGAGATCCACCAGTCGATGCGCGAGGCTGTTGGCAAAGAAGCCCGAAATGAATAGCGCCACGTCGCCAATGCGTTGTAAGGATGCACTGCGTTCCGCAGCAGTTTGTGCTTCCGTTGCATCGAGCAACATCAATGCCAATGGTTTGAGCCCGTAGACCTCGCCGCTATCCTCGTAAAGATCTTCCGAACGGGAGAACAAGGTGAGCAGATTGACGACGTAGTGGGTCGTGTGAGTGTCGAACTGCACACCCTGATTGGCGATCGCATCGTCAATGGAGTCGCGAAAAAATTCGCGAAGATCGTGCACCGCCATTACGCTCCGGTCGGAGCCCTTCTTTGCCGACTGTTTCGTCATTCGCCACGCTTCCTTTCTTGCGTCTGGAAATCGTCGCGGCAGCTCTGCCGGTCGTGCAATCACGCCCTGTACCTGTCGGGCGGTGGTGACTGCAAAACACGCATCGCAGTGAACCGCACACCATGTGTTTACCACAGAATCAGTAAACACTGTAAGTACCTATAAACTATTTGGACGCATTCTGCTGTGACAAGGTTCACGATCTTTTTGCAGCGCATTCGCAACGCTTGCCAATCGCGGTAACACAGAAGTAGACTTTGCTGCTCTGTCGAAGTGCGGTCAGCGATCTGCAACCGCAACCGCAACCGCAACCGCAACCGCAACCGCAACCGCAAATACTGTAGATTGCCGGCAACATCAATGCTCTTGTCTGAGCGCGGCTTTGTGTGATTGTCCGCGGCATCGGTTCGCCCGGAGCGGCTCCGTAACCTATTGGCTGCCTTTGCTACATTTTTTGAAAATCGCCGGCGACATCAATGTTCTTGTCTGAGCGCGGCTGTAAGTGATTGTCCGCGGCATCGGTCCGCCCGGAGCAGACCCGTTACCTATTTGCCTGCCTTTACCACATTTGCCGGAGCTTGCCGGCGACATCGATGCTCTTGTCTGAGCGCGGCTGTAAGTGATTATCAGCGGCATCAGTCCGCCCGAAGTAACCTTGTTGCATCGTTGCCATCAGGCTCTCGGTCATGAAGCGGCTGCGCGCACCGTAAACGTGCTTATCTCCGTCGCGACGTTGTTGAGTTACGTGGTAACGCAATGGTGCTACCAGGTGCAATGAGCGCTTTGCGCGAGTCATCGCGACATAAACGAGACGTCGCTCCTCTTCGATTGCTTCAGGTTTTCCGGTTGCAAATTCCGACGGAAAATTGCCGTCCGAGAAATTCAGCACAAATACCGAATCCCACTCCTGGCCTTTCGCGCTGTGCACTGTCGACAGAATGAGATAGTCCTCATCCAGCAACGGCTCACCCGCCTGGTCGCCTGCCGCGGCCGGCGGGTCCAGGGTCAACTCGGTAAGAAAGCGTTCCCGGGTCTGGTAACGTGAAGAGATCGCTTCAAGTTGCTCCAGGTCCGCTTCCCGCGTTTCAATACTGTCGTAGATGCGTTCCAGTTGTGGCTGGTACCACTTGCGCAACAAGGTGATTTGCCAGTGCCAGTCGGCAGCCGACAACTCCGCAGAGCCCAAGGTCGTTAGCAACTCGCAAAATGCCGGCCATTCATCAGCTGCCGCCGCAGGCGGCTTGAATTGCAGCAACTCATTCCAGTTGAAACCCGCCACTGACAGGCTTTCGAAACAACGGGCGGCGTAGGCTGGCCCCATGCCCGGCAGCAACTTCAAAACACGAAACGCCGCCACTTCATTACGCGCGTTCTCAGCCCACTTCAGGATGGATAGCATGTCTTTCACGTGGCTCGCTTCAAGGAATTTGAGCCCACCGTATTTGACGTAGGGAATATTTCGCCGGACCAGTTCGAGCTCCAGCCGGTCACTGTGATGGGCACTGCGAAACAGCACTGCCTGCTGTTTCAGTTCGATTCCCTGCTCACGATTATCGAGTACGGCTTTGACCACGAACTCGGCTTCCGCGTCAGTATCTTCAACACTGGCATAGGCAGGTTTTGCGCCACCCTTGCGGCGGCTAAACAGGTTCTTTTTGTATTGGCGCTCGCTCTCGGCAATCAGGCAATTTGCACTATCGAGTATCGGCTGGGTCGATCGATAATTTTCCTCAAGCGTAACGATGCGGGCCGAAGGAATGTACTGATCAGCAAAGTTGAGGATATTGTCGACTTCAGCAGCACGAAACGAGTAAATTGATTGTGCGTCATCACCCACCACGGTGAGACCCTGCCCTTCAGGCTTCAGGGCCCTCAGGATTTCCGCTTGTAGCAGGTTGGTGTCCTGATACTCATCCACCAAAACGTGATCAAACCAGGAGCCGATTTCCGCGGCAAACTCCGGCTCGGCCACCAGGTAACTCCAGTACAACAGCAAATCGTCATAATCGAGAGACTGGCTCTGCTGCTTGCGTTCGACGTAGCTGCGAAACAGCTCAGCGAGTTCCGGCTGCCAATCCGTACACCACGGAAACGTTTCCTGCAGCACGTCTGCCAGTGGCTGCCTGGAATTCACACAACGTGAATAGATCGCGAGACAGGTATCTTTTTTTGGAAAGCGCCGCGATTTACGGCTCAGGTTCTGCTCGTGCCGAACTACATCCAGCAAATCCGCCGAATCGCTGCGATCCAGCACAGAGAAAGCGGGATCAAGGCCGACCACCCGGGCATAACGTCGCAACAGTCGATTGGCGACCGCGTGAAAAGTACCGGACCAGGGCAGCATGCCGCGTGCCGGCATGGACTTGCCGTTTTCGCCCAATGCCCGGCGCACGATCGCCTCTACCCGGCGGGTCATTTCCTGTGCCGCCCTGCGGGTAAACGTCAGCAATAGCAGACGTTCCGGATCAACGCCTTGCACAAGCAGGTGCGCAACCCGGTGTGCGAGAGTCATTGTTTTGCCGGTGCCGGCACCGGCGATAACCAGCAATGGTCCGGACCGGAAGCCGCCTTTGTCGTCGGCGTGACCGAACGCCGCCGCCTGGCGCTGCGCCGGGTTCAGGCTGGACATATAGTCGGTCTGCAATTCAGCCGCGTGCCCCATGAGCGCTCCCGGTAAAGCTGTATTCTTATACAGTACTGGATATATTTACAAGTATCATCGTCAGGACTGCTTTGCTGCGAGAAATTCCTCAATATGCGCGGCAAGCTGTTCTGGTTGCTCGAAATGCAGCATGTGACCAGCGTCCTCAATGGTGACCACACGGGTCCCCGGGATCGGGCAGGTCGTCGGCTCATGCCAGTCCAGCAGCCCCTCCCGGAAATCGCTGTCCGCACCGCAAATCAGCAACACCGGCGCGCTGACCTGCCGCCAGCAGGCGAGCGCTTCGGCACGCCGGTAGAGCACCGCATTCGGCCAGCGATGTGCCATATCGGCTTTTAGCTCACGCAATCCGCCTGCGACTTCACGGGTCCAGCACCGTGCAACGTAGTCGGCGCGCGCATCGCTGATGCGCGGGCTGCGTTGGCGAATACGGGATATCAACATGGCGGTCGATGGGTAACCGGGATGGTGCTGGCGTTGCCGCGTGGCCGTAACCCAGCCCCGGTAGCGTTCCGGCGCATCTTCCGGATTACTTTCCGGCAGGCCGAACCCTTCAATATTGATGAACGCTGCTACCTTCTCGGGGAAGATGCCAGCGTACAACGCAGCCACATTCGCGCCCATGCTGTGCCCCACGATCGACACCGGCTCATCAATATCGAGCGCCAGTAGCAGCGCATCCAGATCGGCAAGGTAGTCGGGAAACCAGTAAGCCGAAGAGTTATGCCCGGAGTCACCGAAGCCACGCCAGTCAGCGGCGATAACCCGATGTGTGCCACTCAGCGCATCGACAACGAACTGGAAGCTGGGCGCACAATCGCCCCAGCCGTGCAGATAGATGAACACTGGCGCGTCCGGCTCGCCCCATTCGTGTACTCGGTAGTCCACGCCACGAACAGCGACAGTCTGCTCGCGCCTGGCGACACGGGGTTCATATTCAGCACTCATGGTTACGGCACACTCCGGCAGGCGCAATACGTTCGGGAACAATTCAGCGCACCATCATAACGAACAATTAAAACGGTCCGGGCACTACGTAATATATCGGTCGTCGTGTATAAGTAAGGCAATCATTCACTCTAGTAACCCATCACGTTTGCGCCTGGCATGACCCTCGAGATCGCACTAGTTCTAGGCATACTCGCTGCCGCACTGACCCTGTTTGTCAGCGAACTGATCCGAATGGACCTGGTCGCACTGCTGGTTCTGTGCACGCTTACTATTACCGGCCTGGTGCCCCCTGATCAGGCGTTTGCCGGCTTCAGCAACAATGCGGTCATCACGGTTTGGGCGATGTTCATCCTCAGTGAGGGTCTGACCCGCACCGGTATTGCCGACGTGATTGGCCAGCAAATTATTCGCGTAGCCGGCCGCCGTGAAATCCCGATGATCATGGTCATTATGATTACCGCTGCTGTGCTCTCAGCCTTCATGAATAATATCGGCGTCGCCGCACTCATGTTGCCGGTTGTGGTCGACGTGGCTCGCCGAACCCGCCTGCCGGTATCGCGACTGCTGATGCCGCTCGCCTATGCCACCCTGCTTGGCGGCCTGATGACCTTGATCGGCACGCCGCCGAACCTGCTGGTCAGCGAAGCGCTGTATCGCAACGGATTCGAGCCATTCGCTCTGTTTGATTTCGCGCCGATCGGCGGCGGCATTGTCATCGTCGGGATTCTGTTTGTCGCGCTCGTCGGTCGATTGTTGCTGCCGAAAACCCGCGCGGAGCGCAACCGCCATCGAAGCCAGCGCAGCTTGCGAGCACGCTACAAGTTGCAGGAACAGACCTTCATGCTGCGCGTTCCCGTCGATTCGGTACTGGTCGGCAAGACTCTCGCCGACAGCCGGATCGGCGTATCGACCGGCTTGATCATTCTTGCGTTGGTACGTTTCGGCCGCAGCGAGACCTTACCCAGCCGGCAAACGGTGCTGCGCGGCGGCGATGGCATCCTGGTGCAAGGCCGCGAAGACCAGTTTCGCGAATTGCAGCGCTGGAGCGATCTGGTCATCGAACGCGAAGCACCAGTATTGAAGTCGATGGTATCCGCACAGGTCGCTTACGCCGAAGTGGAACTCGAAGAAGGCTCGCCACTGGTAGGTGAGCTGGTACGGCTTGCTGGCTTTCGCAGTCGTTTCAATGTGGCGGTTGTTGGCATCAAGCGCCGCAATACGTATCGCCTTACCAACCTCGCCTACGTGCCATTGCGCGCAGGCGATCACTTGCTCGTACAAGGTGAGATTGCCGCGGTGGAAGAACTGCACAAATTTGCTGACTTCACTCGCGCAGATGTTCTGAGCGATGAGCAACTGCGCGAACAGTACCAGGCAGATGAGCGCATGTTCGTGGTACGCCTGCCGAAGCACAGTGAGTTATCGGATTCGACCCTGCATAAGAGTCGCATCGCGGATGTATTCGACTTTCGCGTTCTCGCTATTTTTCGTGAGGGCAAACTCAACCTGATGCCGCTCGGAGATGAACAACTCGCCGGTGGCGACCTGTTGCTGATCGAAGGTCAGCTGGAGGATCTCGAGGTACTACGCGGCTTGCAGGAGCTCGAAGTTGAATCCCGGGTAGCGCCGCATTTTGGCAAGCTCGAAACAGAACGCCTTACCTTGATGGATGCGACCCTGGATCCGCGCAGCTCGCTGGCTGGCAAAACCGTCGGCGAGCTCAACTTCAGGGAACGATACGGAATCGAGCTTGCCGGAATCTGGCGCGAAGGCACTACCGCCAATGCGGACCTGGCCGACGAAAGGCTGAAGATAGGCGACGCGCTGCTGCTCCTCGGTCCGCGCGAAAAGTTACAGCTGCTCAGTAACGATTCCGACTTCCTGATTCTGACACCGCTCGGCCAGCAGCCACCGGATACCCGCCGCGCGCCACTGGCCGCCAGTGTCATGCTGGGTGTCGTTGGGCTGGTGTTGTTCGGCTATTTGCCCATCTCCGTCGCCGCCGTGGCCGGTGGCAGCGTGATGATACTGACCGGCTGCCTGACGATGGAGCAGGCGTACCGGGCCATAGACTGGCGCGCCATATTTCTCATCGCTGGCATGCTGCCGCTGGGTACGGCGATGCTGGACAGCGGGGCGGCAACCTGGCTGGCTGACCAGGTCACAAATCTGCTGGGAGGCGCCGGTCCCTGGCAAGTCATTTTCGGTTTGTACCTGCTGACTGCGGCAGCGACTATGGTCATCCCGACCGCTGCGCTCATCGTCTTGATGTCACCGATAGTGCTGTCGGTAATGGCGGAGCTTGGACTGCAGCCGCATACCGCCATGATGGCAATTGCTATGGCCTCTGCCGGTTTCATGAGCCCGATATCGCACCCGGCCAACATCCTGATCATGGGACCGGGTGGTTACCGCTTTGTCGACTACCTGAAAGTCGGCGTACCCTTGACGTTCGTCTTATTCATCGCGGCCATGTTCCTGCTGCCATGGTTGTGGCCGCTACAGCCGCTGTAACTACGGCAGTAAAATCGTCGAACCGGTTGTCTTGCGCGCTTCGAGATCGCGATGGGCCTCTGCCGCATCTTTCAGTGCATACCGTTGATTGATCGCGAGCTTCACCGAGCCGTCAGCCAGAGCAGCGAACAATTCTTCGCAGGCACTCAGCAGGCGCTCACGCGTACTGACAAAATCAAACAGGACCGGGCGGGTAACGTACAGCGAGTGTCGTTTGGCCAGTTCAGCAGGTGCAAACGGTTCGACAGCGCCCGAGGCATTGCCAAAAGTCACCATGACACCGTGCGGACGGAGACAATCAAGCGAGGCCATAAAAGTATCTTTGCCGACCGAATCGTAAACGGCTGCGACACCTTCTCCGTCGGTCAGTTCGCGAACTCTGGCCGGGACGTCGTCGTCGGCCATGATGACGTCGGAGCAGCCGTTCGCCAGTGCCATGTCTGCTTTTGCTTTGGTGCTGACGACGCCGATTACGCGCGCGCCCAGTCGATTTCCCCATTGCCCGGCAATCAGGCCCACGCCGCCGGCAGCTGCATACAACAGCACGTTGTCCCCGGCTTTGACCGGATAACTGCGCCGCAATAAATACCATGCCGTAAGCCCTTTCAGCAGTACGGCCGCGGCTTGCTCATCTGTCACTTTGTCTGGAATCTGCACCAGCTTGTCAGCCTGAAAATTGCGGTGCGTAGAATAACTATCAGCAGGCCGCCCGGTGTACGCCACTCTGTCGCCAACCTTGACGTCGCTAACTCCGGGACCGACAGCTTCGACAACGCCGGCGGCTTCGCTACCAAGCCCGCCGGGCAGCGGTCCCGGGTACAATCCGCTGCGGTGGTACGTGTCTATGAAATTCAGACCGATTGCCGTATGCCGAATCAGGGCTTCTCCCGAGCCGGGTGCTGGCACGTCAACTTCGACGTACTCCAAAACTTCGGGTCCACCGTACTCGTTCATTCGGATTGCATGCGCTTTCATATCTGGCTGCCATTCTTTTTTGCGGGCGCCAAGCATAACGAAGACGTCTGCAAAAAATAAGGGACAATGCAGGTTGGCGCAACGCACTGTCTTAAACTCGCCGCAAATCGTAGTATGGTTTCTAACGACAGTATTTGCAGAGGATACGAATGTGGGCAGAGTCGCCGGCAAAGTTGCATTGGTAACGGGTGCTGCGCAGGGCATTGGTGCAGCAATTGCAGCGATGTTGGCCGCTGAAGGTGCACGCGTCTTGCTAAGCGATATCAATGCAAAAGGCGCGGCCGAACAAGCTGCTGCAATCAACCAGCGACACCCGGGACAAGCACAGTCTGTTGCGCACGATGTAACCAGCGAGGCGGACTGGATGCATGCCCTGGAAACGCTCAGTCAATCCTGGAAAGAACTGCATATTCTTGTTAACAACGCCGGTATAGGCGCGCTGGCGAACGTGGAAGACGAAACCCTCGAAAATTGGCGACGCGTGCATGCGGTCGATCTCGACAGCGTTTTTCTCGGTTGCAAGCTGTGCATACCGTTGCTGCGCGCGAGTGGCGGTGGCTCAATCATCAACATATCGTCTATTTCCGGGATTATAGCTGGCCACAATCTTGCCGCGTACAACTCAGCCAAAGCCGCCGTGCGTCACTTGAGCAAGTCCGTGGCACTGCATTGTGCGCACACCGGCAGCAACATTCGCTGCAACTCGGTGCACCCGGTATTTGTCGATACCCCCATTCTCGATGGTCTTGCACGCGGCGGCGATCGCGATGCAGCACTCGGCAAACTGGCACGGCAGATTCCGCTACGAAAAATTGGCAAGACGGATGACGTTGCTTACGCCGTACTGTACCTGGCGTCTGATGAGTCTGGTTTTGTGACGGGCAGCGAAATTCGTATTGATGGCGGCATCAGCGCAATGTGACGCCAGCTTCCCGGGCTGCGTTCGACTAAGGAGCTGCGCTTTGCTGGTCGTCGATCAAAATGCTCAGGCGCATGTCCATTGCCACCGGACCGCTATCTGCTGAGTAGGCCTTGGCGATAATGGATTCTACGACCTCACCCTCAATCCCTGAGAATTCGCCGCTACCGCCGACGACCTTGCCTGTGCCCAGCGCTCCGGGTCCGCTGGTCGTGACGCCAAACCAACTGCCACGCCAGACGTCCGCCGAATCCAGGTAAGCGGGGGCGACTACCTCACGCAGCAGGAACCACAGGTTCTCCTCCTGCTCGATGAACAGGCCGCCGCGCTGCGACAGCCAGATGTGCCAGTTGCTGTTGGCCGGAATGCGACCCTGTAACAGGCCGGGCTCCTCGGCCATCGACAGGAATTTGACGCCGATACCTGCGGGTTGACCACGACCGTTCTGCAAGGTCGTCACCAGGATTCGGGTGTCACTGATCGCCGGCTCCCACAGATCCGCGACCCGCGCCGGATGCGAGCTTATGCGGGCATCGCCGTTACCGATAGTCGCGATGGTATTCGTCGTAGCAGCGGAAAAGCCCAGCTCCAGCATGCTGCTCTGCGACACGGCAAGGGGTGACACCGCTACAGGTGTAGCGAGTGGATTGTTATAAAGAATAGCCGCAGCCAATACCGCTCCGGCGACAATCCCGCTCAACAACGCCACCAGGTACTTCATCTTTATGAACCTTCTGCTTCCGGCGCCAATTGGCCGAGCGATGACGATTGCAATTCAATTTGACCCTCGCCGTCGCTGGCACCTTCTACATAGTGCTCGCGCAGGCTGCCGGTCCTTTGCCCAAATTCGCCCGTGCCTGCACGCAGGAGACCGCGGCGATAACCGTCTTCGGCGGTATTAGCCGACATTGGAAAATACAGCGTCCCGCGTGCCGGAATGTGCAAGACCCATTCGAGTGCTCCCGGCGAACCCGGCACGGACACGGCGATCCGACTGGCAAGTCCTACGACCACGCCGTCCCGGTTGCGAAGTTTGAAGAGCTCCAATTGCAGTGCATCCAGGCCGGCAGATACTGGCCATTGCAGCGAACCCGGCGTTGGCGTTAGCACGTCCTTGCCGCCGCCTATGATTCGATCATCCGGAATCCGAATATGGAACAACTCCGAATTGCCGCCGTTGGGCTGAACCGAGACCAGTGAGGACTCACGATGCAGGTCTGTAACGGGCAGCACGAAGGCAGCGCCGCCTGCGGCAGCGAGACCCAGCACCACACCCACTATGAAAGTCTTGAACAAACTGACTACCCTGAAATCCTGGCCAACGGCGCATCAACTGCACGATACAGCGACGCACCAAAGGCAAAATTCTAGATCAATTGGGCAAGGCCCCTCACCTGCGTTAGTGGGAACTGTGATCTGGTGCACACATCACAACGATTCTTTGCGGCAAAGCGCACTTTTCGACGGACCGGACACGGCAGATGATTGATCTAACCCGCCCCCGTCGCGAAGTAGGACTCAAGATACTCATCAAAGCCAATCTCATCAGCCGCTTCAATCTCTTTCTGGCGTTGCAGCGAATCAGACGCCTCCTGATCGAACAGCGTTCTGCGGTCTTCCGGCATGGGCACCAGCGACGCAAAGTAATCGCGATGACCACGCGCCGCATTCAGCGCGAACTCGAAGAAACTGCAGTCGGCCGAGCGCAATTCGTGCAGCAATCGTGCTGACGGCGTGACGTCGGCGTTGCGTAGTAGTTCCGACTGAGCCGCAACTGCGGAAGCAAATTCATTTCCCCCGCTGCTTTTATCGAGCAATTCTGCAGCCACCAAGACGCCCGGGAGTATTTCGTCTGCCCAGTCTGTGAGCGAAATCTCTTGGCCATCGCGACGAAGCTTGAGTTGTGGGTCACGTCCGCGCTTTGCGGTCACCGTGTGATTGGCCGCGAACTCTTCCCAACCCGCATCGTCGAGTAGCGGACTATCTTCCAGTAAACAGTAAACCAGCAATGCCTCGACAAACCGCATGACATTCTGATTGATACCGACGGGATCAAATACATTCAGGTCCAGTGAGCGCACTTCCACGTACTCGATGCCACCACGGCGCAGCGCCGCTGTCGGGTGCTCACCGGAATGCGCAACCCGTTTTGGCCTTATCGGGCTGTAGTACTCATTCTCGATCTGCAGCTGGTTTGCATTGAGTTGCCTGTATTCGCCGTCAACCTTCACGCCGATTTTCTCGTATTTCGGCTCGCGCGTGGATATAGCGCGACTCAGGTCAGCGATGTAGTCGTCAAGGCTGTTGAGAGAGATATTCAGGCGCGCCTGGGTCTTGTTGCTGTAGCCAAGATCACTCATGCGCAGTGACGTTGCGAACGGTTCAAACACTGTCATGCCATCGAGCTCCGGCATGTTGGCGGCCGCGGCGCCCGAGAATGATTTGCACAATGCGGGCGATGAGCCAAACAGGTACAGAACCAACCAGCCGATGCGGCGAAAATTTCGGATCATCCCGAGATACGCGGCGGACCGGAACGCGTCGGGGTCAGAATTGTCCTGCTCCAACGCCTGCCACAATGGCCAAAAAGCTAACGGCAGGGAATAATTGAAATGCAATCCGGCAATGGTTTGCATCGTCCGACCGTAGCGGTGTCCGAGCCCACTCCGATAAGTGGTTTTCATCCTGCCAACGTTGGAACTACCGTAGAGCGCGAGCGGAATGTCCGCGTCCGCCGGTATTTTGCAAGGCATGCTGGTCACCCACAGCAATTCATCGCCGAGGTGCTGGTAACTGAACTGGTGAATGTCGCACAGGTCGCGTAACGCCTCCCAGGTCTGCGGCACCGCAGGTGTCACAAATTCCAGCAATGCTTCTGAAAAATCAGTCGTAATGAAACGATTCGTCAGCGGCGAGCCAAGACCCACGGGATGCGGAGTTTGGGCGAGATAGCCATCGGCTGTCACCCGAAGCGACTCTTTTTCTATCCCCTTGTAGCCACCACCGAGCGCATTCAATGCATCGCTGTTTACCAGCCGGCTTATTCTCTGCTGAAATAACTTGCTCACGCACAGGTCTCCGGCGATCGTTGCAGCGACTATACAGACGGGTCCGGGCACTGCCAACGTCAGTTACAACAATGCCAACTGTTTCACAGCACTGCGACTTCAGCGTACTATCATTGAGTCCTCCGATTGCCCCGACTGCCTGAGCTGCCTTTTATGAACGACTCGAAATTGCGACGCCTGCGTGATGCCAATAGCGGGCCAGCTTCACTCATCAGCGAAGGCTGCAAAATTACCGGTGCTCTTTCCGGAACTGGCAGTTTCATGATCAGCGGCGAGGTCGAAGGCGATTGTGACCTCGGCGGCACGGTCACCCTGACCCGCAAGGGCTTCTGGAAGGGTCGGCTCAAGGCTGGCGCCGTCATAATAGCTGGCCGTATTGAAGGTGATGTCGTCTGCAACGGGCGCATCGAGATCAGCAATACCGCCCATATCAAGGGAACCGTAACCGGTGAAGCCATTGCAGTAGCCGAAGGCGCGGTTGTCGAGGGCACGATGCAGACCACCGGGGCGCCAGCGCCGACCGAATTCGTCGAAAAACGGGACGCCAGCGCGTAAAACCCTGCCCGGAGCCCCTGCTGGCGGGCCCCAGCCGGCTAATCCCGGCCGTATTTCCATAATCTGCACAGACTTATGCTTCGATCCGCGCCTGAGTGAATGGTAGACTCAGCGAGTCGCCGGACCAGAGTGAACGCGAGCTTTGACCTGCGGCCCAGGTCCACAGACGCAAATAATAATAATGACAAAAAGGCAGGTACCCGCCACGAGGCGTCAACCTGCCGGCAACGGAGTCCGGGCCCGAGATACAAATTTATGACCGGCAAGATCCTTCCTCGATACCTGATAATTGCTGTCGCACTTGCGGCCGTAGTCAGTGTCCTGTTGCTGACGAATTTTTACCTGCAATATCGCGCAATGGCCGGTGCTCTGGTCGAAACCGGGATGCAGCAGCATGAATTGAGTCTCGCGGCCAGTTTTGAACGCCGTTCGCGCGCCCGTCTGCGCCGCATTGCGGACAGTTTCGAATTTGATGGCAGCCTGATCAGCCAGAAGCGAAATGAGGAGCTGATTGCACACGTTGTAGAAGGTCAGGATGATTTTGTTGGTTTGCGCTTCGTCGCAAACGACGGCGCGACGATCGAAGCGGGCACATTGCCTGGTGCCGAATCGCTGACTGGCGTTACCTGGGATGAACAGCGGCTGTACCTGCGATTCCCCGTTTCCCGCAATAACACTGGCACGGGCACCCTGTTCGGCAATTTCGATTTGCAAGGTCTGCATGATGCCGCCGCCGAGTTTCGCAACAGCATGCTGAGTGCGGCTGAACAGCATCGCCGCAGCAGTTTCCTGTGGATCGGTTTTTCGATGGCAGGAATGTTGCTGCTATGTGGGTTCGTACTCTGGTTCATCATCCGCGCCCAGAATCAGCGCATTCGCGGAATAAAGTTGCAGGCGGAGATGCTCAGCGAAGCCAATTTCGGCGAAGAGCTGCAGGGGCCGCGCGGTGATGAACTTGGCGATCTGGTGGACGTGTTTAACAACATGCGCGAGCACTTGAAGCGGACGACCATTTCTCGCGACTACGTCGACAATATTCTTGGCGGCATGAACGAAGCAATTATTGTCACGTCGGCCGACAACGTAATAACGAAGGTCAATCACGCAACAACCCGAATGTTGAATTTTGCCGAACACGAACTCGTTGGCCAGCACTTGAGCCAGATCATAGAGAGCGAGAGGGGCGATTTACTCAAGACCGATGCACCGTCGGGCATTCCGATGGAAGCGACCTTGCTGACCAAATCAGGCGATGCAGTCCCTGTGTCCTATACCGGCTCGATGATTGGCGATGACGAAAACACGGCCGATCGTATTTACGCTGCACAAAACATCACGGAACGCCGCAAAGCAGAACAACGCATTCGCTATCTCGCGCGGATTGATGCGCTGACCAAGATCCCGAATCGCATGCAATTCCAGCATTTGCTGCAAAGAGGAATTGCACGCGCCAAGCGCTCGCACAAAGCATTGTGTCTGTTCTATATCGATATCGACCACTTCAAAGAGATCAATGACACCTTCGGACACCTTGCAGGCGATGCCACGCTGGAAACTGTTGCGGAGCGACTGAGCGGCGTCCTGCCGGAACGCACAGTCATTGGTCGCCTGGCTGGCGACGAGTTCGCGGTTATTGTCGATCGCCTGGAAACCGGTCCCGAGACTCTGGAAGCCCTCGACAAGCTGGCACGCAAGATCCTCGACAGGCTCGCTGATCCGTTCTATGTGCAGGGTCACGAAGTGTTCATGACCGCCAGTATGGGCATAGCCAGCTATCCGACCGATGCGCCGGACGTGATTGACCTGATTCGCAATGCCGATGCGGCGCTGTATCACGCCAAGAAAAACGGCGGCAATGTGTTTTCGTACTACAGCCCCGAAATGAATGAGGCCGCTGTAGAACGCCTGATGACCAAGAGCAAGCTCAAACGCGCGTTCGAGCGTGATGAGCTGCTGGTTCACTACCAGCCCAAGTACAACATCGAAACCGGCGAAGTCATTGGCGCGGAGGCCCTGGTTCGATGGGAACTGCCGGAGCGCGGCATCATCCTGCCGTCAGACTTCATTCCAATCGCGGAAGAGACCAACCTGATCGTTGAGATCGGCGAATGGGTTCTCGATCGGGTATGCGAGGACTTCCGCTACTGGCAACGATCTGTTTCCTCGCCCGGGCGGGTGTCGGTCAACCTGTCGCTCAAGCAGTTACGGCAACCGAATTTTATCGATCGAATCAGCAGCATAATGCGCAATTACGGAGTATCGCCAACATCCCTGGAACTGGAGATCACCGAAACAACGCTGATGGAGAACCCGACGCGCACTATCAAGCTACTCGACGAACTGTATGCACTGGGCTTGCACCTCGCAATCGATGACTTCGGTACTGGCTATTCGTCGCTGAGCGCGCTGCAGCAGTTCCCGATCAGCACTTTGAAAATCGACCAATCGTTTGTTCGCGACGTTGCCATTAATCCCGATGACGCCACCATCGTTGGCACCATTGTGCACATGGGACGCAGCCTGAAGATGGATGTGGTCGCGGAAGGCGTTGAAACGGAAGAACAGCTTAGCTTCTTGCAAACACTGGATTGCACGTATGTGCAGGGCCTGTTGTTCGGCGATCCGATGAGCTCGGACAACTATCTCGAATTGCTCCTGAAGCAGGCGGATGGCACGGACAAATACCGCGCGCTATTTGCCTGAGACAAACCGCTCCGGGGCCCGATCGCAGCCCGATGCCGTCACTAAATAGCTGAAACTAATATTATTTTTCGAGCTACTTCACTCGACCCTGTCAACATGCTTAAATATCGGCCCGACCTTTTTCAACGGCGCCGTTCGGCTTACGCGCCATAGCATGGACAGACTTTAACTGATGAACAGACTTACTCAATTGCTCGGCGTTTCCGTACTGCTGTTTGCTGCGCAATCAGCCCTGGCCTGCGACTACCCGACGCGAGTAACGATTCCGAGCGGCAGTACTGCCAGTAAAGAAGAGATGATCGCGGGACAACGTGACGTAAAAGCATTTGTTGCCAGCATGGAAACCTATCTCGACTGCCTCGTGGAAGAAGAGAAAACGACCCGTGCACAGTTAGATGACTTGTCGCCTGAAGATGAGCAGATGCGCGAAGACATGCTGAACAAGAAGTACAACGCAGCCGTCGAAGAAATGGAAAAGATGGCGGCGCGCTTCAATGAGGAAGTGCAGACCTATAAGGCCCGCTAGCCTCACTCACCAGCGCTTACGTAGAAAATTTTCTGGGTGCGCCCATTGTTCGGGCGTATTCCAGGAGCGTATCTCGTAGAACTGCTCGCGCTGGTAGCGAAACCAGCGCCCCTCCCCTTGTCCGTCGATCGGCATGAAGCCCAACGCAAGCAGCTCCTGGGCAGTTAAATGATCCTTTGCGATGTGTAGCAACACATCGTCGCTGTGGCAGTCGCGCAATCTTGCCAGCAGCGCAAGTCCTGATTTGATGGGCATTTGTTCCAGCTGTTCAATAACGACAACAACAGCGTAACGCGTCGATAGTTCCAGTTGGTCTGCAGCCTGCACGTCGGCGGCGACGATCATCCCGGGCGGCAGGCTGACAGCGCCAAGCAAGTCCGGGTTCTGGCTAATCAGCAGTGCGCCTGTGTCACAGTAATCATCCGCTAGCGAATCAAGCGTGCGCTGCAGCTCAACAGCAGTGTTGTCCGGGTCGGTAGCTGCGCTCATATGGACCGGCTATAAATTGTCTATCTGCTGTTTCAGGTCGAATTTATTCTCGGTCACAATACGCTCGAGTACGCGTATCCGCTCTTCGAGAAGGTCAATTTTGGCCATCGCGTCGTTCATGCTTTCGCCTGCCTCTGCTTTGTTGGCTCGCTGCTTCAACCAGGTTTCGATTAAGCCCGCGAACATGACGACGCTGACTACCAGAAATACGAATGTAAAGACTCCGTTCATGCATTCTCCCCTATGACTGCTGTTTGCCGGATTCCGCCTGCATTACAGGTTGCGGAACTCCTGATCGAGATTGAAGCGCGACGACGTTACGTAACGTTCCAGTCTGGCCAGTCGCGAGTCCAGTTTCTGGAAGCGCCTTTTGACATCCGCGAGTGTACTGGCGGGGTCAGAGCGCATGGCTTTTCTGAATCCTGGATCGTAGGGCCGCTGTTCCGGCAGGTCGCGATCTGAGGGCACCAGCAATATACAGCCGAAATACGCCAGCAAGGTTACCGGCATAAAGCTGATAAGCATAACGACGGTAAGAATACGCGTGGCGGTCAGGTTGAACGAAAAATAGTCAGCAACGCCAGCACAGACCCCCCCAATCATGCCGCGCCTTGAAACACGATAGAAGCGCCGCCTCGGAAGGCGATCATATCCACTCATGATGCACTCCAGTTGTCGTCCCGGTGACGGCATTTCCAGAACTCATGCTCTGCGCGATTGCCGGCATATATCAACGGCCGCCGCCGAATTAGCAGTGTTGCCGCAATGTAGGTCAATGCCGTTGGCACGAAAAACACAACGAGACACGCGACGGCAATAATACGAACAGTCAGCGTGCGAAAGTTGGCGAACTCTGCGAGCCCTGCGCATACGCCGAAAATCCAGCCGTTTTCCCGGTCCCGGTACAGGCCGCGCAAAGACGGGCCAGCGTGATCCCAGGTCGATCTGCCAGATCTGCTCATCGATTTTTCCTCCATGCCGGTAATTCGTTGTCCAGGATCGTCTCCAGTGCTTCAAGCCGGTCGTCCAGCTTTTCCGACAGTAACCAAAGATCTTCCATCATTTTCTCGTCACCTCCGGACAGCTCTCGGGACTGCTTCCACTTGGTGATGAAGTGCAAAACAATAAACAGCGGCGCCGGAATCGCGATAAATACGATAATCGCTACGGTGATCAATTCGCCGATGCCTGTGCCCATTACTTGATCTCTTCAGCCGTCGCACCAGCTACTCTGCGCTTAAGGTTAGCGAGCTCCTCTGCAACAGATTCTTCTGCTTCGAGGCTGGCAAACTCGTGATTGAGATCTTTTGGCAAGCCCATGTCGTACGCTTCTATACGACCTTCCACATCGTCGATTCGACGCGTGTATTGCTCGAAGCGCACCAGCGCATCATCAATTTCGTAGTCGTATATTTTCTTTCTCGCCTGCAGTCGACTGTTTGCCGTCTTATGGCGAGCCAGCAGCGCCTTCTGGCGGGTTTTGGCGTCGTTCAGTTTCGACTCCAGCCTGGCGATATCGTCATTGAGCTTGGCCAGGCCATCGTCGACAGAAGCGTAGTCTGCGCGGATCGCGTCCGTTGCCGCAGCGATGCGCGACTTCTCAACCAGTGCTGCCTTGGCAAGGTCTTCCCGACCTTTGCGCAGCGCAAGCTCGGCTTTGCTTTCCCATTCATTCAGGTCACGTTCCAGGGTCTCGAGACGCCGATTAAGGTCTTTCTTGTCAGCGATGGAGCGCGCGGCTGCCGAGCGCACCTCGACGAGCGTGTCCTCCATTTCCTGGATCATCAGCCTGACGATCTTCTCGGGGTCTTCAGCCTTGTCGAGTATGGCGTTGATGTTGGAGTTCACGATGTCACTGAATCTCGTGAATATGCCCATGGTGTCGTCCTCTGTTAGTTCGTGGTCAGTCTTACTGTTGCAGCATCCGTGCCACCTTGAGTGATATTCGCTAAGCTATTGAATTATATTAATAAAATGGTTTATTTCAGCTCAAACTGGCTACTTCAATTCGGCGTAAAGCGCTAACTTTTGGTTTTTTTGACAGGTATGTAGTACTTTCGACCAATGTCAGCAGACGGTCGCGTCCAATCCATCATCGGCGAAGCCCCGGTATTCCTCGCGATGCTGGAGCATGTCTCGCGAGCGGCACCACTCAATAAGCCAGTGCTGGTCGTCGGCGAACGCGGCACTGGCAAAGAATTGATCGCTGCGCGCCTGCACTTCCTGTCGGGTCGATGGGAGCAACCGCTTATCAAGGTCAATTGCGCAGCATTGACCGAATCGATCCTGGAATCAGAATTGTTTGGTCATGAAGCCGGCGCGTTTACCGGCGCCTCCAAAACCCACGTAGGTCATTTCGAACGAGCTGATGGTGGGACCCTGGTTCTTGATGAACTGGCAACCATTTCGCTGCGCATGCAAGAGAAAATTCTGCGTGTCATCGAGTATGGGGAGCTACAGCGCGTGGGCGGCACCGACACCTTGCGAGTAAATGTGCGGATCGTCGGTTCGACGAATGCCGATCTGCAGGAACGGGTGCAAAGCGGCCAGTTTCGGGACGACTTACTGGATCGGCTCGCCTTTGATGTCATTACTCTGCCGCCGCTGCGCGAACGCCTGGAAGACATTCTGCCACTGGCGTATGCGTTCGCAGTCAATATGGTCAGCGAACTGCACCAACCGTACTTCCCTGGATTCAGCTCGAAGGCCTCATCCTCGCTACTGCGGCACGAATGGTCGGGCAATGTGCGAGAGCTCAAGAATGCTGTGGAACGCAGCGTCTATCGAGCAGAGGACCTGGAGCAAGCCATCAACGAAATTGCATTCGACCCGTTTGATTCGCCATTCCGGCTCAAGAAGCCCGCGCGCACCTCGCAATCCGCTGCCCGCACCACGGCGTCACCGACGCGCCCCATGTTGCCGACGGATCTGAAAGCCTCGTTGCTGGACACAGAAAAGAACCTGTTACAGGAAGCCCTGCGCAAAGCGCGCTTTAATCAGAAGGTGGCGGCGGGTTTGCTGGGCCTGAGTTATGACCAGCTGCGCGGTCGAATTCGCAAACACAAGTTACAGCTGCAGGCCGACTAACGAACCGGGCCCGGCTAACTGTCATCCCGGTAGCGCCGCACATAGATAGCTGCTGCCGTAAACAATGCGCCGACCACCAGGCCAATCCAGAGTGACGGGTCGCCAAGGTATTTTGGCAGGTCAACAAACGAGATAAGACTGACCTTGGCATCGGCGTCGAACGTCGGCGGCTTGTTGTCACCGAATACGATTCCAGCGCCATCAAAACCCTTGAACAGCGGCATGCTCGTGAACCGGCCAAACACCGCATCGCGAAACAGCGAGGTTCCGATCAGGATT
>JBBKWB010000006.1:0-15625 GCA_037968755.1 Woeseia sp.
AACTGGCAGTTGCCACGACGCAAGGCGTCCTGACCTCGGCGTACGCGCTAGCGGGCGTGCAGGTCAGATAGCCGCGTTGCAGCAAGCGGTGCCGGCACTACGGCTTGACGTCGACACCCTTCCAGAAAGCGATGCGATCCCTGATCTGCTCTGCCTCGGGTTTTGGTTCTGGGTACCACCACGCCGCATCCTCGTTGCGTTTACCATCGACGACGACATGGTAATAACTCGCCACACCCTTCCATGGGCAGTGGGTATGGGTGTTGCTTTCTTCCAGTAACGGCTGCAGCGCTGCCGATATTGGGAAGTAGTGGTTACCCTCGACTACGACAGTGTCATCACTGGCCGCAATCGTGGCGCCATTCCAGCTAGCCTTCATTAGCTTCTCCTTGTGAAACAACTGCGACGCAGTGAGAGTTCAATCGCGAGCAGCGGGATTAGAGGGTAGGGCAGACTAGTTCGCAACCCGGTAGTTCTCGGTAAACGGCGGCAACTCGAGAATTCTCCTGTTGTAGTTCAGATTCTCAAGCATCGCTGCCCGTATTTCGTCGAAGCGAGGGTCTCCAACCAGCTCAGCGAATTCGGGATAGGACTGCAGAGGATCTTTGGGCGTGGAAAAACCACCGTCAACTGCCGCTTTCAGGTGAGTCAGTGCGCCGTCTATGTCACCTGTCATGGCAAGGTAACCCGCTTTGCTGGTGTCGAAGCCTCGGTTGTCGATACCCTCAGATTCGAGCAAGGTCATGCGAACATTCACAAGCTCAAGGGCTTCGTATGCGCGCACTTCGTTGCCTGTTCGACGATAGGCCATCGCAACAGCAAGCATCAGGTCATAACCAGCGTCGCCGCCCGGATTCTCGCTGGCTAACGCCGCAAGACTCGGCCAGCGCTCCTCGAGGTAGTCGACAAGTTCTTTGTCTCTCTCCTCAAGAACCAGAAAGTAAAACAAGTCTCCCGGATCACCGCTCTTGGCCTGTTCGTAAGCCATCGCAATGGCTTCATCTTTCTTACCTGTTGCATACAGCGCAGTTGGCCGCCAGTACGTCGAACCTTCAGTGAGTAAACGTTCTGCCTGGCCTGTTTCGAATAGTCCAATGCTGAAGAACAGTTTTTCGACGCCTTTCATTGGTCTGGTTGCAGCGACTACTTCAAGTTGTTGCAATCCCTTACCCATTTCGCCGGCATACATGTAGTTCGTTGCGCGGGCGAGGGGCAAATCGGGATTGTCCGGATTGAACGCTTCGATACGCTTAAGTAACTGTTCGGCTTCGTCTGTAAGTCCAAAATTATTGAACATTTGCATCGCGTTGCTGAATGCCGGCCGATACAGCGGATCGCGTTCTGCAATGTCGCGCAGAATTTGCAGAGCACTTTGCATTTGCCCAGAGATCCGCAGCGCAATCTGCAACCAGTTGCTCGCATCAATCAGGTTGGGGTTGATGCTGAGCGCTTTAACCAGCGCCTCGATTGCTGCTTCGGTATCTCTGTCGTGATAAAGCCCGAGTGCAGCCCACGCCTCGGCAGAATTCGGGCCCAGGCGCAACGCCTCATCGATATAACGCTTTCCGCGACGGTGGGATTCATCATGAGGAATGTCGCCGTACTGTGTATCGGACAACAGCATGGTGGCTATGCCGCGCTGCGCAAACGCCGGTGCATAATTCGGATCCAGCCGAATTGCGTCGTCGAGTTCGGCCACGGCAGTCTCGATCTCGCTGCGTTCACGTGTGTAGATTCGCTGCTTAGCTTGCAGGTACAGTTCGTACACTTCCGGCGTCGTGCGCGTTGCCTCGGCAAACACTTCGTCGGCGGTAAGTAGCTTCGACTTAAGCTGTTTCAAAATCTCCGTTGCGATCTCGTCCTGAATCGCGAAGACATCAGTCAGTTCGCGATCGTAGGTTTCTGACCAGAGATGAAAACCGTTGTCCACCTGCACAAGCTGCGCTGTGATTCGTACTTTGTCGCCGGACTTGCGTACAGAGCCTTCAAGAATGTGTTGGACACCAAGCGAATCACCGATGCGGCGCAGGTCATCGTTTTGTCCCTTAAAGGCAAACGATGAGGTGCGGCCTGCGACTTTGAGCTCTTTAACAGAGGCCAGGGAATTCAGGATCTCCTCGGTGATGCCGTCAGAGAAAAATTCCTGCTCGGTATCCGAGCTCATGTTGACGAAGGGCAGTACTGCAATCGAGCGCTCACGTTCTGTAGTTTCTGCGGCCGCAACCGGCTGGGAGTCAGCGGCCGGAACGGGTGCAGGGCGAATCTGCCGTTCTACCAGTAACAGCACTACCGCAACTGCGAGGAAGCCGGTTATGACGTAGTTGAGCTTGCGGCCCGTCGCGTTGGCAATCGAGCTGGATCGATCGACATCCGCTTCCTTTTTCAGGCCCTCGGGCGTCATCTCGAACGCCCAGGCAAACAGCAGTGCCGGCACCAGGCCGATTGCAAGAATCACAAAGATCAGTTTGGGGGCCCAGGCGGGTAAGTCCAGGACGGGTGTAATGACATCCACGACCTGCAACAGCACCCAGGACGCCACCGCATAGGCGACACCTACGCGGAAGACGTTACGGCGCTTTAGCTCTTGGAACATGGACACGGTGGTACCCCATCGGGCTGTTATTTTTGTGCGCCGATGGTACCAACTCCGGGGCCTTGGTGGCTATTTCTCGAAGCCGAACAGTGTGCACCGATAGGGTTACGCGTGATGGCTGGGGCCTTTCCCGGGGCGGGAGATTGGGGCAGCGCGCACGGTAGTGGCGCGCGCAGTACGTTGAAGATTGCTCATTGGCGTTACGACCGACGCCATTTGATTGAGCAGCCCATGCTCGCATGTTGCACATCCGGGCCGCTGCCTGTTGTCGCTACCTGGCGCATGGCGTTCACCAGTTCTGGCGTACGATTGCTTGCATCATGCATTCGTGCGTCATCCAGACGGCCACGGTATTGCAGCTGCCCATCTGCGTTAAACCCGAAAAAGTCCGGAGTGCAGACAGCGCCGTACGCTTGTCCAACCGATTGATCTTCGTCGATCAAATAGGGAAAGGTGAACCCGTGCTGATCTGAGAAACGCTGCATAAGCGGCGGGCTGTCTGCGGGGACGGCTTTGTAGTCATTCGAGTTGATCGCGACTACGTTAATGCCATCGGCCTGCAGAGCTTTTGCATCAGCCGCAAACCGTTCCGCAATGGCCTGAACATAGGGGCAATGGTTGCAGATAAATGCAATCAGCAATCCTTTCTTACCCAACAAGCCGTCCAGGCTATGACGCTTGCCTGCAGGGTCGGCCAGATCGAATGTCTGTGCTTGCCAGCCGATTTCGACTTCAGGTGTATCTAACAACATCGCGGGCTATTCCTCATGCCAGGTATTCCTCAGGATTATCGGGGCCGCGCCGAGAGATTCAAGCAAATATCGTGTCGGCAGGCTACTCGTTCGCCGTCAACTCTATCGTCACGCCAGGTCGTCCGTACCCTGGATAAGGTGATGCTGACTGTTCGAACCGGCGGTGCGGGCTTCGAGATGAGGTACGTATCCGGGGTCTTTCATGAATGCCAGGGCGGATTCTTTGGAGGGCCACTCAATGACGATTCGCAAAGCGGCCTCGTCGACATTGCCTTCAAGCTGGTCATGGGAGCTCGTGCGTGCGAGGTATTTGCCGCCGTGCTTCGCGACCAGATCGCCGGCGGCAGCGATGTACTCTGGAATCCAATGCTCGTTGGTTGGAGTAACAGCCAGAACTGAGTAGAAAATCATTTTTCTGCTCCTGAAGTTGGAACGACTAATGGCGACGCCCGTCTGGCGCGTGGCGTATACCGGGGCGCCACTAGTAGCATATGAGCCTTGCACGAGGAGGTAATTCGACTGGTCGCAAAGTTTAGCTTCCTATACTCATGATTTATGGGTGTATTGTCGCTGCCGCTGTTTCGCCAGATTGCGAAACACGGTTCTGTTTCCGCAGCTGGCAGCGCTGTGCCTTACGATTTGCAGCTCGCACGATCCAGCGGTTTGGCTGCAAGTCTGTGATCAAGTGTTCTCTGTCCAGCAGTTTGATTGCGTCATCCGCGGCCCTTTACAAGCAGGTTACTGAACCCACTTTGCTGCCTTGTACAGGTACTCGTTCCGGAGCAGTTTTGATTCCGGAGAGTTCGAAGAGCCGCCGTTTCAGACCAGCCGCTCCAGATGGCCTTTGCGTTTGACAATGTTTTTGTAGTCCCACTGAATCCGCCTCGCCACTTTGCACCACCTTTCCAGCGCCTTCCGGTCAATTTGTTCTTTGGACGTGTATCGAACTTCAGCCGCCTTGAATTTGCCCCCCGGCTTCAGACCCGTTTCCTCGAATGACTGGCCGCTCCAGAACAGCAGCCGGATACAACCTTTGAGTTTGCTATAGCCAACTATCGGGTTGCCGTCCAGAAACCATACTGGATGTGCGTGCCAAATCTTGCAGTCTGCTTCAGGAAGGTGACGGCTGATTTCTTGCATCAGCACCTCGCACGTCGCCTTGTCGTCACTGACCTGCTTTTCATTGAACGCTTGAATCTCCGCGTTTTCAGGCAGCGCAGAAGTCCCCGGCATTGATGCGCTCCTATTTTCTCGGACCAACGAGAGCGAATGCTGCGCCCTGCGGGTCCATGCCCGCCATCGCGAACTCACCACCGGGAATTTCGATTGGTTCCTGCAGAATTTTGCCGCCGTTCCTCTTGATGGTCTCGACAGCCTTGTCAATTTCGGGCACCCGGAAATAGTAGCTCCACGCGGAGACGGGCATCTCTGGCGCTTTCGGCATCACGCCACCGATCATGCTGTCGCCGTGGTAGAGGAACTGGTACTTCCCAAGCGGCCCCATATCCATATTGCCTTCCTGCCGCCAGCCGAACTGGTTCGAGTAAAACGAGACAGCCTCGTCCGGGTTGGTCGTGGCAACTTCATTCCACGCGCAGTGGCCAACCTTCGGTTCGGTCGAAGCGAAGGATGAACTCGTTTCGTTGTTCGCACTTTTTATGATGTAGAACATCACTCCCTGTGGATCGGCGACTAACGCGAAGCGTCCAACGCCAGGGATATCCTGCGGTGCCATGTGAATTGCGCCGCCTGCTTTTTCGATGCTGGCTGCTGATTCCTCAACGTCGTTCACCGCGATGTATCCCATCCAACAGGGCCGTGCGCCGTTCGCCTGCATTTCCGGGGTTAACGGCAGCAAGCCACCCACCATCGTATTGTTGATGGAGAACTCCCGGTAGTCCTTGTTTTTGCCGGAGCCCGTAAACGACCAACCAACAATTGCGTTATAGAATTCCTGGGCCGCTTCCGGTTCAGAGGTTATCAACTCATACCAGACGAAATCACCGTGCTTATTTGCCATTGATACTGCTCCTTACTCGCCGCTATCGAAGATGGGCTCAAAGCCCGCGTATATCATTCGCTTGCCGTCGAACGGCATATCGCCCATGTTTTCCCAACGCGGGTCGTTCTGCATCTTTAACTCTGCTGCATCGCAGGTTGCCTTGTCAGGCCATTCTATCCAGGAGAACACAACCGCTTCGTCGTCCGTCGCTTTTACCGCGCGTTTGAAGTCCGTTACTTTTCCTTCGGGCACGCTCTCGCCCCAGTTCTCCATGATCCGCGTCGCACCGTATTCCATGAAGATCGGTCCCGACCGAGCCGCCAGCTCCTGATAAATCTTCTTGTTTTTCTTTGGGACAGGAACAAGAAACCCTTGTGTATAGCTCATTGCATCTCTCCAAATAATCGCGCGGGCGCTAGCGCTCACAGCATCTTGGTATTGGAAATAGTAGCTGAATTATGCTCGGTGGCCGATTGTGGCCGCGCCAATTGTTGAGCCCGCCGTGTCAGGGTATATGCATTCACGCTGAGTTTCGGATCGCTGTAATTGCAGAGAACTTCGCATTTTTTCAGCCTGCCGGTTGCTAGGCTTTATGACTGTCTGCCCCAATGCCCGGCAGATGAACGCCGTATATTTTTTTATCTTATTGATTTTAATTGGCTTTTCCGGTGTCAGGTTGATGAAAAGCGGACTGCCGGTCCTGGCGGAAAAATAACTACATTTGAAAGGGACAACACAATCAAACACCGAATTCGTCTAATAGCCGGTGTAGCGACATTCGCCTCGGCACTGCTGGCAGCCGCGCCAGTGGCGGCACAGCTTGAAGAGATCGTCGTTACAGCGACGAAACGTTCCGAGAGCATTCAGGAAGTGCCTATCTCGATCTCCGCGTACACCGGCGACTTCATCGAAGACTCCGATATCCGTACTTTGCAGGAGCTGTCGCTGTACGCCCCGAATTTTACCTTTGCGACGTCATCGCAGCCGCAGAACGCGCGCATCAGTATTCGCGGTATTGGCTCTGTTGGGAACAGTGCTATCGAGACGTCGGTCGGCGTGTTCGTGGACGGTGTTTACTATCCGCGCCCCGGCTCAGTGCTCGGTAACCTGCTTGATATCGAGGCGACCGAAGTACTGCGCGGACCGCAGGGCACGCTGTTCGGCCGCAATACCGCTGCTGGCGCGCTGAATATCCGAACGCGTAATCCGGAACACGAGCTTGGCGGTTATGTGCAAGTCGGTGTCGGCGACTATGGCGCGTATTCACTGGATGGTGTGCTCAACGCCCCAATCTCCGACACCATGGCCGGTCGCGTAGCGGCCAAGTATGCGGACCGCGATGGCTACGGTTTCAACACACTGGATAGTAAAGAGGTTGGCGCCCGCGATGACATGACAGTACGCGGCAAGCTTTCTATCGATTTCAGCGATAGCGTTATTGGCACGCTGTCTGTCGACTACAACGAGGTCAACACTGGCGGCCAGGTGATTGAGATTATTCCGTCCTCAGCAAGCCCGGTGTTCGACGGCACATTGACCGCGCTGTTCGGCTCCGCCGCAACGACAAGCAGCGCCTTTGATCAGGTCATCAACCAGGATCACCAGGACTCCATACACGACGAGCAATGGGGCGCGGGCTTCACGCTCGAGTTTCCACTGGGCGAGCATACGGTCCGTTCGATTACCTCGTACCGGGACTGGATGGCGGACAACCGTGAAAGTGCCGTGCGGCTGACCGGCGACGTTCTACCGCGCGTCCATCAATACTGGACAGAAACGACGTCGCAGGAGTTCCAGTTGCTGTCGCCTGAAGACGGTGCATTCACTTACGTAGCGGGCGTATTCTTCTACGACGAGAACTACGAGATCAGTGAAGACTTCGACGCCGGTGCGCAGACCTGCATACCCGTAGTATTCGCACTCGCCGGTGCCGCTGCTGCCGGGGCCTGCAACGCGCTCCCTCAGAATCCCGCCACGGACTCCGAGTTCCAACAGGATCTGACCAGTACCGCAGTATTCGCCCAGGGTACATACAACGTTAGCGACGACTTTTCGCTGACAGTAGGCGGGCGCTACACCCGTGATGAAAAAGACGGTTCATTCCTTCAGACAACGCCAAATGCAGTGATTGGCAGTTTGTTCCGCGCGCCGGAACTAGTGCCTGACCTTGTCGCTAACGATTCTGCGTTCACGTGGTTGCTGAACGGCAGCTATTTCGTAAGCGACGATGTGATGCTGTTCGCGACCTTATCCACCGGCTTCAAAGGGGGTGGCTTCAATGCCGCGGGCGCGGGCGTAGCGCTAGGCAGAGCAGCGCGAATCTTCACAGCAGAAGACTCTACGAATGCTGAGCTCGGCATCAAGAGCAAGTTCTGGGATGGACGGGCAACTGCTAACGTTACCCTGTATCGCACGGTACTCGACGAGTTTCAAGATCGCTCATTTGATGGCATCAATTTCCTAACGCGGAATGCCGGCAAGCGCACACAGTCCGGTTTCGAAGCTGACGTCGTTTACCGACCGGTGGATGAACTCACTTTCTTCGCTGGTTTGAGCTACCTCAGTGCCGAGTTCGATTCGTTTGAACTGGCCTCGCCATTGCCGGGCTCGGACGTTGCACAGAACCTCGGCGGACAGACACCGCATTTCTCGCCGAAATGGCAAGGCTCGCTAGTGGCTGACTGGCGCAGGCCGCTGGCTGGATCAGGGCTGGAATGGTTTTTGCGTCCTGAGTTCATGTATATCGGTGAACAGAACGTCGGCGGTAACACCAACAACAACCCGCAGTCGATCCAGGATGGTTACGGAATCTACAATCTGAGGTTCGGCCTTAGCACTGATGACGGTCGCTGGCAGGTTGCCGCCTACGCAAAAAACCTGGGCGACGAAGGTTACTGCCAGGTCATTTTTGATCAGCCGCTGGGCGCTCAGTTCGGCGCCGTTAATGCTGCGGCCAATACCGTCACGCAACGCTGCGTCGTGGGTGACCCCAGAACTTACGGCGTGACCTTTCGGGTTAATTACGGCAGCTGATATCCGGAGCAGACCAGCAGCATGTCGAGTCCGCTAGTCAGTTGAATAAGAGTCCATCGCGCCGAGATGGGCAGATCAGGTGAAATACTTCCGGAGGCAAATTCGGACACCTGCATTCATCAGCATCGATCATTCAGTTTGATGTTGCTCGCGCCAACTATTACGCGGTCCATGGCTTTTTAGGAAATGCCGCCGGCCTGCGTGTCGTCACCGACCTGAACAGCCAGCATCGAAATCGATCTGCCTTCAATGCCTTCGATTGGAAACGAAACGACATCCGAATCTGACTGACTGCCGAGTACGTACAGCAACGGCAGGTAATGCTCCGGGGTCGGAATCGAGAGGCGAGCGTCCGGGCCCAGGCTTTCATAGTCGATGAGTGGCCCGACGTCATTTGCAATGATCAACTCGCGGGCTTGTCGCTCGAAACCGGATGCCCAGTCAAACGCCGCGGAGTTTGATCTTGCCCAGTCATACAGGCGAAGGTTGTGCACCAGATTGCCGCTGCCGATGATCAGAATATTCTCATCGCGGAGCGGAGCGAGCGCCTGGCCGATGTCGAAGTGAAACCGGGCCGGCTGTGATGCGTTGATACTCAATTGCACTACAGGCACGTTGGCGTCCGGGTACATGTGACGCAAGACCGACCACGTGCCATGATCGAGGCCCCATGTGTCATCGAGCACGGCTTTCTGCGGAGCGAGTAGTCCCTGTACTTTGCGCGCCAGTTCCGGATCGCCGGGCGCCGGATATTGCACCTGGAACAAGGCCTCCGGAAATCCGCCGAAATCGTGAATCGTTCGCGGGGCACTGCTGATAGTTAGCGCGGTGTTCGAGACGAACCAGTGGGCGGACACCGCCAGAATTGCGCGCGGCTGCATTCGTTCGCCGACGCGTCGCCATCCCTCTGTGTAGCTATTCTGCTCGATCGCGTTCATCGGACTGCCGTGTCCGACGAAAATGGCCGGTAGATTGCTCATGATGTCACCACCCTTTCATTGACGGGATCGCAAGCGCTCCTTCCGGGACTACTTGCTCGAAAGTGAGATCGAGCCGCTGTCCGATATACGGATCTTGCGCTTGTATGCGCCTGGGTCGAGCTTGGCCTCGAACGAATAATCGAAGGTGTCAGAATCCTTTTGCATCAATGAACGAAACAGTTGGATTCCCGCTATGACATTGAACCCTGCGGTGACGGTAAATGATCCTTCGCCGTAACCTTCAATAACCGGAAGCTCATTGCCCACTCCTTTAATGAGATTACGGTTGTCCAGGCTGATCGTGTAGGAAATGCCGGCGAGCTCAAGGGGGGCCAGGTTGGGATTGATAACATGCAGCAAAATTTCGAATGTTGGCAATCCGCCGCTATTAGCGCTCGCTGTTGGGCGAAACGACTGCACGCTCACGGTTGGCGTCTCGTATCCAGGCCCCATGCCGGCGCAGCCGGATAGCGATGCCACGCCCACAAGGATCAGTGCAAGCTTCTTTCCTGAACTCGTGAAAGTTGACTTCATTTCAGTGCTCGATCGTCTTTAGAGGTACGGACGATCTTACGCATAACACTGCTACTTTGCTGGAGCGAGGCGCAACTCGCGTGCATACCCGCCGGGCCGGCGGACAGCCTGAGTATTGTGTCTGCTTGCGATTGGCGATGTAGGTTGGGGGTTGGTGCGCCCTCGGTCGCGGGCGTGCCCGTTCGGAGGTGACCGGTCGTTTCATTTGGAGCAGATAGTCACGGTTCCCGTTTCAGTAACGTCCGAAGTAGAGCGAAGGGCGTATGAGTAGATGGTGGCGTTGACTCTTCGCCTGACGTAACGGCACTGCCGTCATTAGCCATCTGATATCGGGCATGCTCATTGTCGTGGCAATAAAGACAAAGCAGCTCCCAGTTACTCCCGTCTGTTGGATTATTGTCATGGTTGTGGTCCTTGTGATGAACCGTTAGCTCCCGCAAATTTTTGCCACTAAATTCTCGGCCACAACGTCCGCATATCTTGGGGTACAGCTTCAATGCCTGCGCCCTGTAGCCTTTTTCGCGCTCCGCGCTCTGCTGCCGGGCCATAGCAATGATCCGGTCCCCAGCAGTGACGTCGTGTGGTGTTTTCTTCGATGACATGCGTGCATCCTCGCGGCCCCTGCTACTTATCGAGTCGACGGCCCCGCGATTGTTCCAATTTTTATGGCCCTAACGGACCGATCGCTTCGGTCCAGCAGCAGCCCTTTCCTAACAACTGGTTACCAAGACGCAGCGCGAACCCAGCGTATCATTCACTCAACCGTAACCGACTTCGCCAGATTTCTCGGCTGATCCACATCCGTGCCTTTGAGCACGGCGACGTGATACGACAGCAACTGCAGCGGCACGGTGTACACGATGGGTGCGATCAGCCGGTCCGCATGAGGCATTGAAATTACTTTGATGCCTGGTTCATCTTCGAGCCCCGTTTCGCGATCTGCGAAGACGTAGAGCTGGCCGCCGCGTGCGCGCACGACCTGCATGTTTGATTTCAGTTTATCGAGCAGCTCGTTGTTCGGTGCCACGACCACTACCGGCATGTCGTCATCAATCAGTGCCAGCGGTCCGTGTTTCAGTTCGCCCGCAGCGTATGCTTCGGCGTGAATATAGGAAATCTCTTTCAGCTTCAACGCGCCTTCCATCGCGATCGGCCACATAGGACCGCGACCCAGGAAAAGCGTGTGATCCTTCTCGGCGAAGTCTTCTGCGATAAGTTTTAGCTCATCGCTCATTTGCAAAGTTTCTTCAACCGCCGCAGCAACGTGATAAAGGTGCGGCACTAACTCGGCTTCGCGGGCTTCATTCATGCCGCGATATCGAGCCATCATCAGTGTCACGATCAGCATGGACATCAACTGCGTTGTAAACGCTTTCGTGCTGGCAACACCGATCTCGGGCCCTGCCTGGGTCATCATGACGAGGTCGGATTCGCGCACCATAGAGCTGTGTGCGCTGTTGCAGATGGTAAGCGAACCGAGATAGCCGGACTTTTTAGCCATGCGCAGCGCTTCGAGCGTGTCGGCGGTTTCGCCCGACTGCGACAAAGTTACAAATAAGGTGTTCTTTGGTACGACTACCTTGCGATAACGGTACTCACTCGCGATCTCAACGCTGCACGGAATGCCTGCGATGGATTCGATCCAGTACTTGCCCACGCAGCCTGCGTGATAACTCGTGCCACAGGCTACGATGTGAAATTGTTCTACGTTCTCAAGCAATTCCGCTGTGCGCGGCCCCAGCGATTCGGGTATTACGCGATTGTTTGAAACACGCCCGTACAAAGTGTCTGCCAAAGCAGCCGGCTGTTCGAAAATTTCTTTCAGCATGAAGTGCCGGTAGGGGCCTTTCTCGGCCGCTTCATTGCTCCAGTTGGTCTCGTGTATCTCGCGCGTCACCGTATTGCCGTCGGCGTCGTAGATGGTTACCGAATCGCGTTTGATCTCGGCGAGATCACCCTGCTCGAGATAGATGAAGCGCTGGGTTACCGGTAGCAGTGCGGGCACGCCACTGGCGACGTAGTTCTCACCAATGCCAAGGCCGATGACGAGTGGGCTGGCTACGCGACTAACAACGATGCGATCAGGGTCTTCTGCATCAATTACCAGCAACGCGTAGGCGCCTTCAAAACGGGTTACCGCCATGCGCACTGCTTCGACGAGATCGTGGCCGGCTTTTAAGAAGTCGTGTATGAGATGTGCGGCAACTTCCGTGTCCGTTTCAGAACTGAACACGTAGCCCTTTGCGAGCATCTCTTCTTTTATCGGTTGAAAGTTTTCGATGACGCCATTGTGAATGACAGCGACCCGGTCTCCCGACAGGTGCGGGTGTGCATTGGCTTCAGTTACACCACCGTGAGTGGCCCAGCGTGTGTGGGCAACCCCAACCTGTCCTTTTAGCGGACGAGCTTCGAGTTTTTCATCCAGCTCGGCAACCTTGCCCACAGTGCGGCGCATACCAATACCGCCACCTTCTTCAATGACGGCAACGCCGGCGGAATCGTAGCCCCGGTATTCGAGGCGACGCAGTCCCTCAACGAGAATGGGTACGATATTTCGTTCGGCGATTGCGCCAACGATTCCACACATTGTCCGGATTCCTCATTCTTTTCGATTATTGTGCGAGCGCGAAGCCTCGGGCCCGCAGCATTGTTGCAGACTGGCCGCGCTCGCAACGTGTCTGAGTTCGCAGAACGGGCGAGCTTCAGGATACTGATTATATTAGGAAAGTCTGCCGTACGGCTCAGCCCTTTTTCTGCGGCTTCTGCCAGCCGTCGATCGTCACCTGGCGGGCCCGACCGACGGTCAGTTTGCCTGCCGGGGCGGGTTTTGACAGCGTGGTACCCGCGCCAATCGTCGCCCCGCTGCCAACTTCGATCGGCGCCACCAGGTTTACACCGGAGCCGATAAAGACGTTGTCGCCTATCGTAGTGCGGTGCTTGTTCGTACCGTCGTAGTTGCAGGTGATGGTGCCCGCGCCCACGTTCACGCCGCTGCCCATCTCGGTGTCACCGATATAAGTAAGGTGATTCACCTTGCTGCCTGAGGCAATGGTGCTCTTCTTGATCTCGACGAAGTTGCCGGCCTTGACGTGGTCGGCCAGCTTCGCGCCCGGCCTGAGACGGGCAAAAGGACCTATTTCGCACTCCGGACCGAGCTCCGACTGCTCCAGGTGGCAATTCGAATGAATTACCGTGCCGGCACCTATGCGGCAGTTGCGGATGAGATTATTGGATTCGATGACCACGTTGTCACCGAGCTCAACGTCACCCTCAAAGACCGCGTTCACATCAACGAACACGTCCTGGCCGCAGCGCAATACGCCGCGAATATCGACCCGGGCAGGGTCAGCGAAACTCACGCCGGAGGTCATCAACTCCTCCACGAGCCGGCGCTGCAGGGCCCGCTCGGCCTCACTGAGCTGCTTGCGGTCGTTGATGCCCATAACCTCTTCCTCGCTGTCCGCTTTCACCCCGTGGACCGCAACTCCGTCCGCGACGGCCATCGCGATGATGTCCGTCAGGTAATACTCGCCCTGGCTGTTGTTCTTGCCCAGCCGCTTGAGCCACCCCTTGAGGCGCTTGCCGGGCGCACACATGACGCCTGAATTTATCTCATTTATGCGACGTTCTTGCTCGTTAGCGTCTTTTTCTTCGACGTTCCTTACCACTTCGCCATTCTCGCGCACGATTCTTCCGTAGCCGTACGGCACTTCCACATCGACCGTCAGCACGCCGAGATCATCGTCGCCGCAAGCCAGAAGCAGGCGGCGCAAGGTCTCGGGACGCAGCAACGGTACGTCCCCGAACAGGATCAGTACCTGGTTGCCATCCGGGGTCTCCGGCATGGCCTGCATCACCGCATGGCCCGTACCCAGCTGCTCGGACTGCAGCGACCAGCGCAGGGTCTCGTCGGCGATCGTCGCCTGAACCTGCTCGCCGCCGTGGCCGTAGACCACGCAGATGTCCTCTGCCGAAAGGGCGTGGGCACAATCAACGACATGCCGCAGCAAAGGCCGGCCCGCCAGCTTCTGCAGCACCTTTGGCTGCGCCGAGCGCATGCGCGTGCCCTGGCCGGCGGCGAGAATAATAATGCTGATGCTCAAACGCTAAATCTCCCTGTTCAAAGCAGGCGCATAATACCGCACCCAGTCGATTGATTTGTGACATCCGGCCGCGGTAGCGTGGGCTCTGGCAGACCCTGCGGTCGGCCTGCACTGTCGCCGGGACTCGCACATGATCCGATGCTCGCTCATTGCCATCACCAGTCTTCTGCTTGTTGCCTGCAACAGCGAGATCTACCTGCATGATGGCGTAACGGATGGCGACACGTTCTACCTGGCCGACCGGGCGCTGAGCGATGACGACCCGGTGTTGCAGAGCTGGGTTAGCTACAGCCTGACGCTGAGCACGTGCAAGCTCACGATAGGTGGCGAGAATCCGGCAAGGGCGAGCTCGTACGAATGTGAATTGATGGCTCGCCGGCACCTGCTGGAAACCTGGCGCGAGCAGATTGAAGCCGCGCCAGATGAGTATCTCGATACGCTCAGCCTGGTGCAGCAAGACGGCTGGTTGCCGGAATACGTTGCAGAGTATTTGGCGCGCGATCACTGGCAATTGCCTGCCGATCTCGACCAACACGGCTTCGCGGAGTACCAGCACCAAGAACATCCAGAGCTAGGCGTGCAGACGCGGATCGTTGGCTCGTGGAATTTCGCAAGAAACGTTCGCAACACGCCCTGATAAATCATTCGATTTGCGCGGCAGTGCATTGTTCTCTGCCGTACCCGCACGGTATTGTTGGTCGCTGCTGCGACATCACAACGGGGAACATCGTGAGACATAAAAAACCAATCGGCGCTTTACTTTCGCTTGCAACGTTCATGCTGTCCGTTAGTGCGCTGGCGCAGGATGCAGTATTCGATCCCGATGCGGAAATGTTTCCGGATGATGTGCAGTACGACGCCCGCATCCCGACACCGGAGGATTTTTTGGGCAGACCACTTGGCAGCGCGCCTGTCAGGCATCACGAGTTGGTCGAATACATTAATACCGTTGCGGGATTGTCCGATCGCCTGAGCGTTGAAGTGATTGGTCACAGCCATGAGCGCCGACCCATTTTGTTTGTCGTTGCAACGTCGGCGGCAAATCAGGCGCGCATCGACGATATCCAGCGCCAGCATGTTGGGCTTACGGAGCCGTCCGTTAGTGAGAGTATCTCCGACGACATGCCAGTCGTTACCTGGCTTAACTACGGCGTACACGGCGCGGAATCGAGCGGCATGGATGCATCGTTGCCGATGGTTTATTACCTCGCTGCGGCACAAGGCGCGAAGGTCGATCGCCTGTTATCCGACAGCGTGATACTCGTTACCGCAGTTTTTAATCCAGACGGACACTCGTATCGGGCAGCCTGGCTCGATACCTATGGCAGCAATATCGTCAATGCGGACCCCAGCCACATGGAGCACGACTATGACGGCAGGGTTGCGCGGACCAATCACTACGGCTTTGACCTCAACCGGCAGTGGATGTCCGTTACCCAGCCCGAGCCCCGCGCGTGGATGAAGAAGTGGCATGAATGGCGGCCGAATGTCTCGGTTGATTACCACGAGATGGGCAGCGAACAGACTTATTACTTCGCTCCGGGTATCCCGAGTCGCACGCATCCATTGATTCCCGATGCAGGTATGCAACTGGTCGCTGATGTTGTTGGTCCTGCTGAGCAGTTCAT
>JBBKWB010000007.1:0-76552 GCA_037968755.1 Woeseia sp.
GGCGGCTATCATTTGCCGCCCGTAACCCTGACCGGCAGTGTGCGTGACGATATCGTGCACCTTGATCCGGTAATCGGTGTCGGCGAAACGGCCATTAGCGATCATCGCTCAAGCCAGCCTACCCTGGATGAACTTATGCGGGTTGCCAGTGATGTCCACGTGGCCGGTTTGATCACTGGTAAGGCTGGCATTCTGCATCTGCATCTCGGCGACGGTACGCGCGGCCTGGAGCTGGTGCGCCAGGCGCTGGACATCAGCGAGCTGCCACCTCGTGTGTTTAACCCAACACATGTGAATCGGCGCAAAGCATTGTTCGCGGAAGCACTTGAACTCGCGGCACGCGGCGTAACCATTGATGTAACCGCGTTCCCTGTTGCCGACGACGAAGATGCGTACTCAGCGGAAGATGCGGTGTGCCGATATCTGGACAGTGGCGCACCGGCCGACAAGATTACGGTCAGCTCCGATGGCGGCGGTTGTCTGCCGGTGTTTGACCATCAGGGCGAGATGCTGTCCATGGACATTGGCGATCCGGCGGCACTGTCGGCGACCCTCGCAGCGTTACTAAACCGCGGTGTCGCATTGGCCGATGCGTTGCCGGCTTTCACCTCGAACGTTGCAAAGCTGCTGCGATTTAACGACCGCGGTCGTATCGCCACGGGCTTTGCTGCCGATCTTCTCGTGCTGGACGATGCGCACGCCATTCACGACGTCATGCTGGATGGCAGCTGGCATCGGCGCGATGGCCAGCAGCTCATTTACGGCCAGTACGAACAAAACTCTACGAAAGCAGGAAACTAGTACCCGATGTGCCCATCCAACAGCCATGCCGACAGCCGCCGCGGCTACATCATTCCGATTGGCGGTGCCGAAGAAAAACTCGATAATCCGGAAATACTGGATCGCTTCGTTGATATTTGTGGTGGTAAGCCCGGCCGCATCGCCATTATTCCAACGGCGTCAGAACTGGAAGACACGGGGCGCAACTACGAGAAGTTATTCCGCAAGCTGGGCGTACGCCACGCGAAAGTCCTCGCGATCGAAACGCGGGACGACTGTGATAACGAAAAATACCTTAGGTACCTGGCCAAATCGGACGGTGTGTTCATGACAGGCGGTAACCAGCTGCGCCTGTCGACCACCCTGGGCGGCACAGCCGTTGCCAAGCTTATCCGTCGACGCAATGCCGAAGGTATGCACGTAGCGGGTACGTCCGCGGGTGCCGCCTTCATGCCGGAACACATGATTGCTGGAGGTAGCGTTGGCAGCACACCGAGTCCGGACAAAGTGACGCTCGCACCGGGTCTTGGCCTGACCAACAAATTTATTATTGACCAGCACTTCCGTGAGCGTGACCGCCTTGGTCGCCTGTTGACGGCGCTCGCTTACAATCCGTTTGCAATTGGCATCGGTATTGATGAGGACACAGCAGCGTTTATTCGTCCTGACGATGTGCTGGAAGTGGTTGGCAGCGGTGGCGTGACAGTGGTTGATCCTTCAAAACTAAGCCATTCGTCGATGGACGTCGCGCGCAGCGGTGAACCCGTCAGCCTGATTAATGTGAAACTGCATATCCTTATTTCCGGTGACAGTTTTGACGGTGTGAACCGCGAGGCGACGCCCGGCGACTGACCGCGCAGCGACTCTGCGCAGCGCGCTGCCAACACAGGTAGTAGCGATCGGCGCGTAGCGCTGTGTGGGCCCGGGGTCTTTGTCCAAAGCATAGGGCCAACAGTGCCGGTAGCGCGTCTCGCCGTGTGCCAAATGCTCCGGCGCTCTAGCCCATATTGACGCCGCCCTCACGTTCTGAAAGTGTAGGTACCGATAAAGAGGCTCTCTGGAGTCTTCTACAACAATTGCTCGCGGCCCGATTGGCACGCGCAGCCAGTGCTTCGTAGCCGCAGCGTTACGGATGGAGTCAGGCATGAAGATCGTCAGCACCAACGTCTATGTTGGCCCTAATGTGTTCGCGCATTTTCCCGTTATTCGTCACGTCCTCGATCTTGGCGTGCTGGAAGACTGGCCGACCGGACGGCTCGGCGCCGCTTTCGTCGACCCTTTGCTGGAATTTCTCCCGGGTCTGCACGAGCACGGCTGCTCGTATCGCGAGCCCGGCGGCTTCGTGCGCCGCCTGCGCGAGGGCGACGGTACCTGGCTTGGGCACGTCATGGAGCACGTGGCGATCGAACTGCAGAACGTAGCCGGATCCAGCGTCACGTTCGGCCGCACGCGCTCAATCGATGGTGAGCCGGGTCACTACAACATGGTGTTCCAGTATCTCGACGCGGAAGTGGGCCGGGAGGCCAGCAGGCTCGCATTGTCGTTACTGCACAGCTTGCTGCCTGCCGATATTCGTCCTGACGATGCGCCGGGAGAGGGTTGGAATTTCGAGGAAGAGCGAGACGACTTCATTCGTTACGCACAGCGCCGGGCCTTTGGTCCGAGTACCGCATCGTTGGTGCGGGCGGCCGAAGAACGTGGCATTCCCTGGATTCGGCTTAACCGGCAAAGTCTTGTGCAGTTTGGTCATGGCCGCTACCAGCAACGCATCCAGGCGACCACGACCGGGCTTACCAGCAATATCGCCGTCGAACTGGCATCGGACAAAGAGGAAACGAACGGTATCCTGCGCGATCTCGGCCTGCCTGTGCCGCGGCAGCGGATGGTGCGCAGTTCGAGCGACGCCAAACGCGCGGCGCTGCGTATCGGTTATCCGGTCGTTCTGAAGCCGCTGGCCGGCAATCACGGTCGCGGTGTGTCAATCAACCTGAAGAATGCAGACGAAATTGAAGTCGCGTTTGAGAAGGCTCGCGAACACGGCCGCAATGTCATCGTCGAGGGTTACATCGATGGTTTCGATCACCGCTTACTGGTGGTGAACGGCAAACTGGTTGCGGCAGCAAAGCGCGTACCGGGACACGTCGTCGGCGATGGCAAACATTCCATAGCCGAGCTCGTGGACATCGTCAACAAGGATCCGCGCCGCGGCGTTGGCCACGAGAAAGTCCTGACCCGGCTAGAGTTTGACCACCAGGCAGAACGTTTGTTGGGCAAGCTTGGTTACGATAGCGACACGGTGCCCGCAATTGGCGAGGCTGTGTACCTGCGTTCAACCGCGAACCTGTCCACGGGTGGTACGGCTATAGACGTGACCGATGTCATACATCCTGATAATCGTGAAATGGCGGAACGCACGATAAAGGCCATCGGCCTGGATATTGGCGGCGTCGATTTTCTTTGCAAGGACATTACCGAATCGTATCGTGCTGCCGGTGGTGGCATTTGCGAAGTGAATGCGGGCCCGGGTTTTCGTATGCACGTAGCGCCCAGCGAAGGCACGCCGCGGGACGTTGCCGGTCCGGTCATCGACATGCTGTTTCCGAAGGATCAGCCGAGCCGCATTCCTATCGCTGCGGTTACCGGGACCAACGGCAAGACCACTACCTCGCGCATGCTTGCACACATTCTGAAAATGAGCGGCTACACGGTAGGTCTGACCTCGACTGATGGCGTGTACATCGACGGCCAGTTATCGGTCTCAGGTGACATGACCGGCCCCATGTCTGCGCGGATGATATTGCGCGATCCTTCGGTGGACGCAGCCGTGCTGGAAACGGCGCGTGGCGGCATGTTGCGCGGCGGCCTTGGCTACCAGGATTGCAATGTTGCGGCCTGCCTGAATGTTTCGTCGGATCATCTTGGCTTGAAAGGCATCGACACGCTGGAGCAGCTTGCCGAGATCAAGCGCGTACCTATCGAGATCGCAAAAGACGCTGCGGTGCTGAATGCGGATGACCGGCTGTGTTTGCAAATGGCCGACTACACGGATGCTGAGCGGCTTTGCTACGTAACAATGAACCCGGGTCATCCGCTGGTGAAGCAGCATATCCGGGCTGGTGGTCAGGCGTTTGTGCTCGAAGAAGGCATGAACGGGCACATGATCACGATCTACGACAACAGCGGACATACGCCGCTATTGTGGACCCACCTGATTCCGGCAACGATAGAAGGTCGCGCGATGCATAACGTGCAGAACGCGATGTTTGCCGCGGCACTGGCCTACAATATGAACGTCAGCCTGGAAGACATACGCCAGGGTCTGCGTACGTTCGATTCGAGCTGGTTCCAGGCGCCCGGCCGCATGAACATTTACGACGAGCACCCGTTCAAAGTCATTCTCGATTACGCGCATAACCCGGCGGCGGTGCGGGCGATGTGTAACCTTGTTGATCGCTTCGAAACGGAAGGGCAACGGATTGTTGTGCTCGCGGCCCCTGGCGATCGTCGCGACGAAGACATACGCGAGATTGCGAACATTGCTGCCGGACATTTCGATCACTACATCTGTCGTCGCGACGACAACCGGCGCGGTCGCGGAGACGACGAGGTTGCTGTCATGCTGAAAGATCAGCTGCTCGCGTGCGATGTGCCGGCGGGGCAAATCGAAGTGGTGCCGGATGAGCAGGAGGCTACTCATCGTGGGCTGGAAATGGCGGCAGCGGGGGATCTGGTGCTGGTGCTCGGGGATAACATCAAGCGCACGTGGAAACAGATCATTTACTTCAACTCGGGAGCCAAGACCGAAGGCTCGAGCAAAAAGGTAGCGGTTACTCTGGAGCTGCCCGACGGCGAGGATTTCAGGCTCGACGAAGATATTGAAATCATCAGTGACGAACGCGGCGTGCGCATAGCGCGCGAAAGCGGCGACTGACAGCAATACCGATGGAGCTCGAAGACGCACGCCGGTTAACCGGGCCCAATGTCATCATGGGCCTGCCCGGTACCGTGCTCGATATTCGCTGCAAACGCGCAGAGCAAGAACGTGTCTTCATAATCTGGCAGCGCGAGATCCAGCGCCTGCTTGATGAGCTGGGTTGGGCATCATCCCGCATGTACCAGCGGCGCTTGCAAGATGGCATCAGCGTGGCATTTACAGCGCCGATTGATGTGTTGTATGCAGCGACGGCAGTTAATGAATGGGCGTACGCGGTAGCAGTTGCCGAATTGGCTGATGCCGAACGTCCGGATTACACAACAACGCTTGCAGATATACGCACAGCCATCAGTGAAGAGGCCAACCCTGAGTTGCTCGAAATAGCACAAGCAGCGAGTGCGAACGACGTCACCTTGTTGTGGGATGACGATGAAGTTTCCCTCGGCATGGGCGCGAGTACCCGGCGTTGGCCTGCACATGAATTACCGTCTGCCGATTCAATCGACTGGAATTCCTTTCGCGATGTTCCGATAAGCATCATTACAGGTACCAATGGAAAAACCACGACCGCGCGATTTGTCCGTCATATCCTGAGTGGTGCCGGCTTTACGCCAGGCTTGACGTCTACGGACTGGGTTGCGGTCGGCGACACGATTATCGAACGCGGTGACTGGTCGGGCCCCGGCGGCGCGCGCACTAGCTTGCGGCACCCGAAGGTCGATATCGCCGTGCTGGAAACGGCGCGCGGTGGTCTGTTGCGCCGTGGCCTGGGTGTTGAGCACGCAACGTCGGCGCTAATCACCAACATAGCGGAAGATCATCTCGGCGACTTCGGTTCGGCTACGATCGACGAGTTGCTGGACATCAAGTGGATCGTCAGCCAGGCCGTGCTCGAGGATGGTTCGTTAATACTCAATGCGGACGACGAGCGACTGGTTGCACGTGCTGCGGCGCATGCTGGCCGTATCGTGTGGTTTAGCCTGCATGCCGACAACCCTGTTGTGGGTAAGCATACCGACACCGACGGCGTCGCATTTATTCTCAGCGATGGCGAATTGCAGCGAGTTGGCGGTGTAGACCCGCAGACGATTTGTAGTGCCAGCGCTGTTCCACTGACGCTGGGCGGTGCTGCGCGCCACAACATTGCCAACGCACTGGCGGCTGCCGCAGTGTGCGACAGCTTCGGCGTTTCCCTCGCCGACATAGGCTATGGGCTTTGCACTATGTCGCAAGACGACAATCCGGGACGCTGCAATGTCTATCAACTCCCGCAGTGCAAAGTCCTGGTCGACTTTGCACACAACCCGCACGCGATGCAGGCACTATTCGATATGGCCGGCGCATTGCCGGCAAAGCGACGAATACTCGCGTTCGGCCAGGCCGGCGATCGCACCGATCGGCAAATACGTGAGCTGGCGGAAAGTGCCTGGGCGATAGGTCTCGACCACGTCATCGTGTCTGAACTCGCGGAATACAGTCGCGGCCGGGCGCCGGGCGAAGTATTTGGCCTGATTCGCCAGGCGCTGCTCGGCTGCGGAGCCGAAGACTCCCAGATTCAGCATTGCATGCAGGAAACCGAATCGCTGGACGCCGCGCTCATGTTGGCCCGGCAAGACGACCTCATCATCATGCTGGCGCTGGGTGACAGTGTTGGCGTGCGCAGCAAGCTGACATCCTTGTCAGCCGCTACCGACTAGAGGCGCGACGAGCTCAAGGTTACGTCCGCCTGTTGCCAGATCGTGTCGAAGCGTTGCTTCACGTCCGACGAATCCTTGTCCTGTTGATCCATGCTTTGCATGAGGCCGAATAAGGCCCAGCCATTGCGTGGATACATTTCCAGGTCACGCCGGTAAACCACTTCGGCGGCGGCAGGATTGCCAGAGGCAAGCAGCGCCTGGCCGAGTGAGTGGCGAGTCGGGTAGTACCAAAACGGTGGCTCGGTGTAGGGCAGTTTGTCCTGTACCGCCACGGCAGTTTCGAAATGCTGAATCGCGACGTCAAAGTCATTCGCGGACATGGCAATTTCGCCTTGTACGAGTTCGTCAGCAATTTCCAGCAGCATGGATGCGGGATAATGAATCTTGTCGAGAAACAGTACGTCGGCTGACTCACGTAGTGGTACCAGTTTCTGATGCTCGGCGCGTGCTGCGGCGAGCTCGTTCTTGCGAGCAAACGCAGTGGCGCGGGCGTAGTGCCAGATCGCGGTTGAGTATTCCAGGTTCGCAGGCGGTTGCGGTTCCGCAAGGACCTCATCCCAGCGGCCAAACTGGGTTAACGCCAGCAACGGAATCGTCTTGAAAAATTCAACGCCCGGAAATTGTTCCACCATCTCGATCTGTACGTTCTTCGCAACTTTGCGCGCGGCGTCCAGCGCGACCGCGCTGCGACCTTCCATGCTGGATGCGGCCCACAGGAAATGAATGTTGTGCGGGTAATAGGCAGCCGGGTAAAAGCCCTGCGCATTGCAGGCGGCGATGTAAGCTTCGTCTACTTCAGCGGCCGTCACATTCGCGATAGAGGCATCGTTATATCGGCCGACCCGCCAGTAGATATGCGAGGGCATGTGCACAAGGTGTCCAGCGCCCGGCACCAGTTGTCGCAGGGTATCGGCGTGCGGCTCAGCGCGCTCAGGATTGGACGATGCTTCCACTGCATGAATGTACAAATGAATCGCCATGGGGTGTTGCGGCGATCGGGCCAGCACAGTTTCAAGCGCGTTGATCACTTCTACCGTATCCGGTTTCGGGTTTTCAGGATCCAGCCAGTAATCCCACGGCATCGTATTCATTAAGGATTCTGCGAACAGGGATGCCGCATCATCGTCGCCGGGATATTTCTTATGCAGCGCGCGCATCGCATCAGCGTATGCCTTGTCGAGCGGCGCACGATTTGTCGTTGGGTCGCCATTGTAGCGAACAGCCAGTGCGTCGATGTAGTCCTGTTCGACCTGGCTCGCATTACTCTTTAATGCGACGGCTTTTTGCACGGCGGTGTACGCCAGGCGGCGTTCCTCGTCGGACATGACCACTACGCCGTCGCTGGTAACGTTAATGTTCGGTCCCAGCGCCAGTGCCTCGCCCCAGAAGCACATTGCGCAATTGGGATCGAGTGTTTGTGCGGCGCGGAACGAGCGCACTGATTCGGCATGATTAAACGCGAAATCGATTATGAGGCCCTGGTTGAAGTAGCGCTGCGCGTTGGGATCCTTGGTGCTGATCGGGTGCTGGTGATTGCCCATGCCGTCGAATAGCGGCGCCCCTGCACGAGTGGCCAGGTCGCCCGGACTCAGCTCCGTATCGCTCGATTTTCCTGAACATGCTGCCAGGGCGCACAGCGCCAGGACGAGCATTCCGTTGCGTGAGTAACTCATTGAAATTCCCCTTACTCTGCAATGCCGCTGCTGCAAACTCGCGGTTCGGCATCTTTCGTTAAATTATAGCTCGCTAACGACGAGCTCGCGATTGAGAAAGTCCTGTGTGTATTGCAGCACACGGCGGCCTGAGATGCGCACAATATTGGACCGCTGTAGCGGCAACTACTCAAGACCCAGAATGAGCTGCCAGTGCTGTTTGCTAACCGGGAAGATTGACAATCGATTGCCGCGTTTGTTGAGCAGGAAATCGGCGAGTGCAGGGTGTTGCTTGAGTTCAGTGAGCGGGATCGGTCGTTTCAACTTGCGCTTGAACTCAACGTCGACAAGCATCCAGCGTGGATCTTCAGGCTTGCTTTTCGGGTCGTGGTATTTCGATTTTGGATCGAACTGGGTCGGGTCCGGATAGGCCTTGCTCGCAATACGGGCAACGCCGACCACAGCCGGCATTTTACAGCTGGAGTGATAGAAAAAAACCTGGTCGCCGACCTTCATGTCATCGCGCATCATGTTGCGTGCCTGGTAGTTTCGAATGCCGTCCCACGGCTCCCGTTGATCGCGCTCGAGGTCGTCGATGCTGTAGGCATCGGGTTCGGATTTCATCAGCCAGTAAGCCACTTGCAAGCCTCCGCCAGGTCTCGTCTGTTACGAAGGCGGGGAGTCTAGCATGGCCCGCCGGACACGGGCTGTGGCCGCTGAATCCTGTGCTAAGATACCGCGCATCGCCGACAGAGTAGCCGTAGTCGGTTCCAAACAAAGCAGGTTGAACCTGTAGTCGTCATTCCGGGAGGTTGGATTTTGGCCAACATGCTCGCCAATATTTTTGGAACATCACCCGTACAGCCGTTGGAAAAGCACTGTGATATTGCCTACCAGTGCACCAAGCAATTGAACGATTTTTTTGCGGCCGTCGTTGCCGGCGACTGGGACGCGGCAGTCGCCGCACGCGGCAGGGTGAGCGAGCTGGAGCACAAGGCTGACGACCTGAAAAAAGCCATTCGCCTGCGCCTGCCGAAAAGCCTGTTCATGCCGGTGCCGCGCGAGGACCTGCTGGAGTTGTTGCTGGTACAGGACAAGATGGCCAATCGTGCCAAGGATGTCTCCGGACTTGTACTCGGTCGCAAGATGCAAATACCGGCCGAGATTGCGAGCGACTTTCTCGAGTTTGTGCGCCGCAATGTGGATGCCGCGAAACAGGCTCGAAAAAGTGTGCGCGAGCTCGACGAGTTGTTCACGAGTGGCTTTAAAGGAGCCGAAGTAAAGCTGGTCGAATCGCTGATCGAAGAACTGGACCGCATTGAAAGCGACACCGACGAGCGCCAGGCCGGCCTGCGTGCTTCTTTATTCAAGATTGAGCGCAATCTCGATCCGGTAACCGTTATATTTCTTTATCGCGTCATCGAATTGACTGGCGAGATTGCGGATATGGCAGAGCGAGTCGGTCGCCGGCTCGAGCTTCTGTTGTCTCACTGAGAACAATACAAATCTGACAACACAAGCGGAGTCGCTTTAGATGGAAGCAGAGATCGTCTATATCGCACTGGCGGCGATTTTCGGAATTTTCATGGCCTGGGGTATCGGCGCCAATGATGTTGCCAATGCGATGGCAACTTCGGTCGGTTCGCGGGCGCTCACGATCAAGCAAGCCATCCTGGTGGCCGCTGTATTCGAATTTCTCGGTGCAGTTCTGGCCGGCGGTGCGGTTACTTCGACCATCCGTAAGGGCATCGTTGATGCGAGCCTGCTAAGCGAAACACCCGAGTTACTTATTTACGGCATGCTCGCGTCATTGCTGGCGGCCGGCACCTGGTTGCTGATCGCCTCCCGCAATGGCTGGCCAGTGTCGACGACCCATTCAATCGTCGGCGCAATCGTCGGTTTTGCGGCAGTGGGCATCGGCATCGATGCAGTGCAATGGGGCCAGGTCGGCACAATTGTAATGAGTTGGGTAGTGTCGCCGCTGACCGCAGGGTTCATTGCGTACCTGATTTTCGGAACGGTGCAGCGCCTGATCCTTACCCAGCCCGACCCATTGGAGTGTGCGAGGCGTTACGTACCGGTCTATATATTTTTCGCAGCGTTCACAATCACACTTGTAACTATCCTGAAAGGCCTGACCCACGTGGGCCTCGAAATGTCGACGGGGAATAGCTACCTGCTCGCAACCGGCATTGCTCTTGTGATCGCCATTTTTGGCAAGTTCGCTATTGCCCGAATTAAGCCTGATCCGAAGGCCGAAAAGAAACAGCATTTTCACACGGTCGAGCGGGTTTTCGCGGTACTGATGGTTGTGACGGCCTGTTCGATGGCATTCGCACACGGTTCCAACGATGTGGCCAATGCAATCGGTCCACTTGCCGCCGTTATCAGCATTGCCCAGACCGGTGTCATTGGTGCCAAGTCATCGATTCCATTGTGGGTGTTGGTTCTCGGCGGTGGCGGCATCGTTATCGGCCTCGCAACCTACGGCCGGCACGTGATCGCCACTGTCGGTGAAAAAATTACCCAGCTGACTCCCAGTCGAGGTTTCGCTGCCGAGCTCGCCGCAGCAACTACCATTGTTATTGCGTCCGGTACCGGCATACCAATTTCGACAACGCATACGCTCGTTGGCGCCGTGCTCGGTGTCGGGCTGGCGCGTGGTATCGATGCTATCGACCTCCGGGTTGTAGGTCGCATATTCGTATCCTGGGCGATCACCATACCGGCCGGTGCATTCCTGGCGATCTTGTTCTTCTTCGTGTTTCGCGCAGTTTTGCCGTAAGCCAGCGCTTGCTGGTTAGTTAATTTCTGGGGGGGGTATGCGACGAGTTACTGTCTGGCTGTTGGTGGGACTGTTGCTCGCGCAGCCGTCGTGGTTGCTGGCGCAGAATGATGATGCCGCGATCATTCGCTACAACGCTCGTCATCACCCGGTGTATGACACGGACGGCATGGTTGCATCGCAGAACGCGATCGCAAGCGCTGTTGGTGCCGAAATTCTGGCGCAGGGCGGCAATGCTGTCGACGCCGCTGTAGCCGTTGGTTTTTCCCTGGCCGTTGTGCTGCCCCGTGCAGGCAATATTGGCGGCGGCGGGTTCATGCTGCTGTACCTTGCCGATACCGACGAAACGGTTGCGATTGACTACCGCGAAATGGCGCCACCGCGGGCGACGCGCGACATGTTCCTCGATAGTGACGGCAATGTAGATCCGGTTCGCGCACGCTTTAGTCACCTTTCCTCAGGTGTGCCGGGCACGGTTGCCGGCTTGCACGCCGCGCATGATCGCTACGGCAGCTTGCCATGGCGGCAACTGTTGGCGCCCGCTATTCGACTTGCCGAGCGCGGTTTCATCGTGAGTCACGACCTTGCCACACTGCTCGCGTCGCGGCGTGACCAGCTCGGTAGCAATGCAGCCAGTCGCGGTTATTTTTACAAGGACAACGGCGAGCCGTACGTGGCTGGCGAGCGCTTCAGGCAACGCGATCTTGCCCGCACGCTTAAACTCATCGCGCGCAAGGGTCCCGATGCGTTTTATCGCGGTGCCATTGCAGAGAAGATCGTCGCAGATATGCAGGCTAACGGTGGCTTGATCGATGCAGCCGCGCTTGCGGCGTATCAACCCCGCTTTCGTGAGCCGTTGCGCGGCACATACAGAGGCTTCGACATTGTCACGATGCCGCCGTCCAGTGGCGGCGGCGTGCATGTCATTCAGATGCTCAACGTTCTTGAGCATTTTCCGGTGGCGGATTTCGGGCCGGGTAGTGCCGACAATGTTCACTTGCTGACTGAAACGATGAAGCTCGCCTATGCTGATCGCAGCAAGCACCTTGGCGATATGGATTTTTACGACGTGCCCGTCGATTGGCTAATGAGCAAGGCCTATGCGAAAGAGCTTGCCGAGGGCATCGACATGCAGCGCGCGCGGCCATCCAGTCAGATCTCGCCCGGCGTTGCAGCGCGCCCGGAAAGTCCGGATACGACGCATTTTTCGGTTATGGACCGCTACGGCAACGCGGTCGCGAATACGTACACCTTGAATTTTTCTTATGGTTCCGGCATCAGCGTTCCCGGCGCCGGATTTCTGTTGAACAATGAAATGGATGACTTTGCGGCCAAGCCAGGCGTGCCGAATGCGTTTGGGCTGACAGGCGGTGAGGCCAACGCAATCCACGCAGGCAAACGTCCGCTGAGTTCAATGACACCGACCCTGGTGTTGAAGGACGGCCGGCCGTGGCTGGCGACGGGTAGTCCTGGCGGCAGCCAGATTATTACCAGCGTTCTGCAGATGCTGGTGAACGTGATTGATCATGGCATGAACATCGCAGATGCGACGGACGTGCCGCGCATGCATCACCAGTGGTTACCTGACCTGTTGAAACTGGAGTCGGGTTTTAGCCCCGACACTATCGAGAAACTTGAAGATCGCGGGCACACTCTCGAGGTAACCGAGGCTATGGGTAGTTTGCAGTCGGTCATGTATCGCGACGACCTGTTTCGTGGTGCGTCGGATCCACGCCGACCTGAAGCAGGCAGTGTCGGTTCTGCCATGCATGAAGCGACACATTGAGTCGTGCGTCGATGAATGCCAACGCGCCACCTGCCATCCTGCCTGGTGCGCGTCGCTACGCGCTTGCTGTCCTGGTCGTTGTATACACCTTCAATTTTATCGACCGACAGATTCTCGCGATTCTGTTGCCGGCCATCAAAGCCGAATTCGTAGTCGATGACTGGGTACTCGGATTTCTCGCAGGTTCTGCTTTCGCACTCTTTTATGCGACGCTTGGTGTGCCAATCGCCCTGCTTGCGGATCGCTACAACCGACGCAACATGATAGCGATCGCGCTCGCCATCTGGAGCGGAATGACCGCGCTGTCGGCCGCCGCTGGCTCAGTATTGCAACTGACGCTGGCGCGTATCGGGGTAGGCATAGGAGAGGCGGGTTGCAGCCCACCGGCACACTCGATGATCTCCGACTATTATCCGCCAGAAAGCCGTTCGACTGCGATGGGCATATTCACGCTGGGTATCTCGTTCGGCATCATGATCGCCTACCTTGCAGGCGGCTGGGTCGTCGAGAATATCGGCTGGCGCGAAGCGTTCCTTATTGTTGGCATCCCCGGCGTGCTGCTTGCATTGATTGTGCGTTTTACCGTTGTTGAACCACCGCGGGGTAACGCGGATGGCATGCGCGACCAGGTAGAACCACCCGGTGTCCTGTATGTCGCCCGTTTCCTTTTGCAACGCCGCGCGTTCCTGCACATGGCTGTCGGTGCCGGGCTGGCATCGTTTGGCGGTTATGCGGTCGCCAGTTTTTTCCCGAGTTTTCTTGTTCGCAGTCATGCGATGAGCCCATCAATAATCGGTGTCTACCTTGGGCTAATCCTGGGAATTGCCGGCGGCTTTGGTTTTGCCGGCGGCGGCTGGGTCGCCGATCGCCTGGGTCGTTATGGTCGGCGCTGGTCTATGTGGGGCGTGTCAATCGCATCTCTGCTGGCCTGGGCGTGCATATTTCCGGTCTATCTCAGTGACTCGTGGCAATACGCCCTGTTGTGGTTTCTGGTGCCGGCAGTATTTTCGAACTTCTACCTGGCGACGACCCTGGCGCAAGCGCAAAGTCTTGTTGGCCTGCGTATGCGCGGTGTTGCCGCTGGCCTGATGCTGTTTATTCTGAATATTATTGGCTTGGGCATGGGGCCGCAGGTCACGGGCATTCTCAGCGACCTGTACGCGCCGTCGATGGGGCCAGAATCGATGCGTTACAGTTTGTTAACAATCGGCGCAGTGGTGGGACCCTGGTCGGCTTTTCATTATTATAGAGCTGGCAAGCATCTTGAGGGCGATCTCGCGAGAGTGGCGGACCTGGAATTGGGCGCTGCCAATTATCGCAATGTCGTCATCGGAATCGTCATGGCAGTACTGGCATTATTATTTGCCGTCTACATGGTCATTCGCTAACAATTTGAAGTGAGCCCGGCTGCACGTCGATGACGACGGTGGTATGGGAGCGGAAGCTAGGCATAAGGGAAGTACAACATGCTGGACCGATTAACGGCCAGGGTGCGCGAAATCGTGGACTGCGAAGACGCCTTCGGCTTTAGAGTCAAACTGGTAGTGAAGGGCCTCGGCTGTATTCTTGTGGACGGCACAAATTATCCTATTGCTGTCAGCAACGCGGACGACGTAGCTGCTGCGACCCTGAAACTAAATGGCGACGATTTGTCGCAACTGCTGGATGGTGGCTTGTCACCGCTGACTGCATTCATGCGTGGTCGCATCCAGGTTGAGGGTGACCTGGGTAAGGCAATGCAATTGAGCCGCTTGTTTACTTAAATCGGTATTCGTCAGACGGCGCGCATATACCAATCGAAATCAACGTTACTCACGACGTTGTGAAAGCGTCGCGCTTCCTCGCGACGATTGGCCAGGTACGTCTGGCAAAAATCCTCACCAAGATACGCCGGCAAAATCTTGCCGCGTGCGAAACGATCCAGCGCCGAGTCCCAGCGGTTGGGTAGCTTGGCCTTCAGGTTGACTACCGTGCCCTGTTTGACCATTGGCCCCGGATCTATGCCTTGCTTGAGGCCATGGTGTACGCCCGCCAGTATCGCAGCCGTAACCAAATAAGGATTGGCATCCGCTCCCGAGGTTCGATGCTCAAAGCGCAAGTTTTCGGGGTCGGAAACGGGAATCCGGATGGCGACGTTGCGATGATTGCTGCCCCAGTTCGGCTCGACCGGTGCGAACATTTCCGGGCGCAGGCGTCGATACGAATTGGCATTCGGCGCGAAGATGGCGGTCGCTTCTGCCATGCTGGCACGCAAGCCGCCGACGGCATGTTGCAACTTGGCAGAGAAGGGCGGCGTCGCAAGGCGATCTTTACCCTCTGAAAAATAGTTGCGTCCTTTGCTGTCTTTCAGACTCATGTGTACATGCAGACCTGAGCCCGAGTCATCAGCGAACGGTTTGGCCATGAAGCAGGCCACGTAGCCGTGCTTTCTGGCGACCGCTTTCACTGCGCGTTTCAGTAGCACGGCGTGATCGCAGGCGAGCACCGGATCATTCAAATGGTGCAGGTTTATTTCGAATTGTCCCGGTGCGAATTCCGAAGTTGTCGTGCCTGCCGGAATATTTTGCACTTCACAGACCGCATGTAACTCGTCCAAGAATGGTTCGATGTCCTGCAGGTCGTCCGGGTGATATACCTGCGGACCCGGCTGCGGGCGGCCTAAACCAGGGACCTTCGATACGCGCGCTGTCGGCTGTTCCGCCTTGGCATCAAGTAAATAAAACTCGAGCTCCGTTGCCATGACTATCTCGAGCTTCATTTTACGGAACGGTTCGATCGTGCGTTCGAGAACGGCTCGCGGATCACCAAAAAACGCGCTGCCATCGGTGTCGCGAAAACGAAATAGGGCCTGCGCGCTGGGCCTGTTGGACCAGGGTGTCGGTGCGAGACTGTTAGCAACGACTTCAGCGGGGATGTCGGGGTCGCCATCGTCGGACGAATAGCGAATACCGGGGATAACGTCTCCCAGGGTATCCAGGAACACCGTACCGCCCGGCATACAGAAGCCATCTTTGAAGGTCTTCTCGAACTCTTTCTTCTGGATGCGTTTGCTGCGCAGGACACCGGCGATGTCGGTAATCAGCAATTCCATGGTGTTGGTCTTGGGGTGGCGCTTCAGAAAGGAGCGCAATGCGCGCGCAGCTGCAGTGGACCGGGGCTGACTCATGCTGGGATCGTTCCTGTTGTCATTATTGTGACCGCTTGAGTACTGCATCGTAGTGGTTCACGAGCCAATCGGCCATTGTTCAGATCACTTGCGCGGGATGTGCTGAATGCCATAATATGAAACACAACTTCATAATATGGTAACAGTCTCATGCGTAATGCGCTCCCGCCGCAAGGCGCTCAGTCGGCCCTTCGCGCTATTCGGCTGCTCAAGTTGTTTACCCCGGAACGGGCAGAAATGACCCTGGCCGAACTGAGTCACGCCGCAGACCTTAACAAGACCACTACGCATCGCCTGCTGCAGGCACTGCAGAGCGAAAACCTTATTGAGCGCAACTCGGCCAACAGTGCCTATAGCCTCGGTCCGGGATTGATGGCGCTCGGTGTGCAGGCATTGGCAAGCAACGACTTGCGTCGTCGCGTTCGGCCATTGTTGCGCGCGCTGGCACGGGACATCGGCGAAACGGCTACCCTGGAAGTCCCGGTCGAGAACAGTATGTTGATTCTTGACGAGGTTGCCGGCAGCCACGTTATTTCTGCTGCCGGCAACATTGGCACGCGCTGGCCTCTGCACGCGACGTCTACCGGTAAGGCGTGGTTGGCTTTTGACGATGCGAGCATTGATCGGCTTGGTGATGACCTGCCACCGCTTACCTGCAGGACGCTGACAGCAAAGGCTTTGTTCCAGCCGGAGTTCACCCGTATCCGTCGTTGCGGCTATGCGGTCAGCGTGGACGAACTGGAAGACGGATTCACGGCAGTCGCAACGGTCATTCGAGGCGCGCTGGGTGATGTGCAGGGTGCTTTATCGATTGGCGGTCCGTCGCAGCGCCTCGGGCCTGCGCGCCGGGCCGAAATCGGCGCATCGTTGTGCAAGGCTGCGCAGCGATTAACCCCGGACTACTGATTCAGCAACCACGGTTGCATGGCGCTGCGGGCTCTGCGTGTTAATATTTCAGCAAGGCCACCTAATAAGAAGAACAAGCCCATCCGGATTCTAACGCTCGCATTAATGCTGTGCCTTACCACCTCCGTGCAAGCGGCGGATCCAAGCATTGCGTCGCCTTCAGTGGCGCTGAATAACGTGGCGTTTGATATCGAAGTCGCGGCCCTTCCACCGGGCCAGCAAGTCACGCTTGAGATCGGTCAGCAGCGCATCAGGGGTATGAGCAACGCAGAAGGCAATGCCACCTTTGCCGGGATTGTGGTCGAGCAAGCCGATACCACTAATGTATCAGTCCACGTTGCTGGCGCTTTGCTTGCATCGCAGACCGTGCGGGTGTTGCCGGGCTGGGTGTCGGTACTGCCGCCGCTCGTCGCCATTGTCATGGCACTGGCTTTGCGCAATGTGATTCCTGCTTTACTGGTCGGCATCTGGTTGGGCGCCGCAGCGTTGCGTTCGTTTTCGCCGCAAGGAATCTTTGCGGGGCTGCTCGACAGCTTCCAGGTATTCGTTGTTGCGGCACTTGCGGATGCGGATCATGCAGCAATCATCCTGTTCTCGATGATGATCGGGGGCATGGTCGGAATCATTACTCGCAACGGCGGCATGGCGCGAATTGTCGAAATGTTCGTGAGCCGGGCAAAATCTGCGGTCAGTGGTCAGGTCTCGGTATGGCTGATGGGCCTGATGATTTTTTTCGACGACTACAGCAATACGCTCGTCGTTGGTAATACCGCGCGGCCGCTGACTGACCGCTTGCTTATATCCAGGGAAAAGCTTGCCTACATTGTGGATTCAACCGCCGCACCTGTTGTCTGTATAGCATTGATTACGACCTGGATTGGCTACGAAGTGGGACTGATTGGCACAGCGCTCGAACAGATCCCTGAAATAACCGCGCCAGCGTATACGGTGTTTCTGAACTCTATTCCGTACAGCTTCTATCCCATCCTGGCTATCGTTTTTGTATTGGCCGTTGCGCTTACCGGGCGCGACTTCGGGCCTATGTACCATGCTGAGATGCGCGCGCGAGGAGGGCAGGTCGCGCCAATGGCAAGTGAAGACCTGCCGGCGATGCAGGGCGATACCCTCGACGCAAAAGAGAACGTACCGTTTCGCGCGTGGAACGCTTTCGTCCCTTTGCTGGTCATGATTGGTGGCCTGCTCGGGGGGCTGTATGTCACGGGCAATGGCGAAACCCTGACTGAGATTATCGGGTCCGCTGATTCCTACAAGGCGATGCTCTGGGCATCACTTCTCGGCGCGCTAACGGCGGCGATCATGTCGGTTGCGCAAGGAATTCTGAACGCGCAGGAAACAGTCGATGCATGGTACGGCGGCGTGCGCGCGATGCTGTTCGCCATGATCGTGCTGGTACTCGCCTGGGCCTTGTCGAGCGTCACAGAAGCGTTGCATACCGCCGACTACCTTGTGTCGATCCTGGCCGGCAGCCTGCCGGCTCCACTGGTGCCGGCGACCGTGTTTATCTTGTCGGCGGTTACCGCGTTCACGACCGGAACCAGCTGGGGCACCATGGGTATTCTCATGCCGTTGGTTGTGCCACTTACCTGGGCGGTTATGGGCATATCAGACATGCAATCTCCGGAGCATATGCATTTGCTCTATTCGGCGATCGCCTGCAACCTGGCCGGCGCCGTGTGGGGCGATCATTGCTCGCCAATCTCGGACACGACCGTACTGTCATCAATGGCCAGCGGCTGCGATCACATCGAGCATATTCGTACGCAGATGCCCTATGCCTTGCTGGTAGGCAGCGTCGCGATGGCGGCAGGCACCATTCCAGGAGGCTACGGTCTGTCGCCGTTGATCTCACTACCGATTGCTATCGCAATCCTGGTATTCATGCTTCGCGTTCTGGGACGGAAGGCGACTCAGCCGCTGACTGCCGGTGCGTCCGGCTGACGCTCTGGAACGGCTGCCGCGAATGCAGGCAATTCAAGGCAGTGCCCATCAATAGATGCCAGCAACGGGAACGCAGAAAGGTCCACTTTAAAACGCCGCGCGTTATACATCTGCGGCACTAACCAGATGTCAGCAAGACCGGCTGTATCGCCATAACAAAAGTGCCCGTCGCTGCCGGCGCGGGTGACCAATTGTTCGAGTGCCTCGAAGCCGCCGCTAATCCAGCGTTGCACCCAGCGCATCACCGCGTCGTCATCCGCCGAAAATTCGTCCCGCAAATAATTCAAAACGCGCAGATTCTGCAATGGGTGAATATCGCAGCCGACCGTCGCGACCATTTCGCGAACCCTGGCGCGGCCGGCCGCATCGGCAGGCAATAACGCAGGCGCCGGTACGCTTTCCTCAAGGTATTCTGCAATCGCCATGGACTGGGCGAACGACTGTTCGCCGGATTCCAGTACCGGCACGAGCCCGGACGGATTTCGAGCGAGGAACTTCGTCTGCTTCTGCTCGCCACGATTCAACATCACGGCCACATTGTCATAGGCGATCGACTTTAAATTCAGCAGGATACGAATCCGGTAGCTGGCACTGCTGCGATAATAGCCATACAGTTTCATAGGTATATTCTTCGTTTGGCGGAAGTCCCGAGGATAGCAAGCGTAGCCGTGTTTGTGTGCTCGACTCCGTCTGCGCCGGCCCGGCGAATACGCTAAACTGCGGGCTCTCAATCGCACCAACACTGAACTAGCAACTGGGGACTAACAATGCGCAGCCTTATTTCACTTGCCTTCCTGCTAATGGCTTTGCCAGCCGTCGCTGACGAGAATACAGAACAGAAAGTCAGAGACGCGATGCAGGGGGACATTCGTACCGAAGCCGAGATCGCCCGCGACAATAATCGCAAGCCAGTTGAGACGCTGGCGTTTTTTGGCCTCAAGGACGACATGAAGGTACTTGAGTTGCTGCCGGGCGGCGGTTGGTACACAAAGCTGTTGGCCCCTGTGCTGCGCGACAAAGGTGAAATCTATGTTGCGATCGGCACCAACAACATAGTGACCAACCTGATACCGCAAAGTGGATTCGAGCATATCAAAGCATTGGACATTGGCGTTGACCTTGCGCGCACTGGCGACTTCGGTACCAACAACATCCCGCCATTCGATTTCGGCGTTAAGGGACTCGATATGGTTGTGACGTTTCGCAATATGCACAACTTCACACCGGAAGGGCGGGCGAATATTAATAATGCGGTATACAAGTCGCTGTCCAAGGGTGGCCTGTATGGCGTGATTGATCACAGTCGACGTCATATGGAGCCGATGACAGCTGAAAACCGCCGTCGTGCCGACGTGGTTGAGATTATCAAGGAAGTGCAGGAAGCCGGATTTGAGCTCGTTGACTATAGCGACCTGCATTACCGTCCGGATGATGAGCTGCGTTACGAAGTTGGTCGGCACTCGGTCACCGGCAACACGGATCGATTCACGCTACTTTTCAAGAAGCGCTAGAGCAAAATCGCGGCGGCGCGAATCCATCGCGCCGCCGCAGCGTTGCCCAGTGGTGACAGGCACTGCGCAACTGACGTACCCTAAAGGCGTCGGGGCTAAGCAGCCCGTTGAATTTCAAGGTATCGGCCGCCCCGGCCCTGTATGTGTCCACAAGTCGTCATCGGAATTCCCGCGGATCGTCGAGTTATCGAGCCCCATCCGTTCCATATCGTGGGCGAGAAATACATAGATGCCATCGCTACGGCAGCGGCCGCTGTACCCGTCCTGCTTCCCGCACTGGGCAAACGCGTTGCGATTGAAGATCAGCTGGCGGCCGTCAGTGGATTGTTTCTCACGGGCAGCCCATCCAACCTTGAACCCCATCATTACGGTGGTACGCCGAGCCGCTTTGGTACGTTGCACGATCCTGCAAGGGATTCCAGTACGCTGCCGTTGCTGTCGGCTGCCATTGCTGCAGGCGTACCGGTATTCGCCGTTTGTCGCGGTTACCAGGAGCTCAACGTTGTCCTGGGCGGCACGCTACATCAGCACCTGGACGAGGTGCCCGGCTATCACAGCCATAATGAAAACCCCACCGATCCACTGGAAATTCAATACGGCTCTGCGCATCCCGTAACGCTGGTCGATGGCGGTTTGCTGCGCGATCTTGCCGGTGCCGAGTCGGTTGCCGTCAATTCGCTGCATGGTCAGGGCATCGCCCGGCTGGCTGACGATGTCCGGGTTGAGGCCATCGCAGACGATGGCCTGGTCGAGGCCTTCAGTCTCGATCGGGGCACGGGATTCGTCCTGGGCGTGCAATGGCACCCCGAATGGCAGGTGACGCAGAACCCCTTCTCGATGGCCATGTTCAAGGCATTTGGTGATGCCTGTCGGGATTTTTCAAGGCGACATCGTTAAGCTGGTCGCCTGTAAATGCATTAGCAGTTCAACAATAATCGTAAGAACCAACGTGCCCGGAGAGCGGCACATGAAGGTGTAGAGTGAATGACAAGGCGTTATTTCAGAGCTGGTTCCAGGAGCACAAGACGGAGGATGTAGAAGCATTCGTTCCTGATATGGCCGGAGCCGCGCGCGGCAAGTTATTGCCGGCAGACAAATTCGGTAATGGCGAGATGAAGTTGCCTGAGGGCATCTTCGCGCAGACAGTTTCCGGCAATTACGTCGCGAACAAAAACAACATCGAAGATCGCGACATGTTGTTGATCCCCGATCTGGCCACACTGCGGCCGGTCCCGTGGGCGAGTGACCCCGCAGCCTCGGTCTTCCTGGATTGCGTGCGCAAAGACGGTTCAACCGTGGATACGTCGCCGCGCCAGGTACTAAAGAATGTCGTCAAGCTGTACGAGGCTAAAGGCTGGACACCAGTCGTGGCACCGGAGGTCGAGTTTTACCTGCTGAACCCGCATTCCGATGCCAATCTCGAAGTCGAACCGCCCGAAGGGCGTCTGGGCCGCACCGAAACAGCGAAGCAGCCATACAGTATCGATACGATGAATGACTTCGACCCATTCATTAACGATGTCTACCAGTATTGCGAAGAGCAAGGCATCAGCATCGATACCTTGTCCCAGGAAATGGGGCCAGCGCAGTTCGAGATAAATTTTTTGCACGGTGATCCGATCGCGCTGGCAGACCAGGTGTTTCTGTTCAAGCGCACGATTCGCGAGGCTGCGATAAAACACGAAATGCATGCGACGTTCCTGGCGCGACCCATGTCAGAAGAGGCGGGCAGCGCACTGCATATCCACCAAAGCGTCGTTGACCGGGACGGTGCGAACATTTTTTCAACCGCGAAAGGTGAAGCCAGCGAACTTTTCTATTCGTATATCGGTGGTCTGCAGCGTTATGTGCCAGAAGCACTGTTAATGTTCGCGCCGTATCCGAATTCTTACCGGCGTTTTCTGAGTTACTGGGCATCGCCCATCAATCTCGACTGGGCAATCGACAATCGCACCGTCGGGCTGCGCGTGCCGGATTCGGCGGCAGATGCACGCCGCGTTGAGAATCGCCTGGCAGGGGCTGACGTGAACCCGTATCTTGCGATCGCCGCGACGCTCGCTTGTGGGTATCTCGGCATGATCGAAAAACTTGAGCCGACTAAAGAAACGACCGGCAGCGCCTATAACAAGCCGTTCGGATTGCATCGACACATGTTCTCGGCCATTGAGGCGTTTGAATCCAGCGACGCCTTGCGGCGAACGCTGGGCGAGGAATTCGTGTCACTGTACACAGCATTGAAATACGAAGAAGTGACCGAGTTCGAACAGATCGTGACGCCATGGGAACGCGAAGTCCTGATGTTCAACGTCTGAGATCAGGCTGCACGGCGGTGGCGCTAGTCAGGATATGAAATAGTGCTGCCGCCGCACTCGGCCATTGGCTACCATGCAGCTAGCAGAATACACACTAGCAAAGGTTGAACAATGGCAATCGTAGACAGCCGCTCCGCGGCAGACTGGCAGGATCTCGACAGTCGGCATTACCTGCATCCGTTTACCGACCACAAGGCGCTCGGCAAAACGAAAAGTCGCATTATTACGCGCGCAGATGGCGTCTATATCTATGACGCAGACGGTAACAAGATACTCGACGGCATGTCCGGCCTGTGGTGCGTGAATGCGGGCTATGGTCGTGAGGAGCTGGTTACCGCGGCGAGCAATCAGCTGCGCCAGTTGCCGTACTACAACAGTTTTTTCCAGTGTGCACACCCGCCGTCAATTGAGTTGTCGAGTATGCTGCAGGAGATCACGCAGCCGCAGTTCAATCGCGTGTTTTATACGGGGTCTGGTTCCGAATCGATCGACACAATGATACGCATGGTCCGTCGTTACTGGGAACTCAATGATCAGCCGGATCGCAAGACCATCATCGCCCGCAAGAATGCCTACCACGGTTCAACCATTGGTGGTGTAAGCCTCGGTGGCATGAAGCCTATGCACTCGCAAGGTGGCCCGATGGTGCCGCGAATTGAACATATTGATCAGCCCTATTGGTTCGGTAGTGACCGGAGTATGTCGCTGGACGAATTCGGTTCGCATTGCGCGGACCTGCTACGACAAAAGATCGAAGAACTCGGTGCTGACAAAGTTGCCGCTTTCGTAGCCGAGCCGATTCAGGGAGCGGGCGGCGTAATTATTCCGCCGGCGACCTATTGGCCGGCAATCCAGAAAATCTGCGATGAGTTCGGCATCTTGCTGGTGACCGACGAAGTGATTTGCGGTTTTGGCAGAGTTGGCGAATGGTTCGGCGCGGATTATTTTGACGTGAAGCCGGATTTGATGACGTTCGCAAAAGGTGTCACCTCGGGATATCTGCCGTTGGGCGGCGTGATGGTTGGTGACCGCGTTGCCGACGTCCTGATCGACAAAGGCGGCGAGTTTTTCCATGGTTACACGTACTCAGGTCACCCAGCGTCTTGCGCTGTCGCGATCGAGAACATTCGGATATTGCAACGAGAAGGACTTGTAGAACGGGTCCGGGATGACATTGGCCCTTATTTGCAAAAGCAGTGGCAAACACTGGCCGATCACCCGCTGGTCGGCGAAACGCGAATGGTCGGCCTGGTCGGTGCGCTTGAACTGGTCGGCGACAAGCAGGCGCTCACCCGTTTCGACGAAGCAATTGGCGCAGGTACAATTTGCCGCGACTTCCTGGTCAACAACGGCCTAGTCATGCGCGCCGTAGGCGATACAATAGTCGTAGCGCCGCCGCTGACATTAAGTCATGCAGAAGCTGACGAACTGGTTGCCAAGGCGCATCGCTGCCTTGACCTGACTCAGAAAGCCATTGCGGCGTTGTAGAAGCTACCGTCCACTGGAGTCACTGCATGGATAAGCGGGAAGGTGATCACGCGATACTGCGTAAAGATCTGTATGGGACCACGCCGGAGCCAACCTATGCAGGCGCGCTGTCATTCATGCGCCGCAAATACACGCGGGACCTGAAGGGTGTTGACCTCGTTGTAACCGGCATACCACTCGATACCGCAACCACGAATCGCCCGGGCGCCCGCTTCGGGCCGCGGGCGATCAGGGCGGCGTCGGTGAACATGGCGTGGGAGCGTCCTTATGGCATGGACTTCGATCCTTTCGATGAGCTTGCCGTGGTTGATTACGGGGATTGTTTTTTTGATCATGGCCGTCCGGAAACGGTACCGGACGCGATCGAAAAGCATGCCTTCGATATTATCTCGCAAGGGCCGGGCTTGTTGTCGCTGGGCGGTGATCACTTCGTCGCTTATCCCTTGTTGCGGGCGCACGCAGAAAAATTCGGCGCACCGCTGTCACTACTGCACTTCGATGCGCACAGCGACACCTGGGACGATGATGAAGGTCGCATTGATCATGGCACGATGTTCTATCACGCAGTGCAGGAAGGCATTGTTGATCCTGAACATTCAGTGCAAATCGGTTTGCGAACCCGCAATACCGATACCTTGGGTTTCCAGATACTTGATGGCCCGTGGGTCCAGGATAATGGCATCGACGCCGTCATTGATGCGGCACGCTCCGTGCTGGGCGACCGTCAGGTGTATCTCACGTTCGATATCGATTGTCTCGATCCGGCGTACGCACCGGGCACCGGCACGCCGGTTTGCGGTGGCTTAACCAGCTACCAGGCAATCAATATTCTGCGTGGCCTGCATGGCATCAACCTGATCGGCGGCGATGTTGTGGAAGTTGCACCAGCCTACGATGTCGGCGAAATTACCGCTCTCGCTGCTGCGCATATTGCGATGGAGATTATCGGTATTTACGCGGCAGCCAGCACCTAGAGTCTTGTGCAAATTAGTCGCGCAGAACTTTAGAAGCTTGGCGGCGTGCATGCCGAGACGATAACGCATTCCGTACTACCGGTATTGCGGAAACGATGCGGTATACGGCTGTTGAATCGATAGGCATCACCGGCAGCGAGCGTCTGCACTTCCTCGCCAACCGTCACTTCCAGGCGGCCTTGCAGAATAATGCCGCCTTCTTCTGCATCGTGGCTGAGCATTGACTGGCCAGTGTCCGCGCCGGGTTGGTAGCGTTCATAGAGTATTTGCAATTGGCTGCCGCCGAGATCGTTGCCGACCTGTCGAAAGCTGATTGGACCACTGCTGATCTCGCTGAGTTCGCTGGCACGGAAGAACACCTGCTCGCGCGAGGAAAAATCCTCTGCAAAAAATTCGGAGAAGGACACACCCATGGCAATCAAAATGCGTTTCAGGAGACCCATGGAAGGATCACTCCGGCCGGATTCAATGAGTGAAATGGTCGCGTTGGATACGCCGGCCATGGCCGACAGTCGGCGTTGCGACAGGTGCTGGGAATGGCGCAATTTCTTCAGGCGCGGCCCGATATCGTCCATTTCAGTAGTTCCTTTGTTGAATTGTTAAAGATAATTAACAATATTGTTCGCTAGCATATATAAAACAACGGGTTATATTCAAGCATTTAAATATTGTTAACCCCCGAGGGCAGGAGTAACCTGAGCCACCATGCAAGCCTCCGAATCACATGCCGCTTCCTACTATGCGGCCACGGCCAACTGGCAAACGGATTACCCGCGTCTCGATGGTGACATGCACTGTGACGTTGCGGTTGTCGGTGGCGGTTTCACTGGAGTGTCCGCAGCACTTAGCCTTGCAGAGCAGGGCTACAAGGTCGTGTTGCTGGAAGCACATCGTATCGGATGGGGCGCATCCGGGCGTAATGGCGGTCAGCTAATCGACGGTTTCGTCGAAGTCGACAAGATTGAGAAACGCCTGGGACACTCGGCCGCGATGGTCGCCTACCAAATGGGGCTGGATTGCCGTGACCTGGTGCTGGAACGTATCCAGCGTTATGGCATCGATTGTGACCTGAAATTCGGTTACCTCGACCTGGCGTTGAATGACGCTGACATGCGTTATTTCCGCGACGAGATCGAACGCAAACAGAAGCTTGATTACCCTCACAAGATGACGTTGGTCGAACACGCCGACATGCCTCTGCACATTGGCTCGCAGCGCTACGTGGGCGGCCTCGTGAATGCAGGTAACGGTCACTTGCATCCACTTAACCTGTGTCTCGGCGAAGCTCGCGCAGCGGAGCAGCTCGGTGTGCAGATCCATGAGCAGACTGCCGTTACGCGAGTTCACCATGGTGCGGCGCCGCGAGTTGAAACAGCGCACGGCACCGTGCATGCGAGCAAAGTAGTGCTTGCAGGCAATGCTTACCTCGGTCGTAGTGAGCGCAAGTTGTTTGGCGCCGTTATTCCGTCCGGCAGCTACATTATTGCTACGGAAGCCCTCGGCGAAGAGCGTGCTGCTGCGTTGATCCCGAATGACGTTGCGGCCTGCGATCAACGCGTGGGCCTGGACTATTTTCGTTTGTCCGCAGACAAGCGAATGTTGTTTGGCGGCTTGTGCAATTACTCGGGGCGTGATCCCAGCGATATCACTGCGACCCTGCGGCCCAACATGCTGAAGGTGTTTCCGCAGCTTGCGGATGCGGATATCGACTTCGAGTGGGGCGGTTATATCGCAATCAGCATGAACCGGATTCCCCAGTTCGGTCGCATCCAGGAAAACACCTGGTATGCGCAGGGCTATTCCGGGCACGGCCTTGCACCGTCGCATCTGGCTGGCAAGGTTCTGGCCGAAGCGATCGGCGGTGACCTCGAACGCTTCGATGTATTTTCCCGAATTCGCCACCTGCGTTTACCGGGTGGCAAATGGTTCGCCAATCCCGCGCTTGCGCTCGGGATGCTCTACTATCGTTTGAAAGAAATTCTGTAATCGACTCGGCTGCCGCGACTTACGGCTGCCGATGTACGGAGAAACTGACATGTCGAACAACACGGCCAAGAAACTCGCGACTGAACTACCGGATTTGCAGTCCTACTGGATGCCGTTTACCGGCAATCGCTACTTCAAACAGCACCCGCGCATGATTACCAGTGCCGAAGGTATGTACTGCTATACGCACGACGGGCGCAAGTTGCTCGATGCGGTCGCTGGCTTATGGTGCTGCAATGCCGGTCATTGCCATCCGAAGATCGTTGAGGCGATCAAGTCCCAGGCTGAGACGCTGGACTACTCGATGGCTTTTCAGCTGGGGCATCCAACGGCATTCGAGCTCGCCAACAAACTTACTGCGATGGCGCCCGAAGGAATCGACTACGCATTCTTCGTCAATTCCGGCTCAGAAGCCGTGGATACGGCACTGAAAATGGCGCTCGCGTATCACCGCATTCGTGGCGACGCGTCGCGCACCCGCCTGATTGGGCGCGAACGCGGTTACCATGGCGTTGGCTTCGGCGGAATCTCAGTAGGTGGCATCTCTCCAAACCGCAAGATGTTCGGCACAATGTTGCCGGGTGTCGATCACCTGCCGCATACCCATAGCCTCGAGCACAACGCGTTCTCGAAAGGCCTGCCCGAATGGGGTGCACACCTCGCCGATGATCTTGAGCGGATCGTAGCCCTGCATGATGCCTCGAACATTGCCGCCGTGATTGTCGAACCGATTGCCGGCTCAGCCGGTGTGCTGCTGCCACCGCAGGGCTATTTGCAGCGCGTGCGGGATATTTGTGACAAGCACGGCATACTGCTTATTTTTGACGAAGTGATTACGGCTTTCGGTCGCACCGCGGACGCTTTCGCTTCCAGTCGCTTCGGGGTTACGCCCGACCTCATTACTACAGCGAAGGGCCTGACCAGCGGCACAGTGCCGATGGGCGCGGTGCTGGCCAAGGGCGAGATCTATGACACGTTTATGACCGGGCCTGACGGCGCCATTGAGTTTTTCCATGGCTATACCTACTCAGGCCACCCACTCGCTGCGGCTGCCGGCTGCGCGACGCTGGATATCTATACTGAAGATGGACTTATTGATCGCGCGAAAGAGATGGAAGGCAAATTTGGCGATGCGCTGCACAGCTTGAAAGGTGAGCCTAATGTTATCGACGTGCGCAACCTCGGCCTGATCGGTGCGGTAGAGCTCACGCCGATTGACGGCCAGCCCACGGCCCGGGCGATGCAAATTTTCCGCGAATGCTACGACAACGGTGTGATCGTGCGCACAACGGGCGATACCCTGGCGTTCTCGCCGCCGCTTATCATTGACGAAAAACAAATTGAAACGGTTGTTGAAACGGTACGCCGTTCACTTCGTAATCAGTAATATTTAACTATCAAGGCAGGATCAGATCATGGCCCGAACCGCATCAGCACTAAACTCTGTACGCCAGGTTGCAAACTGGATTGACGGCAAAGCAAGTCCATCCAAGTCGGGGCGATCGGCCGATGTGTTCGATTCCGCAACGGGCGAAGTGTGTGCAAGCGTTGCGATGTCCAGTGTTGATGAGGCAGCGGCAGCCGTCGCCTCGGCGAAGAAGGCGTTCGCAAGCTGGTCTACAACGCCCGTATTGCGGCGCGCCCGCGTCATGTTTCGCTTGCAGGAATTGATTGAGCGGGACAAAGACGAGATCGCCGCGTTGATCACCCAGGAACACGGCAAGGTGCTGCATGATGCGCTGGGCTCCATTCAGCGTGGCCTCGAAGTGGTTGAGTTTGCCTGCGGTATTCCGCATCTGATCAAGGGCGAGTATTCGCCGCAGGTTGGTACCGGTGTTGATACGTATTCGATGCGTCAACCACTCGGTGTTTGCGTAGGCATTACTCCATTCAATTTTCCGGCCATGGTGCCGCTGTGGATGTTCCCGCTGGCGATTGCTGCCGGCAATACGTTTGTGCTCAAGCCTTCGGAGAAAGACCCCAGTTGCTCGCTAAAGTGGGCCGAACTTCTGCAGGAGGCCGGGCTGCCCGATGGCGTATTTAACGTCTTACAGGGCGATCACGTTGCGGTAAATGCGTTACTTGAGTCGCCGGATGTTGCGGCGGTCAGTTTTGTTGGCTCGACGCCGGTCGCCGAGCACGTCTATCGCACGTCCGCGGAGCACGGCAAACGGGTGCAGGCGTTGGGTGGCGCAAAGAATCATCTCGTAGTCTTACCGGATGCTGATATGAATCAGGCTGCGGATGCGCTGATAGGCGCGGCATACGGTTCAGCGGGCGAGCGCTGTATGGCGATCTCCGCAGTCGTTACGGTTGGTGACGCGGCCGAGCCGTTGTTGGAGGCATTGCTGCCGCGCATCGCTGCGTTGAAGATCGGCCCGGGTAGTGACAACAACAACGACATGGGGCCATTAATTACTGCAGAGCACCGTGACAAAGTTCGTTCGTATGTTGATCTCGGCGAAGAGGAAGGCGCGACCTTGCTGGTCGATGGCCGGAAACATGACATTACTGCCTCACCTGGCTACTTCCTGGGTCCGACCCTGTTTGATCACACGACCACTTCCATGCGCATCTACAAGGAAGAAATCTTTGGTCCGGTGTTGACGATGACGCGTGCGCAGAGTTTCGATGAAGCTATCCAGATGATCAATGATCATGAGTACGGTAATGGTACGTCGATATATACGCGTGACGGTGATGCGGCAAGAGAGTTTGCGAACGGTATTCAGGTCGGCATGGTAGGCATCAATGTGCCGATTCCGGTTCCCCTGGCTTTTCACAGTTTCGGCGGCTGGAAGCGTTCATTGTTTGGTGATACGTCGGTCTATGGCATGGAAGGTGTGCGCTTTTACACTCGCCTGAAGACTGTTACGTCGCGCTGGCCAACCGGTATTCGCGCTGGAGCCGATTTCTCGATGCCCACTATGTAAGGGCGCACCTGGCTCGCGGTTGCCGGACGGCTCGTTTGCAAGCGCCTGGTCGTGGGACTATGTTGGCTTGTACAGGTGCGCATGCTGCGCCTCTGGAATTCTTACCGGAGCAGCCATGCGTGGACACGACAGCAGCCTTCAGCATTGTCTCGAATCAGGGCATTTCGCGCTAACAGCCGAGATCACGCCACCGCGCGGCGCTGAACTTGAGTCCCTGAGCGAAGCCGCTGCCATGTTGAAGCCGGCTGTAACAGCGATCAACCTGACAGATGGCGCCGGCGCCAGGGTGCGCATGTCGAGTCTTGCAGCGGCAATACACATGCGGCAACAGGGCGTCGAACCTGTGCTGCAAATAAGCTGTCGTGACCGCAATCGAATTGCTATTCAAAGTGATCTTCTGGGTGCCGCAGCGTTCGGAATTCACAATGTGCTCGCATTGACAGGTGATTCGCTGACGGCAGACGATGATGAAGCGACCGCCGTATTCGATTTCAATTCTCGCTCACTGCTGGCGGCGATTCGTCACATGAATGATGAGGGGACAACGCTAACTGGCGATACGCTCAGCCAGAAACCCAAGTTTTTCTGTGGCACTGCGGACCTTCCGCACGATCCGGATGATGAATGGCGTCCGGAATCGCTTTTGCAAAAGCAGGCAGCCGGGGCGCGCTTCGTGCAAACCCAGTATTGCTTCGACATGGCTGTGTTGCGGCGCTACATGCAATGCCTCGCGGCACACGGATTGACGGAGCGGTTGTACGTCCTGGTCGGGCTCGGCCCATTGAGATCGGCGGATGGTGCACGCTGGATGCGCGATAATTTGCACGGTACGATTATTCCAGACGGCCTGATCCGGCGGCTGGAAGCGGCGCGAGACCCGGCCCAGGAGGGTGTCGAAATTTGCGCCGAACTTATCCAGGAAGCGCGCGACATTGACGGCATTGCGGGTGTGCATCTGATGGCGCCGGGACATCATCAGGCCATAGTCGACAGTATTCGCCTCGCGGGTCTGTTGTAGGGTGGTTCGGTCGCTGTGCCCGCAGTGGTATATTGTGCGGCCCAGTACAGGCACGAGCAATCAATGGATATATCAGGCGAATATCGGATCGCTGCAGCACGGGCACGTGTCTGGGAGGCGCTGAACGATCCAGCCACTTTGCAACGCTGTATACCTGGCTGTGAGTCGATCGAACAAACATCGCCCGGCGAAATGCAGGCGCTGGTGACAGCCGCGATTGGTCCGGTAAAAGCGAAATTCAAGACCAGCCTCAGCCTGCAAGACCTCAATCCTCCAGAGAACTACACCTTGGCGGGAGAAGCCAAGGCCGGTGCGGCTGGCTTTGGACGCGGCAGCGCGAACGTCACACTTGAGGAAATCAATGCTCAGCAAACACTGCTGCGATATACCGCAGATTTCAAGGTGGGCGGCAAGCTCGCACAGGTGGGCTCACGCCTGGTTGTCGGCGCAACCCGCAAGACGGCCGATGAGTTTTTCGGCAATCTTACGCGCGAGCTGGGGCAGGTCGATGCGCCAACAGCGTCGGTCAGCACGCAGGACGAGCCGTCGGCGGTTAAGCGCTATGGCGCGATAGTGGCTGTCGTCATCATATTGCTGATGCTGTGGAGTTTGCTAAGTTGAGTACAGGCGAGCATCCCGCCCGCGCAATCTTGCCGAAAGAATTGCTGTGAGTCTGACTGTCGCATTCAAGCTGAATGGCAACGCTGTAACAGCCGAAGCCGAACCGCAAACTTTGCTCGTCGAAATGCTTCGTGAAGCACTTCGCCAGACCGGAACACACGTAGGTTGCGATACCAGCCAATGTGGCGCCTGCGTGGTGCATGTTAACGGTCGTTCCGTGAAAAGCTGCAGCATGCTCGCGATACAGGCTGATGGTGCCGAGGTGCTGACGATAGAAGGCCTGGCGCAGGACGGGGAGTTGCATCCATTGCAGCAGGCATTTCGTGAGTGTCACGGCTTGCAATGTGGATTCTGTACTCCCGGGATGATCATGAGTGCCCTGGACCTGCTGCAAACCACGCCGCAACCGGACGATGCGACTATTCGCCATTGGCTGGAGGGCAATCTCTGCCGTTGCACCGGTTACCAGAATATCATTCGTGCTGTTAAGTCTGCTGCGTCGAAGATGGCTGGCTGAGAAATGTATCCGTTTACTTATCAACGGCCGCAATCGCTGGCCGAAGCAGCGCAACTACTGGGAGATGACGACGAGGCGAAATTGCTGGCCGGCGGCATGACCTTGTTGCCAACCATGAAGATGCGTCTCGCGCAGCCATCAATGCTGATTGACCTGGGCGGGCTCGATGAATTGCGGGGTATTGAAAAGCACGGTTCCGTGCTGGAAATTCGTGCGATGACCACGCATGCAGAAGTTGCCGCGAGCGAGGTCGTGCAGGAATCGATTCCAGCGCTCGCGGAGCTTGCATTGGGGATCGGTGATTCCCAGGTTCGTAATCGCGGCACTATTGGCGGCTCGGTCGCTAACAGCGACCCAGCCGCGGATTATACGGCGGCGGTACTGGGGCTCAATGCAACGGTTGTTACGAATCGCAGGGAGATTGCCGCGGATGAGTTTTTCCTCGGCATGTTCGAAACTGCGCTGGAGCGGGACGAGCTTGTTGTTGCAATACGGTTTCCGAAACCGGCATGCGCGGGCTATGTAAAATTTCCCAATCCCGCTTCGCGTTATGCGGTGGTGGGAGTCATGGTGGCGCGGTTTGAGAATGCCGTAAGAGTTGCGGTGACCGGTGCGGGCGCTTGCGTATTTCGAGAGGCTCAGTTTGAACAGGCACTGGCGGGCGAATTTGCCCCGCAAGTACTTAGTGGCATTCTCGTTGATGCAGTTGAATTCAATAACGATATGCACGCCAGCGCAGAGTATCGCGCGCACCTGCTAACGGTTATGGCAAAGCGCGCGGTGGCCATTGCAGTGTCTGAGGCTGGCGCATGAACGTACGCCAGTTGCTGGACGCGTTTGCGCGCTGGAAGGAAGCGGGAAGTGACCTCGTGCTCGCCACCGTTTACGACACGGCTGGCTCGACCTACAGCAAAGCCGGCGCGCAAATGCTGATCGATAGTGAAGGGAACTACCAGGGCATGTTGTCGGGCGGTTGCTTGGAAGGTGACCTGGCCGCTCGTGCCGCCGTCGTGCTGGAGTCCGGCAAACCCCAGCAGGTGACCTACGACCTTGGCAGCAAGGACGAAGAGCTATGGGGCCTGGGTGTCGGCTGCGATGGCCTGATGCGAATTTTCCTGCAGCCCTTGCGAGCGAGCGAAAACTATCAGCCGTTTGCTGCGATGGTTGACGTGTATGCGGGCTTTGCAGTGGCCGCGGCTGCAACGATTCTGGAATCGACGCATCCCACGCTACGACCTGGTGACGCGATTGTCGCCGGTGACGTGAACGATGCTGCACAGCCGGCTGATCACCCGCAGTGGTTGCAGGACGGCTTAGTGCGGGCCTCTGCAAGCCGTCGTGCCCAGCTTGCCCAGCTGTCCGTGGATGGCGCTGCATTGACGGTTTTGTTCTCTTGCCTGTTACCGCCGCCAAGCGTGCTGGTGTTGGGTGCCGGGCTGGACGCACAACCCGTGGTCAGACTGATAGCCGAGCTGGGCTGGCGAGTTACCGTTCAGGATCACCGCCCGTCCTACATCGAAAAAGGGGATTTCCGTAGCGCAGACAGAATCTTGAATGTGACTCCTGATGCCTTGCAAGACGAACTGGAATTCGCCGATTTTGCCGCCGCTATCGTTATGAGCCACCATTTACAAACCGACAGGCGTTACCTCGAGTTGCTCTCTGAAACTGATATTGCCTATGTCGGTTTGCTGGGGCCGAAGGATCGTCGGCGACGCTTGCTGGCTGACATTGGAGAGAAAGGTACTGCCCTTAGCGGACGCCTGCATGGTCCGGCTGGTCTCGACATCGGTGGTCGCGGTCCGGGCTCGATTGCCTTGTCAATCGTTGCCGAGCTGCATCAAAGGTTAATGCAGGACGACGTTTAAAATTCAGGCGTTGTCGTCGCTACCCGGCAGAAAAATATTCACGATCATGTCGGCAAGCATTTCGACTTTCTCTGGCGCGTCCAGGTCCAGGCCACTCGAGCCTTTCAATTCCACGTTCAAGGCAAGGACCGCGCCGGCTGATACCCGAATCATATTGAACAAGAGTGCCGGGTCACCGGGCGGTGCGATGCCACTGCGCTGAAGATTACGCAGGTCATTGGCGGCTACTTCGAACAGTGGGCGCATATAGGTTTCAATCAGCCAGTCGAGTCGCGGATTGCTGTAGCTGGATTCCTGGAATAACACCTTGTGCAGGCTCGGATGCTCGGCAGCGTATTTCACATAGGCACGAATCAGGGCGGACATTTTCGTTTTGGCGGATGCTGCCGCGTTGTCCTCCTGAGTGTCGATCAGTACCCGGATAAATCGCGAGAAAACGCGGTCTGCGGCAGCTCGCCACAGCTCTTCCTTGTTCTTGAAGTGATAGGTAATGAGCGGATGGTGCACGCCGGCGCGTTCGGCGATATCACGGGTGGAGGTTCCTTTGAAGCCACTCTCGGCGAATGCTTCGAGCGCCGCATCCAGCAACTTCTGTTTGGTCACCAGGCTACGCTGTTGCTGGCGCCGCGGCTTTTTTGCCGTTGATTTTTCCTGGTCGGCGGTCACTGCCTGTCACCCTGATCACTCGTTACGGTCTGTAGAGTAAACGGAAGTTTCACAGCGGTCCAATCGTCCATCTGGCGCAAGTAGCGGTTGCGCGGCGACCGCGGTCGCCGCGCAGTTATAGCTATTCCAGGCTGAAGGACATGCGTACGGCTGCGCGCGTGCTGACAGCCTGCCCATTTTCGATGACGGGTTCGAAACGCCATTTTTCGACAGCATCGGCGGCAGCCTGATCAAAGACCGACCCTGGCGTCGATTCAATGATTTCCAGGTCAGTGACGCTGCCTGATGGCAATACCGTGAAGCCCACATCAACCCAACCGCTGAGGTTACGGCGTTGCGCGTTACGCGGGTATTCCGGGGCAACATAGTTGATGCGAGTCAATTGACTGATCGCGACAGTCTTGAGCGGCTGTAGACCGGGATTTGTGCTGTCAGCAACAGCAGAAGTCTTGGCATTTGTCGTGGCGTTCTTTGCGACGGCCGACAGTGGCTCATCAATAGCGACGTCCGAGCTGCCGGACTGGTCGGTGTTCTGCGGCGCGTTGGTATCAGCTGACACGGTGCTGCTCGTCAATGTCGCGGAGGCGCCGGCACGGCGTCGTTGTTCTGCGGCACGTTGCAGCTCGGCATCGCGGGCAGCGGTCTGTCGGGCGACGGCAGCTAACCGTTCTGCTTCTGCGCGTCGATCCTGAACGGATTTTAGTGCAGCAGTGGTTGCCAGTAACTCGCTACTTTCCGGATCGAGTGCGCTGGCATCTTCGAGGTAGGCGTTCGCTGTTTCCAGCTCGCCGCTGTCCATTGCTGCACGTGCTTTCAGTACCAGTTTGCTGGCTACGACGAGGAGACCCTGTTGCGCAGCGGTATTGCCAGGGTCATTGGATAACGCCAATTCAAAAAAGTAACGGGCGTTGTCGTTCGACGGTGCAGTGAGGCGGTCGTCTGTAATCCGCTGATTCGCCTGTCGCAATACGTCTTCCACACGCTGTGCACTTCGCGCAGCGGCGAGATCTTCAGTTAACTGGTCGATCTGCGCGAGATCCGCACCTTCGATATTTTGTGCTTGAGTCAGCTGGCTGGTCGCGTCTTCAAAGCGAGATTCACGAATTGCCACTCGGGCAGAATCAAGAGTCGAACGCATCTGCATTTGCGCAAGCTGTGCATTCAAAAACGCCAGTCGAGGGTTGCTTGGGCTCGCCAGAGCAACCATCTGCAACGCCGTGTCAGCATCAGCGGTACGATTTTCCAGCAATGCTGTCTCGGCCATGCCGATGACTTGTTCGATCAGTGCGCCTAATTCAGCCACGACGATGCGATTGTCCGGTGCCGCAGCGCGGGCTGCGACATACCACTCAACGGCATTATCGCTCGTTGGTGCAAGTATGCGGCCGGAGTCGCGCGCAAATCGCGCGTTGTCGAGTAAAGCCACGTACTCCGGGCTGGCAATGGCTGCAGGCGCTGGCTGTTGTGTGCTAGTGGTCGATGCCGCAGCGGGAGTCGGAGTGGGGGCTGCAGCTGCAGCAACGTCGCTTTCAGCAATCTCTGCGACAGAGGTTTCCGGGTTCGCATCCGGCGCCGCTGCCGGTTGCGGTTCCGCTTCCGCTTCCGGTTCCGGTTTCACAACAGCCGCGACGGTATCTGCGGTGGTTTCAGCTTCGACAGGTGCATCATCGCCGCCGCTCATGAATATCCAGGCCAGGCCAACCACGACAAGTAGGGCAACGCCAGTACCGATCATCGTTAGCTTGCCAAGTCCATCGTCGTCCGATTCACTTTTCGCGCGGCCGATCGTAGCTGTCATCTCGGCGACGGTGGCTTTGAGACTGCCTGTGTCGGTCAAGGCGTTCTCGACATCGGCGAACATTGCTTCACCGTCGCTATTCATATCGTCGACGGCGATCGGCTCTACCTTAACTTCCGGTGCTGGCGGCGTTGGCGTTGGTTCCGGCAGCGGCTCGATTTTAGCCGCAGGCGTAGCGTCGGCGGCGGGTGCTGGCTTCGCCACAGGTGCGGCGGCCGGCTTCGGAGCAGGCGCTGGCGTCGGTTTAATCGCGACCGCGGCCGGAACGATGTTGCCTGGTGCGCGACCTTTGAATGCAGTATCGGCCGCCTCCAGGTGATGCTTCACTGAGGCTTCGACAGCAAGCCGCGCACGGCCAGGCGAGACTGGCTTCAGCAGGAAACGATAGACCTGGCCGCGGTTAATCAAGTCCATAAGCAGTTCGCCGTCGTCGCGACGACCGGCGACGATTGCGACCAGGCGCGGCTGACTGACGCGCAACTTTTGAGTAAGTAATTCGATCTTGCCGCCGGCAATTGCAGCATCTGTAACCAGGACGCCAACAGTATGATTGTTGACTACTTCCTGTGCTTGCTGCGCAGTGACAGAATGATGCACGGTGTGCAAGCCCTTCGATGACTCGCGAATCGTGTCGAGGAATTCGCTGTCCTTGGTCAGGACCAGGACGTCAACACTACGACCCTTCGATTTTGGGTTGAGCTCAATCTTCTCGGGCTTCAACGCCGGCATCCGGCCTGTTCCGTCGCTGATGATCGTAGTGCCGTTCTCGGCCGTCTCCATCACGATGTGTTCGCCTTCCGAATCCACGGACGGAACGTCGACGTTCGCCGCTGTGTCGTTCGCCGATTGCGACAGTGTCAGCATGCGTACGCGACGTGTTGCGTTCTCCACAATTTTCAATAGCGCATCGGGGGCAATTGCGCCGCGAACGATCTGGAATACTTCCTTGTCACCGACGAGAGCTTCGAGGCCGTCGGAATTGTCCTGGCCCGCGAGCAAAATACCAATAGTGTCGGGCGAGCGTTTTTTGGCCTCGCGCAGTGCTTCGAGGCCGCTCATGCCGGGCAGGTCCTGAGCAGAAACGAGGATGTGAATAGGGGTTTCGCCTAGCGTAGTCAGTGCTTCTGAACCGGTGGTCGCAAAATGCACGGAGTATCTATCATTGAATCCCGAGCCAAGTGTATCCAGGGTTCTCTGTTCACTGTGCAACAGCAACACCTGCGTTCTGAATTGCTCCAACGCCACGACGAACCTCCGAGGGAGTTATGTTTAATAAGGAAACGTCTGTTTCCGAGCACTGAGTATAGCCACGGCTGTGCCAGTAATGATGTGCTGGCGGGGGCGGATTGCTGAATCTGTGACCTGGAGCACAATGCAAATGCAGACAGTTCACACTTCGCAGGCGAGCGGGAAGCAGGCTGCCAGCGGGAGGACTAGGGCGGGTTCGACCGTGCCGCGATCTGCGGCGGAAACTCAGGCAGCGCGGCCACGTCCGCGAATTTCAGTTGCCAGTGTATCAATTGCCGCATCGAGACTCATAACCTGTTGATGCTTGGAGCCAAGCCGGCGCATAGCCACGGTTTTTTCGTCGACTTCTCGTTGCCCAACAGCCAGCAGTACCGGCACTTTCGCGACGCTGTGTTCGCGCACCTTGTAAGAGATTTTCTCATTGCGCAAATCGACTTCAGCGCTGATGCCTGCTGCCTGCAGTTGACGGACCACAGCGCGCGCGTAGTCGTCTGCATCAGATGTGATCGTCAGCACTTTCGCCTGGGTCGGTGCGAGCCACAGGGGCATATTGCCAGCGTGGTGTTCGATCAATATGCCAATGAAGCGTTCGAGGGAGCCAAAGATTGCACGGTGCAGCAGTACTGGATGGTGTTTCTGGCCGTCTTCGCCGATATACGTGGAACCCAGCCTTGCTGGCAGATTGAGATCCACCTGCAAGGTACCGCATTGCCAGTCGCGACCGATTGCGTCGCGCAGGACAAACTCCAGCTTCGGGCCGTAGAAGGCACCTTCGCCAGGGTTGTAGCTGTATTCGAGTCCGGACTCTTCCAGCGCTTTTTTCAGCGCCGATTCCGCGGCATCCCACACTGCATCTTCACCGACCCGGACTTCCGGGCGGTCAGCGAATTTGATAATGACGTCGTCAAAGCCGAAGTCACGATAGATACCGAGGATCAAGTCGCACACGGCGATTGACTCGCTGGTGATTTGTTCCGGTGTACAAAAAATGTGCGCATCGTCCTGCGTGAACGCGCGTACCCGCAACATGCCGTGCAATGCACCCGAGGGTTCGTAGCGGTGCACTTTGCCGAATTCGGCAAGCCGATACGGTAAATCGCGGTAGCTCTTGATGCCCTGTTTGAAAACCTGCACGTGTCCCGGGCAATTCATCGGTTTGATCGCGTAGTTGCGGCCGTCTTCTGTTTCCGTCGTGTACATGTGTTCGCCGAAGGATTCCCAGTGCCCGGATGCCTCCCACAAACTGCGGTCCATCAATTCCGGTGTGTTCACTTCCTGATAGCCTGCCGCATTCTGGCTTTGGCGCATGTAGTCAACCAGGTTTTGAAACAGTCCCCAGCCTTTCGGATGCCAGAACACAGCACCCGGTGCTTCTTCCTGAAAATGGAACAGGTCCATTAACCGCGCGAGTCGACGGTGGTCGCGCTTTTCCGCTTCCTCGAGCTGGGTCAGGTAGGCGCGCAGTTGTTTGGGGTTGGCCCAGGCCGTGCCGTAAATACGCTGAAGCATTGCGTTCTTCGCATCGCCACGCCAGTAGGCGCCGGAAACGCGCAACAGGCGGAATGCTTTGCCGAGCCGCCCGGTTGATGGCAGATGCGGGCCGCGACACAGATCGATGAAATTACCCTGACGATACAGAGTCAGGGTTTCGCCGGCGGGAATGTCTTCAATAATTTGCGCTTTATACTCTTCGCCTTGCGCCCGAAAAAATTTGATAGCTTCATCACGTTCCCATACTTCGCGCACGATCTCTTCGTCGCGGGCGACAATCTCGTGCATCTGCGCTTCGATCTTTTCGAGGTCTTCGGGCGTGAACGGCTCGGCGCGCGCAAAGTCATAATAGAAACCGTTCTCGATTGCGGGCCCGATTGTTACCTGAGTCTCTGGCCAGATTTCCTTGACCGCTTCCGCGAGCACATGTGCGGCATCGTGGCGCAGCAATTCGAGGCCATCGTCGCTGTCGCCGGTAATGACCTCAACGCGTGCATCCCGGTCGATGTTGCGGCTCAGATCCCACAGTTCGTCGTCGACCCTTACGGCCAATGCGTTGCGCGCCAGGTTTTTGGAGATGGAGTCGGCAATCGCGGCACCTGAAACAGTGTCGGGATAGTCGCGTCGGGAGCCATCGGGCAATTCTATCGTGGGCATCGTTGAGTCTTCCGCTACCGCGTAATTCAAAGCGCGCTATTGTACCCGAATCACCCGGGCTGGCTAATCCGATGCGCGGATACTTGAGGTACAATCCACGCCTGACACAGCCGCGATTCCATCCATGAGCAAGCTATACAATTCACCGGCCATTCCGCCAGCGCCGCACGACCATCAGAATTGCGTCTCTGACGCGATGGCAACCGCAGAGGCGCTGTGTCGGCAACGCGGCCTGCGCTTTACCCGTATTCGCCACCGGGTCCTGGAGTTGGTTTGGGGCAGCCACAAGCCAGTGGGGGCCTACGACATTCTCGATGCTCTTAATAAAGGTGGCCAGAAAGCGGCGCCGCCGACGGTCTATCGGGCCCTGGAGTTCCTGATCGAGGCTGATCTTGTCCATCGCCTGGATTCCCTGAATGCCTTCGTTGGCTGTCCGGATCCGTCCAGCTCGCATACTGGCCAATTCCTGATTTGCCGCGCCTGTCGCTCGGTCGCCGAGCTCGACGACACTGATATCAACCGCCTGGTCCAGCAGAAAGCAGGTGATCTGGGCTTCAGTGCGGTACACCAGATGTTGGAAATTCAAGGCCTGTGCCGGACCTGCAGGGATGCCACCACGGCCTGAGTAATCGCGCAGACGGGCCGGAATTGTGCTCGTTCGCGGTACTGAATAACGTACAATCCCGCCCCATTGATACAACCCCGAACGAACGTAATGAATAACGAACAGCCCAAAGACTTCATCCGCCAGATAATCGCCGGCGACCTTGCAGCAGGAAAAAACGACGGCCAGCTGGTAACCCGGTTCCCGCCGGAGCCGAACGGCTTTCTGCATATTGGTCATGCAAAGTCGATCTGCCTGAATTTCGGCGTTGCCGCGGAAAACGGCGGCACAACCTTCCTGCGCTTTGACGACACCAATCCCGGCAAAGAACGCGAAGAGTTCGTTGTGGCAATCATGGATGACGTGCGCTGGCTCGGTTTCGACTGGGGCAACAATTTGTCGCATGCGTCGGATCATTTCGAGCGCCTCTATGAAGTTGCCGAAGCGCTCATTACAACGGGTGATGCCTACGTCGACAGCCTGAGTGCGGACGAAATTCGCGAGTATCGCGGCACCTTGAAGGCGCCAGGCAAGGACAGCCCGCATCGAACGCGTAGCGTGGCGGATAATCTTGATCTGTTTCGACGCATGCGAGCCGGTGAGTTTGCAGATGGCGAGCACGTGCTGCGGGCCAGGATCGATATGGCGTCGCCAAACATTAACTTGCGTGATCCGACCCTGTACCGGATTCGACATATGACCCATCAGCGGACTGGCGATAAGTGGTGCATCTACCCGATGTATGATTTTGCACACGGCTTGTCCGATGCGTTCGAAGGCATCACACATTCCTTGTGTACGCTGGAATTCGAAGACCACCGCCCACTGTACGATTGGTTGCTCGACAAGCTGGATCCGAAGCGACGCCCCCAGCAGATCGAGTTCTCGCGGCTTAACCTCGCCTACGCGCTGACCAGCAAACGCAAACTGAATCAACTCGTGGAAGAAGGCGTTGTGACTGGATTGGACGATCCGCGTGTCGCGAGTCTTGCTGGTATGCGTCGGCGCGGCTATCCACCGGCCGCCGTGCGGGATTTCATTAAACGCGTTGGCGTGACCAAGAAAGAAAACCTGATCGAAATGGCCTCGCTGGAAAACTGTATTCGTGAGCAACTGGGCGAAGAAGCGGAGCGCCGCATGGCGGTCATGAAGCCACTGAAAGTAGTCCTGACTAACTACGCTGAGGATGGCGTTGAAGAGTTGGACGCGATGAATCACCCAAACCGGCCTGAACTGGGTACGCGCGCTGTGCCGTTCTGTCGGGAGCTGTACATCGAACAAGACGATTTCATGGAAGATGCGCCACGCAAATTCTTCCGGCTGAAACCGGGCGGCGAAGTCCGATTGCGTTCTGCCTACATCATTCGCTGCGATGAGGTTATTAAGGACGATTCCGGGCAGGTCATCGAATTGCGCTGCAGTTACGACGTCGACACGCGCAGCGGCACGGGCAGCAGCGATCGCAAAGTCAAAGGCACAATCCATTGGGTTTCCGCACGCCACGCGCTGGCGGCAGAAGTGCGATTGTACGATCGCCTGTTTACCGATGCGGAACCAGGAAATGCCGACGACTTACATGCGATCCTGAATCCGAATTCGCTTGAAGTGGTTGACGCCCGACTTGAGCCCTCATTGAGCACTGCAGCCGTGGGTACCGCATATCAATTCGAACGACTCGGGTATTTTTGTGTTGATGCTGTTGATCATCGCGATGCATCGCCGGTCTTCAATCGCATTGTCACCTTGCGCGACGGTTGGGCGAAAATCGAAAAGCAGGCTCTCGCAGGACAATAGCGATACGGCATCAGCTGTGCTCGGACGGTGCTGCGGAAATCGGTCGGCCCGTGCTTACTGACCGAGGTCTGTAACAATCACTGGTGCGCCGCGGTCGCTGCCCAGGCGTTCCGCCGCGTTGCCCTCCGCGCGGGCTATTTCGAGTACACCAAAAGAATTAATCAGCGCCAGGTAACTGCCCGGTGCCGCACGACCGTAGGTTGTCTGCATTGAGAAACTTCGCCCGGACAGTTTAACTTCCGGCACTTTGAATCCGGCGATCATTGATTCTTCAATATTGCTGATCAGGTTGCCAAACGCATCGACTGTGACAATAACGCCGCTCACTCGGCTGGCACTTACGTCCGGTTCGTCGAGCCAGCCGGGCGTCCAGTCCTCGATACGCTCGCCGATTTCTGACGGAGCCAGCCGGCCTGCCGCCATTTCCGCAGCAACGGGAGCGAAAATATCCCTGCCGTGAAAGGTCGCGCTCGGCGTCCGCAGCTTCAGCTTTTTGAGACGTTTCAGGTCCAGTCTGCGTACCGTCGCGGCGTCGGTCAGCAAAGGCGCCAACAAGCCGTTATCCGGTGCAATGAAGACATGACCAGCGAATTCCGCAACCAGGATATCGCGTTCCGTGCCTACGCCGGGGTCAACTATCCCCAGGTGTACGGTACCGCTCGGAAAGTAGGGGTAAGCGCGGCTAATCCAGAAGCCCGCCTCGGGTGGCCAATGTGCAGGAATATCATGCGTAACATCAATAACCTGCGCGCTGGGGAAACGTCCGGCGATCACGCCTTTCATGACTCCGACGAACGGGCCCTTGTGGCCGAAGTCTGTGGTGATAGTGATAACACCAGCAGGTTGGAAAGCACTCATGATTGTTTGCTTGCCTGTGTGAAAGCTGGCGCCATCATAGCGAAGCCACCTGCGTCAAGATAGCGCCGCTGTTGCCATTGACTTGCGGTGCGTGGCACGGGCCCAGTAAATGAACACGGTATCAATTGCCGCTATAACCATCTTGAGCACGTATTTGGCTGCGCCAAGCGCGAGCGCGGTGCGCAGGTCGACAATGCCCCACCACGCAACCAAAGAGTAAATCACGGTGTCGATGGCCTGTGAGCCCATTGTCGAGGCGTTGTTGCGCAGCCAAAGCCAGCGCTCACCCGTCAGCTTTTTTATCCGGTGAAACGCCCAGACGTCAAAACTCTGGCTTACGTAGTACGCAAGCAAGGAGCCGAAAACAAAGCGCGGCGTGTAGTTTACGATGGTCGCAAAAGACTCATGTATACGGGCAGAGAATACTGCTGTTTCTGGACGTGTGCTCGGCTGGTACAGGAGTGCGAGACTGAGCATGAGCAGGACGATAACACTGACAGCGAAGCCCAGGCGCACGGCTTTATTCGCTTCGGCACGGCCGTAGTTTTCGCTCAATACGTCAGTCGCGAAAAATATGCTGGAATAGAAAATTACGCCAAGGCTGGTTTGCAGGCCAAATATTTCGGTTAGTTTGGGGCCCTGCAAATTGGCGAGGATAATTGCGGTAGTAATGGCAACCTGCAATCCTGCCTTGCCGAAAAAGCGATACAGCAAGACGGTGCAGCCGAGATCCACGAACACGGTCGTGAACCATAGCAGTTCCTGTTGGGCGGAAAAAAAATTTACAATCGCTTCTGGCAGCATCGCTGATCGATTATACGCGAAGCGACAGCCGGATCGGGGCGCGCTCTCAGTTCAGCCCGGCAACCCGGTCGAGCTGGAAATCGCTGTCGCCGAACAGGATGTCGATGGCTGTCATGCGCTTGAAATAGTGTGCGATGTCCAGTTCCCAGGTGACGCCCATACCACCGTGGATCTGTACTGACTCCTGAGCGACCTTGCGGCCGGAAGTGCCGATCAGAAACTTCAGCTCACTGATCGCGGTGGCTGCATCGGCACTGTCGGCATCGCGCAGCATCACTGCACGCAACAGCATTGAACGTGCTTGCTCGCACGCCATCAGAGAATCCACCATGCGATGCTGCAATGCCTGGAAGCTTCCTATCGGGACTCCGAACTGCACGCGTTGCTTGGCGTATTCGACCGTCTTGTCATGCATTGTGCGCATGATGCCGACAGCTTCCGCGCAGACCGCGAGCGTCGCATCCGCAATAGTTTCCGCGAGTACGCTATAGCCGGCACCTTCGTCGCCCAGTAATGCATCGTTGCTTACGGAGACATTGCGCAAGCTAATCTCGGCGGCTCCGTGTGCATCGACGGTCTTGAATGCCTTGCGCTCAACTCCCGACGTCGCCGCATCGATTGCAAACAGGCTGATGCCATCGGTGCTGGTTGTATCGCCGGCCGTGCGTGCTGGTACAACCAGCAGGTCGGCTTCGCCGCCGTTCAACACAAGTGTTTTGTGGCCATCAAGCACCCAGTTATCGCCTTCACGACGCGCCGTCGTCGCAATATTGGCGAAATTGTAGCGCGCCTGCGGCTCGGCGAAAGCCAGCGCCGCGTGGCGGCTGCCCTCAACGATCCCTGAGAGCCAGCGCGCTTTCTGCTCGGCTGACGCGGCGCGTTTCAGGACCCCGCCGGCCAATACAATATTGGCGAGAAACGGCTCAACAACCAGGCCGCGACCGAATTGCTCCATCATCAGCATCATTTCAACGGCGCCGCCGTCGAAGCCGCCGTCGGCATCCTCGAACAGCATCGCTGTCCAGCCAAGTTCTGCACAGTTTTTCCAAACCTCGGCGCTGAAGGCGTTTTCGCTCTCCGCCGTCTGCATGCGTTTGTCAAAGCTGTAATCGTTGTCGATGAAGCGGGCAATACTGTCTGCAAGCATCGATTGTTCTTCAGTGATCGAGAAATCCATTTGCGCGTCCTGTCCGATCAGAGCCCAAGCACGTGCTTGGAGATGATGTTTTTCTGAATCTCATTGGAACCGCCATAGATCGATGCTTTGCGGTTATTGAAATAAATCAGCGAGCTGCGGGTCTCGTTGCCAAAACCTATGCGCTCATCAACGGCGAAATCCGCGACATACTGCTCGGGAATGTAGGGCAGGGCGTAGTACCCGGCGGCTTCAACAAACAACGTGTCAAGTTCCTGCTGTAACTCGGTGCCCTTGATCTTCAATATTGAGCTTTCGGGGCCGGGCGCTTTGCCTACGGCAACCGCGGCCAACGTACGCAACTCAGTGAACTCAAGCGCAGTCAATTCGACTGCAACCGAGGCCAGTTTGCGTGCGAAGTTGCGATCCTCAATTAGTGGTGTCCCACCGTGCACCGATTGCGAAACTTTTTCGCGCAGCTTGTTGAGCCGGTATTTTGAGCGTGCAACGCCGGCGATATTCGTGCGTTCGTGTTGCAGCAGAATTTTACCGTAGGTCCAGCCTTTTCCTTCCTCGCCAACGAGGTTTTCGACAGGAACTTCGACATTCTCGAAGTGCACTTCGTTGACTTCGCGTTCGCCTTCGATCGTGATGATAGGTCGTACCGATACGCCAGGTGTGTTCATGTCGATCAGAATAAAACTGATGCCTTCCTGGCGGCGCGCAACATCGCTGGACGTGCGCACGAGGCAGAAGATCCAGTCTGCAAAATGACCCAGGGTTGTCCAGGTCTTGGTGCCGTTGATGACGTAGTGATCGCCGGCACGATCCGCACGGGTTTTTAATGAGGCAAGATCCGAACCGGAGCCCGGTTCTGAGTAACCCTGGCACCACCACACGTTGCTTTCGATGATGTCAGGCAGAAAGCGTTGTTTTTGTTCTTCGGTGCCGAAGGTATAGATGATGGGTGCAACCATCTTTACGCCAAATGGCACCATGTCCGGTGCATTCGCATTGGCGATCTCATTGGCAAATATGTACTTCTGCACTGGCGTCCAGCCTGTGCCGCCATGCTCAACCGGCCAGTTGATTGCGGCCCAACCCTGCTTGAAGAGGACTTTTTGCCAGCGAATATAATCGTCGCGCGTTAACGGCACGCCCGCGTTGTGTTTAGCGCGGATGTCGGCGGGGTACTGGTCGCGAAAAAACGCACGAACCTCTTGTTCGAATGCTCGTTCATCGTCGGTCAGGTTTACGTGCATGTTCAAACTCCGCTGTGTGTTGGCTGCGAGGGCCTGAGTGCCCGTACGATAAGCGTCCGCCGCAGCAAGGTCGGATAAGTGGCGGCCGAGGGCCTGCGGGACATGAGCTTATCCGTGGGCTGCGAACGCGGCAGTATAGCGATCTATGCTGCAACGCACAACCGAAGCGAGCCCACGACAAACTATTGAGCTGACTGGATAAAATCCTGATCCTGGCAGGCAATGCCGTTCCTGACTGCATGCCGTTACCGGCCCCTGACGCCACAAATGAAACTGTTGTGCGGGCAGTCACTCTGAGAGATACAGGACTCCGTCCCCTTTTTATCAACAATCGCTCCCGGCGCTTATCAGTGCCCGGTGAATGGTGCAGAATACGCGCATGACTTCCCACTCAACAGACCGTGCGGCGCCGGCAAACCCGGGTCCGCAGGACCAGCTCGGTCGGCCCATGCGCGATTTGCGCATATCGCTGCTCGACCGCTGCAATTTCCGCTGCCCGTATTGTATGCCGGAGAGTACCTACAACGAGGACTACCAGTTCCTGCGACGTCAGCAGCGCCTCAGTTTCGACGAAATTGTCCGCTTCGCGACGATTGCCGTCAGTCTCGGTGTCAACAAGCTGCGCCTGACGGGGGGTGAGCCGCTATTGGACAAAGGTGTGCCGGAACTCGTCGCGCGGCTTGCCGCGCTGCCAGGCGTTGATGACCTCGCGTTGACCACCAATGGAACGTTGCTCGAACGCTTTGCGGCGCCACTTGCCGATGCGGGCCTGAACCGGGTTACGGTCAGCCTGGATAGTATTGACGCCGATATTTTTCGCAGCATGAGTGGCAACCGCGGTGAGGTTCAAACGGTGCTGAACGGGATTGCGGCAGCCAGCAAAGCAGGTTTGATGCCTGTCAAGATCAACACCGTTGTGCAGCGCGGCGTTAACGAACACACGGTGCTCGATGTACTTGAGTATTTTCGCGGCACCGGGCACGTGGTACGCCTGATCGAATTCATGGACGTGGGCAACCGTAATGGCTGGCGCCTCGACCAGGTAGTGCCTTCACGCGAGTTGCTGGAGCAGATTAATGTTCGTTGGCCGGTAGAGGCTGTCGATCGAAACTACCCGGGCGAAGTTGCACGTCGCTACCGCTACCTAGACGGTGGTGGCGAAATCGGTTTCATATCGTCCGTGACCGAACCGTTTTGCGGCAACTGCAGCCGCGCCCGGTTGTCGGCGGACGGCGTGCTGTACACTTGTTTGTTTGCAACGGAAGGCACCCGTTTTCGCGAACTGTTGCGTGCCGATGCGAGTGACGACGAGATTGCGCTGTTGCTGAAAAAGGTCTGGCTGGCACGTACTGATCGATACAGCGAACAGCGCGGACGTGCGACGGTTACCGAAGTGCCATTGAAAAAAGTTGAAATGTACCGGATGGGCGGCTGATCCCGCGGGTTACATTGATGCATGCAAACGCTACTGGATTACGCCGGGACGCCTGCCGCCAAGAGACTGGGGTATGAGTAAACTGAGCCACGTTGACGAGCACAATCGACCGACTATGGTCGATGTCAGTCACAAATCGGCGACAGCTCGCACGGCACATGCGCGCAGCATCGTGGAGTTCCCCGCCGAAGTTGCAGCGCGCTTTGCGGACGGCGATATCCAGACTGCCAAAGGCCCGGTTTTTGCCACCGCGATTATTGCGGGCGTCATGGGTGCCAAGCGTACCCATGAGTTAATACCGTTCTGTCATCCGCTCGGTCTGGACAATTGCAAAATTGATATTGAGCTGGATGATAAAGGCCGCGCTATCATCGACTGCCACTGCAAAGTACAGCATCGAACCGGCGTCGAAATGGAAGCACTCACTGGCGCAAGCGTAGCGGCCCTGACGGTGTACGACATGTGCAAAGCCTTGTCGCACCACATTCGCATTACCGAGACTCGGCTTGTGGCCAAGACCGGGGGCAAACAGGATTTTTACAGTGAGTGACGCAGCAATTTTGCAGGGACTGGTTCTGGCAGGCGGTCGCAGTCAGCGTATGGGCAGCGACAAGGCATTGCTGGCGCGCGATGGGCATAGCCAGCTTGCGCATGCTGTCGAGTTGCTGGAGCAGTTCACTTCGACCGTGTTCGTATCCACGCGCAAAGATCAGGCAGACGAAGCTGAGCGCGCGCGCTACGCGCAGATCATAGATCGCTACGACGACCTTGGCCCGGTTGCCGGGATACTGTCGGCAATGGATGCACATCCCGACGCTGCCTGGTTGGTACTTGCATGCGATCTGCCCAATGTCGATGCGGCCACGCTGGAAACGCTGATTAATGGGCGTGATCCTGCATGCCCGTTTACGGCGTACCGTAGCAGCCATAACGACTTTCCGGAGCCACTCTGCGCCATATTTGAACCCGCCGCGAGAGAGGTGATCGATCGCTTTGTCGCCGAAGGTTTTGCTTGCCCGCGCAAGATGATGATTCGTTCCGATACGCGATTGCTGACACAGCCAGATCCGTCGGCACTCGATAACGTCAATACGCCTGCTGACCTCGAGCGCAGCACATTGCAGATCGCCTCATGATGAAAACACTCACAGTGCGCTATTTCGCGATGTTTCGTGAGAATGCCGGTAAGGGTGAGGAGGTCGTGCACATCGAAGCTGACACGGCGGCTGACGTATTCAACCAGTTGCGCGACCGGCATGCATCGAGTGAACCGTTAGGACATTGCAAAGTCGCCATTAACGACGAGATGGTTAGCTGGGACAACCCGGTAACGGACGGTGATGTGGTCTTGTTGTTCCCGCCTGTGGCAGGTGGCTAAGATGATGCAGATGATCGAATCGGTCATTCTTCCGGATCTCTTGCGTGCTGGATTACTGGACGATGCGGCCGGCGCCTATGCCAGTTTTGAAGGCTGGATACGCAATCATAATGAAGGCCAGGAAGTCCACCGGCTCGAATATGAGGCTTACGCACCACTCGCGATAACGGAAGGTGAGCGGGTCATTGCAGAAGCGCTCGCCAAATTTCCGGTGTTGCACGCGCACTGCGTGCATCGCAGTGGCCTGCTTGAAATCGGCGAATGTGCTGTCTGGGTGGGTGTGTCTGCCGCGCATCGCGATGCCGCATTCGATGCCTGTCGATACATCATCGATGAGGTCAAAATACGCCTGCCCATCTGGAAAAAAGAACACTACGTCAACGGTGACTCCGGCTGGGTTAACTGCGAGCGTTGTGCCGCACACGCCTGAACCGAACGCTAGTTTTTCTCCAGCTTATCCAGGTCTGCTGGCTGGTCGACGTCGAACGCTGCCGCATCGCTGAATATCGTCAACCTGTTATCGCCGTGGCGGTCGATAACCGAACGTGCACCTTGATCGCCTTGCAGTTCAAGTAATTCCGGAAAGCAGCTGCGCGGGAATATGGCGGGCACGCCGCTCGTATCGGCGTAGCGGCTGGCCACGATGCGCTGAGGGTGCTGCTGCCACTTCGAACACAGGGCGGCAAGATGCTGACGGTCGACCAGCGGTTGGTCCGCTAGGGTAATCAGAATGCCCTCGGCTACCTCTGCCAATGCGCGCACCCCACTACGGATGGAGCTGGCAATGCCGCTGGCATAATCGTCGTTGTGAACCAGGAAGCCGCGCAGTGGCTGACAGGCCGCGTGCACGCGCGTCGCCGCATGACCGGTAACCAGCACGCTGCGCTCGCCGCAAACGGCTTCCGCTTCGCGTACCGCGCGTTCGACCAATGTCTGGCCGCGGAACAACGCCAATTGCTTAACGTCGCGATATCGACTGGCCTGTCCGGCCGCCAATATCAGCGCAAACAATGCACTATCTGCCGTCATTGCGGACAAGTACTTTGCGAGAACAGATACATTTGAATCCTGATCACCGGGCTCCTGACAGTGGCAAGGGCAATGCGGCGACAGTATAGAGGCGCTATCGACAGCGGCAAAGCCGCCAATTGCAGGAACTCGAACTTGCTCTGATCCCTCGTTGTGTGTATTCCTGTGTTCCCGGTGTTTGCATGGCGCGTCGTCAGCCGCCGTGCCACAGTTAGGATTCAGGTTTGCGTACAATTACTTCTATCGATGATGCGAAGGCTTTGGAAGGGCAGGAAATCGGCCTTTCCGACTGGGTAACCATCGACCAACAACGGATCGACCGGTTCGCGAAAGCAACGGACGACTTTCAATGGATACACGTCGACAAGGAGCGCGCCGCGCGCGAATTGCCAGACGGCAAGACCATCGCGCACGGTTATCTGACGCTGGCTTTGATCCCTGCGCTGGCCACCCAGTTTGTGCGCTTCGAGAACCTGGCCAAAACAATTAATTTTGGCTGCAACAAAGTGCGTTTTTATACGATGGTGCCGGTTGGCAGTCGTCTCCGTGGCCGCGCGAAAGTAATTCAGGCACGTAGCCGAGCCGGCGCTTTGCACCTGTTATGCGAAGTCCGGATTGAGGTTGAAGGCGAGCGCAAACCGGCCTGCGTTGCGGAAACTATTGGTATGTATTTCTTTGCGTCGGCAGCTGAGAATTAGTCGGCTGCAAGCCTGGTATTAGGAGGCGAGTATGGAAAGCTTCGGAATTCTGGGGTTCCTGATTTTGCTCGGGGACATCTATGCGGTCCTGAAAATCATCCAGTCCAGCAGTAGCGACGGGCGCAAGGCCCTGTGGATAGCTATTGTTATCGTGCTGCCGGCTCTTGGGCTCCTCCTGTGGTACTTGATGGGGCCAAAGTCCAGCTGATCACGGATCGCCGTCAACAAAATCGGCGGTAACCTGGCGACGCCGGTCGACGCTTAACCGGGTTACGTCCGGACGAGAGTAATGTCCCGCCGGATCCATATTCTGCCGCTCTTCCAATACCCGACGATGATCCAGGGTCGCGACCCGCAACGATTCTTCCCCCGTTTCCGGTGGCAATAGCCATTCACCGTCCGGGCCAGCAATACAGGATCCGCCGTCGGCCATGACCTCGTCAGCCGCTTCCTGTAGCGCTGCGAAATTTGGCAAAGTCGGTGCGATATCGCTGGCAGTCATGAGGCCGCTTACCGAGACAACAAAAGAGCGGCTTTCTTTCGCAATGAAGCGGGTGATGTTGTCAGTGTTACGTTTGCTGCCTGGCCAGATCGCGACGTGCAGGTCTTCGCCCTGGCCGTACAACGCCGCACGCGCTAGCGGCAACCAGTTTTCCCAGCAATTCAGGCCGCCGACCGTGAAGGGCGGCAGGGCGTGGGTACGCAGGCCGTGGCCATCGCCAATAGCCCATACCAGCCGTTCTTCATACGTTGGCATCAATTTGCGATGCACCGAGCCTATGTGGCCGTTTGCATCGATGTAGACCATCGAGCAGTACAGGCTGTGACCGCGCGCGGCTGAGCGTTCGATAATTCCGGCGTAGACAGCAATATTTCTGCGCGCCGCCAGCGCGCGCAGCGCGTCGAGGTGCCCTGCGTCCAGGTCGACAGCTTCCGAGCGATAGTGCGCGTACATCGACTTCTGCAACGGTGACTCGAAACGCGCGCCGTCTGTGTAGTCGACCCAGAACGGGTAGCCTGGAATCAGTGCTTCGCCGAATGCTACCAACTGACAACCTGCATCGGCGGCTTTTTCGACCCATTCGATAACTTTGGCGATGGTTGCGTCGCGCTGCAGCCAGCATGGCGCGATCTGCGCGAGGCCGACAGTAAGTGTATGCGGGTTTTTTTCTGTCATCCCTACGTCCCGTGCGCTGCTGGTAGCTGATTTCGCGTCGCCCGGGAGCATAGCATGGCTGGTTTTCGACATTACTTGCAGTGACCGCGCATTGTTCTGTTAAATGGCGTGGTTGTTAAAGACAAGCAAGATGAGGGGGGGCAGGATGCACGGACTGATGATGGACACGCAATTGATGGTGTCATCGATACTGCGTCACGCAGAGCGCAATTTTCCGGATCGCGAGATTGTCTCGGTTACAAATGACAATCCCGAGCATCGCTATACCTATAAAGACTGCGCCCGGCGTACCCGGATGCTGGCGAACGCGCTGGACAAGCTCGGACTGGAACGTGGCGATCGGGTCGCGACACTTGCCTGGAACGACTACCGGCACGTTGAGGCCTACTACGCAATCGGCGGCGCCGGGTATGTTTGTCATACGGTGAATCCGCGCCTGTTCCCGGAACAACTGGTCTACATCATTAATCACGCGGAAGACCAGTGGTTGATGATCGATCCTATGTTTGTACCGTTGCTCGAAAAATTGCTTGCACAGATCGGCGGGGTCAAGGGTTTCATCGTTCTGACCGATGAGGCGCACATGCCCGACACCAGCCTGCCGAATGCGCAGTCGTATGAGGCGTTAATTGCAGACTGCAGCGACGAATACAACTGGCCGGAGTTTGACGAACGCGAAGCAGTCGCGCTCTGCTACACGTCTGGAACAACAGGCCATCCCAAGGGTGTGCTGTACAGTCATCGTTCAACCGTCTTGCATGCGTTTGCGAGCATTTCCCCGGACGGCCTCAACATTTCCTGCCGCGATACCCTGTTACCTGTAGTTCCGCTATTCCATGTCAACGCCTGGGGTACTCCCTACTCGGCATTCATGGTTGGCGCGAAACTGGTGCTGCCCGGGCCAAAAATGGGAGACGGTGAAGCGCTTTACAACATGATGGAACAGGAAGCCGTCACTACGTCGCTGGGTGTGCCGACAGTCTGGCTTTCCTTGTTGCAGTACGCGGAAAAGGCGGGCAAAAAATTAAACTCGTTGAAGCGCACTGTCATTGGTGGCGCGGCAGTGCCGAGATCTATGATTCGCGAATTCCGTGACAAACATGACGTTGTCGTCTGCCAGGGATGGGGTATGACGGAGATGAGTCCGCTCGGTACGGTCAATACGTTGAAGTACGGCATGCAGGACCTCGACGGTGAGGACTACGTAAAACTAAAAGCGAAAGCCGGGCGCGGACTGTTTGGCGTAGAGATGCGCATAGTGAATGACGAGGGCGAAGAACTGCCCTGGGACGGGGTTGCGTTTGGCGCGCTACAGGTCCGCGGCCCCTGGGTGTGCAGTGAGTATTACAAGCTTGGCGACAGCGCTGAATCGCATTCAGCAGATGGCTGGTTTAATACCGGCGACGTCGCCACGATCGATGCGGACGGCTATCTGAATATTACCGATCGGACCAAGGACGTAATCAAATCCGGCGGCGAGTGGATCAGTTCTATTGAGATCGAGAATGTGGCGGTTGGGCACCCGGCCGTTGCAGAAGCAGCAGTCATCGGTGTTGCGCATCCGAAATGGACGGAGCGGCCATTGCTGATCGTGGTGAAAACGGAGGGTAAAGAAATTACTCCGGAGGAAATGAAGGCGTATCTGGAGGGCAAGATTGCTAGCTGGTGGATGCCTGACGACGTCGTGTTTGTCACCGAGATTCCGCATACGGCGACGGGCAAGGTGCGAAAACTAGAGTTGCGCAAGCAGTTCGTCGATTATCGCCTGCCTGAGTTGGCCGTCGATGCAAAATAAAAAAGTCAATAATGTACGGAGGCGATGATGGCTGACAGTGGCCAGTTGTTTGGGGTGCGCGCGCTGGTGTGTGGTGGCGCGAACGGGATAGGCGAGGCGATTGCCCGGACGTTGGTGCGGCATGATGCGAAAGTACTGGCCGCCGATCATCCGGATACTGACATCAGCACCCGCTACCGTGATGTGCCGGGAGTAAGTGGCTTAGCGATGAGCTTAACCGGAGAAGACAGTCCGGTTGCCGCTGTACACGCCGCCAGGGAAGGGCTGGATGGCCTGGACGCAGTAGTTATTTGCCTGCATTCGCAGCCGCAACGACCGCTGGATAGTGCCGCCGCGTATGCGGACTATAACAATCGGCGATTGGCCCTGACCCGAGCCTACTTTGATGCCGCATTGTCGCCATTGCAGAAGAGCCCCGGCGGCCGCTTTATAGTAATTGGCCTGCTGCGTAGTGCGTTCTCCCGTGACAGCCAGACGCTTTTCGATCAGTCAGAGCAGGATCTTGCCGCGCTGGTTCGCGAACTGGCGAATCGGGCAGGCGAGTTTGGCATCGCCGTAAACTACATCCAGCCGGGCGCCTTGATGACGCCGGAAAGTCGCCGCATCTTTAGCGATGACAAGAGTCTCCGCGACTTTTGCATTGCAAAGTCGGCCGCGCGACGCCTGGGCGAACCGCTTGATGTTGCCAAGGCTGCACTGTTTCTCGCCAGCGATGATGCGACCTTCGTAAGCGGAACGGGCATCGCCGTTGACGGCGGGCGCAGCAAGTAACAGGCTGGCAGCCAGCCATTTGCCCATACCGCTGGTCTGTTTGGAATTTCACTTTTGGCAGGATCAGATGAACCCGGTACTGAAGGATTTGCTGCAACTCTTGCAGCTCGAACGCATTGAAGACAATATTTTTCGCGGTGAAAGTCGTGACATAGGGAGCGCCCAGGTTTTCGGCGGGCAGGTACTCGGGCAGGCACTGTCTGCCGCGCAATCGACGGTGGAAGAGCGAGTTGCACACTCACTGCATGCGTATTTCCTGCGCCGCGGTGATGTCGATGCACCGATAATCTACGAAGTGGACCGGGCACGGGACGGTGGCAGTTTTTCGGTTCGCCGCGTGGTCGCAATCCAGCACGGAAGGCCGATATTCAATCTTGCCGCGTCGTTTCACGTGCCGGAAGACGGTCTCGAGCACCAGGATGAAATGCCGAAAGTCGCCGGCCCGGAGGGTTTGCAAGAGCTAACGGATATTGCACCTGACATGCTGGCGAAACTCCCGCAAAAAATGCGCCGCTTTCTGACCGACCAGCGGCCGTTCGAGTTTCGCCCAGTGCAAACTCTACGCTTCGATGTGGCCGAAAAATTGCCGCCGTCGCGGCAGGTCTGGATTCGTGCGGTTGATAAATTGCCGGATAATCCGGCTCTGCACCAAAACCTGTTGGCGTACGTGTCGGACTACGAATTATTGGGCACGTCAACGTTGCCACATGGCCTGCGCTTCGGTCGCGGTAACGTCATGATGGCCAGCCTGGATCACGCACTGTGGTTTCACCGCCCATTACGAGTCGACGAATGGCTTTTGTACTCTATGGACAGTCCGAATACAGCGGGCGCTCGCGGTTTTGCACGCGGCCAGTTTTTTGATACCAATGGCGTGCTGGTGGCATCGACGGCGCAGGAGGGTTTGGTGCGAGTCGTGAGTGACGATAAAATACGTGAACGTTCAGATCCGCGCCGGCAAACCTAGGCGCTACTGCTCTGATACCAGCCCGTAGCGGCGGGCCTCGCTCTCGGTTAGTAAATAAATTTCATCGAATGGCACCGTGAACATGGCGTCAACCAACTCGCGGCTCACACCGACACCACTGAAGTAGGTTTCCAATTGCTGACGCACGATCCGGATGTCGCGATTGTCAGGACTGCTGTCGTATTCGCCGCTCTCGCGATCATACTGGCCAGGCCGGTGTATGCCGAGGCGTGATGGCAGTGCCGGATCCTGGTATTCGTCAAACAGTGCATGACGTTCAAAGCCGGCGGCGAACACCAGCAGGCAAGCGCTGAAGCAGACGGCGGACTGCGCTTCGTCGATCGTGGTCATGACGCCGCCGGAATGGCGCTTATAAACCTCGTGTTCGCGCACAATGCGTGCAATCTGCAGCGCGGCTGTTGAGTCACCGCCTTTCGAGTTGAGTACAATCCGGGTTACGACGGCTGGCCACTTTGCCAGTTGTTGCGTGGTTTCCCAGAACAGCAACGCCCCCTCACGGTTCAGTGTGCCGCGCACTCTGACTACGACGGGGCACGTCTCGCTCCCCGCCGGGATACGCGCCTTAAGAAAGCTGTCCGCAGAAAAGTACCAGTCGCAGTGTGCCGCATCGAGTGCAAGGTAATCCGTTTCGACGTAGATGCCGGTGCGCGGTGATGTTTGTAGTAGGTCGGGTTGTGCGGACACTGCGCTTACCGTGAGCAGCAACAGCAGAAGCGTGTACAGCCTGGCGCGCATGGCAAGCAAGGATCGTAGCCTTACTGGCCGGACGGTGATTGCGCGGCTGCGAGCTGCTCTCTGAAACGCAGGGCGTTGCGTGTATAGATTGCAGCGGACTGAGCCAGCTGAGCCAGCTCTTGCTTATTAAGCTCACGAACCACTTTGGCCGGTGAGCCGAGAATCAAAACTCCGTCCGGAAACTCCTTGCCCTCGGTAATCAGGGCGTGGGCGCCGACCAGGCTTTGCTTGCCGATCTTCGCATTGTTCAGCACCGTACTGCCGATGCCAATAAGACTGCCGTCGCCTACGCCGCAGCCATGCAGCATCACCCTGTGGCCTATGGTGACGTTGGCACCGACAGTCAGCTTGATGCCGGGATCGGTATGCAGGATTGCACCGTCCTGAACGTTGCTGTTGGCGCCGATCTCGATCCAGTCGTTGTCGCCGCGCAATGTGACACCAAACCAGATGCTGGCACCATCGGCCAGGCGTACTTGGCCAATAATATTGGCATCCGGTGCGATGAAATGCCCGTTACCCTCAAGAATCGGTTCTGCATCGCTCAGGCGATAGATCATCCAGCGTTAGCCTGGTTGGCGACGGCGGCAGCGGCGGCCGCGACCGCGTCGGGATCTCCCAGGAAACGGCGTGATATGGGCTTAAGCTGTGCATCCAGGTCGTAGAGCATCGGAATGCCGGTCGGAATGTTAAAGCCGGTAATCTCGTCCTCGGAAACACTGTCGAGCATCTTGACGAGCGCACGCAGGCTGTTGCCGTGAGCGGCTATCAACACGTTCCGCCCGGCACGTAGCTGCGGTGCGATGGTGTCGTTCCAGTATGGCTCGACACGCTCGAGAGTCGTGGCCAGCGACTCGGTGGCTGGCAGGTTCTTGATACCGGCATAGCGCGGATCGTGCGCCGGGTGTCGCTCGTCGCTGAGCTCCAGCTCGGGCGGCGTCGTGGCGTAACTGCGGCGCCATATATGAACTTGCTCGTCGCCGTACTTGGCAGCTGTTTCCGCCTTGTTCAAACCCTGCAACGCACCGTAGTGCCGCTCGTTCAGTCGCCAGTCGCGGATTACCGGAATCCACACGCGATCCATTTCATCAAGCATGAGCCACAGCGTATGAATGGCACGCTTGAGCACTGAGGTGTAGGCAATGTCGATCGCAAAGTCGAGATCGCGAACCGCAATACCGGCGGCGCGTGCTTCTTCGCGGCCCTTGTCCGTCAACTCGACATCGGTCCAGCCGGTAAACAGGTTTTTCAGGTTCCAGTCACTTTGGCCATGGCGGCACAGCACCAGTTTGCCGGTTTTACTCATTAGCTAGTTCCTTTGTGGAGCAGACCGCGGGCAGTGGCGACCTCATTCGTTGATCAGCTTGCGCAATTCCTGCGCCGCAACGGACAAGGTTGCGAAGTCGCTGCCTTCGCGGAGTTTCATTTCAGCAAGAATGGCATCAAATTTTTGCACGCCGGCAGCGTTCTTTTGCAGCCAGTTTTCGTACTCAGCCAGCGGCGTGCGCTTACCCGCCGATTTCAGAATTTTGACAGCGAGGTCGCGGCGAGCACGGTAGAAATCATCACGCAGATTGCTACGTGCCATCGCCTGCCAGCGGCCTTCGACAGTCAGGTTTTCCGTACGCCGATGTAACCAGACGATGCCAAGTCGCTCACTCAAGTGTGCGTACATGCGCGCCGTGGCGAGCACGTCTGTCTTGAAGTCGACAGCGAGATCCGCGATATCGAGCCCGCCGCGGGTCAGCAGCAGTCCAGCCATCTTGCGGCCCAGTTTTTCCGGAACGGCCATCTTGCCGAGGTCCGCTGCTGCCGATTTCTGGCGTTCCTTACCGGTACCGATGACGATACTGTTGGCGCGCGTGTACACCGTATTCATCGGCGCTTTCAAGCGCTCCACGGCGGCGACGATTTCGAGGTCTTCGCCAAATCGTTCTATCAGCCAGTAACAGGCGTGGCGCAACGTACGACTGGAATCGAACAGCATGGCTTGCTGAACGGTGGCAGGCACCACGTTGTCCAGCGATTCAATCGTGCGCCAAATCTCAGTTGCCTGGCACAACTCGCGGGCAACGATGTAGGCACGGGCGATGGTCAGGGTCGAAACGCCCGTGTCCTGCTGCACCCTCTTTACGAATACCGGACCCATGCGATTGACAATGTTATTGGCAATCAAGGTTGCAAGAATCTCGCGACTCAGGCGGTGTGTCGGAATGAGATCCTGATATCGGCGCCGCAGTAATGGGGGAAAGTATCGTTGCGGATCTGTTGTCAGGAAATCCTCCAGTCCGGATTTCGAGGCGATGAGACCGTTGTACAGGTCAATCTTCGCGTAGCTCAGCACAACCGCAATTTCTGGTCGGGTCATCCCCTGTTTGCGCTGCCGCCGCTCGTCAATCTCGGTTTCGTCCGGCAGGAATTCCAGATCGCGATCCAGCAAGCCGGTCTTTTCAAGATTGGTGATCAAACGGGCCGTTTCATCCAGGCGTTCGCGCGCCCGCGCTTCCATCATGCTGATGGCCTGGGTCTGCAGGTAATTGCTGCGCAACACGAATGCAGCAACATCATCGGTCATTTCAGCAAGCATCTTGTTGCGTTTCGGCCGAGTTAAGCCTTTCTCCTGTTCGGCAGCGCGAAGTAATATTTTGATATTGACTTCGCGGTCGGAGCTGTCGACGCCGGCAGAATTATCGATGAAATCCGTGTTCACGCGACCGCCGTTCAGGCTGAACTCGATGCGGCCGCGTTGCGTCAGGCCAAGGTTGCCACCCTCGCCAATTACCTTGCAACGCAGCTCGTCGGCATTCACCCGTACACCGTCATTGCTGCGATCACCAACATCAGTATGGCTCTCGGAGCTGGCCTTGACGTAGGTGCCGATACCACCGTTCCAGAGCAGGTCAACCGGCATTTTTAATATGGTTCGCAGCAATTCGACAGGCTGCAAGCTGGTCGCCTTGGTATCCAGCAATTTGCGGACTTCAGATGACAAGCGAATTTGCTTTGACTGGCGCGAGAATATGCCGCCGCCCTTCGATATCAGCTTGTCGTTGTAGTCGGCCCAGCTTGAACGCGGCAGTTTAAAAAGCCGCTGGCGCTCATTAAAGCTCGCCGCCATGTCGGGGTCAGGATCCAGGAAGATGTGTTCGTGATTGAATGCCGCGACGAGCTTGATTTTCTTCGACAGCAACATGCCATTGCCGAATACGTCGCCACTCATGTCGCCTATGCCTGCAACGGTAAACGGATCCGACTGGGTATTGACGCCTTTCTCACGAAAATGCCGTTTCACGGCTTCCCAGGCACCGCGCGCGGTAATGCCCATTTTCTTGTGGTCGTAACCGACCGACCCGCCTGACGCAAAGGCGTCATCCAGCCAGAAGCCGTATTCTGCAGAAATGGCATTGGCGATATCTGAGAAGGTCGCAGTACCTTTGTCCGCCGCGACAACCAGGTAAGGATCGTCGCCGTCACGCCGCACGACAGCAGGCGGAACGACGATCTTGCCGTCGACCACATTGTCGGTGATGTCGAGCAGGCCACGAATAAAGGTCTTGTAGCAGGCGATAACCTCTTTCATTACCGTGTCGCGATCGCCTTGCGGCAAACGTTTGGGGACAAAGCCACCCTTGGCACCTGTTGGCACGATTACGGTGTTCTTCACCACCTGTGCTTTCATGAGGCCAAGCACTTCTGTACGAAAATCCTCACGACGATCGGACCAGCGTAGTCCGCCGCGGGCAACAGCGCCGCCGCGCAGGTGTACGCCCTCTACGGCAGGGGAGTACACGAATATTTCGAAGCGCGGTTTCGGTAAAGGTACTTCCGGCAATTTGCCCGGATCGAGCTTGATCGACAAGCGGTTTTTGATCTGCCCATCTGCATCGCGCTGATAATAGTTGGTGCGCAAGGTTGCGCTGACAGCGCCTGCGAACGCGGTCAGAATTCGGTCTTCGTCCAGATTACTGGCGCGGGCGATCGCCCGTTGTATACCCGCGACAACGACCTGCAATTCTTCTTCGCGTTTCTTGGCTTTAAGGTCGGGGTCAAACTGCAGTTCAAACTGCTGCACGAGGCTGCGTGCTACCGATGCGTAAGCGGCCAGCACGTTTTCCATGTAATTCTGGCTGAACGGAATGCCAAGCTGCTGCAGGTATTTTGCGTAGCATCGCACCAGCGAGGTCTGTCGCCAGTCAAGTCCAGCACGCAGGATCAGCTTATTGAAGCCATCATTCTCGGTGTCACCTTGCAGCGCGTGGTGAAAGCCGTCCTGGAAGCGATCTGCCGCTTCATCAAGATCAATATCGGCTGCATCTGGAATCTGCAGGGCAAAATCCTGAATCCAGAATCGAGCGCCGCTGCGTAGCTTGACCTTATATGGGCGCTCGCTGTGCACGTCGGTACCCATATCTTCGAGGATAGGCAACACGCGCGAGAGCAGCAGCGGTTGATCCGGGCAGAACGTACGGAAATTCAGCTGATCGTCAATGCTGTCTTTCGGTCGATACAACAACAAGTAGTTGTTGTGCTGCCCCTTGAGCAGCCCGTCAACGCGCTTCACATCAAGACAGGCGACCGCAGGTTCAATTTCTGCTTCGTAAGCAGCAGGGAAGCTCTCGCCGTATTCGCGAAACAGTATCGGCCCTTCTTCATGAGCGAAACGGGCTATCAGCTCGCTGCGCAAATTATCGCGCCAGGTAACCACCGCGCCCGCGATCTGTTCTTCAATGCGGCGAATACTGATACGTGGGCGTTCACCTACATTCGTGCGGACAATCAGGTGCACGCGTGCCAGCGGCGAATCGGAGAGTTGCACGCTGGTATCGACCGCATTGCCATCAAACGCTTTGAGCAGGATTTGTTCGATGCGGCGTCGTACCGCAGTGTTGTACTTTTCTCGCGGCGCATAAACGATGCACGAAAAGAAGCGGCGGAATGCATCGCGCCGCAGGAAAAACTTAACCCTATGGCGATCCTGCAGATTCAGAATGCCACTGGTTGTCCGGGTCAGATCGTGAACCGTACTTTGCAGCAGCTCGTCGCGTGGAAAAGTATCCAGGATGTGTAGCAGTGATTTACCACGGTGCCCAGAGGGATCCACGTGAGATCGTTCCAGAACGCGCTGGACTTTGAGGCGCAGCAGCGGAATGTTGCGCGGGTTTTCACTGTAAGCAACGGACGTGAACAAACCAATAAAACGTATTTCGCCAACCGGTTTGCCATTCTTGTCAAACTTCTTGACGCCCACATAGTCGAGATAGCTTGAGCGATGTACCGTCGAGCGTGAATTCGCTTTGGTGATAATCAGCCAGCTCTTGTTGCGCGCATGGCGACTCATTACGTTACTTAGTTTAACTGTATGGCTGCCGCGCTCATCATTGGCCAGTAGCCCAAGGCCGGTGCCTTTCACCGGCGCCAGGTATAACTTCTTGTTGCGCGTTTTAAGATCATATTCACGATAACCGAGGAACGTGAAATGATCGTCAGCCATCCATGCCAACAGTTGTCGGCTTTCTTCGCGAACTTCTTCGTCTGCACCATTGGGGCCGTTGTCCAGCAGCTTTTGCGCGTCGCGCATCTTGTCTCGCATCTCGCTCCAGTCGCGCACGGCGGCGCGCACATCTGCGAGCACTCGCATAATCTCGTGTTCGAGAATTCGCAGTTGCTGCGTGTCGGATTCGCGATCAATGGCAAAGCGAACGAATGATTCAGCTTCGCCGGATTCGGACGCCTGTTCGTGTACGGTTTTCAGGCGACCGGAAGGCGTACGACTGATTCGCATGACCGGGTGAACCGTCATGTGGATAGTGAGTTCTGAGCGCGAAATGGCTGCTGACACCGAGTCGACGAGAAACGGCATATCGTCGTTTACCATTTCCACAATGGTGTAGGCCGAGTCGTAACCGTGTTCTTTGCTGGTCGGGTTGAATATTCGCAGCAGCGATTGCCCCGGCTTTCGCTGACGCGCAAAGTCGAGATGCGCCAGGGCGGCCTGCCCCATGATGCTCACCGATCGCTCCTGCAAATCTTCTACGGGCACATTGCCGTAGTATTTGCGCAGCCAGGCGTTGATCTGCTTACGTTCGGAAAGGGCTTTCGAGCGGGGTCTCGACGCGATAATTTGCTCGAGCAGATGTTCCGTCAGGTCGCTTACGCGACGTTGCGGCTGTTTGGACACTGCAGGCACTCCGGCCGGAGGGTAAAAGGTCGCTAAAACGCGGTCTGGCGTGACTCTATACCGGATGGGCGTTGCATTTCCAGAGCCAGCAGCGGCCGATTCCCGCGGGCGCGGCGGGCGGATTTGGCAAGCATGGGTTTTGCGAGCGAAAGTGCCTACAATGCCTGCTCTTTTAACGAGCACGCACTAATGAAACGGCGAAAACTGGAACCGTCAATCCACACCAATCTCGACCGTGAAAGCGACTACACGGCGTATTTGCAACTCGATAAGCTGCTCGATGCGCAAAAACCGCTCAGTAGTCCAGCGCACCACGATGAAATGCTGTTTATCGTTCAGCACCAGGTCACCGAATTGTGGATCAAGCTGGTTATTCACGAGATCGAGGAAGCAATTGAGAATATGCGCGCCGACGATCTGCCGCCGGCGGTCAAACAACTGGCGCGGGTAAAGCATGTTCAAAACCAGATGTACAACCAATGGATGGTGTTGGATACGTTGACGCCGAGCGAGTACGCGCAGTTTCGCCAGGTATTCGGGCGAGCCTCCGGCTTCCAGTCGCCGCAGTACCGTTTGCTCGAGTTTCTCCTGGGCAACAAGAGCCGCTCTGTGCTCAAAGTGTATGAACAGCAGCCAGAGTGGCATGAGCGACTGGCCGAGGCGCTGGCTGCGCCGGCGCTGTTCGACGAGTTTCTGGCTTATCTCGCAAGGGCGGGAATGGCTGTGCCAGAGGCGGCGCTGGATCGAGATTTCAGCAAGCCGCGCGAGCCGGATCCGGCGGTAGTCGCCGTTTTACGGGAAATTTACGAGCAGCCACGGGAGCACTGGTCGCACTATGAACTGTGCGAAGCACTAATGGATGTTGAGAATAATTTTCAGTTCTGGCGTTTCCACCATATGAAGACCGTGGAGCGAATTATTGGACACAAGACCGGCAGCGGCGGTTCGTCAGGGGTGTCGTTCCTGAAAAAGGCGCTCGACGTGGTGTTCTTTCCGGAATTGATCCAGGTTCGCACTGAAATCGGCACGTGATGCCGGTTTCAGTGTCCTGAACAGAGGTTTACTCGTGCGGCGCGCCGATGTGCTGCGCTTTTTCGAGCAGTCGATCCATGATGCCGTTCAAGGTGGCAATCTCGGCGTCGCTCATACCGTCGAGCAGCATGTCTTCGATGCCAAGGGCCAGGGGCGAAATCTCTTCCTGCACCTGCAGACCCTTTTCTGACAGGTTCAGGATGGAACGACGGCGATCCGCATCGGCGAATTCGCGGTCGATGCGACCTGTCTTGATCAACTTGGTAACGGCACGGCTGACCGCTACCTTGTCCATCAGCGTCCGTTCCGCCACTTCGACAGCGGACAGGCCTGGAAAGCGGCCGAGAATCACTATGACCCGCCATTCCGGAATCGTAAGGCCGAAACGCTTGGCGTAAACGGTAGCGATTGAGTTGCTGACGGAATGCGAGAGTATAGAAAGGCGGTAAGGCAGGAACTTTTCCAGTACCAATTCACGTTCAAATTCAGTCTTTTGCATGGCTTGTGTAGTCACGTTCGGTGTCACCCGGTCATCGGTCGGTTTTGGAAGTGTATGATCAATCATACCGGAACCCTCGGGAAATCAAAATTGCGATTTGGATATTTAGTCAAATGTCTCAGGAGCGATGAGCTGCGTGCAAGTATTCAGTCGACTGCATTTCTGTCAGGCGACTGACTGTACGTTGAAATTCGAAGGCCAGGCGCTCCCCCTGATAGATTTCGTGCGCGTTGTGGGCGGCAGATACCACAAGTTTCACACGGCGGTCGTAAAACTCATCGATCAGGCTGATAAAACGCCGGGCAGCGTCGTCATTATGCTTGCCAAGCGCTGGCACTGACGACAAAACTACCGTGTGATACCAGCGCGCCAGCTCGATATAGTCATTCTGGCTGCGTGGTTTTTCGCACAATTCCGCGAAATCGAACCAAACCACACCTTTTGCGCAGCGGCGGGTCTCGAAGTCGCGTCCATTGATATCAAGGATCCGGCCTTCCTCCACACGCGCCGGAGCCATCCGGTCAAAAAACTGTGCGAGGCTTCGGTCCGCCGCGTCGCCGAGCGGCGTCAGAAAGGTGCCGGCTTCCTGCAGCAGCGCGAGGCGGTAGTCCACGCCGCCATCCAGCTCCAGCACCTTGGTGTGGGCCTCCAGTAGCTCGATTGCGGGTAGAAAGCGCTGTCGTTGCAAGCCGTCCGCGTACAGGCTGGCTGGTGGAATATTAGAAGTGGTGATCAGGGTTACGCCCCGCTGGAACAGGCCCTGCAGCAAGCGCCCGAGTATCATCGCGTCGCCGATATCATTGACAAAAAACTCATCGAAGCACAGAACGCGGGCCTCATCCGCCAACTGTGCGGCTACCGCATCCAGCGGATCCTCAACATCATTGAGCAGCGCCAGCCGGGCATGCACGTCGTGCATCATCCGGTGAAAATGAATGCGCTTTTTCGACGGCACAGCAAGAGTGTGGAAAAACAGGTCCATCAGGAAGGTCTTGCCGCGGCCCACGCCGCCCCACAAGTACAGTCCTTTCACAGGCGGCGGGGGGGAGTACCAGGGCAGATGCCGTCGCGTTCTCGTCCAGACTGATGCCGGCCGGCAAAGTCGCTGCTGCAGTTTCGCAAGAGTCTGCACGACCTCGCCCTGGGCCGGGTCCTCGTTCAGGCCGGTGGTCTGTCGGTACGCCTCGTGAATCGTCGGAACGGTCATACGCCTCGCTATGAATGGGCCGACAATCGGCCAGCCAAGATTACCGCGCAGAGCAGGGTGTAGCCAGCAAGGCATCTGCAGGCAGCAGGCGTTCCGGCATGGATCATGCCGTTGGCTGCTCTGTTAGAATTGCAGAGCTTCTTGTTGCGAGTATTTTGGGAATGACAGCAGAGACCGAACGCGAATCAATGGAATTTGATGTGGTGATTGTTGGTGGTGGGCCGGCCGGGCTTGCTACTGGCATTCGCCTGATGCAACTGGCTGCCGAGAACGGCCAGGAATTGAATATTGTTGTCTTAGAGAAAGGTTCCGAGATCGGCGCGCACATTCTCTCCGGCAATGTCTTCGATCCACGCGCTCTTACTGAATTGTTTCCAGACTGGGCCGAGCGCGGCGCGCCGATCAAGTCCGCGGTTACGGGTGACGATATCCACTACCTCACCAGCGAATCGGGCGGCCAGTCGGTCCCGGGCTTCCTGGTGCCCCGGCCGATGCACAACAAGGGCAACTACATCGTGAGCCTTGGCCGCGTGTGCCAGTGGCTGGGTGAGCAGGCCGAAGCATTGGGGGTCAATGTGTTTCCTGGCTTTGCGGCGGCGGAAGTGCTCTACGCTGAGGATGGCAAGGTACGCGGAGTGCGGACCAGCGACATGGGCATTGGCAAAGACGGCAAGCCGAAAGATTCCTGGCAACCAGGCTACGACCTGCTGGGTAAATACACGGTGCTGGCCGAAGGCTGTCACGGCAATCTTGGCAAGGAGTTAATCGACAAATTCGGTCTTCGCGATGGCGCTGATCCGCAGCACTACGGTATTGGCCTCAAAGAGATCTGGGAGATTGACCCGGCGCTGCACGAAGAAGGCAAGGTAGTGCATACACTCGGCTGGCCACTCGACAACCACACCGAGGGTGGCGGTTTTCTCTACCATGCCGCCGACAATAAAGTGTTTCTCGGCATGATCATCGCGCTTAATTATCGCAACCCGCACCTGTCGCCATTCCACGAGTTCCAGCGCTGGAAAACGCATCCGCGCATTCGCCGCTATCTAGCGGGCGGCAAGCGCATTGCCTACGGTGCGCGCGCGGTCAATAAAGGTGGTCTGCAGTCATTGCCGAAGCTCACAGCGCCTGGCGCGCTGCTAACCGGCTGCGACGCCGGCTTTTTAAACGGCGCCAAGATCAAAGGAGCGCATACCGCGATCAAGAGCGGCATCCTGGCCGCTGAGAGTATCTGGAACGCACTCGAGGCAAACAGCGAAGGCTATGAAGACCTGGTGAGTTACGAAACCGCGGTGCGTGCATCCTGGATTCACGATGAATTGCATTGCGCGCGTAACTTCAGCCCGGCACTGCACAAATTCGGTACGTTCTTTGGCGCAGCGTTTGCCTGGGTCGACCAGAATATCTTTCGCGGCAAACTGCCGTTTACGTTGCACAACCGTGAGCCGGACCACGAATCACTAGACGAGGCTAGTGCAAGCCGGGTCATTGATTATCCGAAGCCGGATGGCGTGATCAGTTTCGATCGTTTGTCGTCCGTGTACCTGTCGAGTACCAATCACGAAGAAGACCAGCCGTCACATTTGAAGCTGAAGGATGCCAGCATCCCGATCGCCTATAACCTGCCGCACTATGATGAGCCAGCGCAGCGCTATTGCCCTGCCGGTGTCTTTGAGGTGGTCGAAGAGAACGGCGAGCCGCGCTTCCAGATCAATGCGCAGAACTGCGTACATTGCAAAACCTGCGACATCAAGGATCCGAAACAGAATATCGTCTGGACGGTTCCGGAAGGTGGTGGTGGTCCAAACTATCCGGGTATGTAGTACTTTCGAATTGACCTCGATGCACCAGACGTTACAACCGGGAGCTCATGCAGTTCAAGTGTCTGATGGTCAACCCAACAATATTGCTGTTGCGCAATGATCTAACGGATTGAGCAATCTCTGTCGTTGACGTCCTAGGAACGGTCCGGATACTGGAGACGCAAGCCAACGACTTAGCTCACACGCGCTTGACTCAGACCACCTGTAGCGTCAGCGCAAGGCGGACTGAGTCAAGTGACGAGTGCAGCGCATCGCGACGAGGCCGCAACAAGACCACCGAACTCTATTTCGGTTGCATGCGGATGGCGCCGTCGAGGCGGATCGTTTCGCCGTTGATCATCGTATTGCCGTATATCGCAACCACAAGATCTGCGTATTCATCAGGACGGCCCATGCGTGACGGGAACGGTACCTGGGCACCGAGTGATTGCTGCACTTCTTCCGGCAAGCCAGCCATCATCGGTGTAAGAAAAATACCCGGTGCAATCGTGTTAACGCGAATCCCGAAGCGCGCGAACTCACGCGCGAGCGGCAGCATCATGCCAACGACGCCACCTTTGGACGCCGAGTAGCCAGCCTGGCCAATTTGTCCTTCGAAGGCCGCAACCGATGCGGTATTAATAATCAAGCCACGCTCGCCGTCGGCCGCCGGTTCGTTGTGTTGCATGATATTGGCGGCTTCTTTCGCGAGTATGAATGAGCCAACGAGATTGATGTTCACGGAGCGTGCGAAGCTTTCGACGGGCAGCGGCCCATCACGGCCCAGCACGCGTGCTGGCAACAGGATGCCGGCGCAGTTGACGGCTAATGTGATGCCGCCCATCAATTCTGCGGCCTTCGACATGGCGGCTTGCACCGATGCTTCGTCACTGACATCAGTACGAATAAAGTGGGCGCGCTCACCTAGATCGGCGGCACTTTTCGGCCCCAGCTTGTCATTGATGTCCAGCAATACTGCCTGGCCGCCAGCGGCTATGACTTTCTCGGCAGTTGCCAGGCCTAGTCCCGAGGCACCACCGGACACTACTGCTTTCGCAGACGCTAATTTCATACTGATCTCCGCTTTGTTTGCCAGCTGTAAAATCCAGGCGTTGCCTCAGACTTCTATACCGATCGCCACTGCCTCGCCGCCACCGATACACAGTGAGGCAACGCCGCGGCCGCCGCCGCGCGCGCGCAACGCATGAATCAGGGTTACGATTAATCTTGCGCCGGAAGCGCCAATCGGATGACCCAGCGCGCAAGCTCCGCCGTTTACATTAACTTTGTCATGCGGAATGCCGACGTCTTGCATTGCCGCCATTGTGACGCACGCAAATGCTTCGTTGATTTCGTACAGGTCGACACTGTCGGGCAACCAACCCAGCTGCTCGTGCAGCGCTTTGATTGCGTAAACCGGCGACGTCGTAAACCACTCTGGTTCCTGCGCAAAGCCGGAATGACCGATGATGCGTGCGAGTGTTTCGACGCCACTGTTTTTCGCTTCAATATCGCGCATCAGGATCAGGCTTGCAGCGCCGTCCGAGATAGAGGACGAACTTGCTGCAGTGACCGTGCCGTCCTTGGCAAACGCCGGGCGCAAAGTCGGAATCTTGTCGATATTGACGGCGCCAGGGCCTTCGTCAACCGACACTATCGTGTCACCGCGACGGCTGCTTACCGTTACCGGCACCAGCTCGTCGGCGAATGCCCCGGATTCGGCGGCGCGCAGCGCGCGGGTAACGGATTCAACGGCAAAGGCATCCTGCTGTTCCCGCGTGAAGCCGTACTTCTTTGCGGTTTGCTCCGCAAAGTGGCCCATCATTTGCCCGTCGAACGGGCTTTGCAGGCCGTCGTAGAACATATGATCGAGAACTTCCTGGTGGCCCATGCGATAGCCGGCCCTGGCTTTCGGCATCAGGTACGGCGCATTGCTCATGGATTCCATGCCGCCAGCCAGCACCACTTTGGCACTGTCGGCGCGAATAAGGTCGCTGCCAAGCATGACGGCTTTCATACCAGAGCCGCAGACCTTGTTAATCGTCGTGCAACCAACACCGAGTGGCACATCAGCCGCCAACGCAGCCTGCCGCGCCGGCGCCTGGCCGAGGCCAGCCGGCAATACGCAACCCAGCAATACTTCACTGATGTCGGCGGCGTCGATGCCGCAGTCTGCGATGGCGGCACGCGTAGCTGCAGCTGACAATTCAGTTGCCTTGACTGTGCCTAACGCCCCCTGGAAACCGCCCATCGGCGTGCGCCGCGCGGCAACAATTACGGTTGAGTCCTGTTTCATGTTGATCCGTCAAACCTGCTGTGTGAATGGGTTCTGCCGAGGCTGCCAGCAAAGGCTCGCTACTTTCCCGCATTGCCTCGCAAGGCGCAATACATAGATACGAGTATTAGCCGGGCGCCGGATCGCGCAATGCTACGAGGTCAGGCTCGGCCAGCAGGCTCAGGATACGCTGGCGGGCCTGTTCGGCGATTTGCTTGCTACTGCAGTCCTCGTTCGCTTCCAGCGGCGCCAGGATGTCGATTCGCAGCGCGCCGCGTCGGGGCAGGATGCGCTCGGCAGGCAGGATGTGTCGCGCGCCGCGAATAACGACCGGAACAACAGGGAGCTTGGCGCGCTGTGCTGCCGCAAACGCGCCGGCACGAAAGGCAGCCAAACCCGGTTTCGCGGTAAACGTGCCCTCCGGGAAAAATGCCAGCGACTCGCCATTCTCGGCGGCACGCAGCAGGGTGCGCGCATCCCGGGCACCACCGCGGGCTGAAAAACGTTCGACGAAATGCGCGCCGATACGTCGCAGGAAAAAATGCACAACAGGAACCTTGCGAACCTCGCCTTTAATTACGTAAGAAAAGCGTGGTGGCAGGAAGGCCTGCAAAATAATGCCGTCCAGGTAGCTGGCGTGATTGGCAACCACGATGCACGGTCTTTCTGGCAATTCGTCTGCGCCGTGCACTGCTGTGTCGATGCCCGCAAGGTAGAAGGGCAAGCGCGCGAAGCGAGTGACCCAGCGACGCCGCCGTTGCAGACCAGGCAACAACAACGCACTCAGGACTGCGCCACAGACACAAACGAGGAACGCGAACCAGGCATAGATGCCGTACAGTGACGCAAGAATTCCCGATCGCTGTTGCGCCGTTGCCGGCACGGACAGCTCTGCGGGCAACTCATCTTTACCATTCGCCGGTTGTGGTATTCCGCTCATACGTTGAGTCGTTGTCCTGTTGCTGTGGCGTGGAGGCAATGAAGGCGCTCAATTCACGCAGTATTATGTGACCCAGGTCACTTTATGTTAATGGCGTAGCCAATTTGTGACAGCGATCACGCCGGATTTGGAGCACCGTCACCATACTCAATTGCTTGAAATATCCGTTGCTTGGTGACCGCTTTGTTCGGCGACCGGGCAGGGCGCTGCGTCAGTTCAGGCTCACAGGGTCGGCGTATGCTACCAGCCGATGTCTGCAGAATGTAAGGGCGCGTATCCTGTTGTAACGGGTGATCCTTGATTCGTTGGAAGACATGGCAAGCACTGGAAATACAAAGAACTCTGATGATGCTCACGCGAAATCCGAACAGCTGGTTGATCGATTTCTCGATGCCATCTGGATGGAGCGCGGCTTGTCGTCCAATACGCTCGGCGCCTATCGCGCGGACCTGATGACCCTCGAACGCGGCTTGTCGGAACGCTCCATAGTAATCGAGAAAGCACAGAAAGCGGACCTGCTTGAGTTTATTGCGCAGCGCGTTGAAAGCGGCGCGAAGCCGCGTTCTACCGCTCGCCAGCTGTCGAGCTTCCGCAGATTCTTCCGCTACATCATGCGTGAAGGAATGCGTGACTCGGATCCGACCGCCGATATCGAGATGCCCCGCATTGGCCGCTCACTGCCCAAATCGCTGACGGAAGAAGAGGTGGATGCCCTGTTGCATGCGCCGAATACCGAAGAGCCGTTGGGTCACCGCGATCGTGCAATGTTGGAGTTGCTATACGCTACCGGTTTGCGCGTCTCGGAGCTTATTAACCTAAAACAGTCCGAAGTGAATTTTAACCAGGGCGTCATTCGCATCGTCGGCAAAGGCGATCGCGAGCGGCTGATCCCGCTCGGCGATGAAGCGCAACGTTGGTTGCGTGATTTCATCGACGGTCCGCGTATGGAGATTCTGCTCGAGCGGCAAACGGACTACCTGTTTCCCACCCGGCGCGGCGATCGTATGACCCGCCAGGCGTTTTGGCACATCATCAAGCGCTACGCTCAGAAGGCGGATGTTGCGAAGAAGTTGTCACCGCACAGCCTGCGGCACGCGTTTGCGACGCACCTTCTGAATCGTGGCGCCGATCTGCGAGTAGTGCAGCTGTTGCTGGGCCACAGCGACCTGTCAACGACGCAAATCTACACTCACGTTGCTCGCGAACGACTGAAGGATCTCCACGGTCGCCATCACCCGCGCGGCTAGCCACGGCTAATCTGCGTCAGCAGGGCACCACTGGCCGCACAGTTTGCTACACTTCGGGCCACCCGGCGTTGAACCGCGAGCAGTTGCGCGGGTCGAACGCAATGACATTACGGATGGCGCAAGTCGGCGCCGCAATACGGATCTTACCCATGAAACTATTCTTGCCTACCCTGGCCCTCATTCTTGGTCTGCAGGCGACCAGCGTCCACGCGCAGGATGTATCGCCGGAACTCGCTGTCGTGCGTGCGAAAGTATCCGGCCTGTTCGACGAAATTAAGCCGGAACATGTGTTTCCTGGGCCGATCGATGGTTGGTACACCATTCGCAAGGGCGCCATCATCGCGTACATCTCCTCTGACGGCCGCTACCTGATGCAAGGCGATCTGATCGATCTTGACGACCAGGTCAATCTGTCGGAGAACGAACGCAACAATGCGCGCAGCGACATGATGTCAGCGATACCGGATGCGAACACAATCGTGTTTTCACCAGAAAACGTGAAGTACCGGGTATCGGTATTTACGGATGTCGATTGCACCTATTGCCGCCGTCTGCATAGCCAGATTGACCAGTACATGGCGCAGGGTATTGAAGTGCGTTATCTGCTGTACCCGCGCAATGGACCGACCTCCGCTTCATGGGCGACGGCCGAAAAAGTCTGGTGCGCCAAGGACCACAATACAGCGCTGACCCTGGCCAAGCAGGACAAGGAATTTGCTGCACCGAGCTGCGATTCCGCAACGGTCAGCCAGCATTACGCGGCGGGTCAGGATGTAGGCTTGCGCGGCACGCCGGCGATCGTCTTTGAAGACGGCACGCTGGTCAGCGGTTATTTGCCGCCGAATCAGCTGGCAATGCGACTTGCAGCGAGCGCCACTCAGCCGCAATAAATTTATTCGCGATGTCGGGTAATGGCGTGCATATGCACGCCATTATTTTTTCCGTGATCAGCAAAATATTTTTCGAGCGCGAAGCGGCCGCTGCGAAAAGCAATTTCATCCCAGGGAATTTCGTCCTCTGCGAACATGCCGACTTCGAGACTTTCTTCACCGACACCGTAGTCACCAACCAGTTCGGCCGTAAAGAAAACGTGGACCTGGCCGGCTTCCACTACGTCGACTGACGCAAACAAGTGACCAATGCGGACTTCCGCGCAGGCCTCTTCAAACGTTTCGCGAGCCGCACCCTGGTCCATAGTCTCACCTAGCTCCATGAAACCGGCAGGCACTGTCCAGTAGCCGCGGCGTGGCTCTATGGCGCGGCGGCACAGCAAAATCTTGCCATTGCGTTCGGGTACGCAGCCGACAATGATTCGCGGATTCTGATAATGGATGGTCTTGCAGGTTTCGCAGACCCAGCGCTCCCGGTTATCACTGTTCGGGGTTCTTCGGGTGACCAATTCGCCACAGTTGGCGCAGTACTTCATCGCAACCGCCAGAAGGCGCGGAGTTTGCGCCGTACTCATGTTGTTTGGTGCCGGGAGGGGGAATCGAACCCCCACTTCCTTTCGAAAACCGGATTTTGAATCCGGCGCGTCTACCAGTTCCGCCATCCCGGCAAAGAGGCGCTAGTATAGGGACGAGTTCCGGCCATCGCCAGTGTCGGGTGGCAATCTGTTATTCCCGTTAACGAATTAAAAAACGCCGCGCCAATCAGTCGTTCACGTGGCAGTCACGCGCTGATGTGTGGCTCGACACCGCGAATCCCATTGCAGGGCTCCGCCAGCCCACCGCTACCGGTCGCTGCCGGCAATACGCAAAAAGTCATTCCAGATTGCGACCTTCCTGCCATCCCGTGCATCTAGAATGACAGATATGAGCAGATTTACTGACATTGATCTCGATCCCGCGATCGTCCGCAAGGCGGCCAATGGCGATGTTCGCGCTCACGAGATTATCTACCGTGCTTTCGCCTCACCCGTGTATTCGATATGTCTGCGCTTCACCCGGGTGCCGGCGCATGCCGAGGACCTGACCCAGGACACGTTCATGGAGATCATGCGGTCCATAGGCTCATTTCGGGGCGATGCTCCACTCGGAAGCTGGGTGCGGCGGGTTGCGGTCAGCAAGGCGTTGATGTTTCTGCGTTCTGCATGGCAAAAGCGTGGCCAAAGCCTCGCCGATGACTGGGAGGAGTTCACCCCGGGCCACGGTGCGAACCATGGGATTTCCGAACATCCGGAAAACGCCCTGGATCTCGATGCGGCATTGGCCAACCTGCCCGACGTCGGCCGCGCGGTGGTCTGGCTACACGACGTGGAAGGCTTTACCCACAAGGAGATCGCCGGGCTGATGGGCAAAACCGAAAGTTTCTCGAAGTCGCAATTGTCGCGGGCATACCAGAGGCTGCGGCCGATGCTGGCCGAGCAGGTGATGCAGGACAACGAGATGCTTGGCTCGAGCCTGCCGGAAACGTGCTGAGTACGGTTGGCGAGGATAGTTAAATGAGTGATAAGAATGATGAACAGGACAGAGCAATGAACAGTGGGCTTTGTATTGCTGAGCGCAACTGGCTGCTCAGTGAATTGCACGGATTACCGGATACGCCGCCACCGCGTGAAGTGTGGCAGCGAATTGCAGCGCAGGCCGACGCGGAAGGTCTGTTGCGGTCGCCGCAGCGGCGAGGACGCCGCCATTGGTTACTCGGCGCCGGACTTGCGGCGGCTGTATTGCTTGCGGCGCTGCGACTGCCGACGCCAGATGCTACAGACGATCGCTCGTTTCCGACTGAGCCCGCGTACGCCGAGAATCAAGCGGATGCTGCGCTCGCAGCACTCATGGTGCGGTCACAGATTCTGGAGAGCAATCTGCGCGCATTACCTGCAAAGCCCAGGGTAATGCGCATGGGAACCGCTGCAACAATTGATGAACTGGAAAGCCGGATTGCAGTTATTGACAGAGCGCTAAACGAGCCGGCGCCCGATCAGGGCGCAGAGCAAACGGAGCAGTATTGGCGCGAACGTGTGCGGCTGATGGATTCGCTTCTGCAATTGCGTTACGCCCAGGCGCGGCGCAGCTCAATGTGAATGGAATTGATAGTACGAAAACGGAACTAACCAAGGTGTCGTCCAATGCGACCGACGCGTAAGGAGCAGGAAATGAGATACGGAAAAGCAGTGGCTGTATTGCTTTTGGCAAGTTCGCTCGCTGGCATGGCCGTTGCGCAGGAAGAGTCAGAAGTCCAGCGCAAAGTTGTAGTGAATAAAATGGTAGTGGGGGCTGAGAGCGCGAGTGGTGATCTGCAAGCGCAGATGCGTGACGCAGAAGCGAGGCTTGAGGAAGCCGCACGCCAGATAGCTGAACTCAGCGGTCGACAGATGCCCAGTATGGGCGGCGAGCACTGGGAGTTTGATTTTCCTGACAGGCCGGTGCTTGGCATTACGATCGGTTCGACCAATGAGGAGGGTCCTGTGACTGGCGTGGCCGTACGCGGCGTATCGCCCGGCGGCGCCGCATTTGATGCGGGCCTGCGCGCTGGCGACACAATTACGGCGATCAATAAACAGTTGTTGCGAGCCGAAAACAGCGTTCGGGCTAACGAGAAATTGCTGGAATTCATGTCCACGATCAAAGATGGCGACAACGTGGATGTCGAATACAGTCGTGCAGGCAAAGTCGCAACCGTAGCGGTTAAGCCGAAAGTGCAGCAGGAACGATTTTTCGCAATCGCGATGGCACAGGCGCCCGGTGTGCCGCCCGCGCCGGGCGCGCCAATGCCGCATGTATTCCCGGATGGCAATCAATTCATGTTCTGGCGCGGTGATGGCGGCTGGGGCGATATGGAAGTTGTGACGTTGAGCAAAGACCTCGGCCGTTACTTCGGTACGGAGGAAGGCTTGCTGGTTATTCGTGCGCCGGGTGAAGACACGTTAAAGCTACGTGACGGCGACGTTATTCGGTCGATTGATGGCCGCGAGCCGTCATCGATCTCGCATGTCGTCAGAATTCTTGATTCTTACCAGCCGGGTGAAACGCTTGATATCGAGATCATGCGAGACAAGCGCAAGCTGACGCTCAAGGTTGAGATTCCCGACAATCGCCGGAGCGGAACCTCATCCCGGAACTGGGCTGTCGTGGGACCCGATCTCGAGTTCAAAGTGGAACAGCAAACGCGCGACTGAGCTATCCCGGAATCATGGTCAATCAGCGGTCCTGCGACGGGCGCACCTCTGCTACCATGCGCGCCCATGCAACTGGCCGATTTTGACTACGAACTCCCTGCGGAGCTGATCGCACGCTATCCCGAGACGGAGCGACGTGCGAGTCGGCTACTCGTTGTCGCGCCGTCAGCACAACTGGCTGATCATTGTTTTGCGGACCTGCCTTCCCTGTTGTCCCGCGATGACTTGCTCGTGTTCAATGACACCCGTGTCGTCAAAGCGCGCTTGCACGGCCGCAAAGCGAGTGGCGGCAAGCTGGAGCTCCTGATCGAACGGCTGCTCGGTGAAAGCGAAGCACTCGCGCATGTCCGCGCAAGCAAGTCACCCAAGGCGGGTGGTGTTCTGCAGCTAGCCGACGGCTGCGAAGCGACGGTTATCGATCGCGACGGTGAGCTTTTCCGGCTTGAATTCGATCGGCCGCTTGCGAGCTTCCTGGATCAGTACGGTGAAGTGCCGTTGCCAACATACCTGGGACGTGCGGCCGAACCCGCTGATAGTGAGCGTTACCAAACGGTGTACGCGCAGGAGCCCGGTGCCGTGGCCGCACCGACCGCCGGTTTGCATTTCGACCGCGATATGCTGGCTGAAACGAAGGTGCTGGGCGTGCGTCATGCCTATCTGACGTTGCACGTTGGCGCAGGCACGTTTCAAAATCTGCGCGCGGAACAGCTCGAGACAAATCGATTGCACAGTGAGCGTGTTGTTATCGGTAGCGAAGTCGTCGAAGCGGTCAAGGCAACGCGTGAGCGCGGCGGGCGGGTGATCGCAGTTGGTACGACGTCTGTTCGCGCACTGGAATACGCGGCAGCCGGCGGTAACCTGCAAGCCTACTCCGGTGAAACCGACTTGTTCATTCGCCCTGGCTACCAATGGCGGGTAGTCGATGCAATGCTTACCAACTTCCATTTGCCGCAGTCTTCGCTGTTAATGTTGGTAGCGGCCTTTGCAGGCCGTGAGCAGGTAATGCGCGCCTATCAACATGCGATACAGCAGCGTT
>JBBKWB010000008.1:0-18114 GCA_037968755.1 Woeseia sp.
GCGGCCGCGGCCGCGGCCGCGCCCGGCAGTCGGCTGGGCGAACTGAGCTGGCCGGAGGCCGAACGGCGACTTCGCGACGCGCCGATCGTCGTTATTCCTTTTGCGGCGGCGGCAAAAGAACACGGCGCTCACCTGCCTATGAACGCGGACGAAGTGGTGATGAACTATCTTCTGGATGCCGCGATTAACGAACTGCCAATCGTGGTTGCACCGCCCGTTCTGCACGGCTGGATGCCGGCGTTTCGTGAGTTTCCAGGAACGAACATTGCTGATCCTGTCGTGTTTCAAAACTACATGCTGGAGGTCAGTCGTTCGCTGATACGAAATGGTGCGCGTCGTCTGGTGTATCTGAATACCGGTATCAGTAAGGCCAGCGGTCTGCCACTGGCCATTGTCGCCCGCGAGGTGCGAGTGCAATACGGCGTGCCGACCCTGGTTGTTTCCTGGGATGATCTTGAAACGGACGAGACCGCCGGGCTTGCGCAGCAGCGCGAGGGCGGTCACGGCGATGAGATCGAGACGTCAATTCAGTTGTATTTGCAGCCGGAGCGAGTCGACATGACCGCAGCAACCCGCGACTACGGTAGCGCCGGGGAAAAAGACTATGCGGGCTATCGTCCCGGCCTGTTCTCGCGCGATCCACACGATCCCGAGTACTCGGAAACCGGCATATACGGCGATGCCACCCTGGCAACAACGGAGAAAGGCCAGAAGGCGCTCGAGCTGATGCGCAACGAATGGTTGCGTGCGCTGCGCGGCTTCACAGACTCCGCCGTCCGTTCGGACTAAACTTTGCTGCAGACCGGCCGCTAAGACTCATTGGCATGTGACAAAGGTTCACGTTGCTATTTGCCAGATTTGGTAGTATCCCTTGTCCATAACTATATATGGGAAATGAGTACCCTGAGAAAGCATGAGCGTTCAGGCAAAAATCAGTGCGGAAATCGTCGATGACAGCGGGTCCCGGCCCGATGTGCGGCAGGGCCTCAATGCATTTTCAGTACAGGATCAAGGTGTGAACATCGATTCAGGAGCCAGTGTGCCCCGCCATTTGACCGCGAGCGCAATAAGCCTGCCTTATCAGCCGCGCGCGCGCGAGATACGCGCGCGTATCTCGCGGAATGCCGGCATCGTGCTGATTGCTGTCGGTCTTGTGGTGGCGATCGGCTGGCTCGCGGGATTGAAAACCGTCACCCAGCTCGTGCCGGGCTGGGCCTCCATGAGTTTCAACACCGCACTAAGTTTCGTCTTGCTGGGCATTACGTTCGTATTACCGGGCGGCGCGAAAGACAGCCCGACGCCGCGACTGATCGGCCGCGCAACCGCCGCGGCAGCCGGGTTGCTGACCCTCGCAAGCCTGCTCGATTTTTCATTTTCGCTGAATCTGAATATTGACCAGATATTCGTCGACATGCGCAGCGCCGCACCGAACGGGTCGCCTGCACAGATGTCGGCGGCTTCGGCATGCGGGCTGCTACTGACGGCAGTAGCTGCACTGCTGGTCTCCTGGCGAACTCGCGATGGATTTCGCCCATCGCTCGTTCTCGGTGTGATAGTCGCGGCAATCGCCCTATTGGGGCTGATTGGTCACATCTACGATGCGCAGTCTTTGTATAAGGTGAAATTTTTCGCCGGCATGTCCATCTACACGTCGTTGCTGCTTTTCGCTGCAGCTGTTGGAATTCTCGGTGTACATCCGGACAAAGGCCCACTGGGCGTGCTGGCAGCCGCTGGCCGGGGTAGTCGACTGGCGCGCACGCTGCTGCCATTTGGCATAGCCATTCCCGTATTGATCGGCTGGGCCCGTCTGGAAGGTGAGCGCGCCGGGCTCTACGAATTCGAATTCGGGCTGGCCTTGTTCGCGACCGCCAGTGTCCTGACGTTCATCGTATTGATCTGGTTGACGGCGACTTCGCTCAATCGCGAAGACATTCTGCGTCGGCGCGCCGATGAGGCGATGGAACACGAGACAATTCGCCGACGTATTCTGTTCGAGAAAGCGAAAGACGGAATCATGGTTCTGGGCGCAGACCAACGGGTAGTCGAAGCGAACAGCAGCTTCGCGGAAATGATTGGCTATCCACAGTCTGCAGTGGTGACATTGCACCCGTGGGACTGGATTGTTGATACAAAAACACGCGAACGGGTTGTGTCTGACTGGGCAAACCTGGCGGAAGATGGGGCTACATTCGAAGCCCAGTTGCGTCGCCGGGACGGCAAGATTATTGATGCCGAAGTGAGCTGCACGACCGCCAGGTTTGATGCGCAGCAGTTTTTGTTTTTTGTTTGCCGCGACATCACCCAGCGCAAGCAATCGCAACATGCATTGCACGCAAGCGAGCAGCGCTTTAGACGGGCACTGGCGAACATTCCCGACGTCGTGGTCATTTATGATGTGGATCTGCGGATTCAATACATCAATAATGCGACCCGGCTCGTGACGGGCCAATCACCGGATTTCTTTATCGGCAAGCGTGACGAGGAAGTATTTCCGGCTGAAGTCTGCGAAGTCTACCTGCCGACACTTCGCAAAGCGTTTCTCACCAAGCAGATCTGTGCGCTCGAAGCAGACGTCAACCTGCCTGATGCTGGTACTCGCTCCTTGCGTATTACCTGTGTGCCGCTGATGGACCAGGACGGCAATGTGCGCGAAGTGCTGGGCGTTACTCGTGACCTGACCGACAGCAAAGAGGCCGAGTCGACGATTCGGACCAGCGAATCCAAATTCCGGCAGCTAATCGAACAGGCCGCAACGGGAATCGTAATCAGTAATCGTGACGGCAAGGTTGAATTGGTGAACAGCCGTTGCTGCGAATTGTTGGGCTACGAGGAAAAAGAGTTGCTCGGCTTTGATCTATCGCTTGTGCTTGGGGCAACAAAAGATGATTCAGACGGGCCTGACATGCGGGCGCTGTCGCCCGGAGATGAGTTGCATTTTGAGCGCCAGTTGCGGCGCGCAGATGGCACATTATTCCCGTCTGAAGTAAGCGTAAACGTGCTCGAGTCAGGTGCGCGGCAAGTTCTGTTCCAGGACATCACAGTACGTTTTCTGCAAGAGCAGAAAATCGGGCGCCTCAATCGAATCCAGGCCGTCATGGGTAGTATCAACTCTGCCATCGTGCGTTTGCGTAATCGCCAGGAGCTGCTGCAGGAAACCTGCCGCGTAGCCGTCGACGAGGGTCATTTTTGCGTCGGCTGGGTCGGAGTCATAGATCACGAAAACGGCGAACTGCAAATGGTTGCGGAAGCGGGCCTCGACCAGGATGCGGATCAGTTCGTGAATCAATCGATTCGCCTGGTTGCGGAAGGCCCTACGGAGTTTGCGGTCTTCCAGCAGAAGCCGGTTTTCGATAACGACATCGAGCGTTCGGCCAATGCGTCGCCGATTCGTGCTTCAGCATCGCGACGCGGTGCGCGTTCGGTTATTTCCCTGCCACTGGTCGTCGAAGGCGAAACGTTCGGTGTGGTCGTACTGTACGCAACGGAGCGAAACTTTTTCGATGATGAAGAGTTGAACCTGTTGCGGCAGCTTGCGAAAGACGTGTCATTCGGCCTTGAGTTCATCGCGAAAGAAGAAAAGGTCGATTTCCTGGCGTATTACGACACATTGACTGGTCTGCCGAATCGAAACCTGTTCTTTCATCGCCTGGCGCGCCAGTTACAGGATTCGACTGAGCAGAATTTGCGTACCGTGTTGAGCGTTGTAGATGTTGATCGCTTCAGGGTGATTAACGAAACCTACGGCCGCCATGAAGGTGATGCAGTGATAGCGGAGGTCGCGGCGCGGATTCGCGAGGCCTTCGACGAACACAGTACGGTCGCCCGGATCGGTTCAAACGCAATCGCGATCGCGGTCACCGGCACGCTGGATGCCACGGATACCGGTCATCGCCTTGAAGAGTTGAACAGCGCTGTTTTCGATGCAGCATTTCGGGTCGGCGACGACGATGTGCGGGTCCAGGCAACCATTGGCATCGCAGTTTTCCCGGAAGATGGCGACTCGCCAGAGACCCTGCTCGGCAACGCGGAGGCAGCATTACGCAACGCCCGCAGCAGGAACATTCGGTTCTTGCTGTACAGCAAGGACATGAATGAACGAGTCGCAGAGTCCATGCGCCTCGAAAACAAGGTGCGCGCGGCGCTGGAGAACGAGGAATTTACTCTCTGGTACCAACCCAAGGTATGCGCGCAAACGGGTGAGCTGCGTGGAATGGAAGCGCTGATGCGCTGGAAAGACTCGGAAAGCGGTGACATGGTGCCACCCGACCTGTTCATACCGGTCATGGAGCACACGGGGCTGATCCTCGAAGCTGGCCGCTGGGCAATGCGCCAGGTCGCGAACGACTGTCTGCGCTGGCAAGAGCAGGGCGTGCTGCCACCGCGGGTTGCCGTCAACGTCTCGCCGATCCAGTTGCAGCAGCAGGATTTCGTGGGCAACCTGATCGAAGCGCAGATCGTGGCCAAGGAGGCCGGCAGTGCCATCGACGTCGAGATAACTGAGAGTGTCATCATGGATGACGTGGACTCGATTATCCCGAAGCTGCAGACGCTACACAGCGTTGGCACGCGTGTTCATGTGGATGACTTCGGCACGGGCTATTCGTCTTTGGCCTATATAGCCAAGTTGCCGATCGACGCCCTCAAGATTGATCGCAGCTTCGTCGCGGACATGCGTCCCGGATCAGAAGGCCTGGCAATCGTCAGATCGATTATTTCGCTGGCCAAAGCAACGCGACTGCAGGTTATCGCAGAAGGCGTCGAAACCGCCGAACAGGTTGAAATGTTACGTGAGCTTGAGTGCGACGAGTTGCAGGGATATCACCTTGGCCGGCCGCTGCCGCCGGATGAGGCGCTTGAGGTCATTCGAAAACTCGGCGAGAACACATCCGCGTAGTCAGCCATTCCGATAGAGATAGCTGTAGGCGTTAATTGCCGGAACGCCGCCAAGGTGTGCATAGAGTACGTTCGACCCTTCCGGAAAGTAGTTCTTGCGTGTCAGGTCAATCAGTCCCTGCATCGACTTGCCCTCGTATACCGGGTCCGTAATCATTCCTTCGAGTCGCGCTGAGAGGCGAATTGCCGCGTTGGTCTCTTCCGAGGGAATGCCGTACAGCGGATAGGCGTAGTCTTCGAGCAGGACGACATCGTCATTGGTAATCGCTCGCCCGAGCTCGACGAGTTCGGCTGTCTGTTGCGCGATGGAGAGCACCTGCTCCCGCGTTTGCTGCGGTGTAGCGGATGCATCTATGCCGATGACCTTGTCGGCACGGCCGTCAGCGGCGAAGCCGACCAACATGCCGGCATGCGTTGAGCCGGTAACCGTGCAAACCACGATGTAGTCGAAGCGAATACCCAGCTCGGCTTCCTGTGCGCGGACTTCCTCAGCGAAGCCAACAAAGCCGAGACCACCGTACTTGTGCACCGAGGCGCCGGCGGGGATCGGGTAGGGAACGCCGCCGCCATCCCTGACATCCTGCAACGCCTGTTCCCAACTGGCACGGATACCAATGTCGAAGCCCTCATCAACGAGCTCGATCTCGGCGCCCATTAGTCGCGACAGCAGGATATTGCCAACCCGGTCGTAAACCGCGTCGGAGTAGGGCACCCAGCTTTCCTGCACCAGGCGACACTTCATACCGATCTTGGCCGCAACAGCCGCGACCTGGCGAGTGTGATTGGACTGCACACCGCCGATAGTCACGAGCGTGTCGGCTCCCGAGGCAATCGCATCGGGAATAATGTACTCAAGCTTGCGCAGCTTGTTGCCACCGAAAGCGAGCCCGGAATTGCAGTCTTCACGTTTCGCGTAGATGTTGACGCCACCGCCAAGATGCTCGGCTAGCCGCTCCAGTTTCTCGATGGGCGAGGGACCGAACGTGAGGGGGTAGCGTTCGAATTTCTCAAGCATGCGCGGTTCTGCCGGGTGTGTCGTCTGACGGTAGCGCAACGATAACGCGAATCAGCGCGAAAGAGGACTAGGGGAGTGCAATTTGCTGCGGATATCTGCATGTATCGAACCGCCCACAAGGCCGCATTGACGCGGAAAGAATCGCGGGTCCGATCATGAGCTACGACTGAAAATAAGGATAGTGTCTATCGGGCCGAAATTCGCCGCTGCAAATATTGGCTCCGATGTCGGTCAACAACGTTCGTTTCGAAGCCATCAATTGATTCATCGACCATGTGTTTGCTAACGAAAAAGTAAATCGGAATGATCGGGTAGTCGCCGATCAGTATTTCTTCTGCCAATCGCATAAGCTCGTTAGCTGTCTGGAGGTCACTACTCTTTGACGCTGCGAGCAGCTGCTCATCAAACGAAACACTCGAATACAAGGGTAGGTTCTGGGCGCTATCGGAGGCGAAAATTTCCAGGAAGGTGGACGGGGCATTGTAGTCGCCGAACCAGGCAAAACGCATGACATCCCAATCACCTCGTTGGTCGCGCGAGTCCAGAAAATACTGCCACCCCCTCTTGATCAGCAGTGTTTCTATACCAAGGTGTTGTTTCCACATTGAGCTAACCGCGAGGGCGACTTTCTCGTGGATTCCTCCGGCGTCATAAAGCAGTGTTATTTCCAGCGACTTGCCATCTGCGTATCCGGCTTCTTCGAAAAGACGCCTGGCCGTTTTGATGCGGTCGGAGGCTGGTTGTGAAGACCAGTCATACGTGGCGCCAGAGTAGTTCGCGACACCCGGAGGCACGACGCCATACGCCGCAGCGTCGCCGCGGCCGAGCAGGCCGGTAATCACTTCCCGATCTACAGCCATGCTTAATGACTTTCGAAGGCTCGCATTGTCGAAAGGCGGTTCCGTGATGTCGAACGCGTAGTAGTAGAACGCCAGTGATGGTGCTATTCGGACTTCAGTGCGGTTTGCCGCAATCTCACTTTGCACCATTTGGTCGGGAATGTTGTGGGTGACATCGATCTCGCCTGTCCGATACATATTGAATTCTGCCATTTCGTCAACAATCGGCAGGTACCGCACGGTTTCGAAATACACAGAATCGCTATTCCAATAGTAAGGGTTCTTTGCGAGGTCTATCGTTCCAATGTTTTTGTCGTTCACAAACTGATAGGCACCGTTGCTTACCAAGTAATTTCCTGATTTGTGGCGTGGTAGCGCGGTTGGTAACGCGAGCAATTCAAGAAAATGGTGCGTTGGCGTCGATACGGCAATGATAAGCGTCGATTCAGATAACGCTTGCACGGCGATCGAGTCGGAAGGCTTGTCACCGGCGATCGCATCGCTGAAGTTTACGATGGACCCAAACAATGACGCATAGGGCGACGCGGTGATTGAGTCAGCAACGTAACGAAAACCGCGTACAAAGTCGGCAGCCACAACTTTGTCACCATTCGACCAGCGCGCGTCATCGCGCAGGCTAAACGTATAGATCAAACCATCATCAGAAACGTGCCAGGTCTTGGCGACGCCGGGAACAATTTGTCCTTTTGCATTTTCGGCGACCAGGCCCTCATACGCATCGATCAGAATATTGAATGAATGAATATCGTCAGCCATGGCTGGGTCGAGGTTCGTGGCTTCGGCGCCGTTTCCCCGCACCAATATCGAGCTTCGGTCAATTCCCGGGCTCCTGTCAGAACCGCCACCGCAAGCAGCCACGACAAGAGATATAAGCAGAAGAGGAAGATAAATACGCACGCGGATAAGCCCCTGATTTCATTTAGAAAGCATGATAGCAACTCACGCTAGCGCGCGATGCATGCGCCGTCGCCACGGCCGGGTAAATTCGAAACGCTCTTGCAATTTCTTACAGATGGGGTAAATTACCCCAATGACGGATTCCACCAGTAATGATTTCCTGCAGAGCGCCTGCCGTGCGGTGCTCCGGCCGCTGGCCTCGATGTTGCTCAAATGCGGAATGACCTGGAAGGCGTTTTCAGATATCTCGAAGTCTGTTTTTGTTGAGGCCGCAAGCGCGGACTACGGCATAGATGGGCGGCCGACGAATGTGTCCCGAGTTTCGATTCTGACCGGCATCAGTCGCAAGGAAGTGAAACGTCAGCGCGACATTCTCGAATCCACCGAGTTGCCCGTCACCCGTAAAACCAATGATGCGACGCGGGTACTTTCTGGTTGGCACCAGGACAGCAAATATCTGGATGAGGATGAGAAGCCGCTTGCACTCTCCGAAAACGGGCCAGGACCAACGTTTGCTGATCTATGCGCGCAATACGGCGGCGACGTTTCGGCGTCGACCATGCTTAAGGAACTGATCAAGACCGGTTCTGTGCAAAAACTTGCGAACGGCGACCTCCAGGTGCTCAAACGTTACTACCAGCCGGCGATGCGTGATGACGAAAACCTGATGTTCGCCGTCGACCGCATTCGCGATGTCATTGCCACTATGAACAACAACGTCTTTCCAGAAGACGGTGGTGCATTGCGTTTTGGTGGCTACGCCGACAACGAATTTATCCCGGTTGAGAGCATTCCGGCATTTAACAAATTCATGGACAGCCGCGGACAGGCTTTCCTGGAAGAAATAGACGACTGGTTAACCGCAAACGCGATTGACTCGGCCGATACGAAACAACTAGCGCGAGTAGGCGTCAGCCTATTTACAACGCAAAGATAGATTTGCAGGAGATATAGAGATGATTATGAAACGTTCCCTGGTGCTTATGCTGGCAATTGCATTGCCTGGATTTTTCACGGCTTGCGGCGGTGGTAGCACCGGCGGAGGCGCCACTACCCCAACAGTCGGTGGTATCGGCCGCAACGGAATAGCCGTTGGTCCGGTCACTACGTTCGGCAGCATCGTGGTGAACGGAGTGAGGTACGACACTAGTTCCGCAGCGTTCACGATCAACGATGCGGCTGGTACGCAAGACGACCTGAAAGTAGGCCACGTCGTATCGGTCGTAGGAACGATTGACTCCAACGGAACAACCGGCAGCGCGACTCAGGTTACTTTCGACGATAGCGTAAAGGGCCCAGTGGAAAGTATTGATCTGGCGGCCAGCAGGCTCGTCGTTCTGGGTCAGGTCGTAGTTGTCAGCCCGGACACGTCTTTCGACGACAGCTTTTCGCCAGCATCGCTCAACGGCGTTTCCGTCGGACAGCTAGTCGAGGTCAGCGGTCAGTTCGACGCGAATGGCAACATTGTCGCGACTCGGATCGAACCCAAGCCAGCGGGGACCACGTTCGAAGTGCATGGAACCGTGGCTGGATTGGATGCGGCAAATTTCCGATTCAACCTTAACGGACTCGTTATCGACTACTCTGGCGCGACGCTCGATAACTTCACCAACGGTCAAATCGCAGATGGCGATTTCGTTGAAGCGAAAGGTGCTTCCCTGAGCACTGCTGGCGAGTTGATCGCTACGCGAGTGGAGTTGGAGAGCTTTCTACCTGGTGGCGGTAACGGTGATCACGTTGAAATCGAGGGTTTCATTACCCGGTTCGTGTCCGCGCAGGATTTCGATGTCGCTGGCGTCCCGGTGACCACCAACGGCAGTACTAATTTTGTCGGCGGTGCGGCAGCGGACCTTGGGCTCAACGTCAAAATCGAGGCAGAAGGTGATCTGAATGCCAACGGCACCATCGTTGCGGACAAGATCGACATTCGTCGCAGCAAGGCAGTCAGAGTAACGGCGAACGCAGATAGCATAAGTTCAGCGAATAACTCCCTCGTGATTCTAGGCATCACCGTTAATATCGATGCGTTGACGCGTCTTGAGGACAAGACCTCAGCTGATGTTGACCCGCTAACGCTAGCTGACATAAGTGCCGGTGACTATCTGGAAATTCGCGGCAGCGAGTTTCCGGCTGGAACGGGCACAATACTGGCGACGATTCTCGAGCGCGAAGATCCCGATACGGACACTATCTTGCAAGGGTTTGTCGAAACCGTTGCGAATCCGTCCTTCACGACGCTAGGCGTAACTATCGAGACCAACGGAGGGACGGTCTTCCGCGACGTCAATGACACAGTCATATCTGCAGCCGATTTCTTCAACCAGGTCGCTGCGAATTCGCTAGTCAAAGCTAAGGGAACAGAAGTATCGGATACGACGATCATGGCGACGGAGGTCGAGTTCGAGTTGGAGTTCTAAGAGCAGGCAATGCCGAACTCGCTTCGCAATCCGTCGAGATTGCGAAGTTTGGCGGAGGGCGGCTCAGGGTTTGCGGAGTATTCCGGGCTCGTGAGCCGTCACTCTCAATTCCCCATCCGCCCGCTATCAAGAACGCTGCGCACAAGATCGCCGCGGATTGATCTTCAGTGCATTACCGAAAGCACGGCAAGAACGACTGGATCTTTCGCCAGGAAATGGTGGGCCCGCCAGGACTCGAACCTGGGACCAAGGGATTATGAGTCCCCTGCTCTAACCAACTGAGCTACAGGCCCACGCGAGGGCGGTATTCTATGTCAGATCGATAAAAAAAAGCAGCGGCCGATTTGCTCGGCCGCTGCTGATCTTGATTTGCCTAGTCTTCCAGCAAAAAGCTCCGCAGCTGATCCGAGCGCGTCGGATGACGCAGCTTGCGCAATGCTTTCGCTTCGATCTGGCGGATGCGCTCGCGGGTGACGTCGAACTGTTTGCCGACTTCTTCCAGCGTGTGATCCGTGTTCATGTCGATACCAAAGCGCATGCGCAGTACTTTCGCTTCGCGCGGTGTCAGGCCGGCGAGTACCGAGTGGGTGGTCTCTTTCAGGCCTTCTGACGTGGCGGAGTCGACCGGCGAATGCACCGTCTGGTCTTCGATGAAGTCGCCAAGGTGCGAATCTTCGTCATCACCAATCGGTGTTTCCATCGAGATCGGCTCTTTCGCGATCTTCAGTACCTTGCGAACCTTGTCTTCCGGCATTTCCATGCGTTCAGCCAGTTCGTCCGGCAACGGCTCGCGACCCATCTCCTGCAGCATCTGCCGTGAAATACGGTTCAGCTTGTTGATGGTTTCGATCATGTGCACCGGGATACGAATCGTGCGTGCCTGATCCGCGATCGAGCGGGTAATGGCCTGGCGAATCCACCACGTTGCATACGTCGAGAACTTGTAACCGCGACGGTATTCGAACTTGTCTACGGCTTTCATCAGGCCGATGTTGCCTTCCTGGATCAAATCCAGGAATTGCAGGCCGCGGTTCGTGTATTTCTTTGCAATCGAGATCACGAGACGCAGGTTAGCTTCAACCATTTCCTTCTTGGCGCGGCGTGCTTTCGCTTCGCCAATGGACATCTGCCGGTTGATTTCCTTGATCTCGGAGATCTTGAGGTTCGTCAGGACCTCGACAGCGACCAGTTTGCGCTGCGCACGCAATACGTCGTCCTTCATCTTTGCGAGGCTGGACGAATGCTTGCGCTTGGCGCGAATGTGCTTTTCGATCCAGTTCAGATCGGTTTCGCTTTTCGGGAAGCTCGCGAGGAAGTCTTTCTTCGGCATGCCGCAGTCACGGACACAGATCTGCATGACCTGGCGTTCCTGCATGCGAACGACCGAAACCGAGCTGCGCAGGTGCTTGACCAAAGCGTCAGTCAACTTTGGAGCCAGCTTCAGCTCCATGATCTGATCTGCCAGTTCAGTGCGGATCTTGATCACTTTCTTGTCAGCGCTGCCGGTCTTTTCCAGCCCCGTCAGTACACGCTTGTACAGGCTGTTGATCTTCTTCAGGCGCATGGCCACTTCGTCCGGGTCCGGCCCGGTATCAACTACTTCTTCTTCGTCATCGTCATCGTCGTCGTTGTCAGACTTGGTGACAGGTGACTTGATCACGTCCGGTGCATTCGGGTCGATGAAGCCTACGATGAAGTCCTGCATGCGGGTATTGCCAGCCGCGACCGCTTCGTACACTTGGTACAGGCGCTCGATCGTCGGCGGGAAATGCGCCATGTGGTATTTGACCTGGTTCAGGCCATCTTCGATGCGCTTGGCGATTTCGATTTCGCCCTGGCGCGTCAGCAACTCCACCGTGCCCATCTCACGCATGTACATGCGTACCGGGTCGGTCGTGCGGCCAAATTCGGCATCGACACTGGCAAGCGCTGCTTCCGCTTCGTCAGCAACGTCATCATCATTCGATACGGCTGCATCAGACAGGAGCAGTTCTTCAGCATCCGGTGCTTTTTCGTGCACGGCGATGCCCATGTCATTAATCATGTTGACGATGTCTTCGATCTGTTCCGGATCGACGATATCGTTCGGGAGGTGATCGTTCACTTCGGCGTAGGTCAGGTAGCCCTGTTCCTTGCCGCGGGCAATCAGATCCTTCAACTGTTGAGCTTGCTTATTGCCCTTAACTACTGCGCGTTTCTCGCTCAAAACGGGTCGACCTCTACGTAAAAAATGCGAACCACAAATTATAGCCCTTAGACAGGCTCTAATCCAAATTTATCCGCCGCTGGCCGTACCGCGGCGGTATAGTCTAAGCTCTTGTTTTTGCTCATCTGAGAGCGCCCCAAGTCGTTCTTTTTCAATGAGGTTTTCAATTCTGGCCTTCGCGCTTGCCTGGCGCAGCTGGCGCAAACAGTCGCCGAGCTCAGCGGTGGCATCGAAGTCCTCACCGAGCGGCAGCTCTGCCGCAGCCAGCTTGCCGAGGTGCCGACCCTGCTCGTCGTGCCGCCAACGTTCCAGCAGACCAGCCGTCGTGATATCAGGGTCAGCCTGGACCGTTTCAATGAGTTCGAGCAAAAGATCCGCGCCGGGCCGGTCGACGCCGCCCAGTATTGTCGAATCGAGATCAAGGCCAGCTTGCGGGAAGTGCAGCAGCAGGGTGATGGCTCGGCGTATCACAGACGGCTTGTCGCCACCCGCCGCCCGGCGCCGTGAGCGCGCTTGCGGCTTTGGTGCAGCCGAAGGCCTGTCGCTTACAGGTCGTGCAAGCAGCGCGTCGAGCTTGGCCACCGAAAGGCCTACTTTTTCGGCCAATGTGGCGGTCAGCAATTCCCGATAGAAGCCTGTCGGGATCCGGGCCAGCAACGGTTTGGCCAATTCGGCCAGGCGCGCGCGGCCATCGACCGACTCCAGGTCGACTTGCGAGGCCAGTTCGCCGATCAGGAAGTCCGAGAGCAGCATGCCCTTGTCCAGCATTGCCTCGAAGGCCGCCGTGCCGTGTTGCGCTACGTAGGAATCGGGATCCTCGCCGTCCGGCAGGAACACGAAGCGGATTTGTCGGCCTTCGCGCATGTGCGGTAACGCGGTTTCCAGTGCACGCCAGGCGGCCGCGCGGCCAGCGCGGTCACCGTCAAAGCTGAAGAACACGTCGTCCGTCAGGCGAAACAGGCGGTTGAGATGGTCTTCGGTGGTCGCTGTGCCCAGGGTTGCGACCGCGAAATCGATGCCGTGGCGCGCAAGACCAATGACGTCCATGTAACCCTCAACCACGACCAGGCGCTCGATATTGCGTATAGCCTGGCGCGCCTCGTACAGGCCATAGAGTTCGCGGCCTTTATGGAACAGCGCGGTCTCAGGTGAGTTGAGGTACTTGGGTTCATCGTTGCCCATGACCCGGCCGCCGAAGCCGATACAACGGCCACGGGAATCACGTATCGGAAACATGACCCGTTCGCGGAAGCGATCGTAATGCTGGCCGTTGTCTTTACGAATAATCAGGCCGGTTGCCAGCAGGCGTTCGCTCTCGTCGTCGGTCTTGCCGAACTTGTCGAGCACGCTGCTCCAGCCGGCAGGGGCGTAGCCGACGCCAAAGCGCTGTGCGGTGGCGCCGTCGATGCCGCGGCCTTTGAGGTATTCAACGGCAGGCTGGTGCTCGCGCAAAGCGCTTTGGTAGTAGCGTTCGACACGGCTCAGTATTTCGTAGAGTTCGTCAAATCGGCGTGCCGGCCGCTGACCTTCCTCGCGCGGAACCTCGACGCCCATTAGCCCGGCCAATGCTTCTACGGCATCGACGAAGCTCAGGTGTTCGAATTCCATCAGGAAGCCCAAAGCCGTGCCGTGCGCGCCGCAACCGAAGCAATGGTAGAAGCCCTTTTGCGGGCTGACCGTGAACGACGGCGTTTTCTCATCGTGGAACGGGCAGCAGGCTTTGAATTCGCGGCCCGCTTTCTTGAGCTGGATACGCTTGCCGAGCACTTCAATGATATCGGCCCTGGCGATCAGGTCGTCGATGAAGTGCTGGGGAATCAGGCCGCTCATTGTTTAATTAAACGAACTCTCGGTGTCGGAAGGGTTCCGGCGGCGCGGAAAATTCTTGTTATAGGGCTTGCCGGTGTAGTGCGACAGGTCCGGCGGCTGCTATGCGCCGTTAACCTGTGAGTCGAAGAATAGCCAATTGTCGCCAATCTGCCACCCTTGTTGGGCGGCCAATTTGGGCGGCCAATCGGGTTTAGCCCGCTAGCCGGCTCTTTACGCGACCGCTGACGGCGCCCATATCGGCACGGCCTTCGGCCTTGGCTTTCACGATTCCCATGACTTTGCCCATGTCGCGCATGCCCTCGGCACCGGTGTCGGCGATGGCCTGGTCAATGATCGCGTCGAGCTCTGTGGCCGACAGCGGCTCAGGTAAGTAATCCTCGAGCACCGCAATTTCTGCTTTTTCAATGTCGGCCAAGTCTGCGCGGCCGCCATCGGTGAACTGGGTAACAGAATCGCGCCGTTGTTTAACCATCTTGATCAGGACGACGTTGATGGCGGCGTCATCGAGTTCGCGGCGCTCGTCGATTTCAATCTGCTTAACGGCCGCCAGAATCATGCGCACAACCTTCAGGCGCTCTTTGTCCCCGGCCTTCATGGCCAGTTTCATGTCGTTCTGAATGCTTGATTTTAGCGTCATGGGACACGCCGGGCAGGATCGGCAGGACTCGTTAAAGGGAGAGCCCTACAGGGGATAGAAAATCAGTACAGGCGCGTGCGGCGTGCGGTATCGCGGGAAATACGCTTCAGGTGGCGTTTTACAGCGGCAGCTTTCTTGCGCTTGCGTTCCTGGGTCGGTTTCTCATAGAACTCGCGGCGACGCAGTTCAGTCAGAACGCCAGCCTTCTCACAGGCGCGCTTGAAACGGCGCAAGGCGGCGTCGAAATATTCGTTTTCCTTAATGCGGACACTGGGCATACGGTTATCTGTTCTTTTCTCGGAGATAAAGAAACCCGGCACGGGGCCGGGGCTGACCAGCCATAATATCGGCAGATTCCGCATATTGCAAAGCCCCCGCGGCTTTTTTTTGGAGTCACCGGTGGCTGGCAGCCAGCCGGCGCTGGGGTATGATGCGCCGCCTATGCAAGTCCTTGGAATCGAAACCAGTTGTGATGAAACCGGCGCGGCCGTGTATGACACGGAGCGTGGCCTGCTTGCGCAGGTATTGCACAGCCAGGTAGACCTGCACGCGGTATATGGCGGCGTGGTGCCGGAAATCGCCTCCCGCGACCACATCAAGCGCCTGCTGCCGCTGGTTCGCCAGGTTCTGGCGGAGGCGGGCATTGCCCGGCCTGACGCCATTGCCTACACCGCAGGCCCTGGCCTCGTTGGCGCACTCATGGTCGGCAGCGGGCTCGCCAATGGTCTCGCGCTGGCCTGGCAAGTGCCGGTCATAGCCGTCCACCACATGGAAGGGCACTTGCTGGCTCCCATGCTGGAGGCCGAGCCGCCGGAATTCCCGTTCCTTGCGCTGCTGGTATCCGGCGGCCACACATTGCTGGTGGGTGTAGAGGCTATTGGCGAATACCGGATGCTGGGCACGACTCTGGACGATGCCGCAGGCGAGGCCTTCGACAAGACCGCAAAACTGCTGGGCTTGCCGTATCCGGGTGGCCCGGCACTAGCGCGACTCGCGACCGAGGGGCGCGCCGATGCGTTTCGCTTTCCGCGGCCGATGATGAACCGGCCCGGGCTCGACTTCAGTTTCAGCGGCCTCAAAACAGCCGTCATGCTGGCGGTCCGAAAAGCAGCGGAAGAGGGCGAGCTCGACGCCTTGCGCGCAGATATTGCCGCCTCTTTCCAGCAGGCGGTGGTCGATACCCTGGTCGGCAAGTGCCTGCGTGCGGCAGAAGCGGAAGGCTACGAACGCATCGTCGTGGCCGGTGGCGTTGGCGCGAACGCATTATTGCGCGAGCAGCTTGCCAATCGCTTCGAGGGACAAGTGTGCTACCCGCGGCTTGAGTTTTGCACAGACAATGGCGCGATGATCGCTGTTGCGGGCGCCTGCCGATTGCAGGACGCGAAACCACCAGCGACGATTACAGCAACAGCGCGTTGGGGCCTTGATACCTTGATGCCGCCGGGCGCGGCCTGATCTTTGACGGCAGGATTATGGATACGATTTTTCTAACAGACCTGCGGGTCGATTGCGTAGTGGGCATCTGGGAATGGGAGCGCAAGATACGCCAGACGGTCAGCATTGATCTCGAGATGGGCGCAGACATTCGTAAGGCGGCCGCCAGCGACGACATCGAAGACACGCTTAACTACAAAGCGGTCGCGAAGCGAATTCAGCAGTTTGTTGGTGACTCCGGTTTCCAGCTGGTGGAAACCATGGCCGAAGAAATTGCCAAGGTGATCCTCACCGAGTTCAGTGTGCCGTGGGTGCAGGTCCGGGTGAACAAGCCCGGCGCGATTCGCGGGGCGCGCGACGTGGGTGTGTCAATTCGACGCACGCAAGACGAAAGCTGAGAGCGGCATGGCGCAGGTTTACGTGGGGATAGGCAGCAACCTGCGACCCGAAGCAAATCTGCGACTGGCCATCACCGAGCTGCGCGCGTCCTATGGAACCCTTACTTGCTCTCCTGTTTATCGCAACGCGGCAGTAGGCTTCGCCGGCGAAGACTTCCTGAACATGGTCGCTGGCTTCCGTAGCGATACATCGCCGTTAGCTATCGTCGAAGTTATTGAGCGCATTCACCTGCAAGCTGGGCGTGCGCGCGGTTGTGACCGCATGGTCTCGCGGACGCTGGATATCGACCTGTTGCTGTACGACGAACTTGTGCAGGAAAAGCCGCCGTTACCGCGCGACGATATTCTTGATTACCTGTTTGTGTTGCAGCCGCTGGTTGATATTGCGCCTGATTTGTCGCATCCGCTAAGTGGCAAGACGATGGCGCAACATTTGGAAGCGTTTAGTGGCAGCAAGCACGAGCTTCAGTGTGTGGAAGTCGAATTACTCTGCGAATAAAAGCATTGCATGGACAACTGTCCGCAAAAGCCGTACCGCCTCACCTGACACCTTTTTGAATCTTCTTCTCGGCGCCTTCATCGCCTTATCGTGAATTCGCAAAAGTGACCAATCACCGGATTTTTGCATCTCGTTCACAGCACCAATTCCCGATAATAATCAGCGTATTACGTCACCGGATTCCGAAGCAAACGGAGATTGAATTTTGGGGTTCATTGAACTACACTCTGGTTCATTGGGTCATAGCTGATGCAGACGCTGGTCCCGATCGGAAGGTTCGAAGAAAAGGCCCGGGGACTGCTTGGCAACTCCGGCTTTGACGACATGCTGGAGTTTCTCGCGCGCCGGCCCAGGGTCGGGAGAATTATCCAGGGAGCCGGAGGACTGCGAAAAGTGCGTATCGCGCAGCCGGGCAGAGGCAAGAGCGGCGCAACGCGTGTCATTTACTATTACCACGACAAAACGAAGCCGATTCTTTTGCTGCTGATATATGCGAAAGCCCGGCAAGAAAATCTGACGGAAAAGCAGAAAACGCAGCTCAGGAAACACGTCGAAACAATTATTAGCGAGTTCGCGTAGGAGACGAATAATGGACGACAAACTCTTCAAGGAACTCAATGCCAACTTGAAAGAGGCAGTAAAGATTGCCAAAGGCACCAAGGCGCCGAAGACTGTTTATGCTGTTTTGAAACCCGCGGAAATCAAGGCGATCCGTTCCAGTGTTGGAATGTCACAAACTGATTTTGCGAATACCTTTCGCCTGAGTCTCGATACATTAAAGGGGTGGGAGCAGGGCAAACGTAAACCTGACGCTGCGGCGGCGAATTTTCTATGTGTGATTAAAGCCGATGCTGACTTTGTTCGGCGGGCACTTGCTGCGTAAAGGTGTCTACGAAATTCTTACCACCTCACCTGACAACTTTTCCGATGTGACCGCTAAACCCTGACCACTTTTTTCTTTTCAAAATGTTTGAGTACTACCAACCAACACTGCGGCCGCCATCCACGGCAATAATCTGCCCGGTGAC
>JBBKWB010000009.1:0-15624 GCA_037968755.1 Woeseia sp.
GTGCACAGACCCAGCAGGCTGACATCTTGTTCGGTAACGCCTTCTTGCGCATCAAGTACTGCAAGCACAACCTGCGCCCGCTCCATCGCCTGCAATGCTTTAACAACACTGAATTTTTCTATTGTCTCGTGAACCCGGGCACGGCGTCGTATGCCCGCGGTGTCGATCAGGACGTAATGCTTGCTGTTGCGTTCGAACGGCACGGCAACGCTGTCGCGAGTGGTGCCAGGCTGGTCGAACACCACGAGTCGCTCTTCGCCGAGCATCCGGTTAATCAGAGTGGACTTGCCGACATTGGGGCGACCAATTACAGCGATACGCAACGCTTTGTGTTCATCGTCGTCGGCATCGTTCTCTTTCGCGGCTTCGAACGATTCCACGAACGGCGCCAGCACCTCGTCAATCAGTGCCGATACACGGTCGCCGTGCGCCGCCGATATAGCGACAGGGTCACCGATGCCGAGGCCATGAAATTCACCGCTGGCAATAGCGGCGTCGAGACCCTCGGCCTTGTTGGCGACGAGCCAGGTTTTTTTAGCGTGCTTACGCGCAAGTTCGGCAACGTATTCATCGGCAGCGGTCAGGCCGGCGCGACCGTCAACCATGATGATTGCCACATCCGCTTCTTTCAGCGCCACGATAGTCTGTTCGACCATGAGTTCGCTGATGCCCTCTTCGCCGCCGGCAACACCGCCGGTGTCGATGAGCAGGTAGGGCACCGGGCCCATCTTGCCGAAGCCGTACTGGCGATCGCGGGTAAGGCCGGGGAAATCCGCGACCAATGCATCGCGGGAACGGGTCAGTCGATTAAAAAGAGTCGATTTGCCTACGTTCGGGCGGCCAATGAGTGCAATAACTGGGAGCATGATTGTGTCCGCCGGTCACGGCTTGTTGTCCCCGTCCGCGACCGCCTTGGTGTCGCGTGCCGGCGCGGGCACAGCGAATGCCGCCAGTACGCCGGACTCACTTTGCACATAAAGGCGCCCGCCGATAACCACCGGCATGCCGGAGAGCAAGCCCTTACCGACCCGGCGGCGTGCAAGCATGCTGCCGTCGGCACTACTCATGAAATGCAGATAGCCTTCGAAATCGCCGACCACGACCGAGGTCGCAAACGGTGTCGGCAATGTAGGTTCGCGACGCAACAATGCTTCGCTGCGCCATACTTCGGTGCCATTGCGGCGACCGAGGGCGACTACTTCGCCTTCTTCAAGAGACGTATAGAGATTATTCCAGTCCGCGCTAACGCCGACATAGGTCGACAGCTCACGCGCCCATAGCACCTGGCCGGACTCTGCAGCGAGCGACGCCAGCCGCCCGTGGTAACCCGTTGCATAAACGTCCTGGCCGACCGCGACGATATTGCCGTCAACATCTGCCAGACGTTCAAGATCCGAGCGTCCCGATGGCGGCGACAAGACAGCCTCCCACTCGACGTTGCCGGTCAACAGGTTCGATGCAATAAGGCGGCCATTATCGAAGCCGGCAATAACGGTTGTCCCGACAATAACCGGACTCGAGGATCCACGTAAGGTCAGCGCAGGCTGGCTCTGTTCGAAAGACCAGCGTTCGCTTCCATCGAAGCTCGACAATACCCGCAAGGTGCCATTAATTGTGTAGACAACTATTGCGTCGTTACGAATGGCCGGTACCGCGAGTACTTCACCGCCGACATTGATACGCCAGCGTTCGCGACCATCTTTTGCCGACAGGCAAATCAGGTCGCCATCGCTGCCACCGACCACGACGAGCTCATTGCCAACACCGGGACCGGCCGACAGCGCAATGCCGGATTCGAACTCCCAGACACGCTTGCCGCTAACCGGGTCAAACGCACTGACCTTGCCATCGTGACTGGCTGCGTACACATAAGTACCGTCGCCGGCCGGTGCCAGTGCCAGACGTAAGAACTCTGAATCACCGCCAAGCTTGGCACTCCAGAGGCGCTTGACCTTCAGCGTCTCTTTGAAGTCCTGCAGCTCAGCTGGCTCCAGCTCTTTATCTTTGCCGCTACCGAAGATACTGCAAGCGGACAGCAACCAGCTTGCCAGGATCAGGATCGCAACGCGGCGCACTGCAATCACTCCTGTTCCTCAACCATAGACGCGACGTCCGCGCCGCTGTCTGGCAGGTCACTGAGCTTCATCTGCACGAGAGCAGCATCGATCGTCTGTTGGCCCCGTACATCGGCGAGCGCCGCGGTGTAGGCGTCAGCAGCGTCGTCGAAATGGCCGAGCGCAAAATGCGCATCACCAATGACTTCGTTATATCGCGCTGCGAAAGCACTGTCGGAGGGTGCGTCCAGCATATTGAGCACTTCCTGCGGTTTGTCCTGGTACAACAAGATGCGCGCCAGCCGCAAACGTGCGACGAGATGCATTGGCTCATCGCCGCTACCGACGGCAAGTGGCCGCAATACCTCGGCTGCATCGGCATCGCGACCGCTATCCATATACAAGCGTGCCATGGCCAGGCGTGCCTGGTCTGCGTATACGGTTGCGCTGTAATTATTGAATAGCTCGTCAGCAATCGCGCGTGCCGGCTCAATTTTATTGCCTGCAACCTCGGCAGTCAGTGCTTCATAGTGGGTCGATGCCGCCAGTGACTTGTCAAACTGGTTGCTGGTCCACATTCTGAATCCCGCAATAATCGCGATGCCCAATGCAATACCGCCGATAACCAGGAAGCGATTTTCTTGCCACCAGACGCGCAGCTCGTCGAGCTGCTCTTTTTCAGATAAATCGTTCACTCATTCTGCCTTTCTGTCATTGGTCCGCATCGCGGACTCTGTCAATTTATTCAATCAGTGCAGCTTGTCTGCCAGCACGCCCGCCAGGCTTTCCAGCGGAACTCTTGTTTGGTCCTCGCTACTGCGCAAAGGTTTCAAGCCGGCTTCACCTGCTGCTACCTCGTCATCACCCAGGATCAGTGCGTACGCTGCTGCACTCTTGTCGGCGCGCTTCAGCTGCGACTTGAAACTGCCGCCACCGAGATTCAGTTCGAACTCTGCCTCGGGCAGCGCGTCGCGCAGGCGCTCGGCCAATGCGAAGCCAGCTGTCGCCGCCTGCTCACCGACCGTCACGATATACACATCAGGGCGCTGCGCTGGCACCTCACCGCCACAAGCGGCATACAGCGCTACCAGTCGCTCTATGCCCATAGCCCAGCCGATGGCCGGGGTCGCTTTGCCCCCCAGTTTCTCGACCAGCCCGTCGTAACGGCCGCCGGAGCATACTGCACCTTGTGAGCCGAGTGCATCCGTAACCCACTCGAAAACGGTCCGATTATAGTAATCAAGGCCGCGCACCAGCCGCGGATTGACCGTGTAACTGACGCCCGCCGCGTCAAGCAGCCGCCGCAACTCGGCGAAATGCGCAGCTGATTCATCGTCCAGGTAGTCCACCATGACCGGCGCTGCCGCCACGATGTCCTGCATTTCCGGGTTTTTGCTGTCCAGGATGCGCAGCGGATTTTGCAGAAGCCGGCGGATACTATCCTCATCCAGCCGGTTTTTCACGGCCGAAAAATAGCTCACGAGCTCGTCCCGGTAGCGCGCCCGCGCCACGGGGTTGCCGAGGCTATTGAGTTCCAGGCTGAGCCGGGACAGTCCCAGCCGTTGCCACATGCGCGCGCACATGATGATGAGCTCTGCGTCGACGTCAGGACCGTCAAAACCAAGCGCCTCCACGTCAAACTGGTGAAACTGCCGATAGCGGCCTTTCTGTGGCTTTTCATAGCGAAACATGGGGCCGGCCGTCCACAGCTTCTGTTTCTGGTTATATAGCAAGCCATTGGTTATACCGGCACGCACCATGCTGGCAGTTGCCTCGGGCCGCAACGTCAGGCTTTCGCCATTGCGGTCGTCAAACGTGTACATCTCTTTCTCGACGATATCTGTCGCATCGCCGATCGAACGTTTGAACAACTCAGTGTATTCGACGATGGGCAGACGAATTTCCCGGTAACCGTACGACTCGACCAATTCACGCACGACGGTTTCCAGATAACGCCAGACAACGGCGTCCTCAGGTAATACATCGTTCATGCCGCGAATGGCTTTGGTTTTCACAGTGTCATTCCATTATCAGAGGCTGCATGGACCGGCGGTCACCGGGCAGCCCTTATTAACGATTAATACTCAGTCGAGCAGTGTCACCACGGCGTTCGCTTGCGGCGATCGTATACGGCTCGCCGTTAACGCTCAGCGTGACGTTGGCCGCATTACCGAGCAACACCCTGATCGGCGCAGTACCGCTCAGGTTCAAGGTTCGGCCAGTCTGGCCCAGGTTGAAAAACAGGCGCCGGCCGTCGCCACTGGTAATTTCCGTCCAGCAGTCACCGCTGAAAACCACTCGCAATGCCAGCTCACCGTTCGTCGCAGCCGATGCCGCAGGCGCAACCAGGGGAGCAGCGCCTGTACTTATTGTTGGCTCCGGCTCCGGTTCCGGTTCCGGCGCAACTTGAACGGGTGCCGGTTCCAGCACAGGCGCCGAGATCTCATCTGCCGCGGTATCGTTCGCATTCGTTACCGTACTGATCGTACGTTGAGCAGCCGCAGCCGGTGCACTGGCCGTTGGACGTGGCGGCGTCAATACCGGCTCAGGATTCGCAGGACGAGCCAGCCACCAGTAGACGGCAGCGGCGATCAACAGAGCAGGAATCAATAACAGCCAGGGCCCGAGACTCAATTCGCGCTGGCGCTTGCGCGGCGGGCCGACGATCGGCGGCGCGCCAGCCAGGCGAGTCAGCGCATAGTAGTCTGCCATTACATCGTCAATCGGAACGCCTACGATGCCGGCGTACTTGCGCAGATGTCCTTTTGCAAAGACGGGCGCGCCCAAGACCTCGAACTTGTTCTCTTCAAGTGCCTGAACCTTGATTTCGTCGATGTGCAGCTCGCGAGCAATATCCGGCAGGGATATTTGCCGTAGCCGACGCGCTTCGGCAAGACGTTCGCCGGCTACCGGACCCGAATCAGCCTTGTCTGCTGCTTTTTTGGTTTCGTCATTCATGGACGAATTTCCTAGCGCCTCGTCAGGACGCGGCGCGCTTCCGCAGACTTCGGAAACTCACGCAGCAGGCGCGTCTCGAATTCTTCGCGAGCGCGGTCATCACCAATTGTTCGCTCAATCTCCACACCCAGCTCCAACACCTGCGCGGTCGATGGATTGCTGGCCAGATAGCGCTGTAAGAATGCCCGCGACGCAAGATCTTCGCCTTGTGCACGTTTTAGCACTGTCATCTGCAATAACGCTTCACCGTGGTTGGCTTTGAACTCGAGAGCATCCCTGAAATATTGTTCGGCCAACGCATAATCGGGCTTCTGTGCCATGCAGATACCGGCATTGGTCAGCATGACCTCGGGACGGTCGTTGATCGCAAGGCGGCGAGCGCGCTGGAATTGCTGATGCGCTTCTTCAAATTGTTTTTGCTGACAGAGAAAAACGGCGTAGGAATTGCGTACGTCAATATCGTCCGGCGCCAGCTTCACCGCGCGATCGAAATGCTCCCGGGCCAGGCGCAGATTATCCAGGCCGACGTAAGTCAGCGCCAGGGTGCTGTGCGCCACCGCGAGTTTGGGGTCCAGTTCCAGCGCCCGGAGCAGACGGTCGCGCGCCAGTTCGTAGGTGCCATTACGGTAGTAGCGTGCGCCCAGTTGGTAATACTGTTTGGCAGCAACGTCCGGCGAGCTCGGTTCCGCGCGTTGCCGCCCGGTCGTCGTCGAGATACAGGCGCTGAGAAAGAGCGCGAGCATTAACACTGTTGCGATCCGGATTCTCATGCAGTAGCTACCTTCCTGTTTTTGTCGCCAAGTCGCACACGGATTCGGTCTTTGACCTTGCCGGCAAGTTGCCCGCAGGCTGCGTCAATGTCATCGCCGCGGGTTTTACGCGTGGTTGCCACCAGCCCGTGCTTGCGCAGGCGGCTCTGGAAATGCTCGATCGTGTCACGCCCGGAGCGTCGAAAATCGCTGCCCTCGAACGCGTTAAACGGAATCAGGTTCACCTTGGCCGGCTTATCGCGCAGCAACGCCGCCAGTTCGTCCGCATGTTGCAGGCTGTCATTCACGCCGCGCAACATCACATACTCGAACGTAATAAATCGCCGCGCATGCAACTCAGCGTAGCGCCAGCAGGCAGCGAGCAGTTCTGCGATCGGGTGAACCCGGTTAATGGGAACCAGCTGATCGCGCAATGCATCATTCGGTGCATGCAGGGAAACGGCCAGCGCAACATTGCAGTCAATTGCCAGCTTGTCGATGTGCGGCACTATGCCGGAGGTACTCAAGGTTACCCGGCGGCGGGACAAACCGTAGCCGAAATCCGACGTCAACAACTGGATAGCAGGCAGCACATTGCGGTAGTTCGCGAGAGGCTCGCCCATGCCCATGAACACCACGTTGCTCACCGCCGACTCACCGTTACTGCGGCGCGGCAGTACTCGATTAGCATGGTTCACCTGGCCCACAATCTCGGCCGTGGTCAGATTACGATTAAAGCCCTGTGCACCGGTTGCACAAAACGCACAATCCAGTGCGCAGCCAACCTGTGAGGAGATACACAACGTGCCGCGGCTGGGCTCGGGTATGAAAACGGTTTCCACCAACTGGCCATGGCCGGACAGAAACAACCATTTCATGGTGCCATCGGCCGACGCCCGTTCGCTGGCTACGACGGGACATTGCAGTGTTGCCGACGACTCAAGTTTCTCGCGCAGCTTCTGCGACAAATCGGTCATTGCCGCGAAATCACTCGCGCCGCGCTGATGCATCCATTGCATCAGCTGGCGCGCGCGGTACGGCTTCTCGCCCAGATCCGCAACAAACGACTCCAGCGCCGGCTGTGACAGCCCGAGCAGGTTCTGTTTGTGTGAATGCAGAGTCATGGGCTTAACGCGAGGCCTGCGGCCCTAGCGGGTTCGCGGGCAGACGCCGTCTGCGCCGAAGAAAAACTCGATTTCCTGGGCAGCCGTATCAGGCCCGTCCGAACCGTGCACGATATTCTCTTCGATGCTGTCAGCGAAATCAGCGCGGATAGTGCCCTTGTCTGCGTCTGCCGGGTTGGTTGCGCCCATCAAGGTGCGGTTCGTATTGATTGCGCCCTTGCCTTCCAGCACCTGCACCATAACCGGGCCGGACGTCATGTAGCTGACGAGGTCGGCAAAAAACGGTCGTGCTTTGTGAACGGCGTAAAAACCTTCAGCCTGATCTTTGCTGAGATGCAGCATCCTGGCCGCAACGATCTGCAGGCCGGTCTTCTCAAAACGGCAGTAGATTTCGCCAATCAGGTTCTTCTGGACACCGTCAGGCTTGATTATCGAGAGCGCTTGCTCAGCGGACATACTTGAATTCCTTAAAGTTTAGTCGGGGTAATGCGGGGTGGGCGCTGGTCGCGCGCAGCAAAAAACGACAGCACCGGCTAACCGCCGGGCTGTCGAGCGTAAGCCCAGAATTTTACTTGGATTTATGGTGGCAGGCAACGCGCCTTAGACGCTAAAACTCTCGCCACAGCCACATTCGCCGCTGACATTCGGGTTTCTGAAGCGAAACGCCTCATTCAGGCCGTCCTTGACGAAATCGATCTCGGTGCCGTCAATCAGTGCAAGACTCGTGCGATCCACGACTAGCTTGACCCCCCGATCTTCGAATATCTCGTCGTTTGCCTCTGTCTGTTCAGCATAATTGACGATATAGGCGAAGCCGTTGCAACCGGTTTTCTTGACGCCAACGCGCAGCCCGATGCCGCTACCGCGAGCATCAAGGTAGGTTTTTACGCGTTCAGCAGCAGGTTGTGTCAGTGATAATGCCATGAGCCTTCAGTCAGTCTGGTTAGTAAAGCGCCTCTATTCTATCCCGCAGCGCACTAATTGCATCTTCCATTAACAGGATACGCCCGATCTTCTCAACGGGTATCGCCAATCTCTCCAGAGTGGCCGCTGCCCGATACTCTCGCAGATCGGCGACCGGCCTGCCTTCGAATTCATCACAGAACGCCTCCAGCGCAGCCAGCCCATGAGGACAGGCGAAGGCGCGAAACCGCAATTCGTTCAGGCGCCCGTCCAGCAAATTTGCGCTGAGTTGGATGCGCATCCCGCCGCGGGCCAGGTCAACTACCGGACCGTCCGCCAGCCCGCTGTGGGAGAGCGCCACGAATAGCGCTCGCACCTGATCGCTGTAGTCCGTCGTGGCATCCATGGCCGGCTCAGTCTGCACCGGGCAACATGCCGCGCAAATGTCGGACGGCAGATATGTAGGTATCCCGGGCGAATTCAATATCGCGGACACTGGTATCCCGGCCAAAACTGAAACGCACCGCACTCTGTGCGAGTTCGTCAGAACAGCCGAGCGCACGCAAAACGTACGACGGCTCGCCGCTTTGCGAGTTGCAGGCGGAACCGCTGGCCACACACAACGGCTCCAGGGCGAGGCGCAGGCTTTCGCCCTCGACTCCGGCAGCGCTCACATTGAGTATCCCCGGGTAGTGGCTTTCAGCACTGCCGTTACGTTGCACGCCTGGCAGCTGCTGCAGACCCGACCACAAGCGCTTGCAGTGATCGCGAACAGTATCCAGCATTTTTGCGCGACGCTGCACCGCAAGCTCTGCGGCAACCGCGCAGCCCACTAGCAGATGCGTCGGCAATGTACCCGGACGCAGGCGCCGTTGCTGGCCGCCGCCATGCAACAAAGGCTGCACGCCGCAGCCATCTCGTGGCGATATAAACAATGCACCAACGCCGGGCGGGCCGTGAAATTTATGCGCTGTCAATGACAGCAAGTCGATGGGCAGTTCTTGCAGGTCAAGCGCTAACTTGCCGACAGACTGCGCCGCATCACAATGAAACAGAATATCGTGCTCGCGACAAAGGCGACCAATCGCCGCAATATCCTGGATTACACCCGTTTCATTGTTGACGTGCATGATCGAGACGAGTTGCGTGTCATCCCGCAACGCGCCACGAAGATCGTCCAAAACCAGCAGCCCGTCAGCCTGCGGCGTGAGCCAGCTCACCTGGAAACCCTCTTTCTCCAGCGCACGGAAGGCATCAACGACGGCCTTGTGCTCAGTTCGCATCGTGATCAGATGTTTGCCGCGGTGCGCACGAAAACGGGCGCCGCCAATGATTGCCAGGTTGTCCGCTTCGGTTGCGCCCGAAGTCCAGATGAGGTCGCGTGGCGCAACGTTCAGCAACGCTGCGAGCTGCGAGCGTGCGGCAAGCTCCGCCGCCGCAGCGCCGCGACCGGCTAAATGCAATGAGGACGGGTTGGCGAAACGACCGGGGTCGGTGAGGCACTGGTGCATCGCGTTAACAACTTCGCGCGCAACAGGTGTCGTCGCCGCATAGTCGAGGTAAACAATTCTGTCGCTCAAGTGCTCGCTCACGGCGTATCGTCGCGCTTGCGTGGATCGAGCGCGACAAGGATGCCGCGCAGGATATTGATCTCGTTGCGATCGGGCGCGGCACGGATAAACAGGCGACGCAGTCGGCGCATCAGATGCCGCGGATTCTCAGGGTCCATGAAGCCGCTCTGAATCATGACGTCTTCAAGGTGCGTATAGAAATGCTCGAGTTCCTCACCGCTCGCGAGCGGCGCTTTCGGAGCGTATTCGGGAATCGGCTCGGAGATCGTCGCGACGCGCAATTCGTAGCTGAGAATTTGCACTGCCATGGCGAGATTCAGCGAACTGAAGCCAGGATCCGTTGGAATGGTCAGCAGTGCGTGACACCGATCAAGATCTTCGTTGGTCAGGCCCGATTTTTCCGGCCCGAAAACGACGGCCACTTTTCCGGTCTGCTCTTCCTGTAAGAGCTTTGCGGCACACTCCCGTGGCGCCATGCTGGGCCAGCCGATGCTCCTCGAGCGCGCACTGGCACCGGCGACGTAGACACAATCTACCAATGCGTCGTCGAGCCGCGAAACCACGCGGGTCGATTCCAGTATGTCTTCTGCGCCGGATGCCCGTGCGCTCGCATCAGCATGCGGAAAATATCGCGGTGATACCAGCATCAGGTCCGATAAACCCATGTTTTTCATAGCTCTGGCGCAGGCACCAATGTTACCGGGGTGAGTGGTTCCGACCAGAATAATTCGCACGTCCATCTCTAATTGCCTGTGGGTTCCTTAATTGCAGATGTGGCCGACGGCCGGTCTCTGCTATTCTAGCGCGCCACCGGCCACCCGGCAGCGGGGCTTGTTCTTTTCTAAGTTGACGGAATTCTACGATGCACGCATTGCTTAATGTCGCTGTAATGGCGGCTCGTCGCGGCGGCGATACCCTGGTACGCAGCCTGAAGAAGCTCGACAAAATAAAGGTCGAACAGAAAGGCCGCAACGATTTCGTCAGTGAAGCCGATCGAACCGCCGAGCACGCGGTGATCGAAACCATTCAAAAACACTACCCTGACCACGCCATTCTTGCCGAGGAAAGCGGCCAGCAAGGCGACTCCGAATACGTCTGGGTGATTGACCCACTCGATGGCACGACCAATTTCCTGCATGCCTTTCCGGTGTTCTGCGTCTCCATCGCCCTGCTCCACAAAGGACGCCCTGAGCACGCCTGTGTTTACGATCCAATACGCCAGGAGCTGTTTACAGCATCGCGTGGCCAGGGTGCGCAGCTTGATGGTCGAAAAATACGCGTCAGCAAACAGAGCGGCCTTGAGCGCGCGCTGATCGGTACCGGCTTTCCATATCGCGATTCCAACCTGGCGATGGAGCCGTACATGAACATGTTCCGCAAGGCGCTGGAGAACACGGCTGGCGTACGCCGTCCCGGCTCCGCAGCACTTGATCTTTGTTACGTTGCCGCCGGGCGCTTTGACGGATTCTGGGAAACCGGCCTCAAGTCCTGGGACATCGCTGCCGGCGCTCTGCTGATTCGCGAAGCAGGCGGCATGATTTCCGGTCTCGACGGCAGTGAGAATTTTCTCGATACCGGCCACGTTCTGGCCGGAACACCGAAAGTTTACACTGGCCTTGCGCGGCTGTTCGCGCCCGACATCAAGACGATGTTTGCCGGTAGCTAGCCCTCAACCCTTACTTCTAGGGCAGATCGTCGATAAGCTCGCCGCTGTCATCTTCTGGTGGCAGGAGATCAGCGGGACAAACTTTCAGAATCAGCGCTGTTGCACTGGCCATGTAAATCGACGAGTAGGTACCGACGATAATTCCTACGATTAATGCGATTGAGAACGGACCCACAGACTCACCGCCAAACATGAACAGTGCGAATAGCACGAGCAACGTTGTCAAACCAGTAATGACCGTACGCGCAAGCACGTCGTTGATTGAAATATTCATTGACTCGCGCGGCGTAACGCCGCGCAACGTCACGAAATTTTCGCGAATCCGGTCAAACGCGACTACGGTATCGTTCAGCGAATAACCAATTACCGCCAGCACTGCAGCCACCACAGTCAGGTCGAACGGCAGGTGAAAAAGCGAAAAGAATCCCAGGGTCACGATGACGTCGTGAATAAGTGCAGCGACGGCGCCGGCCGCAAACTTCCACGGAAAGCGAAACATTACGTATGCAAAGATCATCATGAGCGCGAAGATCATCGCCAGGCCGCCCTGCTCGGTGAGCTCCTCACCCACCTGCGGGCCAACGAATTCCACGCGGCGTAATTCGACGGCCGGCTCATCCGTTGCCAGCAATAGACGCAGTTTTTCACGAACCTCATTCGGGTTCGCATTCAATTGTGGCGGCAGACGCACCATTACATCGGTCACGGCGCCAAACGTCTGTACCTGGGCTTCTTCAAAGCCTGCTTCCGCCATCAGGGTGCGTATGCGATCGAGATCCGCTTCCTGCGGATAGCCAACCTCCAGCAAAACACCGCCGGTGAAATCAATACCGAAGTCGAGACCACGGGTCCCCAGCGAGACCAACGAAACGATGATCGCCACAATAGAAATGCCAATCGCAATGTTACGGCGACCACGACTGAGGAAATCGATGCTGGTTTTGTCTTTAATTAGTTTCATCGAAATTCCTAGACCGGCAAACTGGATAGCTTACGGCCGCCGAACACTGCATTAACAACAGCGCGAGTACCGATAATTGAAGTAAACATGGAGGTGATAATTCCAAGCGACAATGTAACCGCGAAGCCTTTGATAGGTCCGGTTCCAAACGCAAACAGCACTATGGCCGCAATCAGGGTGGTGATATTGGCATCAACAACAGATGACAGCGCCTTTTCGTAACCGGCATTAATGGCATTTTGCGGCAAACTACCTGCGCTCAGCTCTTCTCGAATACGCTCGAAGATAAGCACGTTGGCATCCACCGCCATACCCACCGTCAGCACGATACCCGCGATACCCGGCAGAGTCAGCGATGCCTGCAATAGCGACAACAGGGAAACAATGAATACAAGGTTGGCAAATAGTGCCAGGTTTGCGATCAAGCCAAAACCGCGATAATAAATTGCCATGAATACAATGACCGCAAGAAAGCCAATCTTGACGGCATTGAAGCCGCGCTCGATATTATCGTGACCGAGACTCGGACCAATCGTCCGTTCTTCAATCTTGTATACCGGTGCCGCCAAAGCGCCTGCACGCAGCAGCAATGCCAGGTCACGGGCTTCTACGGGGGTCAGGCCGGTAATCTGGAAGCGGTTTTTGAAGATACCCTGGATCGTAGCGGTATTGATGATCTCTTCAGTGCGTTCGATTCGGTAAACCGTTTCACCGTCACGCTGTTCCTCGATCCGTCGCGATTCGATGAATACCGTCGACATCGGCTTCTGCAAATTGGCGCGCGTCGTAGCGAGCATCTTCTCACCACCGGATGCATCCAGACCAATGAATACGGCCGGGCTGCCCTCGCTGAAACCGGATTCGGCATCGACGATCTGGTCGCCCGAGGCGACGATCTCGCGCTTAAGTATCTGCGACTGCTCGCCGTCTCGTCCCTGATAGCGACGTGAGCCTGGTGCGTCACCCGAGGTGTCAACCAGGCGAAACTCCAGCGTCGCCGTTGCTGTCAGGATATCGTCCAGGCGATTTGGGTCCTGCACTCCGGGCAATTGCACAACAATTCGATCTACACCCTGTCGCTGTACCAGCGGTTCCGCTACGCCCAGCTGATTGACACGATTACGCAAGGTAGTGATGTTCTGTTCGATCGCGAAATCCTGGCGGTCGCGTATCTGCTGTTCACTCATGCGTACACGAAAATTGCGCACGTCTGAATCGTCAAGAATCAACAAATCAGAGTCTGAATCGCGGACCAGCAAACGGGCACGTTCTGCATCATCGGGATCAGTCAGGCGAATCGTGATGGTTCGCTCGTCAAGTTCTACCCGGTTGCGCATATCGGCATCACGAATCAGATCGCTTAACGACTGCCGATAGGTTTCCAGCCGGGTCGTGATGGCCGCATCCATGTCGACCTCGAGCAAAAAGTAGACACCGCCGCGCAGATCCAGGCCGAGGCTCATGGGCTGCAGGCCAAGTTCGCGCAACCAGGCCGGCAGTTTCGGCGCCAGCGTCAGCGCAACACTGGACTCGCGCTGCAGCCGTTCGCCGAGTATCACGCTCGCCTGCTGCTGCTGGTCGACCGTTTCGAATCGCAACACCGCGCGGCCGTCCTCAATATAGGCGGCTTCCGGAGCCAGGTCGTCGCCCTCCAGGATACTGACAACCTCGCCAAGCCGGGATTCGCGGTAGGCGTTGCCATCCAGATCAGCCAGCTGTATCGCCGGGACGCTACCGTAAATATTCGGCAAGGCCAGCACGGTACCCAGAAGTAAAATGCCGATCAGTAACAGATTGAGCCAGGCGGGATATCGATTCATTGCAAAGTCACCAACGACAGATCAGGCGGCGTCGATTGTGCCCTTGGGCACAACCGCAGAAACCGTGGATTTCTGCACCTTGATTTCGACATCGTCGGCTATCTTCAGCGTTGCGTAATGGTCGCTGACAGCAGTGACAACCCCGAGAATTCCGCCGGCGGTCAGAACCTCGTCGCCGGTCTTCAGAGCGCCTACGAGCGCCGTATGCGCTTTCTGGCGCTTCTGCTGCGGGCGGATCAGGAGAAAATAGAATGCGCCGAAGATGATGAGCATCGGCAACAGAAAACCAAACGGGTCAGCCTGCGGCGCAGACTGCGCATAAGCATTTGAGATCAGAAAATCCATATTATTCAGTACCTTCAGAGAACCTTCAGGCGGTCCGGGGGCAAAATTGCGCGCTATTATGGCATACGACGATGGTAGGTGGGGCCGAAGCGACTGTATTCAAGCAAACTTGCGGTCGCTAGGCGCGTGGCGCGTCGTAGACCGCCTTGATGTGCGCCGCCAGTGTCGGCAACGTGCCGTCCGCAATGGCCGCACGCAAATCCGCCATCAAACGCTGGTAGTAGTGCAAATTGTGAATGGTGCAAAGTCGCGGCCCCAGCATCTCACCACACTTCTCGAGATGGCGCAGGTAGGCGCGGCTGTAATTCTGGCAGGTGTAGCAGGTGCAATCCGGATCGAGCGGCCCGGTATCCCGGGTATGCCGCGCATTGCGAATGCGCACGACACCTTGCGAGGTAAACAGATGGCCATTGCGCGCATGCCGGGTTGGAATCACGCAGTCAAACATATCGATGCCACGACTGACCGCCGCCGCGATATCAGCCGGCGTACCCACTCCCATCAGGTAGCGCGGCTTGTCCTCTGGCAGCTGCGGGCACAGGCCGTCCATGACTGCCAGACGTTCGTCTTCGGGTTCTCCGACCGCCAGCCCGCCAACGGCGTAGCCGTCGAAGCCGATGTCGAGCAGCCCCTGCAAAGACTCGGTACGCAGGCGATCGTAAACTCCGCCCTGCACTATTCCGAACAACGCTTCGCCGCGCAGCGGGCTGGCCTCGCGCAATTCATCAAAGCGGCGACGGCTGCGGCGGGCCCAGCCGAGCGAAAGCTCCAGCGAATCCCGGGCTTCGGATTCTGTTGCCGGGTACGGGGTGCATTCGTCAAAGATCATGGTGACATCAGCATTCAGCGCATGCTGCACCTCAATCGAGCGCTCGGGTGTGAGGAACACCTCGTCGCCGTTGACCGGTGAACGAAAGCTCACGCCCTCTGTTGACAGCTTGCGCATCGCCGCAAGCGAGAACACCTGGAAGCCGCCGGAATCAGTCAGTATCGGTCGGTCCCAGTGAATGAACTCGTGCAGGCCACCGTGGGCACGCACGATGTCGTCGCCCGGTCGCAACATCAGGTGAAAGGTATTGCCAAGTAAGATGTCAGCACCGCTTTCGCGAACCTCTTCAGGCGTAACGCTTTTGACACTGCCGTAGGTGCCAACCGGCATAAAGGCCGGCGTGCGCACATCGCCTCGGCGAAACTGCAATACACCGGTTCGCGCTGCCCCGCAGCGTGCACTCACTGCAAGTTTCATCGTGTTGATCCGCCACGTGACGGGCAAGCAATACAGCATGTCCGATTCATCATAGTGGTGCGCTTCTGGCAGGAAGAAACATCGCGTCTCCGTAACTGAAAAATCGGTAACGCTGCTGTATCGCATGTTGATAGGCGCGCATTACCTGCTCACGGCCTGCAAAGGCCGCTACCAACATTAACAGCGAAGACTGCGGCAAATGGAAGTTGGTAAGCATTGCATCGACT
>JBBKWB010000010.1:0-57183 GCA_037968755.1 Woeseia sp.
CGACGGATGCATCGGCAGCGATGTCGTTGCCATCGTCATCGACTTCGGCCAGTAGATCCTGCCAGTCGACTGCCTCGCCGAATTCGAGATCGGTCTGCGGGTCGGCGGCTTGCGCTGCCGTATCGTCAGCTTCTGTTGTGGGCGAATCGTTCGTTGAGATCGCGGCAGGGGTCGCGTCTGCAGGCCGGGACTTCAGGAATTCGTCGTAGGGCCGGAAGTTCTCGTCGGGCAGCGGCGTGTTGTCGTCATAGCGAACTTCGGTTGCGCCGGGCGCAGTAGCTGCCACCGGATCGCTATCGATAGTAGGGTTTGGGTCATCGTCCGGCGCGGTTGCGGAGTATTCGGACGGTAAGGTAGCCGTGACCGATTCAGCGCCGCTCTCAATATTGTCGGCTTCCCCTTCCGCCGCCTGTGGCGGATCGTCTTGTTGGACGTTAGCGTCGAGGTTACTGACCTCTTCCAGTTGCCAGTTGGCCGTTTGCCCGGTTGAGCCGCTGTCAGCATCAGCTTCCGGACGATCCTCGCGCGCCGCAATCGCAATACCGGGCTCGGCATCCGGCCACGGTGCTGCGATATCGTCCGGGTCTTCATCGGCCAGGTCCGAGACGTCATACTCAATGTCTGCGGCATGTTTGGATTCTTCGGCTTCCTCCAGCGACCACTGGATTGTGCCGGTTGGACTGCTGTCGGGCGCGGGATCATTGCCTGCCTCAAGGCTGTCATCTTCGCCATCGGCGTCGAGTACCCGCCATTCGACGCCGGTGTCCTCGATGCGCACGGCTTCCGGCCCGGTCAGCTGATCCAGCGATTCGAGTAGCTCCTTGCTGCGTTCGTCAAAAATATGCGCGGTAGTGGAGTAGCCGGGCTCGTCGCCGGTCAGGTCTTCGGTGAGGTGGTCGATGGCATTGAACGTATTGCCGCAGCCGCCGCAACGCACACGGCCATGCGCCTGCTTGAGGATTTTGGCCGTCAGGCGAAACGCGGTTCGACATTCGGGGCATTCCGTATACATGCCGCTCTCTTAGTGTTTGCGACCGGCCAATCGGGCCCAGTCGTCGTCGAATTCCGGCGGCTCGAAATCCAGCCACCGGTCGTAGGCTGCGCATACGTCGTCTACCTGGTGCCTAAGGATACCGGAAAGCAGCAGCCATGCCCCGTCATGCAGTCGTTGACTGAGCCATTCCGCATTCTCAATGAGCGGCGCAGCAAGAATATTGGCGCATACCAAGTCGAATTGGCCATTTGGTCTCGTTGTACTGGCAGTGATCTTCCCAGCAACGCCATTCTGTTCGGCATTGCTGCCCGTTGCCGTCACGGCCTGTGGATCGATGTCCATCGCAACGGCGTTTTCGGCGCCAAGCAACAGCGCCGCGATCGCCAGAATGCCGGAGCCACAGCCGAAATCGAGCAAATGCTTGCCTTGCAGTGCTCCCGCCGCGTGTTGCTGATCCAGCCAACGCAGGCACAGCGCAGTAGTCGGGTGCGTGCCGGTACCAAAGGCAAGGCCCGGATCGAGTTCAAGGCAGATCGCCGTATCGCGATAAGCGGCATCCGGTTGTTGTCCGCGCGGGCAAACCCACAATCGCGAGCCAAAACGCATAGGGTGAAAATCTTTTAGCCACTCCCGCTCCCAGGCGCGATCGGCGAGTTCTTCAATGTGATGTGCGGGCAGTTCAGCCAGGGAAAATTGCGCGCACAAATCGCGGCGCAAGGATTCGAAATCGGCGTCAGGCGAAAACAGGCCGGTAATCCGCACGCTGGGCCAGAGTGGTGTTTCGCCGGGGCCGGGTTCGAGCACGGGTTGGTCGCCAGCATCGGCGAGCGTAATGGCATGCGCTCCATGACGACTGAACAATGCCTCTACTTCTTCCTCGGGGAGAGCGCCGAGTTCCATCACGAACTGCCGCCAGTCCATTGTCAGGTGACGACCAGGAAAGTTGCGGTGTACGCGGCAACGACAGCGACGCGCGTTGCGCGGCTGATTTTTTCTCCGATAGCACCGTTGACTGGCATTCTGCCGACTCTGAAGGTATGCGAATTGGTCACACAGGACACCAGGCACTGTCTTGAAAAGCAGTAGCGGTCAAAGACCGAGACGCTTCTCCAGGTAGTGAATGTCCGTACCACCAGCCTGGAACGCCGCATGCTGGCAGATTTCATGGTGCAAGGGCACGTTGGTCTTTATGCCTTCGATCACAATCTCCGTCAGCGCATTGCGCATGCGGGCAATTGCGGATTTGCGGTCGCCGCCATGAGTGATGAGCTTGCCAATCATGGAATCGTAATTCGGCGGTACGCGGTAGCCGCTGTAGACGTGACTGTCGACACGCACACCCGGTCCGCCCGGTGAATGCCAGAGGTGCACGAGGCCCGGCGACGGCATGAATGTCTTCGGATCTTCGGCGTTGATCCGGCACTCGATTGCATGGCCGCTGAAGCGAATGTCGTCCTGGGTAACGCTGAGTTTTTCGCCTGCCGCAATGCGCAGTTGCTCTCTGACAATGTCGATGCCGGTGATCATCTCGGTTACCGGATGCTCAACCTGCAGGCGCGTGTTCATTTCAATGAAATAGAATTCTTCGTTCTCGTACAGGAATTCAAATGTACCGGCGCTGCGGTAACCCATTTCCTGGCATGCCTTAACACAGCGCGCACCAATTCGGTTGCGTTGCTCCTCTGTAATGCCGGGCGCAGGTGCCTCTTCGATTACTTTCTGGTGACGGCGCTGCATTGAACAGTCGCGCTCGCCGAGATGCACCGCATTGCCGTGGCTGTCGGCGAGCACCTGGAATTCGATGTGCCGCGGATGTTCAAGGAATTTCTCCATGTACACCACTTCGTTGCCGAAGGCTGCTTTGGCTTCGGATTGGGTCAGGTTGATCGCATTTGTCAGCGACGCTTCGGAGTGGACGACGCGCATGCCTCTGCCACCGCCGCCGCCCGCTGCCTTGATGATGATCGGATAACCGATCGAGCGTGCCATGCGCAGGTTTTCTTCCGGGTTGTCGCCGAGTGGACCGTCGGAGCCGGGAACGGTTGGGACTCCTGCTGCTTTCATGGCACGAATGGCCGAAACCTTGTCACCCATCAATCGAATGGAGTCGGACTTCGGTCCGATAAACGTAAAACCGCTGGATTCCACGCGTTCGGCGAAATCCGCGTTCTCGGATAAGAATCCGTAGCCCGGGTGTATACCGGTTGCGTCCGTTACCTCAGCAGCGCTGATAATTGCGGGCATGTTGAGATAGCTTTCGGACGAAGGTGGCGGGCCGATGCAGACCGTTTCGTCAGAGAGCAGCACGTGCTTCAGGTTGTTGTCGGCGGTCGAATGGACAGCGACCGTCTTGATTCCCATTTCTCGGCAAGCTCGCAGAATGCGCAGGGCAATCTCGCCACGATTTGCGATAACGATTTTATCCATCATGGCAGGCGTCTACTCCGAGCGTTGATCGATGACGAATAATATCTGGCCGTATTCGACGGGGTCGCCATTCTGCGCCCGTATGGACTTGATGGTGCCAGACACTTCGGAGTCGATCTGGTTCATCATTTTCATGGCTTCGACGATGCACAAGGTGTCGCCCGGATTGATCCGGTCGCCCGCCTGCACAAACGGTGCTGAACCCGGCGTCGGCGAGGCGTAGAAGGTGCCGACCATCGGCGCGATGATTTTGTGGCCTTCGTCTTCCGGTTCCGGAGCAGGTGCCGCCGGTGCAGCTGCGACAGGTGCGGCAGCGGGTGCCGCTGCTGCAGGCATCGGTGCCGCCATGGCCGGTGCGCTCATCATGGGCCCCCCTTGCGGGTAGCGCGAGATGCGCACTGACTCTTCGCCTTCAGTGATTTCAATCTCGGCGATTCCGGATTCGTCGAGCAGTTCGATCAGTTTCTTAACCTTGCGTATGTCCATCAGTCTCCCTCAGCATCCAGCAACTGCTTGTGCGCAGCCTGCAATGCAAGTTCATAGCCTTGAGCGCCAAGACCAATCACGCAGCCATTGGCGATGTCGCTGATATAACTTTTGTGGCGAAAAGATTCACGGCTGTAGATGTTGCTCAGGTGGATCTCGATAAAGGGTACGGCTACCGCAAGCAATGCGTCGCGTAGCGCAATGCTGGTATGTGTCAGCGCGCCGGGGTTCAGCAAAATGAACGCGATGCCGTTGTCCCGGGCTCGTTGTACGCGGTCCAGCAGCTGGTCTTCGGCGTTACTTTGGTAGCACACCATTTCATGGCCAAGGCGCTCGGCCTGGGTACTGAGGAGGGCCTCGATCTCGGCGAGATCGGTATGGCCATAGACCCCGGGTTCGCGTGAGCCGAGCAGGTTCAGGTTGGGTCCGTTGAGCAATAACAACTTTGCCATGAGCGTTATGCGTGCCAGTTAGCCGAAGATGGCCGCAATTCTAACCTTTTTCAGGGCAGTTATAGCAAGTGAATCGAGCGGCGGGGCTATCTGCAGATACTCATAGGTCTTTCAGTGCCTCGCGAGCGTCGTTTATCGTCCGACTGCCGTCCTTGATAGCCGCCAGTTCGGCGACGATCGTATCAATCTGCGGGGCATGGATCTCGCCCATGTGCGTGGCCAGCAACTGGCCGTCGGGTGCCACGATCAAGGTGAAGGGGAGGCCGATGAACGGCACGCCGGAGGATTCGGCAACCGCCATTGCGTCTTCCTGGCCGATAAGAATCGGGTAGTTAAACTGTGCTTCTTTCGCGTAAGCAACGACATCGTCTGCGAAGTCCACTGCGATGCCGATAACTTGAACGTCAGCCGCCGCGTGTTTTTCCTGCGTGTCTTTCAACAGCGGAATCTCGCGACGACAGGGCGCGCACCAGGTGGCCCAAAAGTTGACGATCCGCGCCTTGCCGTCCCACTCGGAAAAGTTTCGCGGTGTGCCTTCCATGTCCGGCAGGATGAAGCTCATGCGCTCAACACTGACGTCGGCCGAATTGCTGGCCGCGAGTTGCTCATCTTGCATTTCGCTGCGCAACAAATAGCCGGCTGCCGCGGCTGCCAGTAGCAGCACGGCAATTAGAATTTTCTTACTCATTATTCGCTCTTTCGTGTTTGTGCGGTCATCGACGTGCTCGCGCCAACCGCGCGTAGCACGTGATCTGTAAATTGTGCCGCTTTCATATAGCCAACGACTTCAAAGCCGTTTCGTTGTAATCCGTCGTCGCCAAAGAAAATAATCGTTGGCGGGCCGAAAACGCCAAAATGCTGCAGCAGCTCCTGGTCTGCGGCATCGTTCGCCGTCACGTCGGCCTGCAGCAAAATGCTACCGGACAATGCCTGCTGCACGTTCGCGTCGGTGAAAGTGTATTTTTCCATTTCTATACAGGATACGCACCAGTCGGCATAGAAATCGAGCATCGCGCTCTTGCCTGAAGCAGCTGCTGCTGCCAGTTCGCGATCAAGGTCAGCGACTGTCTTGATGCGGCGAAAATCGAGTCCGTGATCTTCCGCGGCAACGCCGGTACTGGCGACACCGAGACCGGCAAGCGGACGCAGCGGATCGTTGCCGCCGGCAAGCGCACCGATTAACAGGGCCGCGCCGTAGATGACCGCGAGCAAGCCGCTGCCCTTGGCAAACTTTTGCGTGCCGCTCGCATCCGTGCCGAGTGTGGTGAGGCCGCCGAGCCAAACGCCGGCCATGAAGATTAAGACTCCGGTCAGTGCCAGGGTCACGGTGCCGGGTAGAATGCGCGACAGCATCCAGATGGCGAGGCCAAGCATCATGAAACCGAACGCATTCTTGATGGCTACCATCCACGGGCCAGCCTTCGGAAGTAGTCTGCCTGCCGAGGCGCCAACTACAAGCAATGGCGCACCCATGCCCAGGCTCAATGCGAACAGCGCGATGCCACCACGCAGCATGTCGCCGGTCTGGCCAATGACTGTCAACGTGGCAACCAGCGGTGGCGCCACGCAGGCAGTCACAATCAGCGAAGACAGCGCGCCCATGACGAATGCGCCGATGATCGTGCCGCTTTTTTGCTTGCCGCTGATGTTGGCCAGACGACTTTGAATCGCCGAGGGCATTTGTAGGTCGAACATGCCGAACATGCCCAGAGCGAGCACGACGAATACTGCTGCGAACAGCGTAAGCACCCAGGGGGCGTTGAAGACAGCCTGCAATTGCAGGCCTACTGCAGCGGCGACGATACCGGCGCCGGTATAAATCAGTGCCATGCCCATCACGTAGCTCAAGGCCAGCGAGAAACCGCGCGTGGGACTGACGTTGTCGCCCTCACCGGCAATGATGCCGGAGAGGATCGGGATCATGGGCAGTACACACGGCGTGAAGGCGAGCAACAGACCAGCGCCAAAGAAGGTTGCAATCACCGCCAGCATGCTGGCATTGCTAATCAGTTGGGCCAGGCGTGCCTGCTCGGACACCATGCCGGTACTGTTGCCGGCGGCACTCAGCGCAGCGGTGGCTGTCGCCTGCGGCAACTCCACTGAAAGTGTTCGGGTTACAGGTGGGTAGCAGATACCGTCATCGGCGCAGCCCTGGAAATTGATGTCCAGTGCCAGGGTCATCGGTTCTGGTGTCGCACGTGCGAGTGGCAGCTTGGCAAATACGTCGTGGTGATAGACCTCGGTCGTACCGAAGTATTCATCGGTTTTTTCTTCGCCCGTCGGCAGGTCGAGTTGGCCAAGCTGTACGGTTTTCGATGTCGTGTTGGCCGACAGCTTGTCTTTATAGAGGTAGTAACCGTCGGTTACTTGCCAGGAGACTTCGAGGGTGTTGCCGTCTACGGCCATCAGGTAGGGCTTGAACGCTTCATCAACAGGCAGGAAATCGCCAAGACCGCTTGCAGCGCCAAATGGTGACGCAAGCTTGTTAGCGGGCGCGGCGGATGAGTCCGCCAGTGCCATCAGTTTTACTTTGGCCGTCCAGTTCTGCGGCGGGTAACAAATGCCGAGGTCTGCACAACCCTGCGAGCGGATAACAAGCTCAGCGGTATCCGGCCGTTCGCCACTGGTCGTGTAGGGGATGCTGACGAAAAACCGCTGGCGATAAACCTGTTGCTCGCCAAAGAACTCGTCTTCGTGATGGAGCCCTTCGGGCAGGGCGACGGTGCCGAGCGTCAATCCGGCTGAGCCGCTCTCGAATGACAGTTTTTTCTTGTAAAGGTAATAGCCGTCCTCAATAGCCCAGTCGACTTCAAGCGCTGTGCCGGTGTCGGTTACGGCGTAACGAAACGCTTCGTTGACCCGCAGGATATCGGCAGTCTGAGCCTGTACCGGCACGCTCAAAGCAAGAAGCCCGGCCACGGTCAAAACCAGGCTCAATAGGCGATCGGACAAATATTTGTGACTGATAACTCGCATTGCGCCTCATTTTTCCGGGTTAGCGGGAGTCTGGCCCGCTGTAGTTAGGACCGCGCGAACGCCCGAAATGTTACGGCCGGGGCCTGCAGTTCCGGCAGCGGATTTGGAGCATACCCGCCACCCCGGGCCCTGTCATGGACCCAGCAACCAATTATGGGTGTCCTTATTACGGCTCGTCATGGACCCAGGCCACAATTATGGGTGCCCGGATTAGTCTCCAGATTAGCCTCAGATGAGCCAATTGTGGGTGTCCAAATTAACTGTCCAGATTAGTTGCAATTATGGGTGTCCATTTTAGGGGTGCAGGTCGCAATTATGGGTGTCCATTTTGGGGGTGGCCCTTGAATTAATCTTGCGCGGCCCTATCATTAGCACTCCTCCGGGCCGAGTGCTAACAACTCCGGCTGGGAAAACCGCAAAAGTCGGTTAGAATTCAATCATTTATAGGAGAAACAATCGATGAAGATTCGTCCGCTTCATGATCGAGTCATCGTAAAGCGCATGGAAGAAGAGCGCACGTCACCGGGTGGCATCGTTATCCCTGACGCCGCTGCTGAAAAGCCCATCAAGGGTGAAGTTGTTGCTGTAGGCAACGGCAAAATCCTCGAAAACGGCGAAATCCGTGCTCTCGACATCAAGGCTGGCGATAAGGTGCTGTTCGGTAAATACAGCGGCACCGAAGTCAAGGTCGATGGTGAAGAGCTGTTGGTAATGAAAGAAGACGACATCATGGCCGTCATCGAGGGCTAATCGCCTCAATTACCAGCTCAACTGCTTTACGTAACAAAAATTGAGGGCGGTGCAGATCGTGCACTGCCCATAGCTTTAAACAGAGGAATTAATAATGGCTGCTAAAGAAGTTCGTTTCAGCGACGACGCGCGCCAAAGAATGTTCGCGGGTGTCAACATCCTGGCGAATGCGGTGAAAGTCACGCTGGGCCCGAAGGGCCGTAATGTTGTACTCGACAAGAGCTTTGGCGCTCCGACCGTCACGAAAGATGGTGTATCGGTTGCCAAGGAAATCGAGCTCGAGAACAAATTCGAGAACATGGGCGCACAGATGCTCAAGGAAGTTGCTTCCCAGACGTCTGATGTTGCTGGTGACGGCACCACGACCGCTACGGTTTTGGCCCAGGCTATCCTGCGCGAAGGTCTGAAGTCGGTTGCTGCCGGCATGAACCCGATGGACCTGAAGCGCGGTATCGACAAAGCAACAATCGCCATCGTTGCCGAGCTGCGTAAGCAGTCCAAGCCCTGCGATGATGACAAAGCCATCGCACAGGTTGGCTCCATCTCTGCCAACTCTGATACAGAAATCGGCGAGATTATTTCTGAAGCCATGAAGAAAGTCGGCAAAGAAGGCGTGATCACCGTTGAAGAAGGCCAGGGCCTCAGCAACGAGCTGGATGTCGTTGAAGGCATGCAGTTCGATCGCGGCTACCTGTCGCCGTACTTCATCAACAATCAGCAGAGCCAGAGTGTTGAGCTCGAAAACCCGCTGATTTTGTTGTTTGACAAGAAAATCTCAAACATCCGCGACATGCTGCCGGTCCTCGAAGGCGTTGCCAAAGCTGGCCGCCCGCTGTTGATCATTGCAGAAGACGTTGAAGGCGAAGCACTGGCGACCCTGGTTGTGAACAACATCCGCGGTATCGTCAAGGTGGCTGCTGTCAAAGCACCGGGCTTCGGTGACCGTCGCAAAGCCATGCTGCAGGACATCGCTGTTCTGACCGGTGGCCAGGTTGTTTCGGAAGAAGTTGGCCTGTCACTTGAGAAGACCACGCTGGACGATCTTGGCGAAGCCAAGAAGATCCAGATCACGAAGGAAAACACGACCATTATCGACGGTGCCGGCAAGGCAACAGAGATCAAAGGCCGCGTTGACCAGATCAACGCTGAGATTGAAGATTCTTCTTCTGACTACGACAAGGAAAAGCTGCAGGAGCGTGTTGCCAAGCTGTCCGGCGGTGTTGCCGTGATCAAGGTTGGTGCTGCAACTGAAGTCGAAATGAAAGAGAAGAAAGCCCGCGTTGAAGACGCGCTGCACGCAACCCGTGCCGCCGTTGAAGAAGGCGTGGTTGCCGGTGGTGGTGTTGCCCTGATCCGTGCTGTTAAAAGCCTGGGCAAACTGAAAGGCGACAACGACGACCAGGACGTGGGTATCGCTATCCTGCGTCGCTCGGTTGAAGAGCCGCTGCGCCAGATCGTGAAGAACGCTGGTGGTGACGCCAGTGTCGTACTGAATGCTGTTGCAAAAGGCAAAGGTAACTACGGTTACAACGCTGCAACCGGTGAGTACGGCGACATGATCGAAATGGGTATTCTTGACCCGACGAAAGTCACCCGTTACGCATTGCAAAACGCTGCATCCGTCTCCGGACTGCTGTTGACCACCGAAGCTATGGTCGCCGACGCACCGAAGGACGACGATCATGGCGGCATGCCGGACATGGGCGGCATGGGTGGAATGGGCGGCATGGGCGGCATGATGTAAGCATCAGCTACTCGTACGACCAGCAAGACAAGAAAGCCCCGCATCTGCGGGGCTTTTTTTTGCCTGGCCGTTGTCGGCAGCGGTCAAGACGCCACTGTGATCCCGCGCACAGCGCGCTGCGGACACAAAGAGTACGGTGAACTCATGCGGTGATCGCCCGTCTATACTGACATCGCGAGCATTTGCTTGTGCCAGGCCACGGACTGTTTATAGACTCAATGCCATGAGATTCCGACACAACCCCCGAATTCGCGCACTGATCGTGCTCTTGCTGCTGGCCATAGGCCCGCTCAAGGCGCATGCGGTGTACACCTGCGAAATGATGGGTGTGTCGATGCACGACATCTGTTGCTGCGGTGAGCACCAGGAACCGGCTCACGTGGGCCACGATGTCAGTCCTGACTTGCTGGCCGAATCGTCCTCGCCCTGTTGTGAGCAGTCTGCCGCTTTAAGCATCGATGAAGAAACCCGTCAGGGTTCGCCCATCGTTAAGCCACCTGATTTGCCGTCCGATCTCGATCCGCCCGACGTCATGTTTGCAATTATCGATGTTGCCGTCGACCAGATTCCACTCGCTGTCCGTTCTGCGGAGCGCTATTCGCACTTGCCACCCTGGTCGCCAGGCTCAACTATCTGGCTAAGCACGCGCCGCCTGCGCATCTGAAACCCGTTCCACTCTGACATCGTGTCCGTGCCGACAGGCACCGGACCGTTCGCGTCATTCAACTGACGCTCGTTTTCAGAAGGAATGGTTCCTTGTTTTCCAAACTCGCACGACTGGCGCTACCAGGCGCTTTATGCATATTTGTCGCGGCTCCCACGTGGGCGCAGCTTGCCGAACCACCGGCCGATAAGCCGCAGCAATTGCTGACGGCGGATCAACTGGTTGAGTGGGTTCTTGCCGCCAACCCGGGTCTCGCTGCGGCCCGCTCGGCGGCCGATGCGGCGACGTATCGCATTGACTCCGCTGCCGCGCTTGATGACCCGTTGCTGAGCTATAGCGTCGCGCCGCTAACGACCAGCGCCGATCGCAGCCTGAATCAACGACTCGATATCAGCCAGAAATTTCCGTGGCCAGGGACGCTCGCCGCTCGAGAATTGACCGCTCGATCCGACGCGCTGGCGGCCGATGCAGACGTCGATTCACTCCGGCTGAATATTGTTGCAGACGCCAGATCAGCCTACGCCGAATGGCGTTACGTTGCAGACGCACTGCGAATTCATCACGACACGCAAGCATTGCTGGATGATCTCGTCGTCGTTACGGAGACTCGTTACGCGGCTGGCCGCGCGCTGAAGCAGGACGCATTGCAAGCCGAGCTGGAGCGGGCCCGCTTCGATAATCACAAGTTGCAGTTGTTGCGTCAGCGAACGCAGGCGCAGGCGACTATCAATGGGCTGCTCAATCGTGCGCCGGATCATGCACTGCCGGACGCTGCACCGATCCTGCTGAAGGCTGGACCACCATCATTGGCCGATCTGCAGCCGTTGGCATTGGCGCAGCACCCGGAGCTGCTGAGGCTCGATGCTCGCGTTACAGCGAGTGAAAGCCGCGTGACCTTGGCAGAAAAAGCGTTCCTGCCGGATTTCCAACTGGGTGTCGGTTACAACGGCCTGATGGATGACGTCGACAAGCGGCCGGTACTCGGCCTGTCCATCAATATTCCGCTTTACCGCGGCAAGCGCAACGCCGATCTCGATCGCGCCAAAGCCGATACGCGGCGTGCCAATTACCTGCTCGCCGATCGTCGTGCCATATTGCTGGCCGAACTGGCAGCGGCTCGCGCGCGGGTCGTCGAATCGCAGGGCTCTGTGGCGCTGTACTCGGAGAAACTGGTGCCGCTTGCGAGCGAGTATTTGACCGCTGCGGTATCCGACTATCAAAGCGGTGCCGGTGGATTCCTGAATGTCGTCATGGCCGAGCAACGCAAGCTGGATACCGAGCTTGCGCATGCACGTGCACTCGCCGACTACGCCCGGCACCAGGCCGAACTGGAGCGCTGGATCGGTGCACCCGTCAACTCATCATCGCGGTTAGCTGCGGGAGTCATGCAATGAAACGCTCTTACATTCTGATAGTTGCAGTAGCACTGCTGGTGTTAGCCGCCACCTCTATTCTGCTGATACGTGAATCCGCTGAGCCGACGTTGACAATGGCCGCGCAAGACGGTGCGATGCCGGGCCACGACAGTGGCATGCCACGTTACCGGGCTGGTGATCTCGAGATCGCGATCGACATCGAACCGAAAACCGCGCGGGTAGGCGATAACAAAGTAATGATCGAAGTGCGCGATGCTAACGGCCGACCAGTCGATGACATAGAGATAGACGCATTCGCACAAATGGCAGCGATGGGTGCCATGCCCGCAATGCGCGCGCCCGCTGATCTCAAGGAGATTCAACCAGGCCGATACGAGGGCAGCGTGGAGTTGCCGATGCGCGGCGAGTGGCCACTGACGATTACCGTTAAAGATCCGCTGCGCGGCGACAAGCGTGTGCAGTTCGATCTCGCGACCGACCGTGCGGGACTGACTTTGGCAGCAGGCGCAACCCCGGTCGGGGGAGCTGCCGTGCCCGTTGAGGCCCATGCCAATACCATCACGATCGACAGCCGTCGCCGGCAGATGATCGGAGTAAAAACCGGGCTCGCTACCCATCGCGATCTCGTTAAATCCATACGCGCAGTAGGCGAAGTGGCAGTCGATGAGCGTGGGCTGTCGCAAGTTGTGCTGAAATTCGATGGCTATATCGGCGACCTCAAAGCCGACTACGTCGGTGCACAGGTTGAAAAAGGCCAGGTGCTATTCACGGTGTACAGCCCCGAGTTGCTCGCGGCCCAGCAAGAATATCTAGAAACGTTGAAGCGCCGTCCGAATGGCAGCGATGGACTGGTGCTGGCCGCCCGGCAACGACTTATGTTGTGGGACATATCGCCGGCGGAGATCTCCGCACTCGAGAAACGCGGCGTGCCGCAGGATTACATCGCCATCTACGCGCCGCGCAGCGGCACCGTGATCGAACGCAACATTGCCGATGGCAGCGCTGCGAGCGCGGGACAAACATTGCTGACTATCGCCGACCTCTCGCGCGTCTGGGTAGAGGCCAACGTGTACGAGGCGGACCTTGAGATGGTTGAGGTTGGCATGAACGCGGCGATTACGTTGCCGTATCTGCCAGGCCACAGTTATGCGGCAAAGGTGGAATACATCTATCCCACCCTCGATGGCGCTACCCGTACGGGTCGAGTGCGCTTGTCGCTCGACAATGCCAGCGGCGAGCTGAAGCCGGCGATGTACGCAGAGGTGTCGCTGTTGGTCGATGTCGGTCACCACCTTAGCGTTCCCGAGGAAGCCATCATTGTGGCTGGCAAGAGTCGGGTCGTGTTTGTTGATCTCGGACGTGGCCGCCTCAAACCGGTGCGTATCCAGGTGGGTCGCGCGGCACAGGGCTTTGTCGAAGTCCTCGAAGGTCTGCAGCTTGGCGACGTTGTCGTTACCTCTGGCAACTTCCTTATCGCCGCCGAAACACGCCTGAAGACGGGGATAGACCAGTGGTAACCGCGCAAGGGGGGCAACCCGGACAGGGGCCGCTCGAACGGCTCATTAACTTTTCAGCGCGCAACGTGCTGCTGACCTTGATGCTGGTCGCAGCTGCGGCTGGCTGGGGTTATCGGTCGTTGATGAGCGCGCCACTGGATGCGATCCCGGATCTCTCGGATGTGCAGGTTATTGTATTCACGAATTGGCCCGGTCGTAGTCCGGATCTGGTTGAGGATCAGATTACCTACCCGTTGACGACTACGTTGCTGGCCGCTCCCGAAGTGCGCTTCGTACGTGGGCAAAGTTTCATGGGCTTGTCGTTCGTGTACGTAATTTTTGAAGATGGCACCGACATGTACTGGGCGCGTTCGCGGGTGCTCGAGTATCTCAATTCGGCCGCACCAAAGTTGCCGGACGATGTGCGGCCGACACTCGGCCCAGACGCCACCGGTGTTGGCTGGGTGTATCAATACGCGTTGACGGACAAGAGCGGTCAACAGTCGCTCGCGGATTTGCGCAGCCTGCAGGACTTCAACCTTCGTTACGCGCTGGAATCCGTTGAGGGTGTTGCGGAGGTGGCTTCGGTCGGCGGCTTTGTCAAGGAATACCAGATTAATGTCGACCCGAACAAGCTCGCGGCTTATGGCATTCCACTGAATAAGGTGACGAATGCAGTTCGCGATTCCAACAAGGACGTGGGTGGCCGGGTACTGGAAATCGCCGGACACGAGCAGTTCATTCGTGGTCGCGGCTACGTAAAATCTGTCGGCGATCTTGAAGAAGTAGTAATCGGCACTGGCGCGGGCGGCGTGCCGGTGCGGGTGGCGGACGTGGCACATGTCAGTTTGGGACCTGCGTTACAACGCGGTCAGGCAGACCTGAACGGCGAGGGCGTGACCGTCGGCGGCATCGTCGTCATGCGCTACGGCGAGAACGCGCTTGATGTTATCCATCGCGTGAAAGAACGACTGTCCGTGATCCGCACTAGCCTGCCGGACGGCGTGGAAATCGTGCCTGTGTATGACCGCTCGAGCCTGATTGAGCGTGCGATTGATACATTGCGTAAAACATTGTTGGAGGAAATGCTGATCGTGTCGCTGGTGATCGGCCTGTTCCTGTTGCATGTGCGCTCAGCGATTGTCGCGGTGGTGACCTTGCCGATCGCGATACTGCTGGCATTTATCCCGATGTACTACCAGGGATTGACGGCAAACATCATGTCGCTTGGCGGTATCGCCGTGGCCATCGGTGCGATGGTTGATGCGGCAATTGTCATTATCGACAACGTGCACAAGCGCTTGCAGGGTGCGAAGCTCGAAGGCGAATCGAGAACCCGCGCGGTTATCGAGGCGATGCAGGAAGTGGGTCCGAGTATCTTTTTCTCGCTGCTAATCATCACCGTGTCCTTCATCCCCGTGTTCGCACTAGAGGGCACCGAAGGCCGGTTGTTCAAGCCGCTGGCGTATACCAAAACTTACTCGATGTTCTTTGCGGCACTGTTGTCCGTTACCCTTATTCCGGCGTTGGCGGTGCTGCTGATCAGGGGCAAAATTGGTGGCGACAGAAGCTGGCTGAATCGCGTATTGAAGGCAGGCTACATACCGCTCGTACGCCTCGCGGTGCGCTTTCGCTGGCCGGTGGTCATTCTTGCAGTGCTCGCACTCGTCATGACTGTTCCCGCTTATCGCAGCCTCGGCAACGAGTTCATGCCGCCGCTGAACGAGGGCAGCATCCTCTACATGCCGACCGCGTTGCCCGGCATCTCCATCGAGGAAGCGACGCGCGTGTTGCAGACAATGGACCGCGAGCTTGCAAAGTTTCCGGAAGTGGAGCGGGTATTCGGCAAGGTCGGTCGTAGCACGAGTCCAACCGATCCGGCGCCGCTGTCGATGATCGAAACTAACATCACGCTGAAGGACAAGAGTGAGTGGCGCGAGGGCATGACCTGGGACAAGCTGATCGGCGAGATGGATGCCGCGATGCGTTTTCCCGGCATGCCGAACATCTGGTGGATGCCGATACAGACGCGCACCGAGATGCTGGCGACCGGCATTCGTTCATCACTTGGCATAAAAGTATTCGGCCCGGAGCTTGGCGTGATTGAAAAAACCGCGGTCGATATCGAGCGTGCGCTATTGAATGACGAACGCACAGCCGAATACACGCGCAGTGCCTTTGCCGAACGGGCAACGGGCGGCTACTTCCTGGACTTTGATATTGATCGCAAAGCGGCGGCCCGCTTTGGCCTGAACGTCAACGATATACAAATGGTCATTGAGGCGGCAATGGGCGGCATCAAAGTCAGCGAGACAGTTGAAGGTCGTGAACGCTACGGCATCCTGGTGCGCTACGCGCGCGAGTATCGCGACACGATCGAGGCACTGGAGCGCGTGTTCGTGACGACCTCAGGTGGAGCGCAGATCCCGATTACACAGGTGGCCGACCTGAATTTTCGTACCGGCCCGCCTGCATTGCGTAATGAAGATGGTCAGCTGGTGAGCTTCGTGTTCGTGGATGTCAGTGACAAAATTGGTATTGCGGATTACGTATCGCTGGCGCGCGAGGTTGTCGCCGAGAACGTAGCTATCGCTGCGGGTTACCGCATCGACTGGGCCGGGCAGTTCACCTACTTCGAACGCGCGAAAGCACGACTGAAAGTACTGGTACCGATGACCGTGTTCCTGATTTTTTTCATGCTGTACCTGCATCGCAAGTCGCTGACCGAAACATTGATCATTATGACGGCGTTGCCATTCTCGTTAATCGGCAGCGTCTGGCTGCTGGCCGCACTCGACTACAACCTGAGCGTTGCCGTCGCCGTTGGCATGATTGCCGTGGCGGGATTGTCAGTTGAGCTGGGCTTGCTGATGATGTTGTACCTCGATCTCGCCTGGCGCAGGCAAGGCGACGACGAACCAATACACTCCGTTGGTGAGTTGACCACAGCGATTGTGAGTGGCGCATCGCAACGCATGCGCCCAATGCTGATGACCGGCCTCACCCTGCTGATGGGCCTACTACCGATCATGTACAGCACCGGCAGTGGTGCAGATGTGATGAAACGCATCGCCGCACCCATGCTGGGTGGCATAGGTTCCGCGTTGATACTGGTGCTGATCGTGTTTCCCGCGATCTTTTCGTTCTGGCGCGGGCGCTCGCTACATGCGCGGCGAGAATCGAGCTGATGTGGCGCCGACATTCATCGGAGTCGTTCGTGCTCGGCCAGTTTGTTGCGAAGTGACCCGATGTAGTGGCCGTTCAGCGACCTCGTTTGTGCGCTGCCAGCCGCTCGCGCAGTGGCTCGAGGTCATAGCCGGCCGCTTTCGCCGTTGCGAGTAGCGGCTCAACGTCAGAGTTGCCGACCTCGTTCATTGCCCACAGGGAGCTGGAGCGCATGCCTGAGCGGCAGAACGCGAGAACGGGCGTCTCGCCACTGTCGATGGCCTGTCGGAACGATTCGATATGGTGTTCTGTCATGTCGCTGCCGCTCACCGGTATGGCGACGTAAGCGAGCCCGAGTCGCTGTGCGGCGACAGCGAGTGCGGCGGATGCGGGTTGATTCGCTTCTTCATTGTCGGGCCGGTTGTTGATGATCGTGCGAAAGCCGGCTGCAGCGGCTTCGCGCAAGTCGTCCTCGGTGAGTTGCGTTGATACGTAGAACGTATCCGAGAGTGGTTTTGTGGTCATCGTTATTTCTCCGGTTGCTGGCAATTAGAAATTGAGGGCTTGCGGCAAACTGCGCACGAGGATGTAAATGCCCATGACCAGCAGGAACAGCGCGAAAATTCGTTTGAGTCGGTCTTGCGGCATGCGTTGCGCCACGAACCTGCCCGCGACACTGCCACCGATCGCGAGCACGGTCACGAGGCCGAGCGTGCGCCAGTCGAGGTGGAGATCCTGTTGCTGAAGTACGTCGAGGTACTTCCAGAAGCCGCTATAAGATTGCATCGCGATGATGACGAGGCTCGTTGCCATGGCGCGATGCATCGACAATCCGCACAACATAACGAGTGCAGGCACGATCAGGAATCCACCGCCAACGCCGACGAGTCCGGCGAGAGCCCCCACCGCGAGACCGTTAGCGCCGATTTTCCAGGCCGCCCGCGGGGCAACGTGGCTGACCGGCTCGAGCCGCAGCGGTCGCAGCATGAACCAGGCGGCGACCAGCATCACGATTGCAAACAGGGAAAGCTGCACGATCCCCGGCACAACGCTCGCTGACCAGGCACCGAGGTAGGTACCCGCCATGCCGGGCACGCCGAATAACAGCACTGCACGGCCGTCGATCTGACCGGCGCGCAGATTTTGCAGGCTGGCGACGAGCGCGACCGTGCCGACAACGCCGAGCGAGCCGGCGATCGCCAGCTTCTCGTCCTGGCCAAACAGGTACACGAGCACGGGAACCGTGAGTATCGAACCGCCGGATCCGAGCAAACCGAGGCTCACGCCAATCGCAATCGCGCCGGGCCAGGCCAGAATGGCGGCGCTCATGCGGTCCTACATTCGGGCAGGACGCGACGACCGCACGACGTGCGGTTTTGATCGGTCACGGTCATTTATGGGGCTCGCCGGTCGAATCGACTCAAAGTCAGCGAGCCTGCGGCCATGGCCAGCAAAAAGATCACCGGCTCCCAGCTACCGATCGCAAGCGCCGAGATCGCCGGTCCCGGACAATATCCGGCCAGCCCCCAGCCGATGCCGAACACGGCGGCCCCGGTCAGCAAGCGCGGATCCAGTTCGGTGCGGGTCGGTGCGCGAAACTCTGGCGCGAACAGCGGTGCGACCTGGCGGTTCGCGATACGAAAGCCGACGAAGCTCACGACAACGGCACCGGCCAGCACGAGTGCCAGCGACGGATCCCAGTCGCCGAAGACATCCAGGAATGCGATGACTTTCTGCGGATTAATCATCTGTGATACGGCGAGGCCAAGCCCGAACAGGATGCCGGCCAACAATGCAGTGAGTTGTGTTTTCATCTCAAGTACCGGTGATGAAACGCGTGACCATGAAGACGGTCAGCACTCCGGTGAACAAGAACGTCAAGGTCGCAACCAGCGATCGCAACGACAACCGCGCCATGCCGCACACGCCGTGCCCGCTGGTGCAGCCACTGCCCATGCGAGTACCGACGCCAACCAGGAAACCGGCAAGTGCCAGCAACGCGATCGGATAATCCACACGTAATGCAAAGGGCAACGGCACCAGCAAGGCGTACACGCCGCTGCCAATCACGAGCCCGCCGAGAAACCAGGCGCGCCATGCTGTGTCGTTGCGGCGCGGTTCGAGGACGCCGTTAAAGATGCCACTGATGCCGGCAATGCGGCCATTCATAATGAACAGCAGGCTGGCGGCAAGCCCAATCAGGGCGCCGCCGGCGAGCGAAGTCCACGGCGTAAAATTTTCCATCTCAAGCACTCCGGCCCAGTTGATCAATCGGAATTTTCAGATAGCTGACGCCGTTGTTTTCCGGCGCCGGCAACTTGCCTGCACGAATATTGACCTGCACCGCCGGAATCAGCAGCGCCGGCATGGCGAGCGTGATGTCGCGTGCTTTACGCAGATCAACAAACGTTTCCTCGTCGATACCGCGGCCTGTGTGCACGTTACGTTCGAGATGCTCTTTGACGGTGTGCACGTGCTCCGGTCCGCGCCCGGCTGGCGGATAGTCGTGACACAGAAATATCCGTGTGTCGTCGGGCAACGCCAGCAGTCGCTGGGCCGAACGGTACAGGTCATGTGCGCTGCCGCCGGGAAAATCCGCGCGTGCGGTGCCTTTGTCGGGCGCGAACAGGGTGTCGCCGACAAATACCGCGTCGCCGATCCGGTAGCTGATGCAGTCACTGGTGTGGCCGGGCGTATTGAGTACCTCGCCGTGCAGACTGCCGATTCTGAACGTCTCGCCGTCGGCGAACAGGTGATCGAATTGCACGCCATTGGTGTTCAGGTCTTTGAGGTTGAAGATGCCGCGAAAGGTTTCCTGAACGTTGCGTATGCCGCAACCGATGGCAATCTGGCCGCCCATAATGTCTTTGAGGACCGGTGCCGCGCTGAGATGGTCGGCGTGGGCGTGTGTTTCCAGTATCCATTGCAGGCGCAAGCGGTGCTCGCGCAGGTAATCGATCAACGGTTCGACGCTCGCAGTGCCGGTACGGCCGGCGGCACCATCGTAGTCGAGGACGGGGTCGATGACGGCCGCGGTGCCGCCGTCCTTGTCGTGGACGACGTAACTGAATGTGCCGCTCGCCGCATGGCGGAAATGCTGAATCCGGGCTTGCATGAATTATCTCGCTATATCAGAAGTTCCTAATGTAGGGCACGATACGCAGCTCAAATACATTAGTCAATGCTAAATTAGATTAGACTAATTTATCCAGCGCGCCTAGAATGGCGCAACAGTTGCCCGGCAGGCGGGCGCAGCAAGAGCAGCTCATGAGCGAAATCGAAACAACCCTGGATCTCGATGCACTCGCGGCGCACGCGGAAGAGGCCACGCGCCTCTTGAAAGCGCTCGCTAACCAGAGTCGCCTGATGGTGCTGTGTACCCTGATCGAGGGCGAGTGTTCGGTCGGGGAGCTGCTGGCGCGCGTGTCGCTTAGCCAGTCTGCGTTGTCACAGCATCTCGCTGTGTTGCGTGCCGACGGCCTGGTGGCGACGCGCCGCGAGTCCCAGTCTATTTATTATTCGTTGGCCAACGACAAAGCCCGGCGCGTCGTCGAGTTACTGCACGATCTGTACTGTCCTGCCGGCTAAAGCCCGGCATTAACCCTGCGGCGGCGAACTGGCCGCCCTGAATCGCGTCCTTATCGACCCCCGTCAGCAGGGTTATTTCGGCATTAGCAACAGCCACTTGTGTGATCGCAGGGGCGCATTCATTGGATCGAAAGCAGGAATGTCATTGGAGAGCCAGAGGCTGCCGTAAAGCTTTTGCTATAAGGCGGTTCGACGCCTTTTCGGAATTGATCGAATTGACGTCGCCGATGGCTCAGAGTCCGTTTAAAACATCCTCGCAGTGGCAGTAATCGACCTCGCCGAGCCGATTATCGATTTTCGAAGCCTTGCGCCCGTAACACACCAGGGTTTGCGTAGTCATGCAATGTGGATGCTCCGGCGGCATTGGTGCCGAGGTCTGGCTCGCGCACGCGGTCAACAGCAGCATTAGCGCGGCAATCAGAGTGACCCGGCATTCTGGCGCGTGCATTGTTTCGTTCAAAGCAACGTCCTTGGTCTGCAAATTACCGGCCCTGCATTTGGGCGTTGGTAGAACCGCTCACGGTCCATCGGCGTGATTTATCAGGGCTGCAACTCTACAGGGTAAATCTCGAATGCCGGCCCTTCTGTCTTGAGGCAGCGATACTCGGGGCGCCGGCTGCCGGTAACCGGCGTTTGCGCGCAGGTGACGTTCATCGCTTTCAGACCGTACTGATTAACGTACTGAGCAACTTTGCTATCGATCATGGTTTGTTGCGCGGGTGCGGCGCGGGCGTACAAGCCATCGTAGAGTTTGACCCAATCCTCGTCTCCCGATTCTTTGGCGACACCCAGCCAGCCCATGCCGAGCAGGATGGATTTGTTGACATGTTCACCCTTGAGAAACATGAACGCCAGGATGTACTGCGATTTCTTGAGGCCGCGTATTGCCGTTTCGCTCAGGAATTCGAACGCCTTGTCGTAGTCACCGCTTTCGTAATGGCGCAGGCCCTTTTCTTCGTCTTCATACATTTGCACGATGGATTCAAACTTCGAGTCCATGCGTTGCGCATGAGCCGGTGCCGCAAGCAGGCAGCCCAGGAAAAGGACGATCAGAATCTTCATGGCCAGGACCCCCTGGAATCTGGCTGGGACAGGTAGCGGAAATACTACCTGCGGCGAGGGGACTTGCGCCAGTTATGTACGATGCGGATGCCCAGTAGTACCGTAAGGATTGCGGCGTAGATTAGCGGCTCGCGGATATCCTGTTTGACCTGCCACCAGTAATGCCAGACGCCGAGGATGCCGACGACATAGACCCCGTAATGCAGCTGCTGCCAGCGGCGTCCCAGCCGACGGCGCATGCCTGCGGTGGACGTAATCGCCATCGCGGTAAGAATCAGGAATGCGGCGAAGCCTAGCGTGATAAAAGGCCGCTCGAAAATGTCTTCCTTGATGGCCGACCAGAGCAGGGTCTGATCAAGAATCAGCCATATGAGGAAATGTATAAACACGTAAAAGAACGCAAAGAGCCCCAGCATGCGCCGAAAGCGTGTTAGCCAGTTGCGCCCGGTCAGATAGCGCATGGGCGTTACGGCAAGTGCGATCATGATGAAGCGCAGCCCCCAGTTGCCGAAGTGATCCTGCAACGCCTCTACCGGGTTGGCGCCGAGGTCGCCGGTGATGCCAAACGTATCGCCAACGGCCTTCAACGCCGGCAACAGGCACAACCCGAAAACCAGTGGCTTCCAGATGAAGCGGATTTGCGTGAGCGTATTCAAACGTCGAGCGGCGGCGTTTAGAAGTTTCGCTTGAGGTTCAGACCGTCGTACAAGTGCGCAACCTGATCGCCGTAGCCATTAAACATCAGGGTTTCCTGCTTGGCGGCAAACAAACCTGCGCCGATGCGTCGTTCACGTGCCTGGCTCCAGCGTGGGTGCGGCACGTCCGGGTTCACGTTGGCGTAGAAGCCGTACTCGTATGGCGCTGACATATTCCATGTGGTGTCCGGCATTGATTCAACGAACTCGATTTTCACAATGCTCTTGATGCCCTTGAATCCGTATTTCCACGGCACAACAAGGCGCATCGGTGCGCCGTTCTGGTTCGGCAATACTTGTCCGTAGAGGCCAACCGCCATGATGGCCAGCGGGTTCATGGCCTCTGCCATCGTCAGGCCTTCGCGGTACGGCCACTGCAGCACGCGTGAGCGCACGCCGGGCATTTGTTTCGGGTCATTCAGTGTTTCAAAGCGCACGAACTTCGCGTTCGACATGGGCTTGAGTTGCTTGATGATGTCCGCAAGCGGAATGCCCACCCACGGGATGACCATGGACCAGGCTTCAACACAACGCATTCGATAGATGCGTTCCTGCAATACGTACGGTTGAACGAAGTCTTCGAGCTGGAACGTGCCGGTGCGCTCGGCGTTGCCCGCCACTTCAAGGGTCCATGGCCGCGGCTTGAACTCCTGCGCGTTCTCCGAGGGGTCCGCTTTACCGGTGCCGAATTCGTAATAGTTGTTGTAAGTCGTGACGTCTTCGAAGCTGTTCGGCGCTTCGTCTGTACTCAGCGGGCTTTTGGCAACATTGCCAAGTTTCGCCCCGCTCTTGGTCGGCAGCACCGCGGCATCAGCGCCCGGTGCCAGCAATGCTGCGCCGGCCAACAGGCCGCCTTCCAGGAAGCGACGCCGGTTCAGGTAGTTGGCTTCGCTGGTGATCTCGGATGGCAGTATTTTGGCAGTAATTCGGTTACGCACGGTGGCTCTCCGTTATAACTTCTCTCCATTAGACCGGATTTGGGGTCAAACTATTGCAACATATTGTAACGGCACTGTTTCTAGCCGCTCCAGCAACAATATGAAGCGCTTACCGGCGCATGTTGATCGGACGCCGGACTTGTTCAGTCAGCTTCCGTTCAGCCTCGTTCGGGCAAACTATGTTGTCATCGAAGACTAAGACTCCAATTGAGGGCGGACCGGCCTAACCGGCAGCGCTTGAAACGCGCTGCAAAGGCCGCATTTCCGGGTTTGAAACCAAGGCAGGAGCCGGACAGACCATGATTCACCCAGATCTCATCAGCAATTCCGCACATCGTGACGCCGTCGCGACCGCGACCCTGCGTGTGGACATGATTGCCGACCTTGTCTGCCCATGGTGCTTCCTGGGCAAGCGCAGGCTGGATGCGGCGTTGAACGCTGTGCATGGCCCGAGCGTGTTCCGCTGGTTGCCGTATCAATTGAACCCGGATATGCCGGCCGAAGGCATGGTCTTCGACGAATACCTGGCGAGCAAATTTGGCAATCCTGCCTCTGTGCAGCCGGGGCTCGATGAGCTCACTCGCCAGGGCAAGGAAGAGGGCATCCGCTTTCGCTTCGACCTGATCAAGCGCATACCTAAAACACTGGACGGACACCGGTTGCTTGCCTACGCGGCGGAGCAGGGCGCGGATGTGGGTAAAGTTGCCGACAGCATTCTTAGCAGCTTCTTTGAAGAGGGTCTGGATGTCGGTGAGCGCGAAGTCTTGCTCAATATCGGCAACGACCACGGCGTGCAGCGTCTCGGCCTGATTCACGCATTGGAAGACGATGCGCTGCGCGACAAAGTGCTGAAGCAGGAAGCTGAAGTTCGTCGCGGTGGTGTTTCAGGTGTGCCCGACTTCCTGATCAATGATCGCCTGTTCGTAATCGGCGCACAGCCGACCGCGGTACTGGTCGATGCGTTTGACCGCGCGATGTTCGGTGACGAAAGCGAGCGGCCGGTGTCGGATTCGTTGCACTAAGAGAAATGGGGTCGAACCGCTTTTTCTAAAAAAATAGGGGTCGAACCGAATTCCCTCAAAATCGCGGTTGACGGCATTTTCTAATCTGTAGTTCGAACTGATGATTCAACGTCCGTCGGAAATTCAGAAAAAGTGGTTCGACCGCGAATTCTTCATACCGGAAACCTGCGTTGCAGCCAGTCGAGAATGAGGCGGTTGGTTTGTTCCGGACGCTCCTGTTGAGTCCAATGGCCACAGTTCTCGAACATATGCAACTCGAGATCCGGTATGTGCGGCTTCATTGCCTCCATTTGCCGCAACGGCACCACGACGTCATCAACTGCGCCGATGAATAGTGTAGGCAGCTTGATGATCTGCTCAACGCCTTCCGTTGATTGCCAGTTGTAACTCCAGTTTCGATACCAGTTGATCGGGCCAGTAAAACCGCCTGCTGCGAACGCGTTTGCGTAGACATTAAGCTCTTCGTCGGATAGTAACGGCTCACCCTGTGCCTCATCCCGCGCCATCGTTGCGAGCAGGCTGATGACCTTGCGTTCTGCCGGCAGCGCTTCGTACTTCGCACGCGTAATGCCATTGCGCCGCATCATGCGATCAATAAATCGCCGCGGATCGCGCGCAAAGACCTGATCGGCTTCGTCAGAATCCTGAAAGTTAACGATGTAAAAATGTTTGCTCAGGCGTTCGCGCATGACAAGAATCGGATCACGCTGCGTGCGCGGCACAAACGGAATATTGAGGCACACGAGCCCACGCATCAGCTCAGGCCGCAACAACGCCATCTGCCAGGCAAGCAAAGCGCCCCAGTCATGCGCAATGAAAATAGCCTGCGATTCACCAAGCTCGGCGAGCAACCCGGCAATATCATCCATCATGCATTCCTGCCGGTAATCCTCGACCGCCGATGGCTTGCTGCTGCCACCGTAACCCCGCAGGTCCGGCGCGATAGCGCGATAACCAGCATCCGCCAACGCCGGTAGCTGGTGCCGCCAGGAGAATGCGAGTTCAGGGAAGCCGTGGAGAAGAATAACCGGTGGGCCGACTCCGGCTTCGTGAACAGCAAGCTGAATGCCGTTGGTGTCGATCAGGCGCGACGGTGGAAAGGGCGGTTGGTCGGTCACGGGCAAATGGCTCTGGATAAAGCGATGGACCCCATACTAACTGGCTATTAATTAGGACACCCGTCGATGAGTATTAATCAGTATTAATCAGGACACCCATAATTATCAAAAAGTATCAAAAAGGACACTCACTATTAATCAGAGCAGCCGCAAATGAGGTAATTATGGGTGTCCTGAAAGTCCACTGGTTTGCGTAGAAAAAGGTTCGCCGGCGAACAACCGGCTCGAAACCCTGGAACCTCAAACTGGTTTCGCATGCCTGTCGCCCGCCGGCGATCAATAGCGCATCGGAACGGAAATCCAGCCGCTAAATGACCGACGGCAGTTCAAAGTGGTTACCGGGGGTGGGGAACCGCTAAGTCCTGGGGGGCCACACACTGGCGGTCTCCGAGGTCCGAGAATTGGCAGTTAGGGGGCTGCGTACTCGGGAACTGTCTGCGCCGGTCAACCGGTGCGTATGTATTAGTTGCAGCGAGTAGCCAAAAGGTTACATCACTGCCGAGGGATTCGAACGCAACCGTCGCAGCAGCTGGTTTGTCGCGCAAACAGTGCCACGTATTTGGTCGCTCAGAGGCTGAAACAGTCGAGATCATTCGCGACCAGCAGTTTCCCTTTGAATGGTCCGGCGATCAGCCGCAACGATTCGTCCAGTTTATCAAGGCTTCTGCGCATGTGATGCGACAAGACCAGCGCCGCGATCTGTGCCTGGGCAGCATTTCGTCCAATGTCGGCTGGTTCGGCATGAAGATTTTGGGCAATGCGATCGGCGCCTTGCGGTATCGCGTGATGCATTATTAGCAGATCCGCGTTGGCGGCGAGTTTCCAGAACGCGTCATTGTCACTGTTCTGGTCACCGCTAAAAGCTAACTTACGCTCGCCGACAGTTACCACGTACCCCAGGGCGGGTACCGGTCCGTGACTCACACCGATTGCACTTACTTTGAAGTCATCTTCATCCAGAACGACGACCGGCTTTCTTGAGCTGGAGTCTACATCCTGTGGCTGCAAAAGAAACTGACCGCCACTCCCATCGAGTGCCCCGGACAAGTAGGCGTAGCTTCCACGCTTCGCGTCGAACTGGCGAACGAGAAATTCCGACAAGGAAGGAAAGGCTCCACGGCCGTCCGGACCGCTGATACGTAGCGGTGCCGTTCGATCTGAAAAATAGCCGCCCTTGACCAGTGCGGCGAGATCGGCGGAATGATCGGCATGCATGTGGCTGATTGCTATGTGCCACAAGTCCGCAATATCGGCACCGGCGGCGCCGAAGCGCTGAAATATTCCACCACCGGCATCAACGAGCAGGCGGGCTCGACCGTCGAGCCAGAGAAGGTAGCCAGAACTCGCTCTTGCGTCGTCCGCTATGGGTCCACCCGAACCGAGGACTTGCAGCTCGATGCCGGCGCCTTTACACGTTAGCGGAGTTTCGGCGCTTGCCGCCATCGCGGGAAAGGAAATCACGAGAAGTGATAGTGATAGATAAATTCTCATATCTGAACCTTGCTGTGTACCTATCTGGGTTATCGATCACCACGCTTGCATGAATAAGCGCTTGCGGTCAAGACGAACGAGCCCCGCAACTAACTAACTGGATAACTATCTGGACACCCACATTTAGCCTGAAGATAACTATCTGTAACTATCTGGACACTCACAATTAATCTGAACGACCTACTATCTGGACATCCGTACTTACCCTGAAAATTGACAAGAAACGCCGATAGTTATTGCTAATGGCTGTGGTTACCGTGTCCCCATGACACTGCCTCGCTCTCAACTCGTTAACTCGGACCTCACCCCGTTTTACCATTGCGTCAGTCGTTGCGTCCGTCGTGCCTTTCTTTGTGGCGAAGACGCCGTTACCGGCTACAACTTCGAGCATCGGCGTAGCTGGATTGAGGCCCGGCTCCTGGACCTCGCAAACGTGTTTGCTCTCGATGTCTGTGCCTACGCGGTGATGAGCAACCACTACCACGTCGTGTTGCATATCAATACCCTAGAGCTTCAGGCATGGACCAGTGACGACGTCGTGAGCCGCTGGAAACAATTGCATCAATTACCCGAGAGCTTCGAGACCTTTGATAGCGAGATGGTCGCTCGCTTAGTGGCAGTCTGGCGCGAGCGTCTTGGCAGTATCAGCTGGTTCATGAAATGCCTGAACGAACCGCTGGCGCGGCTGGCCAATCGGGAAGACGGTTGCAAGGGACGATTCTGGGAAGGTCGCTTCAAGTCTCAGGCCTTACTGGATGAGGCGTCGTTATTGAAGTGCATGGCCTATGTGGACCTAAACCCGGTACGTGCGGAGAAGGCGACTACACCTGAAAATTCGGCACACACCTCTATCCAGGCACGCATTGAATATCGTGACGAATTGTTGGCGCCGATGGCTGGTGATGGCGTCGTGGGCTTCGCATTGCCCATCCGTAAGACGGACTACCTGAACCTTGTGGACTGGACAGGGCGCCAGTATCGGCAGGACAAGCGCGGCAAGATCGATACGGCGATGCCGCCCATAGTTAGGCGGTTGCAACGAACCAGTATCCGCCCGTGGGTTGATGAAATGAGTCACCTCACTCGGCACTACTGCCGGGCCATCGGCAATGCGATGGCGCTTAGCGATTATCGCGAGCAACTAGGGCAGAAGCGGCTCAACGGTCTGACGGTATAGCCTGTCCCGAAATGGCCGCCAGTTGCACTTTCTTTCATCCTTGAGCGGATTTCGCCCTCAAGTGACAAATCCGAGGCTGCTCTGAACTCCATTCTTGCTGCGCACTGGTGTCACCGGAGTGGTTGACACCATTTTGGGTGTCCAATTTGGTTAGCCTGGTCGGATTGTGGAGCAGCCTAAATAATATTGGGTGTCCTTTTTAATACTTTTTAAACTAGGCTGACGGCAACGCATCGACAAATTCCGCCATGCGCTTTTGCAGCGCTTTGTCCGGCAGCTCACCAACACCCGCGCCGAGGTTGTCGAGCATATGGCTCGGTTTGCTGGTGGCAGGCGTGACGGTCGTGACGTCGGGGTGCGCCGCGGCGAACTTGATGAAGAACTGTGCCCAGGACTCGATGCCAATTTCTGATGCCCAATCCGGCAACGACCGGTCGCCGACGCGGTTCCAGAGTCGCGTGCGCCCGAACGGCAGGTACACGAGTACACCGATGCCGCGGTCCTTCGCGATCGGAAATATTTCTTTCGCGGCATCGCGATTGTCCACTGCGTAATCCACGCCGATAAAGTCGATCGGCTCATCCTGCATCACCTTCGCCAGGTCCGTATAACGATCGGCGCCAGTGTAGGTAACGCCAATGTAACGCACGCGTCCGTCTTTCTTGAGGTCCTTGAGCAAGCCCATTTGCACCGGCACGTCGGCAAGGTTGTGTACCTGGATAAGATCTATTGGGTCTTTGCCGATGTAGTCGAACGACTGCTGCAGCTGCATACGCGCCTTCGTCACATCGGCGGAACTCCCGCCCCGCGGCACGACGTTCAGTTTCGTTGCCCAGAATATGTCCTTGGTCGCACCGAGTTGTTGCACTATTTCGCCGGCCAATTCTTCGGACTCGCCGTAGCCCGGCGCCGTGTCAAAGACGCGACCGCCGTTGTCGAGCAGCGTTTTGAGGACGTCCCGCAGTTCACTGGTCTTACCGTCTTCTGCCAGACGTCGGAACGTAGCAGACGAACCCAGGCCGACGATGGGCAATTTTTCGCCCGTCTTCGGAATTACCCGCTGAATCAATTGTTTGCCCTCGAGAGCCTGCAGCAGGCCGCCCGGCACTGTGGTCGCCGCACCGGCAATCAATGAATATTTAAGATAGTCGCGTCGTGAAATCATCGGTTGGTCCTCATTGGTTGGCGGTCTTGTCGTAAAATGTCAGCAAACCGGGCGAAAATGGGTCTGGGTTGGATATCTTTGAATAAAAAATAGCGAAGCCTGATGTTAATCAATCGCCAATGAAAACACCTTTTAGAAGTGTTAAGAACGGAGCCAGAAAAGTCGGCAAGGCCCTGCGAACTGTTTCTTCGGGCGACTTACGTGCAGATGAACCAATGTACACACCTTCTATCGCAGTACTCAAGCATGCGCAATCGGCCCGGTTGAAAGCCGAGGTCGCAGGAATTACCAGCGAATTATCAGGACACACAGAACAAGGCGGCGCTATTCCAGCGGGTTGCTTCAGAACGAGCGACGGCTGCGGCATATGGACACAGAATCAGGCTATATGTGGCAGTGCCTGCTGCAAGCGCGCTGTCGCGGTCAGAGTACCTGTATGGTTCAGTGATCTGCGAACCGAGACACTGAACGCGCAGCGACCGATGCCTATTATGGACAGCAAATGACCTCTGAATCCGCATTCCAGATTGGCTTGTTGCTGTTCGAGACCGTTACTGTCGGCAGCCTGGTGCTTCTGTTCTATCGCCTTCGCACTCGCTTCGGGCTTGCGCCGTTGTGCGTAACCTTGGGCGCATTTCAGCATTTGCAGACCGTGCTCGCAGCAGCACTGTATGTCGAGGTCATTCCGGGTATTTTTATCAGTCCGGGGTCGAGTGTCCTGTTCACAGCAACCCTGATCGCCGCACTTCTTGTCTATATTCGCGACGACGCTGCAAAGGCGCAGTCGTTGATCGTGGGTGTTGTCGCAGCGAACGTCACCCTGACCCTCGTGGTCTCGCTCGTTGACCTGCACGTCGCCAGTCCGCTTACCGTGATTACCCAGGATCTCTCCTCACAGTTTCTAGATCAAAATCTGTGGAAGTTGCTGGCTGGCACCAGCCTGCTGTGTATTGACGCAGTTCTGATTATCGTTCTGTATGAATTCTTTTATCGCGTGTTTCCCCGGTCGCTTTTCTTGCGGATTGCCTTGTCGACCGTCAGCGTGGTCAGTTTCGATACCTTGATATTCGTGTCTGTAGGTTTCTACGGTGCGGAGAATTTCCAGTCTCTGTTAATGTCTGGTCTCATCGGCAAAGCGTCGGTTGGGCTCGTGTATGCCGCGATGATTACGACGTACCTGAAATACGTTCCGACGTCGCAGTTTGACCCGAGGACCGACAACAGCGCCAGCCGCAATATTTTCAATATCCTCACGTACCGGCAGCGCTACGAGTTGCTAAAGGATGAACTGAAGCGCGAGCCGATGACCGGCCTTTTTAATCGCCGATTCTTTGATGACAACCTGCCGCTGGAAGTCCAGCGTGCGGCGCGCCTGGGTCATCACCTGATCGTCATGCTGGTGGATCTTGATAATTTCAAACAGGTCAACGATCAGTACGGCCACCAGGTTGGCGACCAGGTAATCGGGGCGCTAGCGTCCGGGATGCAGCAGGTGTTTCGGGCCGCCGATATTCCGTGCCGTTACGGTGGAGAGGAGTTCGTGGTGATCATGCCGGAGTCGACGACCAGGGGCGCGATGATCGCGGCCGCGCGGTTGCGTGAAGTTCTGATGCAAAACTGCAAGGAAGCGAACCTGCCTGTGCCGTCCGAAACCATTACGTTTACGGCGGGTATCGCGTCCTATCCACACGATGCAGGAAGTGCGGATGCCCTCCTAAAAACCGCCGATGAGCGCCTGTACGAAGGCAAGCGTCAGGGCCGAGACCGGGTCATGATTGGTAACCGTCCACTCACTGAATCTCAGTCCATCTCCATTCAGTAAAACCGCGCGGCCGATTCAGCGCAGCGCAAGCAACACCGTAGAAGTGCCATGAACGGAGCCAGATCAGGCATAAGCATAGCCGCGGCTACACGCCAACAGCGCCAGCAGAAGCGAATTTGGAGCGATAAAGTAGCCGCAGTTAAATCGAGTGTCCTTATTGGCCGCTTATTGGCAGGCTAAATCGAGTGTCCTTATTGGCTCGTTATTGGCTCGCCGCCGGTTAAATCGAGTGTCCTTATTGGCTCTTGCCACCTGCTCAGTCGAATGGAGTAGGACCGAACACTGCCAGAAAGGTAGTCAAGGCCTTGTACCCACGCGATTCCGCGAGGCCGATGAGGGGGTTGTCGGTCACTCGTCGCTTTATAAGGTAGACCATCCGAAGTCCGAGGCTAAGCGATGGCAAATCTACACAATTCAGTCGCTTGCAGGATGCCAAGAGTCAGCTGCACTTGCATGCATCTCGACAAGAATAAAACAACAGGAGATCCAGAATGCGATACGACAAAAATCCAGTCTGCTTCATTCCGTTTGGCGCAATAATAATTTTTCTGCTAGCGGGCTGCGCGCCGAATATTGACAACATTAATGTTGCCAGCGGCGAGCCCGGGGACTCACTCGACGTCACAGCCACCGTTACCAAAAATCAGACCACGATTCAGGATGTGAAGCTGGACGTTCGACCACTCGGCGATGACGACTTCGACACCACAAGTGACATGGCGGGAAGTGGCGGAGCGTACAGTGGACAGACGCCGCGACTTGTTCCCGGTGAGTACGAGGCCCGCGTCCGCGTGTTGTACAAGGCGATGTTCCAGTCCGCCGTAAAGACCAAATCTGCGACGCGCCCATTTTCGCTTTCGTGGCCACCCGGCACCTTCAGCTTTGAAACGGGCGGCCTCAACGGCTGGACGTATGCCGGCGTGTTTGGTGTCAGTGATACGTTCGAACAATGCAGTCCGCAGCAGCTCGCTTCATCGCCATACTTCTCCGTGACATCGGCCGGTTGGCCAGTCGGCATTAACGCGACCGGCGGACCTTTCACCTCCGGGTCTCTTCGGGTCAATGTCAGCGACACGTGCTATCCGGCGAGCGACGATGAGGTTGGTCCAACCGGCGTGTGGAATTTCAACCTGAACTCGCCGGATCTGTCCGACGCGGCCGACTGGCAAGGTATCAGTGGCGTGTCGTTTCGGATTAATACCAATAACCCAGGCACGATATATGCGGTTGCGACTGTCATTTACGAGGATGCGAACGGCGACACACTGCCGAGTTCGCCAATGACGTCCCCAACCCAGGTAGATTTCACGCAGGCCACAGGGCAGACGTGGCTAACGATTTCGAAAACATGGGACATACCGGATCAACCCATTCGTGCGCTACAAATTCGCATATTCGGCCAACCGAATTCGGTGAGTGGCTTTGACGCATCAACGGTGCTCGTGGACGTTATTTCACCGATTCCTTGATAAGGCAGCATCGCCGACTTCGGACTATTCGTTAATGGAATACGGTGGACCGCTCCGGCTGGCAGCTGACCAACCTGGACGGCAGTTACTGCGATTGCGTGGGCGGCCAGCGCGCGGAAGTGATGTACCTGCACGACAGCGAATCGACGGCCGCCTGGATTAAGGTGGAATCGGAAGCGGCTCGCCAGAAGGGCTTCGAGTCACTGCTTGCCCGTGGTCAGTCAATGAATCGCACCGACCAGCGCACGTTAATCCTTTGCACGGCGCCTCCACTGCGTAGCCTCGCCCTTATTTGCAAGCGCTTGGCGGCTCATGGCCGGCGATGCTAATGTCATCCACGGAACAGGAGGGGTTGTATGTCGAAGATTCACATGGCCGTACGGGCTGGTCTCGTTTTCTTGCTGGTCCTGATGATCGCGCCGGCGACAGCCATAGCGGTTGGACCGGACGCTGTGACTGAGACAGCGCTCGACGCCGCCATTGCCGGTGAGCATCGCAGCGAACAGAACCGGGCACGCGACCGGTATCGCCATCCGAAAGAGACACTGGCTTTTTTCGGTTTTCGTTCCGACATGACAGTTGTGGAAGTCTGGCCGGGCGGCGGCTGGTACACGGAAATTCTGGCGCCGGCACTGCGCGAACGCGGCAAACTGTACGCCGCGCAATACAGCGTCAACCCACCGTTTGGCTACCAGCGGCGTTATTTCGGGGCATTCCTCGACAAGCTTGGCAGCAATCCCGATGTGTACCGCGACGTCGTCGTCACGCACCTCGCAACACCCTACGAACTCGAGATCGCACCGCGTGGCTCGGCGGACATGGTGGTTACGTTTCGCAACGTGCACAACTGGTTTGCAGAGGGATACGGTGAGCACGCCGCGGAACTCGGGTTCCGGGCGATGTTTGATGCACTGAAACCGGGCGGCGTGCTCGGCATCGTCGATCACCGCTGGCCGGACTCCGGCAATGAAGACCCTGGCGCGGAAAACGGTTACATCTCCGAGGAGCGGACGATCAGCCTGGCGGAGCAAGCCGGCTTCAGATTGGCAGAGCGCTCGGACATCAATCGGAATCCGCGTGACACGCACGACCACCCGGAGGGTGTGTGGACCTTGCCGCCATCGCTGGCGCTCGGCGAACAGGATAAGGCGCGTTACCTCGCAATCGGCGAGTCGGATCGTTACACGCTGAAGTTCGTCAAACCCTGAGCGCAAGCCTTGTGATTACGCGATGCGCCGGTGTTCATGCACTCGGCGCCACAGTGCTTTGACAGGATGTCAGGTCTGTTTACGCCGAGCCGCCACAGAACCTGAGAGCGATAGCTCGCCGATGACAAGCCCCGAACTTCCAGTTGCTGGAATATAATGTTCGCCGTTTCTTTCTATTGCGGACACCCTTCAGCCCATGGCCAATGACTCCGTTCACTACAGCCTGCAAGACGGCATCGCCACCATTCGCATTGACGATGGCAAACGAAATGCCTTGTCGGCTGAATTGCTCGTGCAGATTTACCGCGCGTTTGATCGCGCCGAAGCGGATAGCGCAACCGTCATCCTGACCGGCCGGGAGTCGGTGTTCTCGGCGGGCTTCGATCTGCACGTCATGAAAAAAGGCGGCAGCAACGCGATTCGCATGTTGCGTCTCGGCTACTCGCTACCGGCCAGGGTGCTGGCTTACCCCTACCCAGTGGTCGCGGCTTGCAACGGCCACTCGTTCGCGATGGGTTCATTCCTGATGTTGTCGGCGGACTACGTGATCGGCTCGCGCGGCGAATTCCAGATCGCCGCCAACGAAGTGGCCATCGGCCTGCCCATGCCGCGTGTGGCGGTGGCCGTACTGCGCAACCGGCTGCGGCCGGCGGCGTTCCAGCGCGCAGTTACTCTCGCCGAGCACTTCGACCCTGACGCGGCGCAGGCCGCCGGTTTCCTGGACGACGTGGTCGAACCTGCCGAACTGCTCGCCAGTGCCGAGGCCCACGCGCGTAAGCTGCTGCAGCTCGACATGGTGGCGCACACGAAGACGAAACGCCGCGTGCGCAAGGCACTGATCCGCAGGCTCCGGCTCAGCGTGCCGGTCGATTTGCTGGATGCCATGCTGATGGGCGTGCGCCGCGCGCGCAAAAAGTAGCCGGTTGGCAAGAGCTGCCGGGTTACCCGGCAGAGCATTTTCAGCTGCGCTGGTTTGCTGAATGAAGCTGGTCGCTATCCGCGCTGCAGGCTACGATGCCAGGCAGGCGTGCACAGCAATGATTTGTTCTGGCCCGACCCGGCAGCAGCCTCCGATCAGGCAGGCACCCGCATGAAGCCATTCCTCTGCATACGTCGCGAAGCCGGCCGGGCTGGCATCACCGGACCACGAATTTGTTGCAGCGTGGTAACGCTCGCCGGAGTTTGGATAAACCACAATCGCTTTGTCAGGCGCTGCCGCGCGCATCTCACCAATTAGTGCGGTGACGTACTGCGGCGCCGTGCAATTGACACCAAGCGCGAGTACCCGCGGGTGCTCGCGGAACAGCGCACACGCATCGCTGAGCGGCGTGCCATCGCTTAAGCGGCTCTCGTCCCTGCAACAAAAGCTTACCCACGCCGGCAATCGCGCAGTTGCAAGCAGTTCACTCAGCACGCGGGCTTCCCGCAGGTTGGGAATGGTTTCGCAGGCCAGCAGGTCGGCGTTGGTACAGACCAGCAGTTCAAGGCGTTGCTGGTGAAAAATGCGCAAGGCGTCGTCATCGATTTTGTAATGGCCCGTGTACTCAGAGCCGTCGTGCTGGCAGGCGCCCCAGGGGCCGATACTTGCTGCGACCAGGGGTGACCGATCGGTGTTCGGGTGTGCCTCAAGAAACTCATCGCGAGCTGTGCAGGCGAGGCGCACAGAACTGGCGATAAGGTCTTCCGCGGCCGACAGCGATATACCGAGTGCTGCAAGGCCTGCGATGCTCGCCTGGTAGCTTGCACTGATGATGATGTCAGCGCCGGCTTCAAGGAACGCACGATGCGCAGTAACAACGGCTGACGGGTTGGACTGCAGCAATGCTGCCGACCACAGCGTAGTACCGATGTCGCAGCCTTGCGCTTCGAGCTGTGTCGCGAGGCCGCCGTCGATCGTGATGGGCAAGCCTGAATCAAGTGCTTGTTCGAATCGGTTGTTAAATTGTTTAGTCATAGTTTAGGTGACTTGGGCTGGGCGAAAATCAGGTTGATTTACCGCATTGGCTAAGAAGCTGCTCCGTAGCTCAGTTCCATTTGAGTCGCAATGTTCGCAGTACGTGCTCGTGCACTTGTTTTGGAATGCCCAGCTTTCTTGACAGCTTCGACCACCCGGAAAAAACCTCAACTGTCTGCTCCAGTATCTGCTTCTCACGACCACGCGGCAGACTGGCGTAGGACGCGAGGTGTTTGAGGTCTTTGAGGTCGAAGTCGGTGGTCTTGCCGTTGACGCTGAGCTGATGAAAGCGGGTGAAGTCGGAGCCCTCGGAGTGGCAGAGATCATAGGCGGGTGACAGGTCCCACTGGCCCTGGCGATTCATGATGAACGCGAAATTCTTGACGTGGTCATCCTGGTTACAGGCCACAAGGTTAAACACGGCACGCCGAAACTGCTGTTCGATTGCAGCTTGTGACAGGCCAAGTTCTTTCATCGTCATGAACAATTGCTCGTAGGAGTACGCACCACTTTCGTAGTAGTCGAAGTGTGCTATCGCGCCGAGTGTTTGCATGAAGCGTTTTTTTCCGTCATCGCTGCGATCAAAACGCCGGGTCATGAAATGGTTACGCCCGTTCTCGCTGAACACGCGGCTTTCCATCATGTCGATGCCACAGGCCAGGGCCATCTCGTAGTAGCTGTATTCCAGCAAGCCGTATCCCGCCGGGTCAGCTACACCCCAGTCGCCGCTGAACTCCACGCCGTCGAACTTGATCAGCCAGTGTTCGAAGCCAGCCGGTAAGTCGAGCTGTCCGGAACGCACTTGTTTGGTTTCCGGGTTAAACGCGATTACCGCTTTCGCACGCGCGCCACCCGCTGAAGTGCCAACACTCAGGATATCGAGCAAGGCGTCGTCGCTGGCGCCGAGCCGGGTATCGAGTGCTTGCTTGTCGGCGAAGGCGAGGGAGGCGAGTTCCACCAGCGATCGCATCTCCAGTTGCTTGTCTTCGTTCACGACGCCATCGATTGCTGGCTCGTATTCCAGCGCGCCCATGCCGCGAATGCCGGTGTAGCAGAGGCGGTCGACGGCGTTGAACTGGTCGGGTTTGCGGCCGGTACGCGCCAGCCAGACATCGATGAGGCGGTTGCCGTATTTGTCCGGGAGGCTGTCCGACAACAGCCCCGGCAAGCCGTGGAAACTGCGCGGATGCAGGTCGATGAACTGGTAGATGCGACGGGCAACGGCCGGCATGGTTAGCGGCGAGAGAGCAATGCCGAGTTCGACGAAATCCGGGTCATATTCAAAGCGCGCGAATCGCTCGCCAGATGACATGGAGACGTAGCCCACTGTGGTGCCCCAAAGTCGTACGGTCGCGGTGGTCATGGTGTTTCATCGCCCCAGGCAATTCCGGATGAGGCGGTGCCGGCTTCGCTGCGCGCGCGTTTTTTCGAAGCCTGCGCCTCGGCCATCGGCGAGGCATAGTTTTCCGGCAGTAGCTGGTCGATGGCCGCGGTCATATGCAGCGCCTTCAGCAGCTTGAGCCAGGATTCAAGCTGGCTGTCCTGGCCGCTTTCGATGCGCCGTAATGTCGCGACGCCAAGCCCGGCATCGCTGGCGAGCTGCTCCTGCGAGTGGCCTTGCTGCTTGCGCACACGGGCCAGCCGCTGGCCCAGCTCGTTGAGAATGGCATCGTTGGGGGTAAGGGGATCAATCTTCATGAGATCACTTATGATAGGTAATTGCCGAATTCTTTCTAAAATCTATCATATTCGATAGGTTTTGCAAGCATAGAAAGTAATCGATAGTGATCGGAAATAGTCAATATAGGCATTAAACCTATCATATTTGATATTTTTACTGCCAAAGCAGCACCAGGGGCGTTAATAAGGACGTTAATAAGTACACCCACCGTCGTTAATCAGTTAATCAAGACACCCACAATTGGCGGGATAATAAGGACGGATAATAAGGACGCCCATAATTGACCTGACGGTTAGTCACCTAATCAGGACACCCACAATTGGTCGGGCGGTTGATCCGGGCCAGTTAAACAAGGCGCTAATCAGCCAATCAACAAGGACACCCATCAATCAACAAGGACACCCATAATTGGCCCACGCAAAGAATTGCCGTGCAGGCCAGCAAGCAGGGTTCGACGGGCCAGCCGAACGCCAACGAACTCCCGGCGGCCCGGCAAAGGGCAAGCCGGTGGCTTGTCCAGTTGCGCCGGCCCGCCAGGCGCCTCTGTCGAACCGCCTCAGGCAATCTGCCGCTGCGCCGCTGGTGAGCGCAGCCTGAGTGCCGGCACCAGCAGGATCACAAGAAACAACAGGTTGCCGACGACATTCAGCGCGGCACCCGTAGCGATCGACACTATGCCGTCGAGCACGAACCAGACCACGACACCTGCGGCAATCGAGGTGCCGAGCACATGCGGCGACAGCGAGCCGATATTCCGCGCGAGCATCGCGATCATGATTGCCCAGCCTGTCAGAACTGCACCGGCGATGCCGATGGCGAGATGGGCAGGGGCGCCTGTCGTGACAGCTTCGCCGAACAGCAGCGAAACGAGCGGCTCGAGGGCAGCGGGAAACAGCGCGCCAACGACCATTAGCAGGCCGGATACCTCGGTGAATATTGCAGCGTACAACAGTGCTTTCTGAGATTTCATGGGAGGACCTCCAGGTGATGGCGTATTTTCAGTGCCAGGATTCAGCCGCAGTGTGCGATCGTGACGATCTGCTGGCAATTCCCTCCGAGGTAAGTGCCAGGCTAACCGCTAGTCGCTATGCTAGGCGTATGAACAGCACAGCAGACAGTCAAAAACTCACCGGTGAGCGCCCTCCGTTCGGACATCAATTGAAAGACTTTCGCCGCATCCGCGGAATGAGTCAGCTGGAACTGTCGGTGGCCGCCGGCGTTTCGTCGCGGCATGTTTCCTTCATCGAATCGGGCCGCTCAAGCCCGAGTCGGGAGATGGTCCTCAAACTCGCCGACACGCTGAACATGCCGTTACGCGCCCAAAACAATCTTTTGCACCTGGCCGGCTACGCACCAATATTCCCCGAGCGGCACCTCGACGCGCCGGAGCTTGCGGGCGTCAACAACATCATTGGTCAGATGCTTCTGCAGCATGAACCGTTTCCCGCGTTCGTGCTCGATCACTACTGGAATATCGTGCGTGGCAACGATACGGCATTGCGGTTGTTCTCGACGATGGTGCCGGAAATGCCGTTCAACGCAGTCGAGATGTTTCTCGGCCCCGGCGTATTCCGGGACGTGGTGGAAAACTGGGAAGAAGTGGCGTGGGTCACCCTGCATCGTCTTCGCCGAGAGGTCACGATTGCCGGCAACGACGAACAGATGCAATCCCTGCTGGCACGCGCAGAGGAATTGATGCGCGATGTCGGCCCGCCGGAGAACATCGACACGACCAGCCCGACGGTTATGTCACGGCTACGACTCGGCGATCAACTCGTTACCACAATCAGCACGATCGCCTCCTTCAATGCCGCCCGGGACGTGACGGTCGATGAGTTGCACGTCGAATTAATTTATCCCGCGGATGCGGAAGCAGATGCATTTTTCCGCGGCTTTCAGCCTGCATAGGCGGGCAATTCAACAGAGGCTCAAAAGGAAAGATTTAAAAGGACACCCATAATTGTCACTTTTCGCATGGGGAATCTGAGCGCGATTTAAAAGGACACCCATAATTCTCTCGTTCCACATGGGGATATTGAACGCCGAGCAGCCCCCCAAGGGACCACCGCCAAGGCATTTCTGGCCTTATTGTGGGTGTCCTTATAGAATCCCCGGACGACATTGATGGGGAGGAGTACGCGGCCCCACTCGTGCAGAGCGACCGGGGGAGGGTGTGAGCCCCGGCACGAACGCCGCCGAAGATCGCCCCGGAGTTGCTGCCCGAACGGCCTCAGCATGAGGAGCCTCAGTAGACGCAGCCGGCCGCCCCCGAGACGGGCACATTGAGGTGCGCTAAGCGCACGAAGCCGGGTGGTACCGCGAATTTTCTCGCCCCGGACGCTGAATCGGCGTCCGGGGCGTTTTTGTTTGAGACTGGAAGACTAATGGCATTTAAAGAAGTTGCCGGCCGCTACGACGGCCCGGCTATCGAAACCGAAGTTCTGGAGTTTTGGCGCGAGAAAGACGTATTCGCGCAAACGCTCGTGCAGTCCGCCGGTCGCCCGCGCTTTACGTTTAACGAGGGCCCGCCTACCGCGAACGGCAAGCCCGGCATTCATCACGTGCTGGCGCGCAGTTTCAAAGATGCCTTTCCCCGTTACAAAACCATGCGTGGCTACCACGTGCCGCGCAAAGCGGGCTGGGATACGCACGGTCTGCCCGTCGAACACGAGGTCGAAAAAGAACTCGGCATCTTTGACAAGAAAGAAATAGAGGCGCAGATCGGCATTGCCGAGTTTACGAAGCGTTGCCGCGACTCGGTCATGCGCTACATCGGTGACTGGGAGAAAATGACCGAGCGCATGGGCTTCTGGGTCAACATGGACGAGGCCTACTACACGCTCGACAACAGCTACATCGAAAGCGTCTGGAACCTGCTGCAGAAAATCTGGAGCAAGGATCTGATCTATCGCGGCTACAAAGTCGTGCCCTACGACCCGCGCATCGGTGCCACTTTGTCGTCGCATGAGCTCGCCCAAGGTTACCGCGAAGTTGACGATCCGTCCGTGTTCGTGCGCTTCAATGTGAAAGGCGAAGACAACACATCGTTCCTCGTCTGGACTACCACGCCGTGGACTTTGCCATCCAACCTGTTGCTTGCGGTGCACACTGAGGTCGATTACGTCTACGCTGAAAGCGACGGCGAGACCTTGATTATTGCTGAAGCACTCTGCGGCCGAGTGTTTGGCGAGCAGGAATACACCGTAAAGAAACGCGTCAAGGGCAGCGACCTGATTGGCCTGCGCTACGAACGCCTGTTCGATTACCTCAAGGTCGAGGGCGATGCCTTCCGCGTGGTGCACGCCGATTTTGTCAGCACTGAAGATGGCACGGGCATCGTGCACACTGCGCCCGCGTACGGTGTGGACGATCTCGCGCTCGGCCAGGAACACGGCTTGCCCGTCGTGCATGGCGTGGGTGAGGACGGCCACTTCCTGGCCGAAGTCGAACCGGTTGCCGGCCTGTTCTTCAAGGATGCCGACAAGCCGCTGATCAAGATCCTGAAGCAGCGCGGCCTGATGTTCCGCGCCGAGACCTACCGTCATAACTACCCGTTCGGTTGGCGCACCGGTGACCCGATCATCTACTACGCGAAGAACGCGTGGTACATCCGCACCTCCGATTTTAAAGAGCGCATGGTCGAACTCAACCAGACGATCAAGTGGGTGCCAGAAACGATCCGCGATGGCCGCTTCGGCAACTGGCTCGAAAACAACGTCGACTGGGCCCTGTCACGCGAGCGTTTCTGGGGCACGCCGCTGCCGGTCTGGACCGACGGCAAAGATAACTACGAGTGCATTGGCTCCGTCGCAGAGCTTGAAAAGCTCACCGGCCGTGAATTGTCAGAGCTGGACCTGCATCGCCCTGCCATCGACGAAATCACGTTCGAGAAAGACGGCAAGACCTGGCAACGCGTGCCCGAAGTAATCGACTGCTGGTTTGATTCCGGTGCGATGTCCTACGCGCAATGGCATTACCCGTTCGAGAACAAAGAGACCTTCGAGCAACAATTCCCGGTCGACTACATTTGCGAAGCCATCGACCAGACCCGCGGCTGGTTTTACACCTTGCACGCGATCTCGACGCTGGTCTCCGATAGTGTCGCGTACAAGAATTGCATCTGCCTCAGTCATATCGTTGACAAAGACGGCAAGAAGATGTCGAAGTCCGTTGGCAATATCGTCAACCCTTACGACGTATTCGACACCGTCGGTGCGGATGCGCTGCGCTGGTATTTCCTCGCACGCTTGTCACCGGAAGTGCAGAAACGCATCTCCGTGGAGATCGTTGCAGACGTCGCCAGCTCGTTCATCAATACGTTCTGGAACACCTACGGCTTCTTTATTCTTTACGCGCGCATCGACAAAGTTGATCTCACGAACGACATCCCGGTTGCCGACCGCCCGGAGATCGACCGCTGGGCGATCGCTCTCGCGCATCACACAATTCGCGTAGTTACCGATGCGATGGACGATTTCGACGCGAAGACCGCAGGCGACGCCATCGAATCTTTCGTCGATCAACTCAGCAACTGGTATGTGCGCCGCAATCGCCGCCGTTTCTGGAAGTCGTCAGACCCACAGGATACCCGTGCCGCTTACCTGACTCTGTACGAATGCCTGCACATCGCGCATCGTCTGATGGCGCCGTTCGTGCCGTTCCTCACAGAGAACGTGTATCAGAACCTGGTTCGCGGGCTCGATGCGGACGCACCGATGAGTGTGCACATGAGCGAGTGGCCGGAAGCAGACGCCGCGCTTGAAGACGACGAGTTGTTGTTTGCAATTGACGTAGTGCAAAAAGTAGTGGGTCTCGGTCGTGCTGCAAGAGCACAGTCGGGTGTACGTACCCGGCAACCGTTATCGCGCTTGTTGCTGCGTGCCCCGGATGACAGAGCGGCAGCAGCGCTTGCCGAACATCAGGACCAGATTCTCGAAGAGCTCAATGTCAAAGCAGTTGAGTTTATCGCCCGCGACGCCGGTCTCGTTGAGTACCGCATCAAACCGAATCTGCCACGTATTGGTAAACAATTTGGCAAGCAGATTCCCGCTGTGAAGAAAGCGCTGCTCAACGCTGACGGTGCAGCGATCGCGACAGCCGCCGCGAATGGTGAAGCATTCGAATTGGACGTCGACGGCAAGACAATCACGCTCGAAGCCGCCGACGTACTGATCGAAACCAGTTCGGCTGAAGGCTACGCCTGCGCTGAAGATTCCGGCTACCTCGCAGGCCTGGATACCAGCCTGAATGACGACCTGCGCCGCGAAGGTGTCGCTCGCGAACTGGTGCGTTCGGTGCAGGATGCACGCAAGCAAGCAGGCCTCGAAGTATCAGATCGTATCGTGCTGGGCGTGACGGGATCCGCAGAGGTCGAAAAGGCCCTGGCAGAGCATCGTGACTACCTGATGCACGAGACCCTGGCGAGCAAATGGCAGTGTGGCCAGAGCAAGCCGCTCTATAGCGGCGAGCGGCAGGTGGACGAGTTGACCTGGCAGATCGAAATCAGCCGTCTCGACTAATTTGGTCCCAGACCGATCATTACTTGCGAATGCTTCCACTCATTTGCTATAAGAATGAGGCGCAGGTGCTTGACCGACCAAGTGTACAAACGGAGTTGGCGCATTACGTCGCTACCGCAGGATGCGGTTCACAACATAAAGCGTATTCGGGCCCGGGCTGAGAGGACTGTGGCTTTTTAGAATAAAAACGCTGGAGTACAAATGTCCCACCAGATAGATAGTTTTGCCGCCGCAATGGCGGTGCTCGCTGGTAATGGCCAAATAAAACAACGGCTTGTGAGCGCTTACGAGGATAACCTGCTGGACATAGACGATGACCAGCTGCCGATCCCGATGCGCCAGACCTTTGCGGATCTAAAGCATCTTATGTATCGCGTCTCGCCTCTGAATGGCGAAGGACCGATATGTGCATCGGTGCGCAAGATGTCGCCGGATGAGACTAACCAGTGCGCACAGCTGATGGTTGAGCTCTACGGTTCGGCAATTCGCTACTGTGGTAGCGGCCAGAAAACCTTGCCGCTGGCAGTCGAAGAAAAGGCGCCGGTGCCGCCGTTTCTCGTCAAGTCCGGTTGATCCGACCAAGCCCGGCAATCCGGGCTCCGGGCGCGACGCGCTAGCCTGGTGTGTCGCTGCCGTTCGACCCGGGTCTGCGGCACAATAGCCGTCTTCCATTCCGTTTAGACGGTTTCCATGAGCAAATTTGACGAGCGGCCGATCGGGGTCTTCGATTCCGGTGTCGGCGGTCTGAGTGTCCTGCAAGCCATGCGGGCCCGTCTGCCGGCGGAAAATTTCATCTACCTTGGCGACACTGCGCGGCTGCCCTATGGCACCAAAAGTCCGGCAACGGTGCTGAGTTATGCCCATCGTGCCGCCGCATTCCTGCAGCGGCATGACATCAAGCTGCTGGTAGTGGCGTGCAATACAGCCTCCGCTGTCGCCATGCCGGACCTGGCAGACGAACTGCTGCCTTTGCCTGTTGTGGGCGTTGTTGAACCCGGAGCGCGCGCGGCGGTTACAGCGGTACCGGCCGGTCACCACCTCGTTCTCGCGACCGAAGGCACCGTTCGGTTGCACGCGTATCAAAAAGCCATCGTGGCGATGGATGCCAGGGCCACAGTCGACGAGCTGCCATGCGAGCTGATGGTGGCACTGGCGGAAGAGGGCTGGACCGATGATTCGATTGCTCTCGCCGTAATCCGCCGCTACCTCGCACCCTGGATCGATCAGGATGGCCGTTTCGGGCCTCAGTCCGTCATTCTCGGTTGCACGCACTTTCCCTTGTTGCGCGACGCGGTGCAGAGCATTGTCGGCGCAAACGTATCCGTGGTGGACTCTGCGGCCACGACAGCCAGCCTGGTCGAGGAGCGGCTCGCAGGCCTCAAGATCGCCAATGAGCCCGGCCACGCCGGCACATTGCGTCTGTTGGCGACGGATGGCGTGCATCGATTCGCGCGGGTTGGCGGCGCGTTCCTCGGCACCGCGCTCGCGGCGGACGACATCGAGCTGACGGACCTCTAGCTCGGCTGTGCCATAATCGCGGCCTTTCAGTTAAGGCGCGGGAGATTCCACCGTGATCAACACTTCGTCACTACGCCAATTGGGCGTGCTAATTCTTTCCTCATTGTTGTTGTCCGCATGTAGTCAGGAGCAGTCAGCCAAACCGACTGCGACGGCACCGACCGCAGCAAAAAAAGCGGAGACAGTGCCGGTCGCAGCGCCCCGTCCCGAGATATACGCCAGTTTTCCATTGAATGCCGACGTGAGCAGCCTCAGCGATAATCAGCGCGAAATGCTCAAGCTGATGATCGAAGCCTCCGACATCATGGATGACCTGTTCTGGCGGCAAGCTTTTCGCGATGACTGGCGCAGCTGGCTCGCGGGCATAGACGACGCGCAGGAGAAGCGCTTCGCCGCTATCAATTACGGCCCCTGGGATCGCCTCGCCGATGAACAGCCGTTCATGGAAGGCGTCGGCACGAAACCCCTGGGCGCGAACCTGTATCCCGCTGACATCACACGCGAAGAGTTTGACGCATGGGATCAGCCGGGCAAAGACGGCCTGTACTCGCTCGTCAGACGCGATGCCGAGGGCAATCTCATGCTCGTGCCATTCCAGCAAGCCTACAGTGACGAACTTGCACGGACGGCGGAACTCCTTCGGCAATCAGCAGCGCTCTCTACGCACGAAGGCTTTGCGAACTATCTCAGGTTGCGCGCTGACGCGCTTATCAGCGGTGAATTCCAGGCCAGCGACATGGCCTGGATGGACGTGAAAACCAATCCCATCGAGCTCGTCATTGGCCCAATCGAAACCTACGAAGATCGCCTGTACGGTTACCGCGCCGCATACGAATCGTACGTGTTGCTTAAAGATACTGCGTGGAGCGAGCGGCTGGCCCGCTTCGCCGCATTCCTTCCTGAGTTGCAGCGCGGACTACCGGTGCCGGAAGCCTACAAGGCTGAAACGCCGGGTACGGATTCCGACCTGAATGCCTACGACGTCATTTACTACTCGGGGCACAGCAATGCGGGGTCGAAGACCATCGCGATCAACCTGCCGAATGACGAGCAGGTGCAACTCGAAAAGGGTACGCGGCGTTTGCAGCTAAAGAACGCGATGCAGGCGAAGTTTGAAAAAATCCTCGTGCCGATAGCGGGCCTGCTGATCGACGAGTCGCAACGCCAGCACATCACGTTCGATGCCTTTTTCGCCAACACGATGTTTCATGAAGTAGCGCACGGGCTGGGAATCAAGAATACGCTCAACGGCAAAGGCACTGTGCGTGCCGCGCTGCTGGATGTGGCCTCGAGCATGGAAGAAGGCAAGGCTGACATACTGGGCTTGTACATGATCAGTCGTTTGCACGCGGCGGGTGAACTCGGCGAGATCGACCTGCGTGATAACTACGTTACCTTCATGGCCGGTATTTTCCGCTCTGTACGTTTCGGTGCCAGCAGCGCGCACGGCAAGGCCAACATGGTGCGTTTCAATTTCTTCAATGACCATGATGCATTCGTGCGGGATCCGGCAACCGGTACCTACCGCGTCGACTTTGAAAAGACTGAGGATGCGATAGCGGCATTGTCAGAAGTGCTGTTGACCCTGCAGGGCGACGGCAACTACGACGGTGCCAACAAACTCACCAACGAGACCGGTGTGATTCGCCAGCAGTTGCAGGCAGACCTGGATCGCTTGACCGAGGCTAATATTCCAGTCGACATTATTTTCGACCAGGGTGTGAAAGTACTGGGACTCGACTAGCGCGGCGCGAGGTCCACTTTGTCGAGGCGCCCGAGGTGCTGGCCGAACAAGCTGGTCAAATACAGGGCACTGCGTGTCTCAAGTACCCCGGTCAGGGACGGCGGTGCGCCTGTATCGCCCTGCAGGTCCATCAACACATCACCCGCTACGGTAATCGCGATGACATGACTGTGCGGCCGTGCGCCGGGCCGCATCGCGTCGGGTAAGCGCAAAATCATGTTGCGTAGTAATGGCCATCCGGTCAGCTGGTCGAGCAAGGGATCACGCGGCGAAATAAGACCGACCCAGATCCGTCCTTGCAGGCCATTGTTCAGGTTGTCCGGAAAATCCGGCAGATTGTCGACGACAAGTTCGCGGGTCGCGCCATTAGCCGCCAACGGGTAGCGCCAGATGCGATAGGCACCGGTTTCAACCACTAGCAAGTAGGCCTGATCGCTGCTCACAGCGACACCGTTCGCAAAACTCAGCCCATCGGCAAACAAACGCGTGCTGCGAGTGTCCGGATCAAATTCGATTATGCGTCCGCTGTCCCCGTGCTCGATCAGGTCCAGTACGCTGGCTGCATAAGTACCGCCGTGCTCGCCAGGCGCGAAGCGGGTAGTCGCGTCGCTGACGAAGATGCGACCGTCCGCTGCGATTGCGATGTCGTCCGTGTACACCAGTTTGGAATCACCGATGGAATCAAACAGCAGCTCGACCCGACCATCCGGATCAATACGCTGCACGCCGAGGTACGCGTTCGCCACCAACAGATTGTTGTCTGCATCAAATTCAAGACCCAGCGGACGTCCACCAGTCTCCGCAAAGATTTCAACATTGCTGCCATCCTGGTTCATGCGCAGGATGCGGCCATCCGCAGTGCTGATGTATAGCTTGCCGTCCGCCCCCAGCGCTACATCTTCCGGACCTTCGTGCTCGCCGAGCGGCAGCAGCTTCGCAGCTCGCAGGCGATTGGCGTCGGAATAGGGTTCTACGTGGCCACGATCAGCGGGCGCCTGCCATGCAACAGACTTAACTGGCACCGGCCACAGCAAAAGGTACAGCACTACGGCACCGAGCAGGATGGCTGTGCCGCGAACTATTGCGCCCAACATAGCTGTTGTTCGTCCCAGGCTATCTAGCTTGCGAGTCCGATCATATTCAAAAACTCCGCGCGGGTGCGCGCGTCTTTGCGGAATGTGCCGAGCATCTGGCTGGTGACCATCGATACGCCGGACTTGTGTACGCCACGCGTGGTCATGCACTGGTGGACAGCGTTAATGACAATGCCAACGCCTTTCGGCTTGAGCACGTCCTGGATGCAGTGCGCGATTTGCGCCGTCATTTTTTCCTGCACCTGAAAACGGCGCGCGAAGGTCTCGACGACACGGGCGAGTTTGCTGATGCCAACGACCTTGTCGTTCGGCAGGTAGCCAACATGCGCGTGACCAATGATGGGCGCCATGTGGTGCTCACAATGGGATTCGAACGTGATATCGCGCAGTACGATCATCTCGTCGTAACCTTCGACTTCTTCAAACGTTCGCTTGAGGTAGCCAACCGGATCATCCTTGTAGCCGCTGAACCAGTCCTCGTAAGCACGCGCAACGCGCTTCGGTGTATCGATCAGGCCTTCGCGTCGCGGGTCGTCGCCCGCCCACAGCAGCAAGGTCTCGACTGCTTCTTCAGCTTGTTTGCGGCTGGGCTTGCGCGGCTTGCGGCCGCCACTGTTCTTGGTCGCCAAGTAGAAATCCTTCAGGTCGCAGGTGTCGGGTCTGGCTGCCGATACTACCCGTATTGGCCGCGGGCCGCATGGCGCGGCCCTGAATTCGCGAGCGTTTGGCTAATCGACCTCGCCAGCGCTGCCGTAACGATCTTCGCGTATCAGATGTTCTGCCGAGGCGGCCGGATACTGGCGGCCACGGCGCGGAAAACTGACGACGCCATCGGAGCTCAGGAAGCGCACGGCAATGGATTGGGTATTGCCCCTGTCTACAGCGCGGTACACCGCAAAGTGCAGGTGCGGCATGGTGGTGTGCCCGGTATTACCAGACAACGCAATCAGGTCACCAGCGCGCACACGTTGACCCGGTTCCACCAGCGCACCGTTCTGCTGCAAGTGGTAATACTCCCCCGTTGTGTTGTCATCATGTAATACGACGACGAAATTTGCGTACTTTCCGCAACCGTCCTCCCAGCAGCCAATATCGTGAGCTTCCTCAACACGCGCCACAACACCGTCCCTGGCCGCATGTACTGGCGTGCCTTCGGACATCTTGAAATCCACCGCGTATTGCTCGCGGCCGGTGTGGCTGAAGCGCGAGCCGTAGCCTTGCAATACCCGGTAGCTTTCGCCTTCGGCGTAGGGCAGTAAGTACAAGCGATCGTCTTCATGTTTCGCGTCGAGATCGCCAACCGTCCATTCGCAGCTGTAGCGAACACGCTGCGGTCGTTGCGGATTGCGCTGCTGATAGCGAATGAGTTCGCGTTTCTCATCCGGCGTCAGGGTGGTCGTAACGCTGCTCTCGCCGCTTATGCGCAGGTCGCGGCTGCGCACGCGTAACGTGAACGATACGGGGTAGGCGCTCAGGTTGTGCGCCGTTAGCGCTTCCTCACCGTTGCTAATATTTGTTTCGGATATTTTCAGCCAGGCTGCATCGCACCGTGCTGCCGCCTGCTGTGTTAGCAGCATCGCGGCAACCAGCAGGAACAGGCGAGCGCGGATCAACAAGGACACCGCATGCTCATTGGGACGATGACAAATCTACTAGTTATCGTCATCGGCTGCGGTGAACGCTTCCGGCAGGTCGCTCTCACGATAGTAATAATTGTGTGTGAACGTCAGGTTGTCAGTCTGCACAGTCTCGCCGTCAACCACTCTTGGCCTTTGCACAATGCGGCGCAGTTCACGCGCGACAGTGCGTTCCATCTCGTCAAAGCCGGCAGGATTTGATTCGATCAGCTTGATGTTAGTTGGTCTGCCGCGTGAGGAGACGGAATACTGGAGAACAATGGTGCCGATTTCGAAGTTGTCCAAATTGCCAGCCGCCACGACGCCATCGGCCAGCCCGTAGAATCTCGGCGGCGCAATTTGCTGCAATACCTGCATCGTCTGCAGTTCCATCTGGCGATCCTCAGCGTTGTCTGCGTCACTCGACAGTACATCCCAGGCATCGCTATAAAGGCGATCGGCGCGACTCGATTTGTCGGTAAGGATGTAGTAGTCAGCCAGCGCAACAATGGCCCTGGATTTGATCTGCCAGGTCGATTCCGGATTTTCTTCCGCAATACGCAATGCGCGCTTCAGGTAAATTTCGCCCGTTGTGTTCGAGGTGGGTTGCGAGTAATTGATATCCGGCAACGAAAAGTACAGATAGGAATTGCCAAGCCCGGTCAGTGGCGCGATCAGGCTCAGGTCCTTACGGCCGTGATGCTGCTCCAGCACACTAATAATACGGCGCCAGGTGTAGCGTTCCTTGTCATATTGCTGCAGACGGTGCAGCCATCGCGCCTGGTTGTGGAGTGCCGGCAGGATGTCTTCGCTATCGGGATCTATGTTGCGTGCTTGCAGCGAAAAAATGCGTTCCTGCATATCCAACGCAGCGTCCGCATCACCACTTGCCAATGCCGTTTCTGCCAGGGACTCGAGTACCTCGATCTGCTCCAGATTGTGCGGGCCGAAGTTGACATGGCTTACGTGCATCGCACGCTGAAAAATTTCCGCAGCAGCGACTGTATTGCCCAATGCCAGTTCGGAAGCAGCCAGGCCTTTTAGTGGATTAATCAGGTCCTCGTTGAGGCGGTCCGAGATGCGCTCAATAATGTCTACGCTGGACTGGAAATTCAGCTTCGCCAGGTCGTACTGGTCGTTGCTATGTTGCGCGATCGCCAGATTGGTAATTGCTCGCGCGGTATCTCCACTGTCAACGCCGTGCATCTCGATGCTCAATTCGACAATTTGTTTCGCCAAGGTATCGGCTTCCGCAAACATCGAATCCTGCATGGCATCCTTGTAAAGTTTGAACAAGGTGAGCAAGCGCAAATCATTCGATGGCGGCGGCTCGGGCGGCGCTTCGAGCGTTTCCGGAATCTCATCGTCAAACGCGGGGTCGTTGACGTGTTTTGAATCCTGCAACGAAATGCTTTGCAATTCATCCTCAACTGTCTCGCGCTCGGCATCGTCCGCCGCAACTTGTGCCAGCAATGGCATGTGCGCGGAGAACAGTAGTAATGACACCAGGCGAGCCAGGCTGTGAATGTTAATGAATCTCATTTCCTGTCGGACGCGAATTACGGATTGTATGAGTAAGACTGTGCGCGGTTTTAGAAGTTCTCGGCCGCTCGCGGACTTTGTCTCACTATACAAGTTCGCCCATCCCGGCGGAACTGGCGCCTAGCCGGGTAGCAGACTCAATTGCCGGGCACCGGGCGGCTGAAACCGGCTGCAGTCAAGGTTTTCAAGCTGTTCGCCGGTGTAAATGCCGGCGCGTCTGCACGCAGCCCTGAAGCGCTGGCCCAGCATATCGGCGACCGCGCCACTGCCGGATTGGCGGCGTCCGAATCGAGAGTCGTAATCCCGCCCGCCATGCGCCTGGCGGAGCAGGCTCATAACGTGACTGGCCCGATCCGGGAGGTGCTCATTCAGCCAATCTGAAAATATGTCGCGCAGCTCGTGCGGCAGCCTCAGCAGGATCCACGCAGCGCGGCCCACGCCCGCCCCGGCAGCAGCCGACACGATGTCTTCCATCTCCCGGTCGTTCACAGCAGGAATAACCGGCGCTAACAGCAACGTGCAGGGCACACTTCGAGCGCTCAACGCTTCGATCAGTTTCAGGCGCGCACCAGCAGCGGGCACCCGCGGCTCCAGGATGCGTTTCAGGTCGTTATCCATCGTCGGAATGCTGATCGCAACCGAACACAGGTTCTCCGCAGCGAGGGCCTCCAGTAAATCCAGGTCGCGGTTCATCAACACGCCCTTGCTGATCAAGCTAACCGGATGGCGGTAACGGAGGAACTGCTCCAGCAGCGCGCGCGTAAGCCCCAGCTTGCGTTCAGCCGGCTGATACGGGTCGGTATTGGCACCAATCGTTATGGGCTCGCAGACATAGCTGGCTTTGCTCCATTCGCCCAACAGGCGCTCGACCGCGTTCGGCTTGTAAAAAATCTGGGTTTCGAAATCGAGGCCCGGAGACAAGTCCAGGTAGCTGTGCGATGGCCGCGCGTAGCAGTAAACGCAGCCATGTTCACAGCCCAGGTACGGATTGATCGAGCGGTTAAACGGAATGTCCGGCGAGGTATTGCGGCTAATGATGCTGCGCGCCGTCATCGCATGCAGAACAGTCTCTGGTGCAATTTGCTGTTGCGACCACGCCTCTTCGGCCGACGGCTCTTGCGGTCGCTTTTCGAAACGATGGCGGGTTTGACCCGCCGCACCGCGCCCTTTGTGCGCCATTGCACTGATCCGCTTTACTGTGTATTCATACAGTAGAGTGCCGCGCTCAGCAGGTCAATTCCGACTATTGCCTTGAAGCGTGCGGAGGGCGTTATTTTCGGCAGCCCAAGCGTGAAAGGAAAGACCTGATCTTCCCCACGGCGTCCGATCGCGATTCCTCGAGACCCAACGACACCATCGATGTCAGAGAAGGTGTTCGGCTGACCCCTTTAGGGGGAATAAAGCGGACCGAAGGGAGCCATCCCCCTAAAGGGGTCAGGCGGGCGCCTTCTCGTGGGCTTGCCACCGATTAGGCGCCGGCTCAGGTTCTACTTTGTCGAAATGACGTGCCAACCGTTCGGCAGCGCCGCCCGCGACCTCTTTGGAGGGTTGGCTCCCTTCGGTCCGCTTTATTCCCTCCAAAGAGGTCGCGGTCGACGCCGCCTTAGACTGACGCCAAGTATCGGGCCTCAAAGGTATTCCGTCACGATCGGGCACAGGGTGCTAGATCAAGTCTCGGCAGCTCCGGCTCGGAATGGCATATGGCCGTGGCGCTGTTATTCGTAGTCGCAACTTATTGGAAATAGAGAAAAAACAGCAATCGCATTCTCAAAGTCACGTAGTCGAAAAACTTGTTGACGCTTTTTCGGTCGGAAAGCTAATTCAACACCCGGTAACCGCGACCGGTCATACAGCGCTTGAATACCATCTGCTGCTCGCGACTGGCGCCGAGGCCGGAGCGGGTAGCGCCGTAGATGCCACCGTAGCCGGCGCCGCGATCGGCGCCGCCACCGATGGCGCCACTGGCAGCACCGACCACGGCACCAACGGCGGCGCCTTTTGCGGCACCTTTCGTCGGGCTTACCTTGTCTGCGTAACCCGCGCATTCGTCCCAGTCGCGTTCAAAAACCTGTTGATTGACGCCTTGCATGTCGATGATTGGCTCGGGGTGGGCCGCACACGCCACGAGCGCCGTTATCAGACAGGCGCTGACAATTATTTTGAATGCTGGCATGGTGGCCTCCGTTTGCTTGCTGCTGGCGCGCGCCGCTCGCGGCGCCATAACCTATACAATAACGCGCTGGCGACACAGCCGTTGACAGACACTTAACCCGAGAATTCCCTGAATCATGTCCTCATCGACCCACGACTCCACTGCTCGCGCGATCCTTTACGCCTTTCTTGCCAATTCCGGCATCGCCGTGGCCAAAAGCTGGGCGGCCTGGCTGACGGGCTCTGGCAGCATGCTCGCCGAGGCGATTCACAGCTACGCCGATGCCGGCAATCAGGTACTGCTGTACCTCGGCCTGAAGCAATCCATCCGTCCTGCGGATGCGGAACACCCGCTCGGTTACGGTAAATCCAGTTACTTCTGGAGTTTCATCGTTGCGATGTTGCTATTCAGTGTCGGCGGCCTGTTCTCGATTTACGAGGGTGTGCACAAGCTGCTGCAACCAGAACCGATTTCCCAGGCCTGGGTCGCGCTGGTTGTGCTGGGGCTGGCCTTCGTGCTTGAAGGGTTTTCGTTGCTGGGCTGCCTGCGTGAGATCAGTAAAATTCGCGGTGAGCGGCCGTTTCGTGAATGGCTGAAACATACCCGCAATGCCGAATTGACAGTGGTGTTGGGCGAAGATACAGCGGCGCTATTGGGCCTCGCGCTGGCATTCATTTTTGTATCGCTGGCGGCTATCACCGGCAATACGATTTATGACGCGATCGGCTCAATTTGCATTGGTGTTGTGTTGATCGTCATCTCTGTCTTCCTGACCATGCGAGTGCGTGGATTGTTGGTTGGCCGTTCTGCTGACCCGATAATCCAGGAAGCCATCAATGAGGTTATTGGCAATGTTCCTGAGATCAGCCGCATCTACAACACGATCACGATCCAGTACGGTCCGGACACCATGCTGGCGGCGAAAATTCGTTTCATCGACGGTATTGACCTGGCTACTGCTATCGACCGGATCAACACGATGGAAGTAAAACTGAAAGAAAAAGTACCCAAATTGCGCTGGTGCTTTATCGAGCCTGACAACGACGACTAATACAGCAGTTCAGCGTTCCTGAATTGCGTAGGTTATGTGACGGCAGTGCAAAAAAAAGCCGCGTACTGGACGCGGCTTTTTCGATTGACCACCAGGGATCAGTCGTCTTTGATGATGTGCAAATCGCGCTGCGGAAACGGAATGGAAATATCTTCCTCGTCAAAGCGCTTCTTAATTGCTTCCGTGATGTCCCATTTTACTGCCCAGTAATCGGCCGTCTTGACCCACGGGCGGACATTCAAGTTGACGCTGCTGTCGGCGAGCTCGGCGACGGCGATCAGGCATGCCGGTTCCGACAAAACGCGCTCGTCCTTGCTGATTACTTCTTTAATGGCAGCGCGAACCTTGTCGAGGTCATCGCTGTAACTGACGCCGAACACCATATCGATACGGCGGGTCTCGTTCGCCGAATAATTAATGATGATATTGCTCATGATTTCGCTGTTGGGAATGATGATCGACTTGTTGTCGCCGGTCTTTAGCGTTGTAGTCAGGATCTGTACGTTCTCAACAGAGCCCGCTACACCACCTGCCTCAATCCAGTCACCAACCCTGTAGTGGCGAAACAGCACGATCAATACGCCGGCTGCAAAGTTTGACAGCGAGCCCTGCATTGCCAGACCGACGGCCAGGCCGGCGGCGCCGAGCATTGCGATAAAAGATGTGGTCTCGACGCCAAGCTCGGTGATCGCGGCAATAATGACAAAGGCCATCAGCGCCCAGTACACCAGGTGGCTGACAAAGGACTCGAGTATTTTGTCGACGTTCTGCGCCTGCATCAGTTTGCGCAGGCCGCGCGAGATAAAGCGCGCGATCATTCGGCCGACAAAAAAGATAACAACGGCGGTGAACAGGCTGATGCCGAAGTCGACACCCACTGCCTGGAACTTGTCGTAAATAGCGGCCCAGTCGATATCGAAACCGGGGATACTCGCATTGCTCATTGATACATCCTTATTGGCGAATTCGGGTCAGTAAGGGCCCCTGCGCGCAAAGTGAATGAAGGGCTGCGCGCTCGTCGGGCCGCATTGTAATGGCTCAGGAAAACGCAAGCCACCATGCAGACGCAATGATGGCGGGCGTTATGATCCCGCAGAGCCACTGCAGGCGGTTGTCAGCGAACACGCCGGCGAAGCGGGTAAGCAGGATGCCGCTGGCAAATCCGCAGACGAAGCCGCCCAGATGCGCGCCGATGTCGGTGGATTCGTCGCCGGTGCCGGTGTACGCCAGTAGCGCAATGCCGCCAACGATGGGCCCCAAGCGATAGGGCCAGCGATCCTGCGCCATCAAGCGGCCGCGCCAGACAAAACCGGCGACGAGGCCAAGTGCTGCAAATACTGCGGTCGAGGCACCAATTGAGCGATGGCTTGCCGTCAATATGGCGGTATTGAGCGAATTGGCAGCACCTGCTGCGAGCACCACGGTCAGCCAGGTCACGCCCGAGCCGATCACCCGGGCCGCCAGTAGCCCAAAAAGACCGCCGAAGCCTAAGTTGCCAAGCAGGTGGCCGATATCCTTGTGCAGGGTGAGAGCGGTGATCACTCGCCACCATTCGCCATCGCGTATCAATGCGCCGTCGACCCGGCCAGCGTCCAGCCAGTTGTGACCGAACGCACCGCGACCGGCAAGCCAGGCAACCAGGCAGACGACCACTACGTAAGCAATGACGCCAGGCCATGGGTTATGCGCTCTACCGGCAATCATTCCCTGGCGACGGGTTGCGGGCTTGTTCTCAACGGCGTACAGCCAGAGCTCATGGCGAGCGCGATGCAGGTCTGCATCGGCTACCCACAGGCTGAAAAGTCCCGGCGATTCCAGCATCTGGTGTGGAATAGACAAAGACGTCAGCACTAACGCCCGTTCGGAACAGCCGCCGCGATCGGTGCTCTCGAAGGCAGCGCTCCAGCCCTCGGGCATCATGCGCGGTGTGCCGTATTGTCTGTGGCAATCGCTGTGCAGGCCGCGCCGAGCACTTCGCCGCAATCGCCGCGGACTCGCAACGTGGCAAGCTCGTCGCCGCGAGTGTGGCCACGATTGACAATCGCGACGGGAATTCCCGCACTGCTTGCCTGGCGGACAAAGCGGTATCCCGAAAACACGACAAGCGACGAGCCGACGACCAGTAGCGCATCGGCATCCGCGACGATCCGACGGGCGCGAGTAACTCGCTCCGCCGGTACGGATTCACCGAAAAAGACGACGTCGGGTTTCAGGATACCGCCGCACAGTTCGCAATCTGGAATTTGAAATTCGGCGACAGATTGCGCGCCGAGGTCGGCGTCGCCATCCGGCAAGCTAACTGCACTAATCGCCTGCCAGTCAGGATTGCTGGCCACCATGCGCTCCTGGATGGCCGCGCGGCGGACAATGTCGGCGCATTTCATGCAGCGCACCTGTTCCAGGATGCCGTGCAGGTCGAGCACGTTGCGGCTGCCGGCGCGGCTGTGCAGGTTATCGACATTTTGTGTGATCAGACCTGCCAAACGTCCGGCCTTGCCAAGCGCGGCAAGCGCCCGATGCGCGCTATTCGGTGACGCCGTTGATACCCGCGGCCAACCGCTAAAGCTGCGTGCCCAGTAGCGTTTCCGCACTGTTTCGCTGCCCATGAAATCGGCAAACTGCACGGGCTGTGCATGCTTCCATTCGCCAAGGTCGTCGCGATACTCAGGGATTCCCGACTCGGTACTGCAGCCAGCGCCCGTCAGCACGGCCAGGCGCTCATGGCGCTGCAGGAACCGGGCCAGTTCTTCGCTGTTGTCGTCGGGCATGACTTCTGAATCCTTCAGTATTCGTTCAGCGAGCATACGGGAAACTTAATCCCGGTTTGCCCTGCATGGAGTCGAGATATGGGCACTTTTCGCAAAATCTATTTCGGACTGGCACTGGTGTCGCTGTTTTTCCTGATCGTATCCTTGCTCTAGTGAGTTCACAGTCAGGTGACCTCGCTGAGGTCCGCGCGTACACTTCGCATTCGATATCCAACTGACGAGTTGCCCTATGCCACCATCCATCGCATGCCTGTTGCGCGTACTACTGGTCTGCGGCTTGTTGCCGCTGTCCGCACGCGCAGACGTGCAGGATGCCGGGGCAGGTGGATTTACGATTGAACAGACCGCGATCCTGCCAGTGCGTCGCGCCGCAGCCTGGGCCGCGGTGGTGGCCGATGTCGGTCAGTGGTGGAGCGACGACCATACCGTGTCCGGATTCGCCAGCAACCTGTATATAAATCCCGTACCGATGGGCTGTTTTTGCGAACGCCTGGGCGAGGACGCAGGCCTTGTCCACCTGATTGTTACCTTTGTGAATCCAGGTGTCATGCTCAGACTGACGGGCGGCCTCGGCCCGTTGGGTCTGATGGGTGTCAACGGCAACATGACCATCGAATTTGAAGACCTGCCCGGGGCGCCGGAGGCAACCGGCGTGACCCTGCGTTATGCCGTTGGCGGCTACCGTGCCGAAGGCCTGGAAGAGCTTGCCGGGCCCGTCGACGCGCTGTTGGGCGAGCAGCTACAGCGCCTCACGGACTACGTCTCGGCCCCCTAGTATCCCGATGCCTGCCGAAAAGAACAAAACGCGGCCGCTGCCGTCCTCGACGGTTGTTGTGTTGCGAGACCAGCCCGCCACCGGACTCGAAGTGCTGCTCGTGCTGCGACACAACAAAGCATCGTTTGGCGCGAGCTACGTATTTCCGGGTGGTGTACAGGAATCGGCCGATGCCACGATCGGAGATTGTTGCGACGGGCTGTCAGATGCTCGTGCGAATGCAGGCTTCGGTTTGCAGCAGGGTGGCCTCGCTTATTACAGCGCCGCACTACGCGAGTTGTTTGAGGAGACCGGTGTGTTGCTCGCCCGCCAGGCGAATCCAGATGGCGATGCGCTGTTGGTGAATCACAACGAGTTCGCAGAATACCGCGAGCCTTTGCACGCTGGTGCACTCGACTGGCGCGACTTCCTGCGTCACCATTCATTGCGACTGGCGTTCGATCAGATGCATTACTTCGCCTACTGGGTTACCCCGCGATCTCAG
>JBBKWB010000011.1:0-7817 GCA_037968755.1 Woeseia sp.
ATGATGGGCGAATGCAGAGGTTGCAGACTGGCTTCCAGCTCGCGAATAATCTGGCGGACACTCGTGCGGGCGTTTTTGTCAGCAAGGACCTGGGCGAAATCCAATTCGGCGGCGCGAAAGAAGTGCACCAGCGCCCATGAGGTGCCGCGGGCTTCAAAAAAAATGTCATCAATCTCAAACCACGATGTTTGTACCGGTACATTGTCGGGTAAGGAGGTGTTCGATGCTGCCGCCGGATCGCCGGCAAGATCGGTATTGATTACGCTGACCGCCACGCTGTCGCCGAGTCGTCGTGTCAGGCTGCCCAAACGCTTTTCAACTTGCGCTAGCCACTCGCGCAAGTTGTCGGCGCGGGCAAAAAATTGTGCATCGCCGGAGTCTGATGCAAGGCGATCACGGTAGGCACGAAAACCCTTGATTGCCGCACCGTATTCGGCTTCGCTGCGCGGCAACGCCCAGGAATCGTTGTCAACGAAAAAGCGCGGTTCTGCGGCAGCAACGTTCTCGTCTTCCTTGGATTGTGACTGGCTGCGGCTGTAATCGTTGCGTATCACTCGTGCAAGATCACGGACCTGCTGAAGAACACCAAATTCCCAGTTCGGCATGTTGTCCAGGAGTACGCTTGGCGGCGTGACGTCGTTACTGAGATAACCGCCCGGCTTGTCGAGCAGCGATTCCGCGACGCGTGCGAGGGTGTCGGTCGTCGCATAGCCAACTACGGCAACATTACCCTCCGCCTTGGTGTTGACCCAAAACACATCAGGCATACGCGACCAGTACCAGCCAAAGAAGCACATGAGCAACAAGATGCCGCCGATGCCGCCCGCTGTGAGTTTTTGCCACATGGGCCTGCGTTGCTTGGTCGTGCCGGGGCTTGCTTGTTTGCGTCTGAACACGATTTGTCGGGTCCTTGCGTTGATTGGGTGTCGTGCGCCGGCCGCGCTGCCTGCAGCGGCCTTACCTTAAGAGTAAGTCTATCAGTTTCGGCAGTACCGCCCCGGCGTTGGCCGCAAGTCGATACTGCGCGCGGTCCGAGATGCCGGTTTCATGTGGATTGACCTCCACTACCACAGCACCGTTCGCGGCTGCGAGCGTAGCGAGTCCAGCCGCCGGCCAAACCAGCGATGACGTCCCGATAGACAGGAACAGGGCACACTCTGCGCAGGCCGCATTGGCCAGATCGACGGCGATACTGGGTATTGCTTCGCCAAACCAGACGACGCCGGGCCGCAACAGGGCGCTGCAGCGTGGGCAGGGCGGCGGCTCAGTCGCGGCAGAGGCAATGCTGTCAGGCGCTCCGCAGCGTGCGCTGCAGAAATCACGGAACAAGTTGCCGTGGTACTCCACAACATCACAGCTGCCAGCCCGCTGGTGCAGGCCATCGACATTTTGGGTAAGCAGGTCAAATCGTGGCACGCGGCCGGCAAGCTCAACCAGCGCGCGATGGCCCGCGTTTGGTTGCGCGGCGGCGACCAGTTCGCGGCGCCACTGGTACCAGCTCCAGACCAGCTTAGGATCGGCCTCAAAGGCCTCGGGCGTTGCCAGCTCGGTGGGCTCGTACTGCGCCCACAAGCCGCTTTGCGCGTCACGAAAGGTAGGGACGCCGCTTTCGGCGGAAATACCGGAACCCGTGAGGGCGACAACATGCCGTGCGTTCCGCAGCGCCTCGATGAGACCCTGCGGAACGTCCAGCACGGCTTCGGACATCAGGCTGCTTTGTCGGCGCTCGCCAGTTGTCGCAGTACGTAATGCAGGATGCCGCCGTGTTCGAAGTAATCGCGTTCTTTCGGCGTGTCGATGCGTACCAGTGCTTCGAAGCTTACGGTCTTGCCGTCTTCTGCGGTCGCGGTAACTTTTACAGTCTTGGCTTTCGCATCACTGTGACCTTCGATGTCGAAGGTTTCCTTGCCCGTCAAACCGAGTACCTCGGCGCCTTCGCCGTCTTTGAATTGCAGCGGCAGCACGCCCATGCCGATCAGGTTCGAACGATGGATACGTTCGAAACTGCGGGCGATAACTGCTTTCACACCCAGCAGCAAAGTGCCTTTTGCCGCCCAGTCACGCGACGAGCCGGTGCCGTACTCGGTACCGGCAAGCACGATCAGTGGCGTATTGCCCTGGCGATATTTCAGAGAAGCGTCGTATATCGACATTTCTTCGCCACTCGGCTGGTGCCGTGTCCAGCCACCTTCGGTGCCCGGTGCGAGCTGGTTCCGCAGACGAATGTTCGCGAACGTACCGCGCATCATTACTTCATGGTTGCCGCGGCGCGAACCGTAGGAATTGAAGTCGGCTGGCTTCACCCCTTGTTCGGTCAGGTAACTCGCCGCAGGAGAATCTTTGGCAATCGAGCCGGCGGGTGAGATGTGATCCGTAGTAACGGAATCACCCAGCAAGGCAAGGGCGCGTGCACCCTTGATGCTGCCAACGGCCTGCGTTTCCAGGGTCATACCCTCGAAGTACGGAGGATTTTTCACATAGGTTGAATCGCCATCCCAGGTGTAGATCTCGCCCTCCGGAACCTTCAGCCCATTCCAGTTCTTGTCGCCGTCAAACACGCCCTTATAGCTGTTCTTGAACATGCTTGAGTCGATACTGCGAGCGATTTCGTCCTGGATCTCTTTCGCGCTGGGCCAGATGTCTTTCAGATAAACAGGTTTGCCATCCTTGTCGTCACCCAGGGAATCATTCAGAACATTGACTTCCATCGAGCCCGCGAGCGCGTAAGCCACAACCAGTGGCGGTGACGCCAGGAAATTCATCTGCACGAGCGGATGAATTCTGCCTTCGAAATTACGATTGCCGGAGAGTACGCTGCAACCCACTATTTCGGCGTCTTTAACCGCCTTTTCGATTTCATCTTTCAGCGGGCCCGAGTTGCCGATGCAGGTCGTGCAGCCGTAACCAACCGTGTAGAAACCCAATGCTTCAAGATCGTCAATCAAATTGGCTTTTTCAAGATAGTTAGTGACGACTTTGGAGCCCGGTGCAAGACTGGTCTTCACCCAGGGCTTGCTAGCTAGTCCCTTCTTGCGCGCGTTACGAGCGAGCAGGCCTGCAGCCAGCATGACAGCCGGATTGGATGTGTTGGTGCAACTCGTTATCGCGGCAATCAGTACTGCGCCGTCAGCGAGTTCGTATTCACCACCGTCTGCTTTCACGGTTATCTTGCCACCCTGTTTGCGATCTGCGACTGCTTTCTTCAGGTGCCCACGAAAAGTCGTGTCGGCAACGCCGAGGCCGATGCGATCCTGCGGCCGCTTCGGACCTGCGAGGCTCGGTTCTACCGTGCCCATATCCAGTTCGAGCTGGTCGCTGTACAACGCATCCGGCTGGCCGTCTTCACGCCACATGCCCTGAGCGCGTGCGTAGGCTTCGATCAGTTCAATATGCTTTTGATCGCGACCGGATAAGGTGAGGTAACGTACAGTTTCCTTGTCGATCGGAAATATGGCGCAGGTGCTACCGAATTCCGGCGACATGTTGCCCAGCGTTGCGCGATCAGCAAGCGGCAGTTCGCTGAGGCCGTCGCCAAAAAACTCAACGAATTTGCCGACCACGCCGCGCTCGCGCAGCATCTCGGTTACGGTGAGCACGAGGTCAGTCGCGGTTGTGCCTTCACGGAGATTGCCGGTCAGTTTGAATCCAACAACCTGCGGTATAAGCATGGTGATCGGCTGGCCCAGCATGGCAGCTTCGGCTTCGATACCGCCAACACCCCAGCCGAGCACACCAAGGCCATTGATCATCGTCGTGTGCGAGTCGGTACCGACAACGGTGTCGGGGTACGCGCTTCTGACGCCGCCTTTCTCGACATCAAAGACCACCCGGCCCAAATACTCAAGATTGACCTGGTGGACGATGCCGGTATTGGGCGGAACCACGCGGAAATTTTCAAATGCGGTCTGACCCCAGCGCAGGAACGAGTAACGTTCCTTATTGCGATTGAATTCGATCTTGTTGTTCAGATCCAGTGAGTTTGCGCTGCCGTAGCGATCCACCTGTACGGAGTGATCAATGACCAGCTCGGCCGGCGACAGCGGATTAATCTTGTCCGCGCTACCGCCCAGCTTGACGACCGCGTCGCGCATGGCGGCCAGGTCGACAACAGCGGGAACACCGGTGAAGTCCTGCAATATGACCCGGCTCGGCGTAAACGAAATTTCAGTGCTCGGTGCCGCGTTAGGGTCCCAGTTAGCCAGGGCAAGAATGTCATCGCGGGTGACATCGCGACCGTCTTCATGTCGCAGTAAATTCTCGAGAAGAATCTTCAGCGAGTAGGGCAGGCGGTTGACGTGACCTTCGGTCACTGCATCCAGCTTGTAGATTTCGTGTTTTTCACCGCCAACTACCAGCGTTGTACGGGCGCCGAAGCTGTCCGTCATAGTGTATCTCCGGGATTGTGAATGTCGTTTAACGGCATCGCCGATTTTGGGAGCGGCACACGGTCAGTGGCGGCTTCCTGGCAACACGGGCCCGCATTATAGCGGATGGCGCCTGCAGTTGCCCTCTAAATCACCTGACGGAGGGCACTGTTGGAGGGAATCAATTCGTTGATTACGGCGCCACCGAGGCAGCAATCGCCGCTGTAAAACACGACATACTGTCCGGGCGCTACGGCTCGCTGAGCCGCGTCAAAGCTGACCTGCAGGCGACCGGACGAGTCTCGCCGAACGCTGCAGCCCTGATCAGTCTGCCGGTAGCGTACTTTGCACTGACAGCGCAGACCGGGGCCAGCAAGACCTTCGGGCTCGGAAACAATCCAGTTTGCATCGCTCGCAAACAGGCCGCTGCTGTAGAGTTCCGGCTGTTCGCCCTGCACGACGACGAGCTCATTGCGCGCGAGATTCTTGGTAGCGACATACCACGGTTCGCTGCCAGCGTTCTGGCGACCGCCAATGCCGAGCCCCTGGCGCTGGCCGAGCGTGTAGTACATCAGGCCCTGGTGCGGGCCGAGCCGCTCTCCGGCCGTGGTCACAATATCGCCCGGTTGTGCGGGCAGAAAGCCGGCCAGAAATTCCCTGAAAGGACGTTCCCCTATAAAACAGATTCCCGTGCTGTCTTTCTTGTCGTGGGTGACGAGACCCGCATCACGGGCCAGTAATCTTACCTCGCTCTTTTGCAGCTCACCGAGGGGAAACAGCGTCTGCGCCAATGCATCCTGGCGCACTGCGTGCAGAAAATAGCTCTGGTCCTTGTTGCGATCGACTGCCTTCAGCAGCAGCGCGTTGCCGTTGTCACTCGCGACGCGTGCGTAATGGCCGGTTGCAAGCAGCTCAGCGCCCAGGCGTTGCGCATGCTCACGAAAGACGCCGAACTTGATTTCGCGGTTGCACAGCACGTCCGGGTTGGGCGTTCGACCGGCTCGATATTCGTCGAGAAAATGCGTGAACACGCGCTCGCGGTATTCGGCGGCAAAATTGACATGATGCAACGGAATCTCGAGTTGTTCGCATACGCTGCGCGCATCCTGCAGGTCGTCAGCGGCAGTACAGTAGCCGTCGTCGTCTTCCCAATTGGTCATGTGCAGGGCCTGCACCCGGGCGCCAGCACGCTTAAGCAATAACGCGGTAACAGCAGAATCGACGCCGCCTGACAGGCCTACGACAATCGAACGGCCGGCAAGGTCCGGCAATCCGGCGTTCGCCGCATGCACTGGCTGTCTGTGATCGGGAGTTTTCGGGGAGTGCGCCATAACGGCGCGCATTCTAGCATCCGGCGCGGGCCGGGGAAGACCTCAGGCCGGTACGAGGGCAGCGCTGGCCATGGCGGCTTCGAGCTGTTGCTGTGGGCATTCGCAGCCGGTAAACAGGCTGCGTGGCTGGCGCGAACCGGCGAGGTAGTCGTCTATGCAGCGAATAACCGATGCCGAGCGCAATTCGCTGCGGCGCGCAGCCAGCTCGGCATAGCTGCACCAATGTACGGCGTGAATTGCCGGATCCAGTTCTGCCTGCCGATGGATAGCAAGCAAGTCAGCTACAAATACGATTCGAAGAAACTGTCGTTGCCTGGCTGCATCAGTCCATAAATAAGCACCAATGACATCGCGGACCGCAACGCTGCAGCCGGATTCTTCAAGGACTTCACGCCGAGCAGCTTGCTCGGGGGATTCGCCAGATTCGATATGCCCGCCCGGTTGGGTCAGACAGCGTTGGCCAGAAACTGTTTCTTCGACGATCAGAAAGCTGCCATCACGTTCGATGACAGCTGCGACGGTCAGGTCAATTCGGCTCATGCCTGTGGCTCACATGCCGAGCTGGCGAAACTCAAGCTCAACTTCGCTGGCTTGCCAGATCTCGTCGAATATCGAGCCGTAGTGTTTGCCGACGTCCGGCTCGTAGGTATCAGCGATACCTTCCCAGCGGCTAGCCTGCAGTCGGTAGACCATGGCTGCTTCGTCTGCGATACAGAATGACTCGGGGTGGGTTCGGAGGTCCTCACGAACGTGACGAAATTCGATGTACGTATTCAACCGCCGACCAAGATTAACGAATGCGTTGCCGTTCTTGATGGCCCGGGTAGGGTCGGCGATCAGTACGCGGATGCGCGCGTAGGTTTGCGATAACACCAGGTGCTTGATGACTTCGAGAAAATCCGGGTCGTCGTAGATGCCAGGCTCCAGGTCATGCGTGTAGATAGAAACACGGCGACGCGCTTCCTTTGCAACGTCTATGACGGCATTGCGCATTTCCTTCTGCGTCGAAATGACCCAGCGTTGACCTTTTTCCCTAGGTTGTTCCATTAAATCCCGCGCCTGTGAATCTTCCAAACCGTCACTGCCATTCGAATCCGCAGTAGCGTATTTCCGCGTTTGTCCGCGGCATATGTTCTTGTTGTGCCCCTTAATGTTGGCGACGAATGGCCTGCATGCGCGCCTATCGAAGGTCACTGGCAGTCATTTGCCCAGTTGAACCGTCGTCGTACATCCGCAAATTTCAGCGGGACTGCGACAAGAACGATCTTACCGGTCGAAGCATTATGTGCAGTGCTAACTGCGTCACGTTTTTTGGCCACGGTGCTGGCTGAGAAAGGTTCTCATTAACCAGCGGCCTGGGCCCGCGCTCGCCTATTGGTGGCGACGGGTAAGCAGCTCGGCAAGGCCGGTGTAGGTCGCCGGCGTCAGATCGAGCAATTTTTTCTTTGCCGGCTCCGGAATTTCCAGTTCGGTCACGAATTTGTGCAATACATCGGCAGTGACAGCCTGGCCGCGAGTCAGGTCCTTGAGCTTTTCATACGGGTTTGCGATGCCGTAGCGGCGCATGACGGTCTGAACGGCCTCACCAAGCACTTCCCAGCTCGCGTCGATATCGGCAGCGATCCGCGGCCTGTCAGTTTGCAGTTTGCCAAGGCCTTTCTCGACGGCTTGCAAGGCAATGTACAGCCAGGCAACGGCGACGCCGAAATTGCGCTGCACTGTAGAGTCGGTGAGGTCACGCTGCCAGCGCGATATCGGCAATTTCATGGCGAAGTGATTCAACAGTGCCGTCGACATGCCGAGATTGCCTTCAGCATTTTCGAAATCGATCGGATTCACCTTGTGCGGCATGGTTGATGAGCCGACTTCGTTGCTGGCAACACGCTGGCGAAAATAGCCTAGCGAAATATAGCTCCAGGTGTCACGGCAAAAATCCAGTAGTACGGTGTTGTAACGAACCAGCGCATGCGCGTATTCGGCGGTCCAGTCATGTGGTTCGATCTGGGTTGTCAACGGGTTCGGATCCAGACCGAGCGAGCCAACGAAGTCCTGGCACAACTGCGGCCAGTCGATCTCGGGGTAGGCGATCAGGTGCGCGTTGTAATTGCCGACCGCGCCATTG
>JBBKWB010000012.1:0-16009 GCA_037968755.1 Woeseia sp.
TTCTGCAAGAAAAGCGCCATCTATCGCGTCATAGAGCTCGATAAGCAGATCGTAGCTGCCGGCCGGGTAGCCGCTTTCCAGCTCAGTAACGATGACGTACTCGTCGTCACTACTGGCACTGAAGATCGTGAAATCATCAGTCGCTGCGTACTCGTTCCAGGGCCCACCTTCAAGACTCAGGTAGGCGACAGCGTAGACATCGACAGCATCGAAATAGGTATCGGCATCCAGCAACAAATCAATGCCATGGTAGTAGCCGTCATTGTCGATATCACTGAACAGAATGACGTCAGCATCATAGAACCAAAAATCGGCGTCAGCAGCCCGCGCCGCCACAGCGGAGTCACTACCGGTTTTGCTACTGGCTGGACGCTCGCGTGCACCCGCAGTCTGCATCGCATCAAATTCGTGACGAACGCTTACTCCTAGGCGACCATCGCGACCACCGCGCTTGATCTGCCGCGAGACAGAAATGCGCTTTTCAGCGGCCGCAGCCGTTGGTTCTGCTTCCGCGCTTGCGGTGGCAGAAAACAGTAGTGCAGCGGCAAGCCCGCTCGCCGCATACAGCAGTGAAATTTTTCGCAAGACATTTCGAGTAGACATCACGTTTATCCCTGTCGCACAATGAATGAGCCTGCTGCGATTAAAGCGCGACTGGCATGAATCGACGCTGAACCAGATTGCCCGAACAGGGCAGAATCCTGAACGAATCCTGAACGGTGCGAGGTCAGCAGCGGCTGTGCCGGCGTGCAACAACGTATTCCGAATGCCGCTGAACTGAGACCTGCAACACCGTGACCGCAACCGCCGCCAATAAGGACAACACAGGCAAAGCCATTGGCTACCTGCTGTTCGGTGTGGCTGGTGGCCTGGGACTCGACCTGTGCGCCAAGTGGCTACTGGCTGATTATTCACTTATCCAGTTCGTCTTCCTACGCAGCATATTCGGCTTGCTGGTACTCATGTCGATTGCTCGCTGGAATGGGGGCTTCGCCAGCCTGGTAACGAGAAACTGGCACTGGCACTTGCTGCGTACCTTGCTGTCGTGTGGCGCGATGTTCGGTTTTTTCTATGGTCTCGCGCGCATGCCGCTGGTCAGCGCGCTGACCCTGGCATTCACCGCGCCTCTCATGGTCACCGCCATGTCTGTGCCCTTTCTCGGCGAACACGTTGGCTGGCGCCGCTGGCTTGCCGTGTGCGTCGGCTTTGCCGGCGTTCTGCTGATCCTGCGTCCTGGCTCTGACCTGCTCACGCCCGCGGCTGGCGCCGTGCTAATTGCTGCGGCTTGCTACGCAGCCCTCGCCGTCACGGCGCGCAAAATGGCCGTGTCCGAATCCAGTTACGCTTTGTCCGTCTATGTCATGAGCGGACCGTTATTGTTGTCAACAGTTTTGGTGCCCGAGCGCTACGTTGCGCCGGACCTGGAAGGCTGGCTGTTTTTCGCCCTGGCTGGATTGTGCTCGGCCTGTGCCTGGATCGGAATTGTCGGTGGTTATCGGCGCGCACCGCCCGTGATACTCGCGCCGTTCGAGTACACCGCCCTGATCGGTGCGGCGCTGGCAGGATACTGGATATGGGATGAAGTTCCGGACAGATGGGTCGTGAGTGGCGGACTGATCATTATAGGCAGTGGAATTTTCGTCGTTTACCGGGAACTTGGCGCGGCCGCATCCGCGCGCTACTTGCGGGCACTGACAACCAGCGCCAGCGCTACCCTGTTTCGACGCCGGCAGTCAGAATCGGACTAGCGGCCGGTGTAAACAGGCACCATTCGACCGGCCATCTACAGCACATGGGTGTTTAATGACAGGCAGCCGGTCGCGACGTACCTGGCAAAAGCCTGACTCAGAGCGCCGCTAGGTCCGCTTCTGCAGCAATCACGCCGAATGCTGACCAACCCTCGTTCGCGGCCAGCTGTTCGAGCATGTCAACGGCTCGCCCAGTTTCGCCAGTGTAGAACAACCAGTTTGCTATGCCGTATCCCACAGCGGAGCCGCCGGGCGAATCAGCGTTCTCGCCCATGATGTCGGCATACGACAGCTCACCTTTGTAAAACAGGCAGAGCTGGTGATAGCTCTGGTTCTCGATGATATTCATGCTCGCCGTAATCGGTTCAAGCACCTTTGCCGCGTCCTGTTCGCGACCCATGCGCCGCAATATCATGTAACGCCAATGCGTCGTTGAAACCTTATTGTCGTCGTTCGCGCCAACCGCATACGCAGTGTCGTACGCGCGCAGTGCATTCTCCCAGTCATGTTCCAGGTAGTACGCGAGGCCCAGGTGATACCAGATATTGCCGTGCAAGGTACTGATCGGCATGTTCAGTGCATTGGGCATGCCGTCTGGCTCGATTTCATTTTTCGTGCCTTCAATCAGTTTTACTGCCCGCTCATAATCCGCGATGGCCAGGTCAAATTTACGCAGCGAAATATAGCGATGCCCGCGATGCCGGTACATACGTGCATCCTGCGGATGTTTTTTGATCCCCTGGCTGAACACCTTGATAGCGTTGCGATAGTCGCCAGTGTAGGCAATGCGTCGCCCGAGCCAGATGATGTTGTCGGCATTGTCCGGATCTTTGCGATAGTCGGCACGAGCAATTTCCAGGTTCTCAAGTGCCTGCGCCGACGGTGCCGCCGCCAGCAACGGTCTCCCTAATAAGGACGTTGCCTGAACCTGCGTCGCCCCCTCATCGGCCACCGCCGGAATCGCGATCAGCATGAGAAGCGCAGTGTGTAATAACGCGGTAAACAGGCGCATGGCTTAGCTCCCCATCATGCTTGCAAGTGATTCAATTCGTTCGGCGACCCGTTGCAACACACTTGCCGCAATCTCTATCTGCCCAGGCACCTGCGCGTAGCTGCGTTGCTCAATTGCCTCACGTACGCCAGGTATCGTCTTCACTCCGTAGCCGGTATAAAAACCCGGCGCGTAAATATGGTGCTTGTACCAGGGTCGCCCGTTCAAGCCTGCGTCGCGCGTCATCAGGCGTTCACTGGTATACAGCAGTTCGTTGATCGTTCGTGACGGTTTGCCACCGGCGGCCAGTGCCTTGTCGTAAGCATTCGCCGCGGTCTGCAAGCGCAGCAACGCATTTTGTAACGGCGAAAAATTAAAATACGGCACAGGGTCTTCCTTGGGCGGCGGCCCAAAGTCTTTGCTCGGGTCCAGTGCCAGCGCGAACAGTCCATCGTCAATCTGCTGGTTGCGTAGCGCTGTTTGTTCGCGCATCGAATCCGCGAGGGTCTCCAGCTCGTCAACATACATTGTCACGTTGTCGGCAAATCCGGAAAACTCGAACGGCAACAGTGGTGCATTGGCCAGACGCAAAGTCGCACGACCCGCAACCTGCGAAAGCGCCACGCCGTATCGCAAACCAGGATCGCGCCAGGTTGTGTAATGCTCGAACGTGTCATACAGCGTGTGATAGCTGCCGCCGTCACCTTCGCCACCAAAACTGACGTTGGCGGACGCAATACCGAGGTGTTGCAGGAATGGTGTGTAGTCCGAACCGGAACCCATTGGGTAGAGACGCAAACTCTCTCGGGCTGCTTCTTTCTTCGCCTTGTCATTGTCGGCATTAATCGTCAGCGCCGCTTTGCTCCGCTCTTTCAGGCTAACGCCGGTCTGTGGATCGATGACCTCAGCGGCAATCTGATCAAAGAATTTTTCCAGCGTATGACTGCCGCCAAGACCGATGAAGCCACGACTGTTGCCATCAGTGTTCAGGTAAGCGACGGCATGCTGCTGCAATTCGGCAGCATGATGCTCTGCCCACTCCGTTGAGCCGATGAGGCCTGGTTCTTCTGCATCCCAGGCGGCGTATATGATGGTACGAGCCGGCGGCTGTCCTGCCTTGGCAAGTGCTGCCACCGCCTTGGCTTCTGCCAGCATCGACACGAGCCCGGAGACCGGGTCAGCGGCGCCGTGGTTCCAGCCGTCATGGTGGTTGCCGCGTATGACCCACTGGTCGGGATACTCTTCACCTGCGAGCCGGGCGATGACGTTGTACGCCGTCACCGTGTTCCAGTCGAACTCGAGTTTCATGCGCACACGCGCCGGACCCGGCCCCATGTGATACGTGATCGGCAGGCCGCCGCGCCATTCTTCAGGGACAACCGCGCCGTCCATTGCGGCCAGCAACGGCAACGCATCGCGCTGTGATATCGGCAATACCGGAATTTTCGTCAGAGTCGGCGCCTCACTTCTCTTGAGGCGATCCGCTTTTTTTGTAGCGCCGATACCCGGCGTCAACACATCACCCGGATACGTTGGCATGTCCATCACCGAGCCGCGCTGCACGGCGCTCTCATGTTTGAACGGACCTTTGGGGTAGACATCGCCTGCTGCGTAGCCATCATCACCGGGATCGGAATAGATGATGGTCGCGATAGCCCCGTTCTCACCCGCCAACTTGGGCTTGATGCCGCGCCAGGACCGACCGTACTTCGCAATAGCAATTTTACCCTCGACGCTGATGCCGTGGCGCTCAAGAATTTCGTAGTCTTCGGGAATACCGTAGTTAACGAATACCAGTTCGCCTTCTACCTCACCATCGATCGAAAATGCGTTGTAGGGAGGCAGCAGCTCATCGCGAACCGCCGTGCTGGGATCTTCCGACAACGTGTCTTCATCCAGTCCGGCGACAAAGTGACCCGGCGACAGCAATTCAAGCTCGCGGGTTTTCGGGGTTGGCAGCAGAATCTGGTATTCGGCGATTTCGACCTCGTAACCCCAGGACTTCAGCAAAGCTGCAACCCATTCGGCGTTCTCCTTGCCAGCCGTTGAGCCAACGTGATGCGGCCGTGCCGACAGCTTTTTCAGCCAGGCAGTGAGCTCGTCTGCATCGATTTGCTGGTCCATGCGTGCTTCCAACGCACGCTGCGCCTCGCTGCCAGCCTCATCAAAACCTAACAACTCCTCAGCGACGCCAATACGCACACAGCTGACGGCCAGCAATACCAAAATTGCAAAACGCATACTCAATCCCCTGACTTCAAAACTTGTGTGTACCGCCAGTCTTCAGTCGACCGCGGTTTTTTCAGAACATAGTCGCAATGTCGCAGGTTGTGCAACTGTTACGCTTGTCAGCGCTCCAGCCCGGCGGACACCAGCAGGCTACGCAATTTGCCCAGCGACTCTTTGACGGTCGCTCGATGCCCGGGACCAATCCGGATCAGCAGCTTCTGGCCACTCGACAGCGCCTCCAGCTCGGGGTCCGCATAGCGGTAAAGAACATGTGGCCGGATCAGCAGTACTGGCTCAGCGGTATCCGGCGTTGCCAGCAAGTGATCGATAACCTCGATCAGGCGATCATTAAAATAGCCATCGGGATAGCCGAGGCCAACGTAGGCATTCTGGAACAGCGGATAATAGCGCCGATACAGCTCAGCCAGCTGCTCCGGATCGGCGGCTGCAACCTGGCTTACGATGGCATCGTAGCGCTGGTAGTTATCGCGAATCAGCATGAACTCGCCGCTGCCATCCTGACCGGCAACTTCAAGTTGGCCCGGCAAGGCATCAACCGGGCGAATACGTTCGGCGACCTGCTGCCGTGGCAGGTTATCGATGGTCGCAACCAGCCGCTCAATCAACGCCGAGGTAACAAAAAAATCAGCCAGCTCAGTTCCGAACAGCCCAGAGAGCTCTAACTTGAAGTATTGGTCGCTGTCGTCCAGAGCGGGCAAAGGTTGCAGGTTGCGCGTTGCATCGTCAGTGCTGCTCGCGGCTGGCAGCGGATACTGCGGACCCGCAGGCTCTGCAGGCACCGCGGCTGGTGATGCGGCCGGCGCCTTTACTGCTTGCCTGGTCGCGTTCTGCTGCCAGAAGTACCAGCCGCCAAGCGCGGCCAGTATGGCGACAACCACCAACAATATTGCCCAGGGAATTTCGCGTTGCTGCGGCATGACACTTTACTCGTACCCGTTCGCAGCAATGGTACCGCGTGGTAGCAGGAGGAAAGGCACTTTTTCATGCTGCGCTGCGATCCAGCCGAGGCGTTGACTGAATCCGGTCGAGTCTAAGCGCCGGTTTTCTGCTTGCTGGCCGCCTGCTGTTTGCTGCGCCGCTTGCTCGTGAGCGGCACTGGCACCGGCTTGTTCGAGGGTACGGCAAGCGGTTTGCCAACGTAATGGCCCTGGGCGTAGTCGATGCCGAGCTCGCCAAGCAGGGAAAACGATGCAGCGTTTTGCACGTACTCAGCGACCGTCTTCATGCCGGCTTCGTTGCCGATCTCACCGATCAGCCGCACCATTTTCTGGTCGACGGCGTTCTTTGCGAGGTTCCGGATAAAAGAGCCATCAATTTTTATGTAATCGACCGACAGTTGCTGCAAGTGACCCAGCGAACTGTAGCCTTTGCCGAAGTCATCGAGCGCTACCGCACAGCCCATATCCCGCAACAGCGAAATCTGCCTCTCAACGTGTGACAGATGGCGTACCGCCAGGTTTTCCGTAATTTCGAAGAGCACACTGTTGGCTTCGACCTTGTTGAGATCCAGTTGCGCCTGAACGTAGGTTGACAGGTTCTCTGTTTCGAATGCATTGGCGGAAAGGTTGATAGCCAAACGCAAGCCACTGTCAGCTTCCTGCAACCTGGCCAGCTCGGCGATGACATTGCGAATCATCCAGGCGTCAATTTCGGCCATCAACCCGAAACGTACCGCCGCTGGCAAAAACAAGTCCGGGCCGATGAGCTGGCCGTTCTCCGATTTCATTCGCAGCAACACTTCATGGTGAGCGATCTCGCCGCTTGCAACATGTGCGATGGGTTGATAGCGCAACACGAACGAATTGCTATCAATGGTTTCGCGCAAGCGTCGCATCCAGCCCACGTCTGTTGCCATTTGCTCGGCTTCGCGACGCGATACCTTGTAGAACTCGAGGCGGTTTCGGCCGCGTGATTTTGCTTCGCGACACGCGATGTCCGCACGTGCAATCAAGTCGTCATGACCGCCGACGCCACCGCGTATCATCGTGGCGCCAATACTGCAATGTACATGAAACGTATTGGTGTCTTCGACATGTACGAGCTGGCGCATATCTTCGAGAATCAATTCACCGATTGCGACCGCTTCGCGCTTGTTAACGTCGTGCAACAGCACGGCAAATTCGTCTCCGCCGAAACGAGCAACCACACCGTCATCGCCTACAGATTGTTCCAGGCGCTCGGCTACCTTCATGAGCAGGCGATCGCCGGCCGGATGACCGCAGGTGTCGTTGACGTATTTAAACTGGTCGAGATCGATGAACAGCAACGCGCCTCGACTGCGGGACCGCGAGGCATCCACTATGGTTTGTTCAAGTTCTTCGACAAAGCGCCGGCGGTTGAACAGCCCCGTCAACCCGTCATGATTCGCGAGTTTCAGGAGTTTCGCATCACGCTCGCCGAGCTCCTTCGCCGTGGTCTCCAGTGCTTCGACGATCTCGGAAATCTCACGATGCGCTGCCGGTTTGAAGCGCACCGCCAGATTGCCTTTCGCCAACTCGGCAATAGGGTGCTGCAGGTCTGAAATCGCGCGTAGCGCACGCTGTAAAGAAAGCCGCCCTATGAAGCCGGAGAGCACTAACAGTACGACGAGAGCCGCCGTTGCGAGCTTGATGTTGCCAACGAGGTTATCGTGGAAGCCGCTAAAGTCGAGTTGCAAGCCTACGAAGCCAACCAGTTCCTTGGCGCTGTCCGCTTGCTCGGTTAGTGGGTCGAATTCGAACAGGCCGTCGTTTGCGATTGACTCCGTCCAGATTGGCGCGTGAATTTCGAATGAACGCACGTTTGTTAACGTGCTTTCCATCAAGTACGGCTGATCCGCACCGACAAGCGCAGAAACTTTCTCCAGTTGTGCCGGCGACAACGAATAGTCGGCGGCGGGATCAATCTGCCGATCGTTCGAAATGCTCGTGATGGCCGAGCCGTCGAGCCGGTAGTAGGTAACCCTGTCAATCTCCGGATAGCGCTCTATATAACTCTCAAGGCGCAGTGCGACCGTATCGTCGGACGGTAAATACAACGGTGCGCCCAGTTCGTGCAGTTCTTCGGTCCATTGCAGTGCCCAGCGGCTGTAATTCTTTTGCAGAACCCACTGACCACCGACGTAAAGACCCGCAATCGCGAGTATGCCGATGACGGCTGTGATCAGAATCTGCAGCGACAGAATCTCATTGATCAGGACACGTTTGCCGCCTCGACGAACCAGGGTCGTCGTCTGGTCCAGAGGCAGCTTCCGGTAACGCAATGACCACAGCCAGCGCATCATTGCGGTATCACCGACACGTCACCCTCTGCCAATTGCAGTCGGCCTTTCAGGCGATCGCTGACACGGATTTTCAATTCATGCAATGGCGTGAGTTCAGGCAGTTCCTGCAAACCCACCAACTGCAGTTGCTGCAGCAAGTCAAACACGGTGCGCGCAATATCCTGTGTATCCGTTGTTGCGCTCAGCGATGCGCCAACATCAAGCAATGAGTCGTTAAAAACCGCAACCTGTACCCCGTGGCTGCTGGCGTAGCTCAACATTTCCCGCAGTACGCTGGCACTCAGGATGCGATTATCCGGAAATAACCAGAAACCATTTATCTTTGGCACCATTCGGGTAAACAGGTAAAGCGCCTCGCGATCAGACTCGGCAATGCGATGCTCAAAGTTCAGGCCGCGTTGTGCCGCAGCCGTCGCCGCTTCATCCAGCAACGTTGCATGCCCAGGGCCCACGATCGCGCCGACACCGTGCAGATCGGGGGTAATCTCCAGCCAGGCGTCCAGCTGAGCGGCCAGCGGCGGAATAGCGGAAACGCCGCGTATGTTATCGCCGGTTAACTCGTTTTCCGCGACGTTAAAGACTTGCGAGAAAATAATCGGTAGCTCTGAATATTTTTGTGCGAATACGGCGGCGCGCAGGCCGATGGCGACGACCGCGCCGGCTTCTGTCGCGTGTATCGCCGCGAATGCTTCGTGTGGCAGCAAACTACGATCACTGAGGTCATACACTTCGACGTCATCCAGCAGTCTCGCCAATGCGTCGGAGACATCCATGTACGCACTCGAACGACTGCTGATGACGACAGCGACTTTAAACGGATCCGGTTCAGGTTCGGGTACCGGCTCAGGTTCCGGCGGCGGTGCCGGACGGGGCGGCGGCTTGACGGGCTCCGGTTGCGGCTGCGGAATCGGCTCCGGCTCGGGAATCGGTTCGGGCACGGGTTCCGGCTGCGGCTGTAGCAAGCCACAGCCCGATAGGAGCGTCGCCAGCAGGAGCATCAGAAGCCGAGTACGCAATGCCAGAATCCTTGATTCGGTGTTAATTCTGCAACGACCGGCCACGGCCGGCAATATTCCCGGCGCGATATGCCCGGACTCACCAGAGTATCGGTCCAGACGAGGCGCACAACGACCCAGGTCTCAGTTACCGAGCCGCTTCGGTGCTGTATCAGACAGAAACGCTCAAGCCGCTCGCTAAGGCCCATATGTAGCACCGCGGCGTGGCGGCCGACGCGCATTGTGGCGGTTTCCTGATCGCCGGCGCCAGGCGGGCGGCGGCGGCGAAATCGAGGCCGGATCGACCGATTTCGCGCGAACCTGTAAGTACCGCGGCCGAGGTGACATAAGCTTTGATTCGGGGCCATTCGCGCAGCACCTGCCGGGTCAACGCCGATAAGGGCGGCTGCAGGCTTCCCAGGCCTTCTGCCCGAACAGAAAGAGACGGCGAGCTTTTGGGCCCGTCAATCGTGGCCTGGCAGGCTGGGGCACAGTCTGCTGGCTTTCTGCGCCGGGCCTGTCCGCTGTGTAGCTTCAAAAATCGATCATCTGGCCAAGCAGGCCCCCCGGCGGGTTTGCTAATATATACGGTTCGCTCAATCAGCAAAACCGTGTAGTTCAGGAGTCCGTATGGCCCAGCCAGCTCAAGTTGTCGATATCGAAATCCATTTATCCCATCTGGGAGAAATGCGTGCCGCAGGCGGCAAGGCGCTCACCAGCGGGGTTAGCGATGACGTCATCCGGCAGTTCCTCGCCGACGACGGCGTGCTGGCTACTGCGATTGAGCGCGCCTATTCGGTCTACCAGGATCTTTGTGACTCCGAGCCGGACCTGCTTGCGCTGGATGAAGCCGCGCAAATGCAGCGCGTTCAGGACGGCATCATTAATTTCTATGCGGCCGATGCGGTGAACCCTTACGTAGCAGCAGCCGCACAAGGCCCCTGGATTGTATCCCTCAAAGGCGCTGTCATTTACGACTGCGGTGGCTACGGAATGCTCGGTCTCGGTCATGTACCGGAGTCCGTAATCGACGCCATGAGCCAGCCGCACGTGATGGCCAATATCATGACGCCGAGTATCAACCAGATGGTATTCATCCGGCATTTGCGTAAGGAAATTGGCCACACCCGCGAAAACGGCACACCCTTCGATCGCTTCCTGTGCCTCAACAGCGGCTCGGAATCGGTTTCGGTTGCCTCTCGCCTGGCCGACATCAACGCGAAAGATCTGACGGACCCGGGCGCACGTTACGAAGGCCGCAGCATTCGCGGGCTGACCCTGAAAGGCAGCTTTCACGGACGCACTGATCGCCCGGCGCGGTTCTCGGATTCCACTCTGAAAAACTATCGCAAGCACCTGGCCTCGTTCCAGGTGGATGGCGACTACCTGCTAACCGTCGAACCCAACAACATCTCCCAACTCGAAGCGGTATTCGCGGCGGCCGACGAAGACAATGTGTTTATCGAAGCGTTCTACATGGAACCGGTCATGGGTGAAGGCAATCCGGGCCAAAGTATTACGCCGGAATTCTTCATGCGCGCACGCGAACTAACCGAAGCACATGGCACGCTGTTCATGGTGGACTCTATCCAGGCAGGTCTGCGGGCACATGGCGTGTTGTCAATTGTCGATTATCCCGGCTTCAACAAACTGCCACCGCCCGACATGGAAACCTACTCGAAAGCACTTAATGCAGGGCAATATCCGCTGTCCGTACTGGCCATGTCGGGTCGCGCTGCAACGATGTACCGGCAAGGCGTCTACGGCAATACGATGACCAGCAATCCGCGCGCACTGGATGTCGCGGTATCGGTGCTGGAGCACATCACTCCCGAAGTTCGCGAGAATATTCGTGCCCGCGGGAAACAGTTACTCGCCAGCTTTGGCAAGCTCAAAGAGGAACTCGGTGACGCCATCAGCAAAATCCAGGGTACCGGCTTGCTGCTGAGCTGCGAACTGCACCCAAGGTTCAAGTGTTACGGCGCTAACAGTACTGAGGAGTATTTGCGCAAACAGGGTTTGGGCGTGATTCACGGCGGCACCAATTCGTTGCGTTACACGCCATCGTTCCTGATGAGCGAGGAAGAGGCCGACCTCGTCGTCGCGCTAACCCGTGATGCGTTGATTAACGGTCCCACCAGCGCCTGACCAGCCCGCCATCCCTTCTGTCCTGTGCGAATTAACCGCGCAGGACTTAGTTACCGAAACGCCGGCTAGTCCGGCGTTTTTTTTTCGTGTTGCGTGCGTTTACCAAGCGGGCCCATCAGGACGCGGGCTATCTGATCACTTTCAGATGAATTGGTTTTCCTGCTATTTGCCCTGCGGTATGCTTCGGCCTCGCATTGTCTCCAGTTAACCATTAATTCAGCTAAGTACCCGTAGTCAGTCGCGCGCAGAGACCGCCGACGTTCCAGGACGCGAGCACTTGGCGGGGGGATCAGTTATGAAAGCAGGACCTAAGTTGTCGAGCGGAGCTCGTCTGCTGAGTGCAGTCGCAGCTTGTACGCTCGCGTCGTTTGCAGTTGCCGCGGACGCACCGGGTACTAAAGACGGTGAGTGGCATTATCTTGGCGGCGATTCAGCTCATACCCGCTATTCACCGGCGGATGAAGTCAATGCCGACAACTTTGCGGATCTCGAAGAAGCGTGGATCTGGGACGGTGCCAGCTTCAATGCCGCCAGCGGTCGCTCCACACCGAGTTACATCGACGGCCTGTTGTACACCGTTGCCGGACCGCGTCGACACGTAGTCGCAATTGATCCCAAGACCGGTGAAACCGTCTGGTCTTACCGCGAACCGAATACGAGGCGCTACGAGTACTCGATGCGCAAGGACTACGGCAAGGGCATCGCCTACGGCAAGGTGAATGGTCGTGGCGTAATCTATATTTCATCGCCCGCGTTTTTCCTGACTGCGCTCGATGCGAAGACCGGTGAACCCCTCAAGGGTTTCGGCAAACCGGTTAAGATTGACGGCTTCCCAAAGACGGGCGTCGTCGACATGGTCGCTGACCTCGGCCATGAGTACACACCGTACGACGGTGTGCCACTTGAAAAAGGTTACATCACTGCTTCGGCGCCACCGATTGTTGTCAACGGCGTGATTGTTGTCGGCAATTCGCATGAACAGGGCTACAACCAGTCACGCGTCGAGAATATTCCGGGCGACATCCTTGGTTACGATGCCAAGACCGGCAAGTTCCTCTGGAAGTTCAACGTGCTACCAGGTCCCGGCGAGTTCGGTCATGAGACCTGGGAAAACGATGCCTGGAAGTGGACCGGCGACATCTCGTCCTGGGCTCCGCTGTCTGCCGATCAGGAGCGTGGCATTGTCTACGTGCCTACCAATGGCGCAACCGTCGACTTCTACGGTGGCTTCCGACCCGGCGACAACCTGTTCTCGACCAGCCTGATTGCGCTTGACGTCAAGACCGGTAAACGATTGTGGCATTTCCAGATGGTTCAGCACGACATCTGGAACTACGACACGCCGACTGCGCCCGTTTTGCTGGATGTGCAGATGAACGGCAAGACCGTGCCGATTGTCGCGCAGGTAACCAAGCAGTCGTTTACTTACGCGTTCAACCGCGTGACCGGCGAGCCGCTCTGGCCGATCGAAGAGCGCCCGGTACCGGTATCGAAGATCCCGGGAGAAAAGCTGGCCAAAACCCAGCCGTTCCCGACCAAGCCGGCACCGTTTGACATTCAGGGCCTGACGGACGACGACCTGATCGACTTCACGCCAGAACTGCGCGCGCAGATGATTGAGATCCTCAAGGATTACGACACCGGACCGCTGTTCCAGCCGCCATTGCATCGCGACAATGACGAAGGCTACAAAGCCGCGCTGTGGTGTCCGGGTGACATCGGTGGTGTGAATATCGATGGCCCAGCCGCGGCAGACCCGACCACTGGCATTCTTTACGTCACTTCACGCAAGCACTGCACAACCCGCATCATCGCGCCGGGTGCTGAACGTGATGCGATCCTGGAAGAGCCAACCGGTACGACGATTGCTGACTACGCTGTATTGAGTGGCTTCGGTGTACGCGGTCCTGATGGCCTGAACATGTTCAAGCCGCCTTACAGCCGCATCACCGCTATCGACATGAACACCGGTGACACGCTCTGGTACATCCCGGTCGGTGAAACACCGGAAATCGTTTTGAATCATCCGGACCTTCAGGGTATGGATATTCCGAACACCGGAACCGGCCGTGCAGCGCCAATGACCGTCACCAGCACCATGCTCATTTATGCCGGCGACGGCAGCGATGGCACGCCGTACCTGTATGCCATCGACAAGAAAACCGGCAAGCAGCTGGGCAAGGTCGAAGTCCCGGAGCGCAGCTCCTACGGCATGATGACTTACGTCCACGAAGGCAAGCAGTACATTATGTTGCAGACCGGTCCGCGCCTGACTGCAATGGCACTGGCTGACTTCTAGCCGCGCAGAGTCGTGTAAACTAGAGGCCCCGGGAAAACCCGGGGCCTTTTTTTTGACGGAACACCGCACTGCCAGGGCTGTCTCACTGGCAGCAATATGCTTAACAAGTTGCGTAGTCCCTTAATCGCCAGGAATCACCATGTCATCTGTTTTTCGCCTGCTGTTGTTACTCTCTTTCGGTCTTACCGATATTGCCTATGCTGACGGGCAAAGTATCGCCGACGGTGTTTACACGGAAGCGCAGGCAGAGGCAGGTGAAGCGCTGTATGCGACGCACTGCCTGACTTGTCACGACAAGAAGTATTTCCGCCCGGTATTAAAGCGCTGGGAAGGCCAGCCATTAGCGATGCTCTACTTGATCATGAGCACGTCCATGCCGGAAAGTAATCCTGCCTCCCTGCCCCAGGATGAGTACGTGGACATACTCGCGTATATATTGTCGTTAAGCCGCTATCCCGCCGGCGACACGGCCCTGGAGCACGCGGACGATGCGCTCAACAAGATCATGGTTGAACCGCGCAAACGCTAGATCCTGTCCCGTGCGCGGCCGCACCGCCGCAGTACACTGCATCCCGGACAAAGCGCCTGCCCGCACAGGCAAGGCATCTATGGAGCATTCGGCGCGAGCGTATCACCTGAAACATTAAAAGCCCCGTTTTGACGGCGCTGCACGCGCGTCAACCTTTGCCCCCATCGTCAGCAAAGACTATGCTGTTTGTGCTCAACGAATCGCGGCAGTTGCATGCCTGTTCTCGTTACAGACATAACGACTAAAAACCGCGATGACCGGAAGCATGCTGCAATAGTTACTCAAGCATTCTATGGGGGGAACATCGAATGGCAGGACACCAGGGATTCAATCGACGGGCTTTTCTTAAAAGCGCTAGCCTGACTGCACTTGCGGCCGCATCAGGCGGAGCTGCAACGACAGCAGCTGCTGCGCCAGGCGGCGCGAAAAAACGCAATGGCAAATACGACTTTGACGAAGTCTACGATCGCGTCGGTACTGACTGCTACAAGTGGGACAAGCAGATCGACACGTTCGGCAAGGAAAATATTGTCGTGCCCATGGGCATTGCCGATATGGACTTTCGCACCGCCCCCGTTATTACAGAAGCTCTGGCAAAGCGATTGCAGCACGAGAATTGGGGTTACATGAACGTGCCGCCTTCCTTCAAGCAATCGATGATTGACTGGAACAAGCGACGTTACGGCACGGAGATAAACCCGGATCTGCTACTGACCGCGACCGGCGTCAATCCCGCTATTCACAGTGCCCTGCGAGCTTTCGCCCCCCCGGGGAGCAAAGTTATTGTACAGACGCCAACCTATAGCGCCTTCTATTCAACCATTAGCCGCTCGCACTGCATTCCTGATGAAAGTCCGATGAAACTAAGGAATGGCAAATACGAGATGGACTTCGAGGATCTCGAACGCCGCATCGATCACGACACCAATGTGCTGATTCTATGTAACCCGCAGAACCCGACGGGCAATTGCTGGTCACGTGACGACCTCATGACCTTGGGTGAAATCTGCGAGCGCCGACGCGTTGTTGTGTTCTCGGATGAAATTCACTGCGACTTCGTTACCAAGGGCCAGAAGTACACGCCGTTTGAAGCGCTCGACAACGAAGCAGTGGTGCGCAACAGCATTACTTTCAAATCAACGAGCAAGTCTTTCAATCTGGCCGCGACTAAGTGCGCTTACATGTTTTCGCAAAACGCTGACTACATCCAGCGCATCAAGGATACCGGCCACGAACAGACGGTTAATACGTTGGGCATCATCGCCTCCGAAGTTGCCTACAACGATGCGGAAGACTGGCTGGACCAGGTAGTCGATTATATTGATGGCAACATGAATTTCGCGGTGGATTACATCAAGAAGAACGTGCCGCATGTGAAATTCGACAAGCCGGAAGGCACCTACCTTGCCTGGCTTGACGTCAATTCCTTGCGCGACAAGATTGATGCCGAGAAACTGGCCGCAGATGCCAACATGAAACGTGAATCGTCCATGCCGGAGCTACAGGCGGAGCACATGATTGAGAAGTTCCTGGTTGAAAATGCTGGCGTGCAGGTCAACGAAGGCTATCGCTACGGCATCGGCGGCAGTGGCCGCATGCGCATGAATCTTGCAACCTCACGTAAGTTGCTTGAAAAAGCGCTCGGCAATATCGGCAAAGCTACTCGTCAAGCCTGATTCATCTCGGAGAACAAGCCGGCTGCTGAATTGCAGCCGGCTTTTTTTTGGGCGCAGGAAGCAAAAACTGCGAAAAGTGCTCGCAACAAGTCACTCGTATGATCGCTGTAC
>JBBKWB010000013.1:0-3248 GCA_037968755.1 Woeseia sp.
TCAATGCGTGACGCTTGAACTCGGGGCTATACCGTCGATACTTTTTCTTTGGCATACGACACCTCCTCGCACACTATTGTGCACATTTAAAGGTGTCCACTAAACTAGGGCGGGACGAAGTAACAGCCGGTCATTAGCGACAAATTTGGATCATCCGCGGCTGCTGTTTCGAGCGTCGATATTTAAATGGTTCAGCCGTGCGGTATCTTCAGTGCCATACATATTCGACGACCAGTGGGCGGTGATTGGAGAGTCTAATTGACATATCGCTCTCAAGATCATGAGCAGCCAATTCTTCGGGGCCCAGATCTTCACTATCGAGAATGACGCCCTGCGCTACACCAATCGCATTTGGACTGTAAAGTTGATAGTCCAGCATTCGTGATGGAAAAGGCGTGCCGCGCCCGTCCCATGTCCACGTCGCCAGTCCGTCCCTGTGGTTCAGGTCCGCGGCGACCAATCCCGAATGAGGCCTGTCGTAGGGGCCTGTCATCAGCACCAGCGGAACCGGTGTGCTCACAAGATTGAAATCGCCGGCCAGAACGATCGCATCGACGGGTGTACGAGCGATAACCTGACGTATCAGCCTCCGGATTTCCTTCGCTTCCTCCCGACGCTTTAATTCCTCCCAACTCGCAGGATCGTCGCCGCAGCATTCAAGATCGGTGATGACAACAAGCAGCCGCCGGCCGCCTATCAAGATAACGGCCCCATTCACCGCAATACCATTGTCTAAATACGAGCTGTACTGTGATCGTTTCTCGGCCGGCATCTGTTGAACGATCATACGTCGCGCTTCGTCAGTGTAAGGAACTACTCCTGAGAACTCCTGAAGCTCTTCGAGTGGCTTTCGGCTAGCAATGACTCCTCTCTGGCGACCACCACTCTCACCAAAGCTTATGTGCCATTCGCTATTGATCAACTCTTGGACATTGCCTGACATGCTGGATGGCAATGCAGCGTGCAGCTGCTCGACATCCGTCTTCGTGGGATCTACTTCATCAAGCAGCACAATATCGGGTTCGGCATATCGAAGCAGTGCCTGGAAATCAGAAGGATGAGTGGCGAAAGCGTTGCCGGAGATGTTCCACGACAACACCGTAATGTTTGCGTCACGATTAGGAAGTCGATCGGTCGAAGCACAACTTGCCAGAAAAACCGAGGCCATAAACAGCACAAAGCGCATTCCAACTCCTCACACTAAGTCGTCCGACCAGAGAGTCTGTAAATTACAGACAATTAGATATTCTTGACCCAAACCTGTCGCTTCCACGACCGTCTGCTTTGGGTCAACAGCGGCCGCTCAAAACCGTCTAAATACTAGCATCTGAATGACCGGTATTGGGGTTAAGCGGACACTCGCCGTTCGGCGGCCATCGGCTGCATTTGGGTCAAAGCAAGCCTCAAATCAGCCGACAAGGCTGGATATGCCGATCTGTCGCTGCAGGTTGTCGGCGCGAGTTGAAAGACTCCGGATATAAATCCAGTAACGCGTTCCCGATACCAATCAGATATTTCGACTAATGTCGGTCGCTTGTTTAAGACTCATCGCTACCGCAGCAACTTGTGGTCGGCCGTGCAGCCAGACGCCCTCTCTGTTCTGCGCCGAACTTCTGTTGTTGCTTCTTAACTCTTGCCAGCTCTTCGTCGTCAATCAGGGACGGCGAACCAGACTGTAAAGCGATCAGGTATACACGCGATAACCATTCGAGCGTGACCGATCGGGCCAGTGCCTGTTTCACGGTATCGGCGACCGTGACGCCACCATGGTTTTGCATCAGTGCAGCAGTTCGCCCTCGTAAAGCGGCGGTCACTGACGCGGCCAGCTCGTCCGTACCAAAAGTCGCGTAAGGCGCAACCGGTACCGGCCCGCCAAGATCCGCTATCTGGTAATGCACGGCTGGCAACTCGCTGACCAAGGTGGACACGGCCGTTGCGTAAACCGAATGTGTGTGAACGATTGAACGGATACCATCATCAGATGCGTAAACTGACAAATGCAGCGGCGTTTCCGATGACGGAAGCAGATCCCCTTCAACCGGATTGCCGTCAAGATCAAGCACCACGATGTCTGCCGCGGTAAGTTCTTCGTAGTCGCAGCCACTCGGTGTAATAACTACGCAATCATCAACCCGCATGCTGACGTTGCCCGAGGTATTAACGACCAGCCCCGTTCGCAACAACGCCAGGGCCGTCCTTGCCACTTGCAGCCGTTGTTCTTCCAGGAGGATCGTCATGTTTTTGCCAGGCTCACAATCGCATCCAAAGATGAGCGAATTGCGCTCTTGATGCCGCGATTTCTGGCGTCAACGTCTGGTACAACGTTACCGCCTGCAACGTTGGCCACGTAGCCATCGATACTGAAAATGCAGCCGGCTCTCATCTTGTTCAGGGAGGCCATCATTAGCACAGTAGCAGCCTCCATTTCGAAAGCCAGAACGCCCGCATAAATTGAAATATTAATGTCTTCCTCCAGCGCCGGGCTGCGAAAGGAATCCGAGGTGTGGACCACACCCGTATGAAATTGTGTTGCCTGTTGTGCCGCAGCGTTGCAGAGCGCATTCGTTACTTCGAGATTGGCCACTGCCGGATAAATTTCCGGAATAAACTTCCGCGTTAAACCCTCATCTCTGACCGCCGCTGTTCCGATCACGTTGTCGCCCGGTTTCACTTCTGCGACGCAGGATCCTGCCGTGCCCACACGAACAACCACATCGCAACCGAGCTTAGCCAGGTCCTGCATGACCATTGCGGCACCCGGGCTTCCGACGCCGGTTGATATCACTGAAACCGGCACGCCTTCGTATTCCCCCGTGTAGGAATGAAATTCTCTCTGGACCATGACCAGCTTTGCGTCCGTCAGCCACTCGCTGGCAATTCGTGCCGCACGCGCCGGATCACCGGGCACCAATACATTGGGCGCAATTTCGCCGGGCAAACATCTCACTGCCCTGAACGCTGCGCGTTCCGGAAGGTTGGGATCGGGTAGTCCGGCTCTGTCGGGCCACACTGCTGTCATAAAAAACGTCCTTTATGCGGTTCGCAAAATTTACAGAATTGCATTGCTGACAAAGGGCTCAGCATCGATGTACGTGCTAATCGTGGATGGATCAAAGACACCGCGGTCAGTGACAATCGCACTGACCAGTTCCGGCGGCGTGATGTCAAAGCTCGGGTAAAGTCCCTGAACGCCGTGCGGCGCGACTCGTTCACCGCCGCAGAACAAGATCGCATCACCGGCACGCATC
>JBBKWB010000014.1:0-32316 GCA_037968755.1 Woeseia sp.
CGCCGTCGGTAGCACCCGTGCGTTGCATGATGCCATCGACGGCATCGTCCGGCAGGAATTTAAGTATCGGCGATTGCAGGCCATCGCGGCCCTTCGCAGTTTCGTTGACTTTGATGTACGCAAGTCCTTTCGCGCCATAGCGACCGACGTATGCTGTGTACTCGTCGATTTCTTTGCGGCTCAATGATGCACCGCCCGGTACACACAACGCGGCAACGCGGCCTTCTTCGTCTTTCGCAGGGCCCGCGAACACCTTGAATTCCACCGAGCCCATCAGGTCGGATACTTCGATCAGCTCAAGGTCGATACGCAGGTCCGGCTTGTCCGAACCGTATCGCTGCATCGCTTCCGCGTAAGGCATCCGCGGAAACGGCGCTGGCAACTCGATATCCATGGCGTCCTGGAACAATTTGCGTACCAGGCCTTCCATTTGCTCAATTACCGCCGCTTCATCCACGAAACTCATTTCGATATCGAGCTGGGTGAATTCCGGTTGGCGATCGGCACGCAGATCTTCATCACGGAAGCAGCGCACGATCTGGTAGTAGCGATCCAGTCCCGACATCATCAGCAGCTGCTTGAATATCTGCGGTGACTGCGGCAACGCGAAGAACTTACCGGGATGCGTGCGGCTTGGCACGATGTAGTCGCGAGCGCCTTCCGGCGTTGCGCGCGTCAGCATCGGCGTTTCCACGTCAATGTAGCCGTTGTCATCAAGAAAGTTGCGCATCGCGCGCGTCACTTTGTGACGCAAACGCAGGTTGTTCAGCATCGGCTCGCGACGCAAGTCGAGGTAGCGGTACTTCAGGCGCAGCTCTTCGTTTGCCTGCTCGTCGTGATGAAACGGCGGGGTCTCTGCGTCGTTCAAGGTTGTAAGTTCACGACACAGCAGCTCAACTTTGCCGGTTGGCATGTTCGGATTAACGGTGCCCTGGGGACGGTCGCGGACGAGGCCTTTGACCAGCAACACGTACTCTCCGCGAATGCGCTCAGCCTCGGCGAACATCTCCGGGCTGTCCGGATCAAACACGACCTGCAACAGGCCCTCGCGGTCACGCAGATCGACGAATATGACGCCACCGTGGTCGCGCCGGCGGTGTACCCAGCCGGCGACCGTGACGTCCTGTCCGATCAGCGATTCATCAACCTTTCCGCAATAATGGCTACGCATGGTGTGTTCCGGGAAATTCGCGCGTAAAGCGCGGAAAAAAGAGGCGGAATGGTACGGCCTGCTGCCCGGCTTCGCAAGGCTGCGGAACGCTGGAAGTTGCTCAGAATCAATCTATTGTCGGTATTCGGCTGTAGGGCTCTGCAGACCGCGCATTTGCATGGCAACCGCAAAAAGCTGAAAGGACAAAGCTTGGAGAGACTATTATCAACGACGCCGCATTGACTGGCACGCGCATTTCAAAGGCAATACCCGGATTCAGTCTTTTTCTGAAGTCTTCGCAACGGGCTCGGCAGGCATGTCCAGCGGCAGCTCGCCTGTCGGGCCGCCCCGCCAGGTCGGCACCACTACGCCGAGGGAGATAATCATTCTCAGCGCCTCGTCGATTTGCATATCGAGTTCGATAGCGTCTTCCTTCGGCACCACGATAATGAATCCCGAGGTCGGATTCGGCGTGGTCGGCACAAAGCAGCACACAACCTCAACGCCTGTGCGCCCCTGTATCTCACCCAGGCTGGTGCCGGTCTGGAACGCCAGGCTGTAAATGCCCTTGCGCGGATACTCGACCATCATCACTTTTTTAAATGACTGCCCCGATGGTGAAAACACCACTTCAGCGAAATTCTTTGATGACATGTAAATCGAGCGCACGATTGGAATGCGTTGCAACAGCGATTCCCAGACATTGACCATGCCGCGGCCAATAAAGTTTGCCGCCAGAACGCCGGTGACCAGCACCAGCAGCACCGTCAATACCAAGCCTACGCCGGGCCCGCCGTACGGCAGCCACTGATCAGGGTGATATTGCGCCGGCAGCAAGTTGAGCGTCTTGTCCATTACGCCAATGACAAAACGCAGCAGAAAAAAGGTGATAGCGAGCGGCAACCACACCAGCAGGCCCGCCACAAAATAACGACGCAGGTTTTTCATAAACGGTACCTGGCCCGGGGATCGGACATCAGTCGTTGGCGGCTTTGCTTGCGGTCTTGCTGTCTGACGAGCTTGTACTCTTCGTTTCGCTGGACGACTTGCTATCGCTGGAAGACTTGCTGTCGCCTGACGGTTTGCTATCGCTGGTCGCCTTGCTGTCGCCGGATGGCTTGCTGTCGCCCGCCGTCGTACTTTTCGCCGACTCATTCTCGCTCTTGTGCACGTTGCGCTGGCCGTCTTTTTTGAAGTCGGTCTCGTACCAACCGCCGCCTTTGAGGCGAAAGTTCGGAGCTGAAATCAGTTTCTTTAATTCCGGCTTGCTGCACTCCGGGCAATCCACCAGTGGATCCTCACTCATTTTCTGCAACGCATCGAACGTGTGCGCACAACTCTTGCAGGCATACTCGTAAATCGGCACGCATTATCTCCGTACAGGGCAAAGCCGGCACAGAGTTGCGCCGGCGGCTGCGATTATAGAAGCATCAGGCCGCATTCTGGAACTCCAGCATTTGCGGACCGCCATCGCTGACCCCGATCTCGATCGTGTCGCCTGGCTTGAAGCGACCCTGCAGGATCTGCTGCGCCAGCGGATTCTCTACCTGTTGCTGGATTGCACGCTTCAGCGGCCGAGCACCGTACACCGGATCGAAGCCGGCCTCGGCGAGGCTGTCGCGGGCGGCGTCCGTCAGGGTAACGCGCATATCTCGGTCAGCAAGGCGCTGCTGCAGGTAGCTCAGCTGGATATCCACGATCCGGCGGATGTGCTCGCGACCCAGCGGGTGGAACACAACAACATCGTCGACACGGTTAATGAACTCCGGCCGAAAGTGCTGGCTCACCACCTCCATGACAGCCGTCTTCATTTCCTCATAGTTCTCGTCACCGGACAGTTCCTGGATCATTTGTGAACCAAGATTCGAGGTCATCACGATCACCGTGTTGCGGAAATCTACGGTGCGGCCCTGGCCATCCGTCAATCGGCCATCATCCAGCACCTGCAACAACACGTTGAATACATCGGGATGTGCTTTCTCAACTTCGTCCAGCAGAATCACTGAGTACGGGCGACGGCGCACGGCTTCCGTCAGGTAGCCGCCTTCTTCGTAGCCAACATAGCCCGGCGGCGCACCGATCAGGCGCGCAACCGAATGCTTCTCCATGAATTCCGACATGTCGATGCGCACCATTGCATCGTCCGTGTCGAACATGAAGTTGGCCAGCGCTTTGGTCAGTTCGGTCTTACCGACGCCAGTTGGGCCAAGGAACATGAAGGAGCCTATCGGCCGTTTCGGATCCGACAAGCCGGCACGAGAACGACGAATCGCGTTCGCAACTGCGGTGACTGCCTCTGTCTGGCCAATAACCCGTTCCTGCACAGCGTCTTCCATCTGCAGGAGTTTTTCCTTCTCGCCTTCGAGCATCTTCGAAACCGGTATGCCGGTCCAGCGCGACACAATTTCTGCGACCTCTTCTTCGGTCACGTTGTTGCGTAACAGCGTAGTCTCCTGGCCTTCCGCCTTGGATGCCGTCTCAAGCTGCTTCTCGAGTTCCGGGATACGACCGTATTGCAGCTCCGACATGCGCGCCAGATCGCCCGCGCGGTGTGCGGTTTCCAGCTCCTGCCGGGCACGCTCGATCTCTTCTTTAACGTGGGTCGTGCCTTGCATGGCCGCTTTCTCGGATTTCCAGATTTCTTCGAGGTCCGAGAACTGCTTTTCAAGATCGGCAAGCTGCGTTTCGAGGTCATCGAGACGCTTGCGCGAAGCATCATCGGATTCCTTTTTCAACGCTTCGCGCTCGATCTTGAGCTGAATGATGCGCCGCTCGAGGCGATCCATCGCTTCCGGCTTGGAGTCGATCTCGATGCGTATACGCGACGCTGCCTCGTCGATCAGGTCGATCGCCTTGTCCGGCAATTTCCGGTCACTGATATAGCGATGCGAAAGTGTGGCGGCCGCAACGATAGCGGGGTCCGTGATCTCAACGCCGTGATGCACTTCGTAACGTTCTTTGAGCCCGCGCAGGATGGCGATCGTGTCTTCCACGGTCGGCTCTTGCACCAGCACTTTCTGAAAGCGACGCTCAAGCGCGGCGTCTTTCTCAAGGTACTTTCTGTACTCATCAAGGGTCGTGGCACCTACGCAATGCAGTTCGCCGCGCGCGAGCGCCGGTTTCAGCATGTTGCCCGCATCCATCGAGCCTTCGGCCTTGCCCGCGCCGACCACCGTGTGCAACTCGTCGATGAACAGAATGACCTGGCCTTCCTGCTTCGCGAGATCACTCAGCACTGCCTTCAGGCGCTCTTCGAACTCGCCGCGAAACTTGGCGCCAGCAATGAGCGAGCCCATGTCCAGCGACAGGATGCGTTTGTTGCGCAAGCCTTCCGGTATTTCGTTATTGACGATGCGCTGGGCGAGGCCTTCGATGATCGCAGTCTTGCCGACACCGGGTTCGCCGATCAACACCGGGTTGTTCTTGGTGCGGCGTTGCAGAATCTGAATGGTGCGGCGAATTTCTTCATCGCGACCGATAATCGGATCAAGCTTGCCCTGCTCCGCGCGCTCGGTCAGGTCGATCGTGTACTTGTCCAGTGCCTGGCGCGTGTCTTCGGCATTCTGGTCGTTAACTTGCTGGCCACCGCGCAGTTCGTCGATCGATCGCTCAACAGCGCCGCGAATAGCGCCCGCCTGTTGCAGGATCTTCGCCAGCGGTGATTTGTCGTCGAGCGCCGCGAGCAAAAACAGCTCGCTGGAGATGAACTGGTCGTTGCGCTTTTGTGCGAGCTTGTCGGTGATATTCAGCAGCTTGCCGGTGTCATTGCTGAGGTGCACCTCGCCATCCGAACCTTCAACTTTCGGCAATCGGTCGAGCGCATCGCCGAGTTGCGAGCGCAGCAGATTAACGTTAGCGCCCGCTTTGGTCAGCAAGCCACGCACCGAACCACCCTGCTGGTCCAGCAGCGCAATCATCACATGCACCGGTTCAATGAACTGGTGGTCCTGGCCAACAGCCAGCGACTGCGCGTCGGATAACGCCATCTGGAATTTGCTGGTCAGTTTGTCCATTCGCATAACGGATACCCTTGGTGAACATTCAGAACTCGCTCATAAATTGCGGCGCGAACGCACTTTTCAAGCATGCGGCTGATTATTGTTGCGCTGGCCAGATGCCGGCCTCACATACTGAAAGCGAGGGCGCGTGACTTTGCTTGTTGGAAGTCCCGCGCGACACGCTCAATGCGCCGATTGTGCAACCCTGCCTTTCGCTGCCCTCGCCTCAGGGCCGGCGCATGATGAAGCTCGCCATACGCCCACACGGGCCGTCACGACGATAGGAATAAAATGTGTCTCGCTCGGCGAACGTACAACGCCCGCCGCCATACAGCTTGGTCACGCCAATATACTGAAGCCGCTGGCGTGCCAGCTGGTAAAGGTCGGCCTGCCAGCGACCGTGATCATTGGGTACGAAACAGGCCGCTGCCGCGCTGTCGTGCGCTACGTACGCATCGCGGACCTCTGTGCCCACCTCGAACGCCGCTTGTGAAATCGCAGGACCGAACCAGGCGAGTAGCTCCTCCGGCTGGCCAAGGGGCGCAACCGCTGCTTCCAGAACGCCAGCCAGCAGCCCGCGCCAGCCAGCATGGGCTGCACCGACAGCGGCGCCATCAGTGCGCGCAAACAGCACCGGCAGGCAATCAGCCGTCAGCACAGCGCAGACGACGCCCGCCTCGTCCGTGACGGCGGCGTCCGCCTCCGGATTCTGTTGCGGGTTCGGCATGCTTGCGACGGCTGTACCGTGCACTTGTTGTAGCCATTGCGGTTCCGCAGGCAAACGGCAAAGCTCGCGAATTCTCCGGCGATTCTCGGTAACGGCGAGCGGATTGTCATCGACATGCATGCCAAGATTCATCGACTCATAAGGCCCGGCGCTCACGCCACCGGAGCGCAAGGTGCTACCGGCCAGCACGTTGGCTGGTGCCGGCCAGTCGGCGCGCAGCCAATCAGTCATCGCTGCGCATCGCGGCGGCATGTCGACGAAGTGCTGTCAGCAACAGCGTAAAGTCCTCCGGTACCGCTACCTTGAATTCAAGCTCTTCGCTGTTGACCGGGTGCTTGAAAACCAGTCGGGTTGCGCACAACGCCTGACGCCGGAACCCCCGCAAGACGTCGGCCAGGGCTTCGTCGCCACCGCGCGGCAATGCCAGCCGACCGCCGTAGACCTGGTCCCCTACCAACTGGTGACGCCGGTGCGCCATGTGCACGCGAATCTGGTGGGTCCGGCCTGTTTCAAGTTTCACGCTTATATAGGTGTGCGCCGCAAAGCGTTCGATGACCCGGAAATGGGTGACCGCCGGCTTGCCATCTGACTGCACGCTCATGCGCAAGCGATCCACCGGGTGCCGCTTGATCGGCGCATCAACGCTGCCACCAGCGGTCAGCACACCATTGCAGACCGCCTCGTAATGACGATCGATTTCACGCTCGGCCAGCATGCGGGTCAGCGCCGTATGCGCGGTCAGTGTCTTACCCACCAGTAGCAAGCCGCTGGTGTCCTTGTCGAGGCGATGCACAATACCGGCGCGCGGCAGGTCAACGAGCCCGGCAGCATGGTGCAGCAGGCCATTCATCAGGGTGCCGTGCAGATTGCCGGCGCCCGGGTGGACGACAAGTCCAGCGGGCTTGTTAATGACCAGGAGGTCGGCGTCCTCGAACACCACATCCAGCTCCAGCGGCTCAGCCTTGCTGGTGACTGCGGGCTCGGCAACTGGCGTGAGCTGCACGGACTCCCCGCCAATGACGGTATCCCGGGGCCGGCGGGCTTCGCCATCCACGGTGACGTGGCCTTTCTTGAGCCATTGCGTCAGGCGGCTGCGAGAGTACTCGGGAAACATCTGCGCCAGTGCCTGGTCTAACCGTCGACCGGCCAGATCAAACGGTATGGTCTGGATTTGGGGTTCGTTCATGTGGCAATTGCGCCTCCGGGCCGGAATCCGCAGAGTTTACGGTATACTCGCCGCTTTTGAGCGCCCGGTCGCCTGCACGGCGGTCGTCACAGCACAGGTTTCTGCATAAATGAGTCGTTTTCCATCGTTTGTTATTCGCCCGACGTCCGGCCGATTTGTCCGCCTGGCGCTGGCCGCCGCGATCGCCGGCCTGCTGCTGTCTGGCTGTGCCGGCAAGGACGAGCGGGACGACACACTGATCAATAATATCTCGCGCGCCTACGATACGGCGCAGGCATCAATGCGCTCCAAGAACTATCGACGCGCTATCCAGATATTCGAGAACCTGCAGGCGCGCTTTCCGTTCAGTGATCTTTCCAAGCAGATTCAGCTGGAACTGATGTACGCCTATTACAAGAGTGGTCAGCAGGATCAGGCCATCGATGCTGCCGATCAGTTCATGCGGGAAAACCCGACACATGAGCGGGTCGACTATGCGTTGTACGTCAAAGCGTTGGCGTATTTCGAACGCGACCCCGGAATACTGGAGCGTGCATTTAAGCGCGACGTTACCCGCCGCCCGCCGCGCGACGGCACCCTGGCGTTCTCGCTGTTAAAGCGCCTTGTTGACCGTTATCCGGCAAGCCCGTATGCACCGGATGCAGAACAGCGGATGGTGTACCTGAAGAATCGCCTGGCCGCGTATGAAAATAATGTGGCGCGTTTCTATATACGCCAGGGTGCTTACGTAGCTGCGCTAAATCGCGCCAAGAATTCGCTTGAAGAATACAATGGCGCTGATAGCTCGAAAGACACGCTGGATATCATGATCGAGGCCTACGAAGGCCTGGGCATGGCCGATCTCGCCGCGGATATTCGCAAGGTTCGCAACAGCAACTTCCCCAGCGGCGACTAGTTCGCTGGCCCTGGCTATTCCGGAAAGGTATAGCGGGAGGTTATCGGGTAGCGCCAGTCACGGCCAAATGCGCGCGTGCTGATACGAATACCGGGTGGCGCCTGGCGACGTTTGTATTCGTTGCGTTTGACCATTTCCAGAACGCGTATCACCACTTTGCGATCGAATCCGCGCGCGCTGATGTCGTCGACCGACAGGTCTTCTTCGATCAAGGCCTCGAGAATCGGGTCAAGCACGTTGTAGTCGGGTAACGAATCACTGTCTTTCTGGTTGGGGCGCAACTCAGCGGACGGCGGTCGTGTGATGACTCGTTCTGGAATCGCAGGACTGACCGAGTTGCGATAATGCGCCAACTTGTAGACCAGGGTCTTGCTGCAATCCTTGATCGGCCCAAAGCCGCCGTTCATGTCGCCATACAAGGTAGCGTAACCCACCGCCATTTCGCTTTTGTTGCCCGTGGTCAGCAGCATACGGCCAGTCTTGTTTGAGATAGCCATCAGCAGCAAACCACGACTGCGGGCCTGAATGTTCTCTTCAGTTACGTCCGGCTCACGTTCACCGAAGATCTTTTTCAATTGACCAACGGTCGCTGCGTAGATCGGTTCAATCGGTAGCACGTCGTAACGCACGCCAAGCAACTTTGCCTGCGCCGCAGCATCCTCCTGGCTCATGGTACTGGTGTAGCGAAACGGCATCATGACGGCGCGTACGCGATCCGCACCTAGTGCATCGCAAGCAATTGCTAGTATCAATGCGGAATCTATTCCGCCCGACAAGCCAATGACGACACCAGGAAAGCGGTGCTTCTCGACGTAATCCCGGGTACCGGTGACCAGCGCTTCGTAAACGCTTTGTTCGGGGCCGAGCAACGGCACAATATCGCCTGCTTGCGGCACCACGCCGCTTGCGTTGGCTTTCAAGGTGACCGTATGCAGGCCTTCCCTGAATGCCGGCGCACGAAAGCAGACTTCGCCATCAGCTGTCATCGCGAAAGAACCGCCATCAAACACCAGCTCATCTTGCCCGCCGACCATATTCAGATAGACCGCAGGAATCCCGGTCTCGCCTAGGCGTTCGCGAACCACATTCTCGCGCTTCTGCTGACTGCGCACTTCATAAGGCGAGCCGTTAATTGCGAGAATCACCTCAGCACCGGCCGCCCGACTGCGCGCTGCAGGTTGCTTGCGCCAGAGATCTTCGCAAATATTCAGGCCGATTCGAATGCCGTTGAGCTTGAAGACTGCCGCCTCGGTACCTGCCTGGAAATAGCGTTGTTCGTCGAACACGCTGTAGTTCGGCAACATCTGCTTGCGGTAACGCGCGAGCACCTGGCCATCGCGAAACACTATGGCGGCGTTGTAGATGCACTCGTCTTTGAATTCCGGGTAGCCGATCAGCACGTGAATACCGCGGACTGTTGTGCGAATGCGTTCAACAGCCGCTTCCACACGCCGCCGCAAGCCGGCATGAAACAGCAGGTCCTCTGGAGGATAACCGCAAATACTCAGTTCCGGGAATGCGACGATGTCGGCGCCGAGATCTTCGCGCGCTCGTTCTGCGTACTCGAAAATACGTTCCGTATTGCCCGCAACATCACCGACCACCAGGTCGAGCTGCGCGAGCGCCACAGTTACTGAATTGTTCATCGTCTGTTGCGACTCAAGCGAACGAACCAGGTCGGCGTGCCGACCAAAAGGCTGGCTGACAGGCTTTGCGCCGGCCAGCCAACCGCGTATCAGTTCTTAATTAGCTCCAGCATCTTGCTGCCGAGCTCAGCTGGCGAACGCACAGTTGCGACCCCCGCTTTTTCGAGAGCCTGGTACTTGTCTTCGGCGGTGCCTTTGCCACCGGCGATAATTGCGCCAGCGTGACCCATACGTTTGCCTGCCGGTGCGGTGACACCTGCGATGTACGCAACGACAGGCTTCTTGACCTCTGACTGAATGAACTCGGCAGCGGCTTCTTCATCAGTGCCACCAATCTCGCCCACCATTACAATGCCGTCGGTATCCGGATCTGCTTCGAACAACTCGAGGCAGTCGATGAAATCCATACCACGTATGGGGTCGCCACCAATACCAATGCAGGTGCTCTGACCGAGGCCATTGTTGGTGGTCTGGTAGACCGCCTCGTACGTCAGCGTACCGGAGCGTGAGACAACACCGATGCGGCCTTTCTTGTGGATGAAGCCCGGCATGATGCCGATCTTGCACTCATCCGGCGTAATGATGCCGGGGCAGTTCGGGCCGATCAGCCGGCAATTGTAATTGCGCAGGGCCGATTTCACTTTGACCATATCGAGCACCGGAATACCTTCCGTGATGCAGACGATGAGTTCAACACCCGAATCAGCGGCTTCCAGAATGGCATCGGCAGCAAACGGCGCCGGCACATAAATCATGCTGACGTCAGCGCCGGTTTCCCGCACTGCTTCGCGCATCGTGTTGAATACCGGTAAGCCCAGGGTTTCTTCACCGCCGCGACCCGGGGTAACGCCGCCGACCACCTTGGTGCCGTAGTCGATGCACTGCTCCGTGTGGAACTGGCCCTGATTGCCGGTGATGCCCTGGCAAAGAATTTTGCTTTTTTTGTTGACCAGAATACTCATGACTTCACCGCTGCAGAGACTGCTTTCTTCGCCGCGTCAGTCAAATCGTCCGCGGTAATAATGGCAAGGCCGCTGGCCTTGAGCAGCGCCCGACCTTTGTCGACATTGGTGCCCTCCAAACGGACAACCACCGGCACTTCCACGCCCACTTCTTTCACGGCGCTGATAATGCCCTCGGCAATCAGGTCGCAACGAACAATGCCGCCGAATATGTTGACGAGGATCGCTGCTACGTTCTTGTTGGAAAGAATCAGTTTGAAAGCCGCAGCAACACGCTCGCTCGTCGCACCACCGCCTACGTCGAGGAAGTTAGCTGGCTCACCACCGTGCAATTTGATCAGGTCCATCGTGGCCATAGCGAGGCCGGCACCGTTCACCATGCAGGCGATATTGCCGTCGAGCGACACATAGTTAAGGTCGTGTTCGGCTGCCTCGCGTTCTTTCTCGTCTTCCTGACTGGGATCGCGCAGCTCGGTCAGTGCCTTTTGCCGGTACAGCGCATTGTCTTCGATATTAATTTTCGCATCGAGGGACAGCACGTCGCCCGCTTTGGTAACGATCAGCGGGTTCACTTCGATAAGACTGGCGTCGCATTCAATGAACAATTTATACATACGCGTGATCAAGTCAGTGAACTGTCGCTGCTGGTGCTTGTTCAATCCCAGGCCAAAGGCGAGCTGGCGGGCCTGGTAGCCCATCAAGCCGGTGTCCGGCGACACGGCGACGCTGAAAATCTGCTCCGGCGTATCGGCCGCGACCTGCTCGATATCCATGCCGCCCGCTGCCGAGGCGATAAATGCCACTTGCCGTGCTTCGCGATCAACCAGCATGCTGAGATACAGCTCGCGCTCGATCTCGGAACCGGACTCTATATAGACCGTGTTGACGGGCAGACCTTCCGGACCGGATTGATGTGTCACCAGCTGCATGCCAAGCATTTCCCTGGCGTAAGCTCGTACCTCGTCCTTGGAACGCGCGAGTTTGACGCCGCCGGCTTTGCCGCGACCGCCTGCATGCACCTGGGCTTTCACCACCCATAGCTTGCCGCCCAGCTTTTCCGCGGCGGCAGCCGCATCGTCGGCATTGTCCACGGCATGTCCGCTGGGTACCGGAATGCCGAAATCCGCGAAGAGTTTCTTCGATTGATATTCGTGAAGGTTCATTTGATGGCTGGTCTTCAAACGCGCCTGACCGGCGCATGGGTGCCCACGTGAGGGCGAGACAAAAATTCCGGCGTATTTTGGAGCAAAGCCACCAGAAGCGCAAAGCGTCATCATGATGACGACTGAAACGGACGCGGCCAGAGACGGCGCTGCAGGGATATTCGTCAGGGCTGGCAGCGACTTAGCGCGCCTCCTTGGTCGGATTGCACTACAATCTGCCGCCAACGACCGTATGGTCAGTGGCGAGCCCTCATGCGACAGACTGCAGTTGACCTGAAAAGCGGCGATAAACACACGCGGCCTGCGCGTGCTATTGAGCAATCTGATCTCACCTGGCGGGCCCTCAGCACGCTTAATATATTCCGCCTGCTGGTTGCGCTGAGCTTGCTGATACTGTTTTTCGCCAGCGGCGATCCGCGTTTCTTCGGTGATCGTTACCCGGCTTTGTTCTCTGCCACCGCCGCGGGCTACTTCGTGTTTGCCGCGGTGTCCGGCATTGCGATCCGCATGCGCTGGATTTCTGCCGCCTTACAGATACTCGCGCAGGTCACGGTCGATATCGCCGCAATTGTCATCCTTATGCACGCCAGCGGCGGCATAACGAGCGGACTTGGCGGCCTGCTCGTGGTCTTCGTCGGCGCAGGCAGCCTGGTGCTGCCGTTACAGGTTCCCGGCTTTTTCGCGGCCCTCGCGACCCTCGCCGTGCTCGGCGAGCAGTTATTCACGCAATTGCTGGATGGACCGGGCGGCAGCAGCAACTATTCGGCTGCCGGTGTATTGGGCGCGATCATCTTCGCGATCGCGCTGGCCGCACGGCCGCTGGCAAAACGCATCCAGGCCAGCGAAGAACTGGCTCACCAGCGCGGCATCGATCTGGCCAACCTGTCAGAACTTAATGAGTACATTGTCCAGCATCTGCGCGAGAGCATCGTGGTCATTGATGCCAACGACCACATCCGGCTGATCAACAGCTCGGCAGCCGCTTTGCTCGGCATTGATATGCAGACTGGCAATCGGGCACTTGCCGGCACCGCCCCGGATCTCTACCGCTACCTGGGAGAGTGGAGAACCAGTGAGAGTGTGTCCGGCCATAACGAATTTACCCTGACCAGCAGTGAGCAATCGGCGCGAATTTCCGTACACCTTGCGCCGCTGGGTCGTGGCTCGGGACGCTTAGGCCCGGTGCTGATGTTTCTCGAAGACGCCGGCCTGATGAACGCGAGAGTGCAGCAATCGAAACTTGCCTCGCTCGGCCGCCTGAGCGCCAGCATTGCGCACGAGATCCGCAATCCTGTCGGCGCGATGAGCCATGCAGGTCAGTTGCTGGCGGAATCCGCATCGATGACCAAAGAAGACCTGCGCCTGACCGAGATCATCCGCACCCACGCAGAACGGGTCAGTCATATTATTGATAATGTCCTGCAGTTGTCACGACGCGATTCGGGTGAAGCAGAAGAACTGGCATTGCGTCCTTGGCTGCAGGATTTTGCGACCGAATTCACCAATACGCTGGAATTGCAGGAAGGTGAGCTCAGTATCAGCGCAGCGGAAGACGGTATTTTCGTGCATATGGATCCCAGTCACCTGCGCCAGGTGCTCTGGAATCTGTGTGACAACGCGGTCAAATACGGCAGTGAAACCGGCGGCATTATGGTGGAATTGCGTAGCGGCCGGGTCGCGCGCACCAATCGGCCTTATCTTGAGGTCCTTGACCGGGGTCACGGTATCGATGCGGCCACCGCCGATAAGATATTCGAACCGTTTTTCACCAATCGTCAGGGCGGCACCGGTCTTGGCCTGTATATATCGCGCGAACTGTGCGAGTTGAACCACGCCACCCTGGTGCACCAGCCACGTGCCGGTGGCGGCAGCATATTTCGCATTGTGTTTGCGGATGGCGGCCGCTGGCAGCGACTTGGTAATTAACCCTACTGGACTGACATGAGCACACCGCACGCCCTGGTTATCGACGACGAGCCCGACATTCGCGAGCTCCTGTCATTAACACTGGAACGCATGAACATCCGCACTGCCCTGGCAGGCGATGTGGCGGAGGCTCGCGCGCAGCTTGGCAAACATGATTTCGATCTGTGCCTGACCGACATGCGTTTGCCGGACGGCGACGGTCTGGATCTCGTCAGCTGGATGCAAACGCACAATCCAGGCGTGCCCGTTGCGGTAATCACCGCACACGGCAACGTGGAGACAGCGGTTTCAGCGCTGAAGCTCGGCGCATTCGACTTCATCTCCAAACCGCTCGATCTGGCCAATTTGCGTAACGTCATTGAAAGCGCACTGAAACTACGACAGACGGCCAACCGTGAAGAGAGCCGTTTGCTCGGCAACTCCGCACCGATGCAGGAACTACGCGAACTTGTGGAGCGGGTAGCTCGCAGCCAGGCTCCGGTGCACATATTCGGCGAGTCGGGCACCGGCAAAGAACTCGTCGCGCGCTTGATCCATGATTCCGGACCGCGCGCGGATGGTCCGTTTGTACCGGTAAACTGTGGCGCGATACCGGCCGAGCTGATGGAGAGCGAGTTCTTTGGTCATCGCAAAGGCGCCTTTACAGGGGCCGTCGCGGACAAAGTCGGGCTGGTGCAAAGTGCAAACGGTGGCACCTTGTTCCTCGATGAAATTGCGGACTTGCCACTGGCAATGCAGGTCAAGCTGCTGCGCGTGATCCAGGAGCAAACGGTACGACCGGTAGGTGCCGCCGCTGAAGAGCAGGTCAATATCCGTTTCCTCTCAGCAACCCACCGTCACCTCGGCGACATGGTCAAGAAAGGCGATTTTCGCGAGGACCTGTTTTACCGCATAAACGTTATAGAACTGCGCGTTCCGGCGTTGCGCGAACGCGGCGACGATGTATTGCTACTGGCGGGTCATATCATCGAGCGACTTGGCGGCTCGCTCGACCTCCTCGAAGACGACGCTCGCGAGCTGCTACGCAGTTACGCGTTTCCCGGCAATGTTCGTGAATTGGAGAACATGCTGGAGCGCGCCGTAACCTTGTGTGCCTCGGGCAGTATCGGCAAACAGGATCTGCAGGTGCGGGACGGCACTCCTCCTGAGACCGGCAAACAGACCAGCAGCAGTGCGCCGGCCGATCTCGGCGACCACATCGAGGGGATCGAGCGCCAGGCGATTGTCGATGCGCTTGAAAAGGCCCGCTATAACAAGACAGCGGCTGCCAAATTGCTGGGCCTGTCATTCCGCCAGTTGCGCTATCGCATCAAGAAACTCGGCATCGACTGAAAAACTGTCGGCACATACCGACCGCGGCTGACAATTATTGTCAGCTTCTGACAATCAGTGACCAGTTTGGCCCAGGATTCGGCTGCCAACGCGGCTCGCCAGCTTATAACTGAACTCCACTTTTGCTTTATTTATCAGATAGATATGAAGTAGTTTTCGATATTGGCACGGGCCTTGCTTTATACCCGATACAGGCGACATCGCCGTAGTTTTTATCGACGCTCAATTTTGCTACCTCATGGAGATTCCAATGAAGAAAGTTCAACAAGGTTTTACGCTTATCGAACTGATGATCGTGGTTGCGATCATCGGCATCCTGGCTGCCATCGCTATCCCGGCTTACCAGGACTACACGATTCGCGCACAGGTTTCTGAAGGTCTGAGTCTGTCGGGCGCAGCGAAAGCAGCTGTTACCGAGTACTACCAGGACCAGGGCGTATACCCGGCTGACAATGCTACTGCCGGCCTGGAGCCCGCTGCCAATATCTCTGGTAAATACGTATCGCTGGTTACTGTAGGCGCTAACGTAATTACGGTTACGTACGCAGCAAATGGCACGCAGACTGCTAACAACAACATCAACGGCGCAACCCTGACGATGACCGCACTCGACAACGGCGGTAGTGTCTCTTGGACCTGTGCTGGCGGTGCTATCCTCGGCGGCGAGCCGAAATGGCTGCCGGCTGCTTGCCGATAGTCGCTGCTGCGGACATCGCGATGACGATGTCCTGAGTAGGAAGTACGGAGAAAGCCCCGCTCGTCGGGGCTTTTTTCATCACGGATACTTTACGTAACGTCATACACTGGCATTGCGTGAGGAATTGCAGCGGCATGCATTGAGCCGGGCGCAGCAACGCGCTTGATCAATCAGCTTGCTGCCGTTAGTTTTACCAAACGGTAAGTAGCAGTTTAACGGGAGTCGTCAGATGAGCACATCCACGCGACAAACTGGTTTCACGCTGATCGAACTGATGATCGTTGTGGCCATAATCGGCATCCTTGCCTCACTCGCTGTCTCGGCGTACCAGACTTACGTGGTGCGCGCCCAGGTAGCCGAAGGACTGAACTTCGCCGCAAGCGTTAAAGTGCCCATTGTGGAAGCTTTCACAAATGACGGCCGACCACCGAACGGCCGCACCGACATCGGCCTGTCGGCGGCGCCTACGGATACTCAAGGCAGCTACGTCAGCGCATTGAGTATCGTTAATGGCCGTGTCGATATCACCTTCGGTAACAATGCTCATCAGGCCATTTTCGGGCAAACGCTCTCAGTGACGCCCTATGCAACGCCTGGCGGCACAGCGGTGTCGTGGCGTTGTGGCTATTCCGGCGCACTCACAGGCGCTCCACTCACGGGCGGCGGCGTCTCGACGGCCTATCAGGCCGGCAGCATCGAAGAACGTTATCTGCCCTCCACCTGTCGCAACTGAGCGACGATTAAGTTCGTCGCCCGACGAGGCCGAAAAGCCGCCGATGCGCTCACTGAACTAAATATGTCGCAATTGTGAACAACAGCACAAAATGCAGTTGATCCAAAAGAGCGGATCAGTGAGACTGTTAAGTCCGCAAAATCATTAGCTTCCGGGACATCTGACGCACTCATGGCAGTAACGGCTTCCCAACAATCTCTATCGGGCCTCCCACGTCGCCTGGTACAGGACGGAATCATTGCCGAAGAGGCAATCCTCGAGGCGTCCGAAGCTGCCCGTAAAGCCAAGCAGCCACTCGTGGCGTACCTCGTTGCGAATGAGTTGGCCGAATCCCGCGCCATTGCTGTTGCCGCCTCTCATGAATTCGGCGTACCGCTGCTGGATCTTGATGCCATCGAAGTCGACCTTGAGTGCATGCGCGCTGTCGATCAGAAGCTGCTCAACAAACATCGCGTGCTGCCACTCGTTAAACGTGGTCAGCGACTGTTCCTTGGTATTTCCGATCCGACCAATCTGCAAGCAATTGATGAGGTCAAATTCCAGACGAGCCTGCGCATCGATCCGGTGGTCGTCGAGCAAGACAAACTTGAAGAACGCATAGGCAAGGCTCTCGAAGCCGTTGACACGACGATGTCGGGCCTCGACGACGACGATTTTGATCTCGAAAATCTCGATGTATCGAGCGGCGACGAAGAGAAAGAAGACGGCATTACGCGCGACGATATTGAAGACGCGCCGGTCGTTCGTTTCGTCAACAAGGTGTTGCTGGATGCGATCAAGCGCGGCGCATCCGATATTCACTTTGAACCGTACGAAAAGATTTTTCGCGTGCGCACCCGTCTCGACGGCGTGCTGTCCGAGGTAGCGCAACCACCGGTTGCCCTGGCCAACAAGGTCTGTGCCCGACTGAAAGTCATGTCGCGGATGGATATCGCCGAACGCCGAGTTCCGCAGGACGGCCGCATCAAAATGCGATTGTCCAAGAATCGCGCTATCGATTTTCGTGTGAATACTTGCCCTACGTTGTTCGGCGAAAAGATCGTACTGCGTATCCTTGACCCCAGCAGCGCGAAGCTTGGTATTGACGCGCTGGGTTACGACGAAATTCAGAAGACGATGTACCTGAAGCACCTGAACAAGCCGTACGGCATGATCCTGGTTACGGGTCCAACCGGTTCGGGTAAGACGGTGTCGCTGTATACCGGTCTCAACATCCTGAACACCGAGGATCGGAATATTTCGACCGCGGAAGATCCGGCCGAAATCAACTTGCCAGGCATCAACCAGGTTAACGTCAATCCGAAAGTCGGCCTGACTTTCGCGTCATCACTCAAAGCATTCCTTCGCCAGGATCCGGACGTGATCATGGTGGGTGAGATTCGTGACCTGGAAACCGCCGAGATTGCGATTAAAGCGGCGCAGACGGGTCACCTTGTGTTGTCGACGCTGCATACCAACGACGCGCCGAAGACCCTGACCCGGCTCGTGGACATGGGCGTCAAGCCATATGCCATCGCCACATCGGTCAGCCTCATCATTGCCCAGCGCCTCGCTCGTCGCCTTTGCGACAACTGCAAGGAAGTCCGCGACATTCCAACTGAAGCGTTGACTAAAGAAGGCTTCGAAGAGGCCGATATCAACGCTGGCTTAACCATTTTCGGGCCGAAGGGCTGCAAGCTTTGTAATGAAGGTTACAAAGGACGCCTCGGTCTGTTCCAGGTGATGGAAGTTTCGGACACGATGGGTCGAATTATCATGGAAGGCGGTAACGCAATTCAAATTGCAGACCAGGCAAGAGCGGAAGGTGTTATCGACCTTCGTGCAGCTGGTCTGAATAAAGTCAAGGACGGGATCACAAGTCTCGAAGAGATCAACCGGGTTACTATCGAGTAGCTTCCGGCGTTTTACGACACGTTAGGAAAAGACGATGGCACAATCAGCAGTTGCTGGCAATTCACCTTTCACTTGGGAAGGTACTGACCGCAAGGGCAACAAAATTAAAGGTAAGGCGATGGCCGCCAACGAGGCAGCCGTTCGCTCTGACTTGCGTCGTCAAGGCGTTGTGCCCAGCCGCATCAAGAAGCAAAGCAAAGGCCTGTTTAGTGGTACGGCCAAGATCACGATGGGTGACATCGCGATCTTCAGCCGTCAGCTCGCGACCATGCTGGGCGCGGGTATTCCGCTGGTACAAGCGTTTGAAATTGTCGGCGCTGGCCACGAAAACGCGTCGATGCAGAAACTCATCATGGCGATCAAAGCCGACGTCGAAGGCGGTAGCGCTCTCGCCGAGGCACTGGCCAAGCACCCACTGTATTTCGATGACTTGTTTGTGAACCTCGTTGAAGCCGGCGAGCAGGCAGGCGCGCTCGAAACGCTGCTGGATAAAATTGCCACGTACAAAGAAAAGACCGAGGCGATCAAGAAGAAAATCAAGAAAGCGCTGACCTACCCTGCCGCGGTACTGGTCGTCGCATTCGTCGTTACAATCATCCTGCTGATCTTCGTAATTCCCGCGTTCGAAGATTTGTTCCAGGGCTTCGGTGCTGATTTGCCTGCGTTTACCCGGGTGGTCATTGACCTGTCGAAGTTTGTACGCGACGAAGGCTGGATACTGGCGATCATGCTCTTCGCAGCCGCTTCCACGTTCATGTACTTCAAGAAACGCTCCAAACCCATGCGCCAGTTTCTTGACAAGGTAGCGCTGAAAATGCCGATTATCGGCCCAATCATCCAGAAAGCTGCCATTGCCCGTTATGCGCGAACCTTGTCCACTATGTTCAGCGCGGGTGTGCCGCTGGTCGAAGCGCTGCAGTCTGTCGCAGGCGCGACCGGTAACATCGTTTACGAAGTCGGCGTACTGCAAATGAAAGATGAGGTCGCTACGGGTCAGCGTTTGCAGCAGGCGATGGAGAACACGGACTTGTTCCCCAACATGGTTATCCAGATGATCGCGGTCGGTGAGGAATCCGGTTCGCTCGATGAAATGTCGTCCAAGGTGGCAGACTTCTACGAAGAAGATGTCGATAACGCTGTCGACAACCTCAGCAGCTTACTGGAGCCGATGATCATGGCAATTCTTGGTATCCTTGTCGGCGGCCTCGTGGTCGCTATGTACTTGCCGATCTTCAAGATGGGCGCCGTCGTCTAAGACGAGCCCGAAGAATCGAATAGTTTTATTGAGCGGCGCCGAAAGGCGCCGCTCTTGTTTCTGCCGTCCGCAACCGGAACCTGTCGTCGATGATTGAATTACTCTCCGCCCACCCCGCACTGTTTTTGTTCGTCTGCGTACTGGTCGCCCTGCTGGTCGGCAGCTTTCTGAACGTAGTGATCTATCGTCTGCCGCTGATGATGCAGCGCGACTGGCGCAAGCAATGCGAGGAGTTACTCGCCGAGCCGGCCGAGGGCTTGCCCGAGGGCCGCTTCGACCTCACGATGCCGCGCTCGCGTTGCCCGTCCTGCGGCACCCAGATTACCGCGTTGCAGAATATTCCGGTTATTAGTTATCTCTTTCTGCGCGGTAAGTGTGGCCATTGCCGTGCGCCGATTTCGGCACGCTACCCTGCCATCGAAACCCTGACGGCTGTGCTGACCGGGCTGACCGTATGGCGGTTCGGCTTCGGCTGGGAAGCCGTAGCGGCGATAGGCCTGACGTGGACGCTGATTGCTGTGACCTTCATCGATTTCGATCACCAGATCATTCCCGATTCGCTGTCCTTGCCTTTGCTCTGGGCTGGCCTTGGCCTCGCTCTGTTTCATCCGCTGACTGGCGCCGACGTGCTGTTCATTGCCCCGAAAACGGCCATTGTAGGTGCTCTGGCCGGCTACCTGAGCCTGTGGAGCGTCTACCACCTGTTTCGTCTCGCAACCGGCAAAGAAGGGATGGGCTACGGCGATTTCAAGTTGCTGGCAGCACTCGGCGCGTGGCTCGGCTGGCAGGAATTGCCGGTTATCATCATTCTGTCGGCGCTGGTGGGCGCCATAACCGGGATAGGGCTAATGGCCATCCGCGGCCGCGACCGCAATGTGCCCATGCCATTTGGCCCGTTTCTGGCGGCAGCCGGCTGGCTGGCCATGCTGTACGGGCCGCAAATACGCAGCGCCTGGGTTGCACTCGTAACCTGATGCAACGATGACCGTAACCCCATCATTCCGGATCGGCTTGACCGGTGGCATTGCCAGCGGCAAGAGCCTCATTGCAGATTGCTTTCGAGATCTGGGTGTCGCCGTAATTGACACTGATATTGTTGCCCGCGAGGTGGTCGCCAAGGGTCAACCTGCACTGGCCGAAATTCAGCGCCGCTTCGGCGCTGAGGTGATCGCTGCTGATGGCACACTGGACCGTGCCGCCCTGCGCCGCCTGGTGTTCGCCTCGGCCGAGCGGCGTCGCGAGCTGGAAGATCTCCTGCACCCTCTGATTCGTGAAGAAACGTTCCGTCAGGCGACGCACGCGGGCGGTGCCTACCAAATCATCGTCGTGCCGCTGCTGGTCGAATCGCCCATGCGCGAGGAATTGCAACGCATTCTGGCCGTCGATGTACCCGAGGAACTGCAACTAACGCGCTTGCTGGCCCGCGACGCTGACGATCCCGAGCAGGCACGCCGAATGATCGCCGCCCAGTCGAGCCGTGCCGAGCGGCTCGCTATTGCAGATGACGTCATTGACAATACCGGCACGCCCGCCGATGCCCGCCAGCAGGTTGCTGATCTGCACCGGCGCTATCTGCGGCTTGCCGCCCGGCAACTGACGCACTAGGCCGGTCGCATTCGCTGGCGGCCGCTGACGTGCCCTGCTACTGTCGCTGATTGAAGTCATTTGCGTGCGATACCGCCCGTAGCGCAGAATACTCCCATGGTACGAGCCGCCACTTCCCTGGAACCACACGCCGCAGGACGGCAAGTGTGCGAATACGAGCAGCCGCTTAACGAGCGGATGCGGACTTTCATGCGCCTCGAATTCCTGTACCAGCAGTTGCTCTATAACACCGAGCAGGATGCCGACTGGGCAACGCGTGCCGCCACCACGAGCTTGCTGGAGATTCTTGCCATCCTGAGCCGCGGCGATGTGCGCAGCGACGTTCACAAGGAGCTCGACCGGCAATTGGACGTGCTGGAGGGATACAAAATCCAGCCCGCAGTTGACGTCAAACGACTGTCAGCACTGATCAAGAACCTCGCTGACAGCCGCGCTACGCTGCGCAGCATTGGCGCCAACTTCCTCCAGCCGTTAAAAGAATGTGAGTTCTTGAGTTCCGTGAAACACCGGAGTGCGATTCCAGGCGGCACCTGCGAGTTCGACTTACCCGAGTACAGCCACTGGCTCCGCCAGCCGTTTCCGCGTCGCCAGCAGGATATGCAAGGCTGGCTGCAAGTTATCCAGCCGGTATGCGACGCAGTCATCGAAGTGCTCTGGTTGATTCGTGAAAGTGCACAACCGCAGGAACGGCTGGCCATCAATGGCATGTATCAACACAACATGCAGCGCGACGCGCATTGCCAGATGTTGCGTGTGACGTTGCCGCCGAACAGTCCGTTGTTCCCGGAGATCAGCGGTAGCCAGCATCGCTTCACAATGCGCTTCCTGGAATGGTCAACCATTGATTCCCGCGCCGTCCAGACCGGACACGACGTCACGTTTCATATCAGCGTCTGTTAGCTGAGATTGCCGGCTTCGAGTTTTAGCTGCCTTGTAGCGCCAGCAGCACCGGCGCATCCGCAGGCAGTAATTCCTGAATCCCGATATCTGCCGGACGCCGCCATTGCAGCGCCTGTCCGTCGCAACCGCGAGGTTCCCGCTGCCAGCTCAACACTTTGAAAAATTCGAGGGCCACGCTACGATCGGCATACTCGTGCATCAATTGCATGAAGTGCTCACAGTCGCCGACCTCAATATCCAATTCCTCGTGCAACTCTCGTTTCATCGCTGCAAGTGGCGTTTCATCGTCATGAATTTTTCCGCCCGGGAATTCCCACAGACCCGCGAACGGCGAATCGCCGATGCGCTCCGTTAGGAGCACCCGGCCAGATTCATCGATCAGAATGCCGGCAGCGACATGCAGGCGACAGGCGCAGGACACGTCAGGCAATCAACTCAGGCGGCCGTGGCACTGTTTGTACTTCTTGCCGGAGCCACACGGACACGGTTCGTTGCGGCCGACCTTGCGGTCTTCGCGAACAAATGGCGCTTGCGGTTCTGCTGCAGGCCGTGGCGCGCCACCCGCGGGTCCCTGAGCGGCTCCCGGTGGGCCGGCTGTCGGGCCTGCCTGTCCTAACGTTGGCGCGTCTGCGTGCTTGAACTCCATTGCCTGCGCTGCGCGCCGCTGCGACTCCATACGCTGAATATCTTCTTCACTCTGGATGCGAACACGCGACAAAATGGTAATCGTGTCGTGCTTGATTTGATCGAGCATGGCACCGAACATTTCGAATGCTTCACGCTTGTATTCCTGCTTCGGATTTTTCTGCGCATAGCCACGAAGGTGAATGCCCTGACGCAAATAGTCCATCGCAGCCAGGTGCTCTTTCCAATGGAAATCGAGCTGTTTCAGCATCACTTCTTTTTCGACATGGCGCATCAACTGCGGGCCGATGGAATTTTCTTTCTCGAGGTACGCTTGTTGCAGGCCCTCAACTGTGCGCTCGCGAATCTGGTCTTCGTTCATTTTCGGGTCGTCGCGTATCCACTGCGCGACGTTAATCGAGGTCATGAAATCGTGCTCAATAGCCTGAGTAAGACCTTCCGGATCCCATTGCTCTTCCAGGCTGCCTGGAGGGATGTACTGCGCCACCATGGATTCGACGACTTCTTCGCGAATCGCCATTACTGAATCCTTGATCTCATCCGCCGCCATCAACTCGGTGCGTTGATGGTAAACAACCTTGCGCTGATCATTTGCAACGTCATCGTATTCCAGCAAGTTCTTACGAATATCGAAGTTGTGCGCCTCAACTTTACGTTGCGCTCGTTCGATTTGTCGCGACAGCAACTTGCTTTCAATTGCTTCGCCTTCGCGCATGCCGGCGCGTGACAGCAATGCTTTGGTGCGATTTGGATCACCAAATATACGCATCAGGTTGTCTTCCATCGACAGGTAGAAACGGCTGGAACCCGGATCTCCCTGGCGACCGGAGCGGCCTCGCAACTGGTTATCAATGCGGCGAGACTCGTGACGCTCTGTGCCAACGATGTGCAAACCGCCGGCATCCAGCACAATTTTTTGGCGCTCCTGCCAGTCTGCCTTGATGGCTGCTCTATCGGCACCCTCACCAGCTTCTTCATACTCAGCTTCGAGGTTACCGCCCAATACGATATCGGTACCGCGTCCCGCCATGTTGGTCGCGATCGTTATGGCGGCGGGTCGGCCAGCCTGTTGGACTACTATTGCTTCGCGTTCATGCTGCTTCGCATTCAGCACTTCGTGCTGCACGCCCTGCTTCTTCAGCAATTGCGACAGGTACTCTGAGGTCTCAATCGAAGTTGTGCCCACCAACACCGGCTGTTTGCGCTCGCGACAATCAACAATGTCTTCGATGATCGCGTCGAATTTGTCCTTCTGGGTCAGGTAGACGAGGTCGGCGTGATCCTTGCGAACCATAGGTCGATGGGTCGGAATGACAATGACCTCAAGACCATAAATTGATTGAAATTCAAAGGCTTCCGTGTCCGCGGTGCCCGTCATACCGGAGAGGTTACGGTACAGCCGGAAGTAGTTCTGGAAGGTGATGGAGGCAACCGTCTGGTTTTCCTGCTTCACCGACACGCCTTCTTTCGCCTCGATCGCCTGGTGCAAACCATCGGACCAGCGACGGCCGGGCATGGTGCGGCCGGTAAACTCGTCAACGATAATGATCTCGCCGTCTTTGACGATGTATTCAACGTCCAGATTGAACATGACGTGTGCACGCAATGCGGCATTGAGATGATGCAGCAGGCGAATATTGCCGGCGTCATACAGGCTCTCGCCCTCTTCGAGCAAGCCGGCTTTCGACATCAGTTGTTCAACATACTGATGCCCGTCCTCCGTTACGTGAACCTGTTTGGCTTTCTCGTCCGTGGTGTAGTGACCGCGTATAGCGAGCCTGCATTCCGGCACTTTGCCATCGCTGACGAGTACAACATCCGCATCGCGGGACTCGGCAAGAGCAATAGCATCGCCAAGCGACATGACGCCATCGTCGTCGTTCGCAGCTTTTCCGTGTTCATCTTTGAGGCGGACATTCTTGGCCCCAATATCGTAATTGCTCGAGCCCTCGTTCTCTTCGTGGCTGCGCAACTTAGGAATCAGTTTATTGATTTTCTGATAGAGGTCAGTGTTCTCTTCCGTTGGCCCGGAAATAATCAGCGGGGTCCGCGCCTCGTCGATCAGGATTGAATCGACCTCATCGACAATCGCGAAATTCAAATCGCGCTGGACCTTGTCTTCAAGGGAGAAAGCGAGGTTATCGCGCAAATAGTCGAAGCCGAGTTCGTTGTTGGTTGCGTACGTAATATCGGCGTTGTAGGCAGCGGACTTTTCCGCATGCGACTGGCCGCTTCGAGATACACCAACGGTCAAACCGAGAAACTCGTAGACAGGCCGCATCCAGTCCGCATCGCGCTGAGCCAGGTATTCGTTGACTGTTATTACGTGGACGCCTTTGCCACTCAATGCGTTCAAGTACGCCGGCAGGGTTGCGACCAGGGTCTTGCCCTCACCGGTACGCATCTCCGCAATGTTGCCCTCGTGTAACACCATGCCGCCAATCAGCTGAACATCGAAAGGCCGCATACCCAGCGTACGCATAGCCGCTTCGCGAGCAACGGCGAAGGCTTCCGGCAGCAAATCATCGAGCGATTCGCCCGCCGCGTGACGCTTCGTGAGTTCATCAGTCTTTGCCGCCAATGCGCCGTCATCCAGCGCCTTGAGGTCATCCTCAAAAGCATTAATGCGTTTGACGACTTTGAAGTGCTGTCGTAGCAACCGCTGATTACGGCTGCCAAAAAATCGGGTCAAAAATTTGGCCACTTAGGGCTCCTGCAAGCGGGTTTTCGGCCACCGGCTGACAAGCTGGCGACTCGCGCAAAGACCGGTATTTTACGTACTGACTGGAAATTTGCACGACGGATTGTTGTCGTTGTGACAAATGCCGTCCTGCAATGCCCCGAGCGCGTCATTCTGACGGCTTATTGTTGTTCATGCAGCAGCGGTTATGGGGCCTCAGCCTGCGATAGCAAGGGCCATTTCGGGAATCAGGTTTCAGGTGTTCCGGGGCTGAAATGCACCCGGTTAAGCGGTATTTATTCGGCAGCGCCCTGGCGAATGAAGGTCACCGGATTGACCCGTTGGCCACGATGCAGAACCTCGAAATGCAGGTTTGGCCCGGTTGCCCTGCCGGTCTCGCCCATTAACGCTACGGTCTGCCCTTTACGGACTTCTTCGCCGACCGCGACGAGATTCTCGGAATTGTGCGCATAGCGCGTGGCGTAGCCGTTGCCGTGATTAATTTCTACCAATTGTCCGTAACCGTAGCGCTTGGAGGACCAGGTCACGACGCCATCAGCGACTGCCAGGATTTCGGCCCCCGATTTACCGGCGAAATCGACGCCACGGTGCGATGCAGACTTACCGGTAAACGGATCGGTCCGGCGCCCAAAATACGAAGACATGAAGCCGGATTTGACAGGACGACCCTGTGGGTAGACCCGGTCACTGAGATTCTGACTAAGGATGACGGACTCGAGCACGCCAAGTTGCGCTTCGCGGCTGTCCAGCTGCTGGGCCAGGCCCTGCATCGCGGTGAGTACTTCCGGAACAGCAACCGACGAGCCCGTTGAGTCCGGCTCTTCAGGACCACCAAGGGCCGGCGTGTTGTCGAAATCAAACTCGCCATCATCAAGGTCGGCCATTTCTGTCAGGCGACGGCCCAGTGCATCAAGGCGAATCACCCTGGCGTTCATCTGGCCAATGCGCAATGCCAAGGCATTCAGCGTATCTTCGGTTGCCTGGCGAGTAGCGACAATTGCGGACCGCTGCGCTTCCAGTTCTGAATTGAGTACCGCTGTCGTTTCCAGACTGACGCCGGAACCGGTGTTGACGGAATAAACGAAACCCGCGAAAAATGCAGCGCCACAAAAACCACTGATGGTGAGGGCGGCGATCGCTGTCGCGGTCAGTCCGGACAGGCTGATCTGTCGGGGTTTGCCGAACCCCTTGCCAAAAATCACTACATTCATTTACTACGCCCCGGATGCGTATATTTAAGTGTGCGTATGCTTACGAAACCATCTCTTTCATTGGCCGGCTGCCCTCTCTGGCGCCTTATCGTTATAATCAGGCCGTTTTCGATGGTCACTTCGGAAGCCCCGCTATCTTAGGACATCTAGGCCCCTTAGATCGGTGGTTTTGCGTCCCCGTCTTTCGGCGGGTATGCCCTTGTCGAGGTGGTCAATATGCATAATGCCGCTTTTCATTACAAGAACGCACAGTCAGAATGTTGACCCCGGTCACTTGTGGTCCAGCAAAACCGCCAAGCGCGTCACATTTCATGTCCATTATTCGCCTCGACAAGCTCCTGAAGACCCCGTCAGCCGGGCGTTTGGACAAAATTATCCGTCGCGCTCAAAATATGCAGGAGCTCACTACCCTGCTCCGCGGGCATCTCGATCAGGAATTGGCGCCAGCGCTGTTGTCCGCCAACATTCGTGCCGACGAACTCATCCTGGTGGCCAGCAGTTCTGCCTGGGCCGCACGCCTGCGATTCGAAGCAGAAGTGCTGCTGCGAGCCGCCCGGGCGGAAGGACACAACGCGTTACGTTGCCAGGTGCGAGTCATCCGCCCCTAAGATGAGGCGTTGCGACCGACGTCGCGAGGGACCAGACGATTGGGTTCAGGCGTACGCCGGCGTCGCGTAGGAAATAGGCGCTTTCGCCTCATCCTCGTAGGTTACTTCCTCCCACGCGGACTGGTCTGCGAGTAACGCACGCATCAATTTATTATTCAGGTCGTGACCGGACTTGTGTGCGGAAAATTCGCCGATGACCGTTCTGCCAAGCAGATAAATATCGCCAATGGCATCCAGAATCTTGTGGACAACAAACTCGTTCGCATAGCGAAGACCGTCTTCATTGAGAATCCGGTAGTCGTCCAGCACGATGGCGTTGTCCATGCTGCCACCCAGCGTTAGATTGCGTTCGCGCAACGTTTCTACGTCGCGCAAGAAACAAAACGTCCGCGCCCGGCTGACTTCTTTAAGAAATGACGACGATGAGAAATCAATTGAGGCCTTCTGACTGAGCTTGTTGAATACCGGGTGGTTGAAGTCGATATTGAAATTGACTTTGAAGCCGTTAAACGGTGTCAGCTCGGCCCACTTGTCGCCCTCTTCAACGCGTACTTTGCGTTTGATGCGAATAAACCGCTTGGCCGCGCTCTGCTCTTCTATTCCTGCTGACTGCAACAGGAAAACAAAAGGCGCTGCACTGCCGTCCATGATCGGGACTTCAGGTGCTGACAGGTCGACGTACAAATTGTCGATGCCGAGTCCTGCCAGCGCGGACATCAGGTGTTCAACGGTCGCTACTTTGGTACCGCCCTGGACCAGGGTCGTTCCCAGCATTGTTTCGCCGACCAGTTCGGCCCTGGCTGGAATATCAACGGGCTCATCGAGATCGACGCGGCGAAATGTAATACCGGTGTTTTCTGCGGCCGGGCGCAAGGTCATATAGACCTTGTCACCGGTGTGCAGTCCCACACCCGTCGCGCGGATGGCTGTTTTTAAAGTTCGCTGTCGCAACATTGCCACACTTTCTCTCTATGCTTTACGTTACAGAGCGGGAATCAGCAAAGCTGCAAGATTCCATTGCCCGCAAGCGCTGCAGCGCGATTTGACTCGCTGTCCGTAGCGGACCGGCCGCCAGTAGCTCCGGTCGGGTATTTACCAGGTGGTTCGTGTTGCAGAAACACCACTTATTTTTCAACGACTTAGACGCATTGTCTCGATCAAATTGGGCGCAAGATTAGCATATCAGACTCCAATCTCAAGCAATTGGACCGCAATCCGCCGGCGATTCCTTGCCGGCACAAACTACTGACCCCGTCAGTTGGACGTCGTTCCTCCCTGAAACTGGCCGTCCGGTCCCGGGCAGAAAAACCCGGCTGTGCGGCTGACCCGGATGTCCGGGTCAGCCGCTGCGGAGGACCGTGCTTGCGCAGAGTGAGGGACGCAGGCACAGAGCATACCGCGGTCAGTCAGCCTGACGCCGCAGAAATGCCGGGATGTCGAGCAGGTCGTCCTGGATACCGGGCTCCGCGAGACCGTCACCCACTGCACGTTTCCGTTGTACCGTCGGCTTGTCGAGCGTCTGGTAATTCGGTTCCTGCGACGTCGATAGCGCCGGCGCAGCAGGCGGCGCGTCATGCGTGCGACGGACGACCCGCATCGGCGCGTTGGACTGTGCCATTTGTTTGCCAAGGCCGGTTGCGACGACGGTAACGCGGATCCGATCCGACATATCCGGGTCGATCACCGTACCGATGACCACTGTGGCTTCGTCCGAGGCAAATTCCTTGATGGTGTTGCCCACCTCCTGGAATTCACCAATCGACAGGTCCATGCCCGCAGTGACGTTCACCAGGATACCGTTGGCACCGGCCAGGTTGATGTCCTCGAGCAGGGGACTGGACACGGCCATCTCGGCCGCTTCACGCGCACGGTCTTCACCTGATGCCGAACCTGAGCCCATCATGGCCATACCCATCTCCGCCATGACAGTGCGTACATCCGCAAAGTCGACGTTGATCAGACCCGGTCGCGTGATCAGTTCAGCGATACCCTGCACTGCGCCTTGCAGCACTTCGTTCGCAGAACGAAACGCGTCCAGCAGGGTGGTTTCGCCGCCCAGTACGGATAGCAACTTCTCGTTTGGAATGGTGATCAGCGAATCGACGTATTTCCCTAATTCGGCAATACCGTGATCGGCAATCATCAGGCGTTTCTTGCCTTCCATGATGAACGGCTTGGTCACCACAGCGACCGTAAGAATACCGAGCTCTTTCGCTACCTGCGCTACGATCGGCGCTGCGCCCGTGCCGGTGCCGCCACCCATGCCAGCAGTGATGAACAACATGTCCGCGCCTTCGATCACCTCAGTAATGCGATCGCGATCCTCCATTGCCGCCTGACGACCGATATCGGGGTCCGCTCCGGCACCCAGACCTTTCGTAATGTTGCAGCCTATCTGCAACGCTGTGCGCACTCGGGCACTGTTCAGTGCCTGTGCATCCGTGTTGGCGCAGATGAAATCCACACCTTCAATACCGGAATTGACCATGTGGGCTACGGCATTGCCGCCGCCCCCGCCAACACCGATGACTTTGATTACTGCGCTTTGGCTTTGCGCATCCATTAGTTCGAACATGAATCATCCCTCCGCTTAAGGATTTCCAGATTTTTTAAATCACTCACTCTGCTAACAACAATCGCCGCGCCTGTAGTGGCACAACGCACTCTTTTGTCACGCTCGACACATGTTCGAGCGCTCATCAAAACTGTCCCTGGAACCAGGTTTTCATTCGCTCCCATACCTCAATTGCACCGCTGCCCACGGGCGCGCTGCGTTTGCCGCGCCGCGACAGGTTCTCGTAGCCGTACAGCAACAAACCGACGCCGGTTGCGTGGATCGGGTTGCGTACGACCTCCAGCAATCCGTCGACGTACTGCGGCGAGCCGAGTCGCACGGGCATGTGGAATACTTCTTCCGCCAGCTCCACTGCGCCTTCCATTTTTGCGCTGCCACCGGTAATCACCACGCCGGCGGCGATGAGCTCCTCGAAACCACTGCGCCGCAGTTCATCGCGTACGAGACCGAACAGCTCTTCGAAGCGCGGCTCAACAATTTCGGCAAGTGTTTGCCGTGCCAAACGTCGCGGCGGCCGGTCACCAACGCTCGGCACTTCAATGGTTTCGTCAGAGTTGGCCAGTTGCGACAGCGCGCAGGCATACTTGATCTTGATTTCCTCTGCGTACTGCGTCGGTGTTCGCATCGACACTGCGATGTCATTGGTGACCTGGTCACCGGCAATCGGAATTACTGCGGTATGCTGAATCGCCCCGCCGAGGAATACCGCGATGTCGGTCGTGCCGCCGCCAATATCCACCAGGCAGGCACCCAGTTCTTTCTCATCGTCTGTCAACACCGAGTAGCTGGAGGCCAGCTGCTCAAGCACGATGTCATCCACTTCAAGGCCGCAGCGCTGGATGCACTTGACGATGTTCTGGGCAGCGCTTTCTGCACCAGTAACCATGTGCACTTTCGCTTCCAGCCGCACACCGGACATGCCGACAGGTTCGCGAATGCCTTCCTGGTTATCGATAATGAATTCCTGCGGCAGGATATGCAGAATCTTCTGGTCTGCCGGAATAGCGACGGCGCGCGCGGCGTCGATAACACGGTCAACATCTCCTGCGCTCACTTCCTTATCGCGTATCGCAACGATGCCATGCGAATTCAGGCTGCGGACGTGACTGCCGGCTATGCCGGCGTACACGGAATGAATATCACAACCGGCCATCAACTCGGCTTCTTCAACCGCACGCTGAATGGAGTGCACTGTTGATTCGATATTGACTACCACGCCCTTTTTCAGACCGCGCGAAGGATGCGAGCCGATGCCTACCACTTCTATGCTGCCGTCCTCGGTTACTTCGCCGACGATGGCAACCACTTTAGAAGTGCCGATATCCAGACCGACAATCAAATTTTTCTCAGCGCGTTTGCTCACTCAATACAATCCTGTTTTTGTCGTGAGAAATTCATAACGTTCATTCGCTACGTCCTGCCAGCAATGCCGGGCCCGTTTCATTGGGTACCGCAGCGGGTGCTGATGATTCACCGTTCCAGCCGATCGTGAAGCCGTTGCTATAGCGCATGTCAACGAAATCAATTTCCTTGGCGCGCCGCGTGATGACATCTGCTACGACGTCCAGGAACAGTTGTGTGCGCGCGGCGACTTCGCGACGACCCAGGCGAATATCAATACCGTTCTGCAAAGTCATCTCCCATGCGCCGCGTGCATCCAGGTGCAGGCTGCGCACATCGAGACCGCGCGGAATCAGCTGTTCGCGAATCTGCAAGTAGCGCTTTGCCACTTCGTCTGCATGACCTTCCGGTCCGCTCAGGCGTGGCAACTCTGCCGGAACGTGGCGGGCATCCTGAACAAACAATTCGCCGCGCACATTCAACAGGCCGCTCTCACCCCAGCACGCTGCGGGCACCTGTTCGCTGACGCTGATTTCCAACTGGCCTGGCCAGCGACGCGCGACATTCGCACGATCAATCCACGGCAATGAGGTCAGACTGTCCTGGATGTCATCGAGATCCGCTGATAGAAAACCGCGTTCAAGTTCTGCGCTAATTGCTTCTTCGATCTGCAAGGCACTGACCCGCTGGAACGGACCGTCTATCGTGATGGCCGTGATCGGCCGATCGAGAAGTCCGCTGCCGAAGTGGTAACTAACAGCCAGCGCGCCAATTGCCAGCAACGAGGCGCCGATCCGCGCAAACGGTATGCTCGGCATGCGGAAGCCGGGCCGCTCGGACTGCTTGCGTCGTTTCGCTTGCTTACGCGCCATTTGCGGCAACCTCCGTGGTGCACGTTGCAAGGGCCGCGGGCACGCTTGTTTCCAGCACGCGCCAGCACAATTCAGCGAAGTCCATGCCGATCTGCTTTGCCGCCATGGGCACAAGACTGTGTGAAGTCATCCCCGGCACCGTATTCACTTCGAGTACCTGCGGCGCGCCGTCCTGCCCGGTCATGAAGTCGACCCGACCCCAACCGCTGCAACCAAGTACAGAAAATGCTGCCAGCGCCAGGTCGGCGTAGCGCTGTTCGTCGGCCGCGTCGTCGCTGCCAGGACAGGTATAGGT
>JBBKWB010000015.1:0-3830 GCA_037968755.1 Woeseia sp.
AACGACGAATCGTACGGCACAGAAACCGGTCGGTCCCATCCGAATACTTCGTTGTACTCGACTATCAGGATCGCAGGTTGCCAATGCGCAAGTGCCTCCAGTACATGGAAATCGACGCCATCGATGTCAACGGAGAGTATTCCGACCGCCTTGTCAAAGCCGCTCTCATCGAGCAACTCCGCCACGTTCTCACGCGTAATGAACGAAGCCTTGCATGCAATTGCGCTCTGCCAATAGAAGTAGGAAGAACGCAATCGTTCGATGTTAGCCGGCGAGCCGTCGATGACAAATCCCTGCCACTGGTCCTTCATCATCAGGAAACGGCAGTTTGATTCGGAGAAATCCTCCACGCCAAACTCGATGAAAGTACGGTTTTTTATCGCGAGGTTGTTGACCAAGTATTGAATAATGCCGTCCTCGCCCCATTGCGAGAACACCTTGAATTCATGCTGCCAAAGCGGCCCCTGGGTCGAAGCACGCTGCATCCAGGCGAGGGATCGGCCCTGGTTCATCTTTATCTCGTCAATATAGCGATCCAGGTGTCGCAACCGGAGGAACAGGTCGCGCAGGTGTTGAAGTTTTTTCAGCATGGTTATCGGTTATTCGTTGGTTATGGTTCACCCGCATTTCGATCGGCGGGATCGAGCGTCCGCACCAACCGCGCTGGATTGCCGGCGACGATGGTCCACGGCGCAATGTCACGCGTGACCACCGCGCCAGCGCCGACGATCGCACCCTCGCCGATACTCACCCCGCGCAGCACCATCGCGCCGGCTGCAATCCACGCATCGTTGCCTATGCGCACCGGCTTCTCGCCAAGATCGATGTTGCGCGGATGCCCCACGGTCGCTATCTGGTGAAAGTGCCGGTGGCGCAGCGTCGCCGACAGCGGGTGGGTGAGATTGTCAAAGATGCTTACGTTGTGCGAGATCATCACGCGATCGCCAATCTCGATGCTGGCAGATGACCAAATACGCGTCCCGTCGCCGACGTAGCACCATTCGCCCAACTTGATCTTGCCGCCATGGGGAAACACCAGTAATTGTCCGTTAACGATGGTGCCCGCGCCGATTTCAATCTGCGACGAATGCTGGCCTATGTTGATGATGCGCGCCGAAAGACCCAGCCGCGCGCTCGCGTGCTTCACACAGGTCGGCTTGCCGGCAATGCGGCGCAAGAGATAGTTGAAATTAATGCCAAACATGCTAAAGAAACGGCGTGATCTCAGGAAGCCAGTTGCAGGAACTGCTGCCATTGCCTGTGCTTGGAATAGTTCTGCGAAATCATCTCGTAACCAGCACGCGCCATATCGTTGCGGCGCGCGTCGTCATCGAGCAGTTCGCGGATGCGGCGAGCGGCATCCGCGGGATCGTGCCAGGTCTGCAAGTTGGCGCCGGGCGACATACCTTGCGGGTAGTTTCCCTCGTCAGATAACAGGGCCCCGCCACAGCCCATGGCCTCGAAGCAGCGCATGTTGCCGCGATCCAGGCCGGCCATGTCAATGGCACCATTCAAAACGATCTTCGCGCGCGAGATGGCGGTGTAGAGATCGCGGCCGAAAATCGGGTCTTGCGACACCGCGCGGACGTCCGAAGGCCGCCTGTGTACTGCCAACGGTAGCAGATTGCCGACAGGTGATTCGGCGAGCCGCGTGAGACGTGATCGATCGAGGTGATACAAAACCTTGACGCTTCGCCGCAATCCTGCAACCACGTCCAGCAATTGCGCGCGGCGCCGATGGTGCCGACTGTAGCCACCAACGAAAAGCACATCAATGGGCCGATCCGTGTTGCCGGCATAAACGTCCATCTCGGCGTCATGCGCCGGGGCGAAATACTGGGCTTGCCAGCCGCATTGGCGATAGCTTTCGATAATGCTGGGGAAGTTACACACCATCAGATCGTAGGCGGCAAAATCTGCGCCCGGCGAAGGCGCTGCCCGCCAGGCAATTGACTTGCGAACGCAACGGGGTAATTTGCGCAGGAAGGCGCTGCCATAGCGCACGGGATCAATGTTGTAGAACACTTCGGTGCGATGATGCTCAATCTGAGCCAACAGAATCGCCTCAAGCGTGGCATTTGCAGACAGGCCGTTTTCCCTGGCCCACTGGCGCTGCAGCACGTCATCGTCGCCGTTCGTGAAAAACGCAGCCGTGTCGCGGTTGAGAACCGGCTGCAGGAAATGGGCTGCACCAAAGCGGTCGCCCAGGAAAGCCGCGACCTGAGCTTCGAAACTTGTGCAGTTTCGAGTGAGGGCACGGAGACGAGGCAAGTAGGAGGGGTAGACGCCAGAATTTTGAAACAGTCTCATTACGCCCCCTTCAATGCAGTTCCGCCGCTAGTGGGTACTGTCGCCAGACTGGTCTTCCCCGCTTTTTTCAACCCTGACGCCGCGCCGGAATAGCCTACGAGCAACACCACGACTGCCCAGAAGCTGGCGTTGCCCCAAATCGCTCCGGAGAGTTGCGCCCCGATCAGATATTGGATGAAGAGCAAAGGAAGCAGCAGATCTTTCTGCTTCAGTCGCACCCACGACTGGGTGCAGGCGCGCAGGACAACGGGCATCAGCGTCAAGAGCCCAGCCATACCCAATGCCATGGAAGTCTCAATCATCAGGTTATGTGGGTACGTCATCTGCAGCGGTTCAACGAATGCACTGCCAAACAGAGGATGCGCAAGGAACTCCGATATCGCGCTGCCTGTCAACAGGATTCGATCACTTGTTGACTCGTCAATTTCGACGTCGCTGATCCGGGTCAGCAGTTCAGTGTTCTGGCCAAGAATCACAGGCAACATCAAAAAGGTACCAAGGAGTATCAGTCGCCATTGTCCGGCGGCAAACCCGAACGCCAGGGCACAGATACCGAAAGCAAGAACTGGCCCACGGGACGCAGCGAGTATCAGAACCGCCACCGCACTCAAAGACGCGCAGGCCAGCAGAAACTTCACCGTCAAATTGAGGCGGTAGCGCGCCAAACACATGCCTGCGATGAGAGTAGTAGTTGCCACATGTCCGAGGCTGATCGGGTTGATCGACACGAAGCTCAGTCGGCTTGTTTGCTCGATCAGCGAACTCTCTAGTCCGAGGCCTAACACGTGCATCAGCACGGCCAATACGCAGGTCGCGCCGCCAAATGCCACCAGGAGGATCGCGGTTGGGCGCTCCTTCCATCTCGACACCGCACGCGACAGCGCGTAGCAAGGCAACACCACGACGACCGCGAAGAAAAGCATTGCGTCCTGGGCCCCGTCGACATGAGCCACCAACGTATCCCACAGCAAACGACCGGAATAGAGAACCCAGAAAGCCCAGAGCCATTTATAGCCTCTGCCTTTCAGGCGCGCCAACATTGCAATGATCAGGACCAGCAGCGACAGTACTGCCACCCATATCCGGAGCGGCATCGAGGTGACGCTGCTGTCCACACTCAAGAGCGCAGCAAGCAACCCGAATAGCGGATAACCGATCACAGTGAGAACGAAAACCCAGCGCGCCAGCTTCGCGACTGAATCGTTGGCTACGCCACTCATGTATCGCGCCTTGCCGAGCGCGGGTGCATGAGGCGGCGGCCGAAATTCCTCAGGCTCATGAGGCGGGCATGCAAGACCATCTGGTTGGGATAATTCAAGTGGCTGATCGCCGGCATATCGATCAACTCGTTCAGTTCATCCACGACGAGGCCCAGTTTCTTCGCAACGAACTTGATGTCGTGGCGAATCTGCCGCTGCGCCGCAATAGGACGTGCAAGTTCTTCTATTGCCTCCTCGCGCTTCAGTTGACCAGACACGATCAGGCTCGACAAATGAAGGCGCCGCTTATCGAAGCTGAAT
>JBBKWB010000016.1:0-4706 GCA_037968755.1 Woeseia sp.
CGTTATTGGAAAGAATAATCAAGCCGGATTCCGGCAACCAACGCATTTCTTTCGGCGATCAAGCCAGTGCGATCGAAACCCGGGTTGGTCACGTACTGTAGCGAAGCGGTAGCGTGCAACGCGTTGCCTACGATCGGTGTTCGAAACCAGGCCTCCAGTTGATCGCTATCGTCGCTGTCTGGGCCGCGCGCTCGATTTGATTCAAATGCCCGCGCGTACCCGAGACTGAGATTTCCTCTGGCATACTCGCGCCCGTAGGTAATGGACACGAATCGTGCGACTTGTGACACGCGCTCGTTCGCAAAACCAACTCGAAAATTAATGGTCTGCGGTCCGAATGCCTTGCCGTAAACAAAGTACGCGCCAAAGTCCTTGTCCGTCATGTTTGTATCATCGACGTACTCATGCTTGTCGCTTCGCAACCATGTCCCGAGGCCGATTTCACGGCTGTCTAGAAACCAGCGTGCGCTGGCTGAGGCAAAAACGCCTTTGCCAGCAGCCGTTAAATCCAGCAGGTGACTGTACGATCGGGTAGGGTTGTCCGCGATGCCATCCGAGCTGGCCAGGATGACGGTGAACTCAGGTTCACGTTCATGCGCGTTAATTCTGTACATCAAACCAAGAGTGTAATCCGGAAAGTGTATCGTTGGGTTGTTGATAAAGCTCTGGTTGAGGAACTGCGTGTTCTCGTCGTTGGAAACTCGACTTCGATCAATTCGTGCAGATGGGTCGATCTCGCCAATGGTGAGTTGCGATCGAGCGCCGAAATCAAAGCGGTAGTTCAGTTCCGAAATTTGCAGGTGGCTGTTGCCTCGCCGGTTCAGCACCGACCCGGCCTCACCATTTATGCTGGGATAACGCGTAAATATGCTGTCTTCTGAAACGCTGGAGCTACCCTCGACATACATAAACCAGCCGCCGTTCGCAGTCGGCAGATCGAACATCAGGTCAACGGAAAAACTACCGTCGTTGTCGCTGGAGTTCAGCTCTTGCTGAAAAACGGCAGTTGCGCCGCCACGTATATCCAGTTCATCCCAATCACACCAGGCAGTCACCGGTGCGCACAAGGCAACGGCGACAAACAGTCCAGGCAAGGGGAGGCGATTCAGGTATAGGCAAGTCACGGTATGGGCATGCATTTGGATTCGGGCCGCGGAGCATAGCAGTACAGCCCAAACTGTAAAGTATCGTGATGGCAAATGAGCCGCGCGAAACAAAAGGTTACATTCTCGCCGAAGCGCTGCACGGGCACATTGCCCTGGTGGCCGAATTGGCCGGCAACACCCGACCGTTTTTCGGCGGTGTATCCGGTCGCCCCGGTCTTACATCTATAGGTCAGTGACACCACAGCAGACAAGACTGTTGCCGCGCGACCCGGGTATTCAGTTCGTTGCCGCTTTGTTGAAACTACCGCCCAGCACGATGGCGAGCCAGGCCATCGGCAAATAGGCAGCAGCCAGATCCAGTACCTCAAACCAGATCGGGGCAGGGATCATGATGACTGCCGAGATGCCTCCGCAAAGAAACAGGCCACCGATGACCCAGGCGAGCAGTTGATTATGGCTGACGGCGAGCAGGTAGGTAGCCAGCGCACCACTAACCGTACCCAGCGCATGCGCGAGAAACGGTGCTGCAAAATGCCGGGGTTCAAACAGGTGGATCGTCTGACTGAGCGACTCTGCTGTCGAGACATCAACACCAACCGGTGGCGGTATGACCAAAGGGCCCAACATGACGATGCCCATGTTTACGAAACTGCCCAGAACAAGCCCAGCAATAACCGCGAGAATATTGCGCAAATAAACTGTCATGATTTGACTCCCAAGCGATGGCGACTAAACGCTACCCAATTTTGGTTTTTTGTAATTTTTTATGCAGGTCGTTCAGGAGCATCAGCCCCGCCGAGCCATAGAATTTTGTGAACTCTGGGATAAAGATCCCGGCCGCAACGGCAGGATCGGATTCAACCAGTGCTGCCGCATCGGCTATTTCGGTGACGTTAAAAATGTACATGCCGCGTCGCTCCCCGGCCTCGACAAACGGCCCCGCCAGAACCAGCATGCCGTCCTCTGCCAGGCGGCGCATGTTGGCAAAGTGTCCGGAGAATATTTCCCGGCGTTGGTCCGGATCGGTGATGTCGGCCGGGCCCGTTTTGAGAACGACGAAAACGTAGGAGCGCATTCCGTAGTCGTCGGCGCCGGTTTGTGCTGCCAATTCAGGATCAAAAACGGCAGATGCGGCAGCAGGCTCAGCGGCGATGGCTTGTCCGGCAAGGGTTCCGGATAGCAGTAGTCCCAGCGAGAGAGTAAGCAAACGAAGTAAGTGCATGGGGATGTCCGGATACTACTGAGGGCCGAAAGTGTAGCAACTTGAGCGCACATTCTGCCAAATCGACGCCACTTTTAGCGTCAAATGCCGGAATTGCTGAACTTTGCCGTTGCGATCAGGCACCGGCGTCGCCCGGCAAGTATCGAGGAGACAGCTACCTTGTAGAATACGTAACAATTGATTTCATCGGTGGAGCAAGTTGACACATACAAGTGACGTATCAGTTATAGGGCTCGGGGCCATGGGTGCGGCGATCGCGCGTGCAATGCTTGCCGGTGGGTTTCGCGTAACGGTGTGGAACCGGTCTGAATCGCGGCGGCTGAAGTTTGCGGACAGCGGTGCGGAGATCGTCGCGACCGCCGAAGCCGCGATTGCTGCCAGTCCGGTCTGCATTATCTGCATTGACGACTACGACGCTACATGGCGTCTCCTGGAACGCCCTGAGTCCATAGCGGCAATACGCGGTCGAACGGTACTGCAATTTTCCACCGGCACGCCTGCCGAGGCGCGGCAAGGTAAGTCGTGGGCTGTTTCACATGAAGCTCGTTGGCTGGACGGCGCGATCCTGGCGTATCCGCGAGAAGTGGGTGAGGCCGCTTTGATCTGTGTTGCAGGCGAAAACCCCGCCTACGAGCAATGCGAAGCACTGCTTAACTGCCTTAGCAGCGACATCCGCTACCTTGGTACGGCCGTTGGCGCAGCAGCGGCACTCGATATTGCCGTGCTCTCGTATTACACCTGCACTCATCTGGGTTTGGTACATGGCGCGATGATTTGCCAATCCGAACAAGTACCCGTTACCGAACTTTCGTCGATCATTATTGATTCACAGGCTGGTGATAAAGAAGAGATCGCACACCTTGGCAAGGCACTTACCAGCGGCGACTTCGCCAACCCCGGAGCGTCACTTGGCGTGTACCACGGTGTCTTGAAACGCATACTCTCCCAAGCTAACAGTGCGGGTCTGAACAGCGAAATTCCTCGATTTGCAGCGAGTATTGTTGAGCGGGGCATGCAGGCGGGCCTGGAGGACGAGGAGGTCGTTGCGGTCATCAAGGTTTTGAATAAACAGGCTGGCGGGGACAGTTAGTAGTCCATGGCTGTTACTGTCAGTCCATATTTTGTGTCGTTACAGGGTCGGAATTGAAACTTTTGGCCTCGCGCGCAATATCGGGTATAAGGGCAGAGTTCTTACTTTTCACAGCACCAGACAGAGGTTGATATGGCAGCAGAATATGAGTGTTACAAAGACAAACGCGGCGAGTTCCGTTTCCGCCTGAAAGCAGGCAATGGTGAAACCATCTTCACCGGCGAAGGTTACAAGAGCAAATCAAGCTGCACGAACGGCATCAAGTCTGTGCAAAAGAATTCTGCCGATGACGGCCGCTACGAACTGAAAGAGGCGAAAAGCGGTAAGCACTACTTCGTGCTGAAAGCGGGCAATCACCAGGTTATCGGCCAGTCGCAAATGTACGACTCGGTAGCGTCCGCCAAGAGCGGCATGGCGAGCGTCAAGAAGAATGGCGGTACGACCAAGATCGACGATCACTCCTAAGCGATCGTGCAAACCGGGCCAGGGACGGCCCGTAACTTTGCCGGCATCGGCACACGGACCACCGTCCAGGTGACACCGTCTTCTCTGCGAGACTCACAACCGTCTTCCGGTCAGATCGTTCCGGTTTTACTGGCGGTTCTTGTCCCGTTCATTACTCCCTTGTGCGATCTGATACACCGCGTTTCAAAACCTGCGGCTAAACACTCATCGTCCGTTACCAGTCGGCATCCGAGTACGCACGTTGCAGATGACGGCACTGCAGCGATCGCTTACGCAGTGTCTGCGTGTTTCAGTGTCTCTTGAAAACGCCGTCCAGCGGTTGTTGACATGAAACCAAATGGTGTTATATTAAATGACACCATACGGTTGTATAAGGGGACCGACGATGCAGAAAGCCGAGAGTTATTTAAGACTTACAACGCGAACTTCAACAAATACAGCAACTCCCTTGGTAGCTAACGGTAAGCGTGATTGCTTGCAGGCAGCAGCATGAACGTCGGACCACAAGATGCATTTCGAGCCCTGGCCGATCCAACTCGCCGCAATATCCTGATGTTGTTGAGTGCTGAAGATATGAGCATTGCTGATGTCGCAGCGAAGTTCGACGTCACGCGTAGTGCTGTCAAAAAACATCTCTCCATTCTCGAAGAGGGCAAGCTCATTTCAGTACGCGCTTCCGGGCGCGAACGTATCAACCACTTTGAACCCGATGCGCTACGGGCGGTATCGGACTGGATCGGATTCTTCGATCAGTTCTGGGACGAACGTCTCGCCGGCCTGAAGCGCGCTATCGACAACAACAAGGACAAAAGCTGATGTCAAA
>JBBKWB010000017.1:0-12576 GCA_037968755.1 Woeseia sp.
ATGTCGAACCGGGCGGTGGTCCAGAACGCCGGAATGGCCTACCGGTTGAAGGCGGACCGCTTCATGGAAGAATTCGCTCTGGGCCGCAGCATGCACCATCTGGCACTGCGCTTTACGCAGGCATTGATTGCACAAATGGTGCAAACGGGCGCGTGCAACCGGCACCACTCGGTCGCGCAGCAACTGTGCCGATGGTTGTTGCTGACGCTCGACCGATTGCCAGGCGACAAAGTGACCATGACAAAGGAACTGATCGCCAACATGCTCGGTGTAAACCGCAAGGGCGTGATTGAGGCGACCGACCGCCTGCAGGAAACCGGCTCGATTAGCTACAGCGCCGGGGAAATCACGGTGCTGAACCGAACGAAGCTGGAGGAAGCTTCATGCGAGTGCTACGAAGTGGTCAGAAAGGAGATCGAGCGCTTGTGCGCCTATGAGATCCCCGCATGATACGCACCGTCCGAGGACGACCTGTTAACTATGTTGACCGGTTAACATCAGATCGTCATTTACTCACGCGCTTGCAGTGCCTGCAGGACCGTATCGGGCGTCATCGGCAAGTGGCGCAGGCGCACACCGACGGCATTGAAAATCGCATTGGCAATAGCCGGTGCCACAACTGTCGTACCCGGTTCACCCAGTCCTACGGGTGCCTCCGTGCTGTCGACGAACTCGATTTCAATGTCGGGTGTGTCAATCATCCGCAGCGGCGTATAAGTGTTGAGGTTGCGATCGCGCACATTGCTGTTCTCGATCTCGGTTCCTTCAAACAGTGCCATGGAGAGCCCCCACAGTACTGCACCTTCACACTGTGCGAGCGCGCCATCCGGATCGACCACCGTGCCACAATCAACAACAAGCCAGAGTTTCTGTACGTCGACTTGACCCGTTGCCGTATCGACATGCACCTGCACGGCGCCTGCAACCCAGGTTGGCATCGATCGCGATTGTCCGAAGGTTGTCGCGATCCCTATTGCGCTGTCCTTGCCGAGATCGGTACGTCCGTAACTCGACAATTCCGCCACGCGTTTCAGTACGTTCGCCTGCCGCGCTGCGCCGCCAACCGAGTTGGGTGCTGAACCGGCGTTGCGACCTTCGGCAAGCAGATGATCCAGTCGGAACTTCAGCGGGTCGACGCCCACCTTGTGTGCCGCCTCGTCCATAAAACTTTCGACCGCAAAATAGGTCCAGCCAGGCCCTACCGAACGCAACCACCCAGGTCGGAAGGTACGGTTTGCAAGGTCGTTGGAAATTGCCCTGACTTTTTGCGCGCCGACCGAATACCAGTGATCGGCGCCGTCGATGGCGAAAGGATCGTAAGGTTCACCGTTCTTCCCAGCGGGCATGAATGCCGGGAACATAACTCCGGTTGGCCAACCCGCAGCAGCATGATGTTCCATCGCAACAACTTGTTGCTGCGCGTCGAAGGCCATCGCCAGGCGTTGCACGCTCGGCGAGCGCGGACTGTCGAACTTTGCATCGTCCTCGCGAAACAACACCAGCTTCAGCGGCTTGCCACCCAGCGCTTTGGAAGCGAGCGCTGCCGGCACCGAGTAATCACCATTCAAGCGACGTCCAAAACCGCCGCCCAGCATGTAGGTTCGCATGACAACCTGTCCTGCCTCGACGCCGAGTGCTTTTTCGAGCGACGGCAGAATCAGCGACTGCCACTGGTTGCCAGTGTGGATTTCCCAGACGCCTTCGGCATTCTGAAAAGCCGTCGCGTTCACGGGTTCGAGCTGAAAATGCAGCACTGTCGCAGTCGTGTATTCAGCTTCGAATGTATCTGCCGCGCTCTCGAATACGGGGCCAGTGTCGGTAACACCCGTATCCAGGATCGAACCTACGCGTCCTTCGGCGATCAGTTCACGGGCGTGGTTCTGTATGTCCGCTTCCGATACGTTGGCGGTTTCGCCTGCCTGCCACTCGACCTTGATCTTCTGCGACGCTTTTTTTGCCGCCATCAGATTCTTGCCGACGACGACCACCCAACCCGGGACGGTACCTGAAGGATCTTCGAGCTGGAGCGTTCGCAGATAACCGCTTACGTCTTTTGCGTCGCTGTCATCGATAGAAAGTACGCTGGAACCGAGTCGGGTCGGCGGCAGCAACGGTACACCGTAAACCATGCCGTCGATCTTTGCGTCTAAGCCATAGATTGCTCGGCCGTTGGTCTTGGTCGCGATATCCAGAGCTGTGACGTCTTTGCCGACAAGTCGTAATTCGGAATGCGGTTTTAACGTCAGCGCCTTAAGCTCCGCCTCAGTAAAGCTGCGCGAAAGACCGGCACTTACGAGTTCGGCGTAGCTCACCGTCTTACCGCCGCCGGTAACCTGTCCGTTGCGGGCACTGCAATCCGACGCGGCGATGCCCCATTTTTTCGCCGCGGCCTCGATCAGAGCCGTACGGCCAGCGGCACCGGCCTGGCGGTACACGGGCCAGCTCTGCCACACAGACCAGCTGCCGCCCGTGACCATCAAGCCCCATTTTTCATCCGTGTCGACATGCGTGATGTGTACATCGTCCCAGGCCACCTCAAGTTCATCGGCGAGTATGCGTGCGATTGAGGTGCCGACATGCTGGCCCATCTCGGCGCGAATGATATTGACGTTGACCTGCCCTTCGGTATCGATCGAGTACCAGACCGTAGGCTCGAAGGTCCGGCCGGTCATATCCACCGGCACACCATCTGCGGCCACCGGGTTCATGGCCGCGCGCGATGTTAAAGGAAAACCAAAAGTGGCTCCTGCGGCAGCCATCGAAACCAGGAAGCCGCGGCGTGTGAGATCGGATGTGGCGTCGCCACGCTGGCGAAGCTTGTACTCAATCATTGCTGCTCGTCTCCCTGTTGGCGCTGGCCGCCCGGTGAACAGCATTGCGAATGCGTATATAGGTCATGCAACGGCATAGATTGCCTGTCATCACGGCGTCGATGTCGTCATCGCTTGGGTTGGGGATATCTTTGAGTAGCGCGGCCGCCTGCATGATTTGCCCGGGCTGGCAGTATCCGCATTGCGGTACGCGCAACTCGCGCCACGCTTTCTGAACCGGGTGACTATCCGTTTCGTCGAGGCCCTCGATTGTCGTTACCGACGTGCCCGCGACGGCTGACAGCGGCGTAATGCATGAACGTGTCGCACGGCCGCCGACATGCACTGTGCAGGCACCGCACATGCCGATGCCGCAGCCAAATTTTGTTCCGGTCAAACCGATATCGTCACGAATAGCCCAAAGAAGTGGCGTGTCGGCATCGGCATCAACACTGACATCGCGTCCGTTAATTTTCAGCTTGATCATTCGCTATTCCTCATCAAACTATTGCGCTGCCGTGTGCATGGCTCGGATTTCTGCAACCTTGCCGGAGAGGTCGGTCCAGGCCACCTTGTCAGTCCGGGACGAGCGCAGATAAGCCGCGATCGCCGCGACTTCTTCATCATTGAACGCATTGCGAAATCCGGGCATGACGACGCCGGCTATGCCGTCTTCGTTGCCGACCCCGTCGAGTATGACGTGCACCAGGTTGTCGGGCGCCGCGAGTCGGGTGGAAGAATTGATACCAAGGTCCGGGCGACTGGGCTCAATCTGCGCGCCGTTGTAGTGACAGGATGCACAGGCCGTTGCATACAGCCGTTCGCCCTGGTCCCAGCGGTAGTTTTTCTGTGGTTTACCTTTTGCGAGGCTGGTCGCAATGATTTCGCTGTTGACCTCATCGCCTGCAGGCGCGTCTATTTTATCGGCCAGGTAGATACCGATGGCATCAAGATCACTGTCGGGCAGCTGCCGAAGCCCCGCATGAACCACAGGCCCCATTGGGCCGGCCGCAATACCATGATTGCGCGTGCCGCCGTTTTTCAGGAAGTTGCTGAATTCAGATGCTGTCCAACGGATGGCCGAGACGTTTTCGGCCGTTAGCGCTGGCGCAATCCACTGATCGATGGTCGCGCCCGCGAATTGCTCGTTTTTCTTTTCGGCACCTAGTGCGTTGCGCGGCGTATGGCAGGCACCACAATGCGTTACACCTTCAACGAGATAAGCGCCGCGGTTCCATTCAGCTGAATGTTCCGCGACGACCTCAAACCTGCCGAAGTTAACAAACAGCAGTTTCCAGCCGGCTTGCAGGAAGCGTTGATCCATCGGGAAGGGCAACTCGTTGCTCTTCTGAACAGACTTGACCGGTTCAACTTCGCTCATTATGTAGGCGTATATCGCGCCGACATCGTCATCGCTCATTTTAGTGAAGTGGTCGTAAGGAAATGCAGGGAACAGGTGCTGGCCCTCACGGTCAACGCCGTCGTGCATAGCGCGCAGAAATGCTTCTTGCGACCAGTTCCCGATACCGAACTCAGGATCAGGCGTGATATTCGTCGAATACAGCGTTCCGAAGCCAGTTTCCATCGGGTAGTTACCGGCATAGAGCTCGCCGTCTTCGGCTGTGTGGCAGGTTGCGCAATAGCCTGCGGCCGCGAGAACGCGCCCTTCTGCCACCGTGTCTGCGTTGAATTGTGGCCGTTCTACGTTAGCAATGGACGAAATTTCAGGCTCGTTGGCATAAATCGCAAAACCGACCAGCGCAATCACCACGACAGCCACCAAACCGAAAAGAATAGTCTTAATCACTTGCGTCGCTGTCCTCAGGTCAGGTGTGCGATCTCTTCTGCAGGCCGGACCGATGCCGAAACTCCCGGCCAAACCCGTGTCGAGTTAACCAATGCTCACGTCGCCACTGGTGGGGCGGAGAGCTTGTCGTAAACACCGCCCAGGACTGCACCGAAAATCACATGCAACATCAGCGTCATGATGGGCGCCATCATTCCAAGGTTCATGCCGAACATGCCCGCGCCCGCCATCGGCATGACCGCGACCATCATCATCACCCATACACCGATGCCAAGAATAATTCCCTTGACGATGCTATTGCCGCCTGGAATCCAACTCTGAAATACGGCGTAGCCCACGCCCCAAACGACCGCGCCGAGTATGAAGTGAACAAGCCATGCCATCGCCGCACTGGTCTTAAGCATGCCTGCCAGCATCGCGACTACGTTGAGTTCTGGCATCAGACCCATCATTTCTTTCAAGACCATGAGCGCCGATAAGACAATCGTCGCTACCAAGCCCGCTACCACACCTTTGACTATATTGTTCATCATGGGTACTCCAGTAGTTGTCTTTCATAAGTACGCGACGCTTCGACGTGCGTGGACCCTATACTTTTACGGAGACTACGAAGTCATCCGCTCTATGAATCTGGTTGCCGAATGTGTCCGTTCGCCTACGTCGCGCCTTGCCTAAGAACAGATCAACTTGGTCAGCAGATGTCCTCATAAGCATTGCAATTTCGTCCGAAGTAAGAATTGTCGCAACGCCAACCCCTCACGTTGGTGGCTCGGCAACAGCGTGATCTGATTTCTTCAAGGGCTAAGTGTCTGAATTGATGCAGTAGGTGTCTGTGCGCTAACGTACTTAGCCGACAGCTTTCGCAGTGTGCCTGCCAGGAAAAAATTGCGCTCAGAGCGCTCAGGTGGGAATTTTCCCAGGGCCTGCATTATGAATCGCTCCAACGTCGAGAGTGCCGTATTTCATAGACAGGATCTGGCGTTTTAGATGGCGTACGATCAACTCTGGCCGAACCAAGACGTCACCAGGATTGAGCGAGATGTTGTTGGCCCAACCAGCGAGCATCTAATGTACTGAGCATGAACCCTCACCTCCGAGACCAGGATCCTTGTGGATGATTCCGAGCGAACGTAGCAACAAACTTGACCGGCCTGTCGATCAACGAATTGATCATGTTCTCGGTCCCGAGGATGCGGAAATCACTCTTGTCGAATATGGGAGCTATGACTGCCCGAACTGCCGAGCCGCCAATGCTGTAATCGCGGGCTTACGCGATCAGTTTGGAGATCGCCTTCGCTACGTATTTCGGCATCGGCCGATTGCGGACAGTGACATAGCGCGTCGCGCCGCGGAACTGGCAGAGCGGGCGAACGACAACGAACAATTCTGGGCAATGCATGTAGCACTGATGTCGCCCTCCGGTCCGCTAACCGAAAACGATTTGCAGGTCGTCGCTTCGTCAATGGGGGCGCCGAACGAATCGGGAACACCCGAAAAGGACGACGCAGAGATCCGCGCCAGGGTGGACAGTGACGTCAAGAGCGCCGAGGCAAGCGGTGTGCTGGTCACACCCACGTTTTTCATCGATGACCGTCGTTACGAAGGGCCCTGGGATCAACTCGCTCTGAGTGACGCAATGCTTCGCATGCCCGGTCACCGCTCCCGACTAGCGACCTTGGATTTTCTGCGTTGGGGGCCATCCGCCGGGCTGCTGTTACTGCTGGCGACGGTTTTGGCAGTTATTCTTACCAATTCTCCACTGGGCCGTGCGTTCACCGAGTTCTGGGAACAGTCTTTGGAGTTTACGCTCGGCAGTCTCTCGTTCGGAATGTCAATCCATCATTGGATCAATGACGGATTGCTGACGCTTTTCTTCCTGGTCGTCGGCCTGGAAATCAAGCGCGAATTCACCGTCGGCCATCTCGCCAATCGCCGCTCCGCCGCACTTCCAATCGCGGCGGCATTCGGCGGTATGGCGGTTCCAGCACTATTGTATGTCTTGCTCGTACCGGACGGGCCGTGGTCGTCTGGCTGGGGCATTCCGATGGCAACGGATACTGCCTTTGCAATTGCAGTGATCGCAGTATTAGGTTCACGCGTGCCAGTGGAGCTACGCGTATTCTTGACTGCTGCCGCGGTAGTCGATGACATCGGCGCGATTCTGGTCATCGCGATTTTCTATTCCTCCGATTTACAATTTGCTTACCTTGTCGCTGCAGGCGCGACGATAGGCGTGCTGGCGTTGCTTAATCGTGCTCACGTTTACAGGCTTTCGCCGTACATCGCTGCCGGCATCCTGCTGTGGATTTTCATTCACGCGGCTGGACTGCATGCCACTCTGGCCGGGGTCATATTGGCAATGTTTATCCCAACCAAACCACCGCCAAACCTCAAAGCATTGGTCGCACAGGCGAATGCTATTCTCGCCGCAGACATGCGCTACGGCGGTGACGTGTTGCGCGATGGGCCTTCGTTGCCCGCGCTGAATGCAATTAATGCCGTACATGATCGACTGGAATCACCCGCGGCCCGACTGCTAAGACAAGGCGGTACCCGATCGAGCTACGTGGTTCTGCCACTGTTTGCATTGGCAAATGCTGGCGTTGTGATGTCAATGGATGTGGTCGGTACCCATTCGGGCCTGGTGCTGGCGATCGTGGCTGGCTTGGTCATCGGTAAGCCCCTGGGAATGGCCGCCGTCGCGGCACTGGCGGTACGAACCGGCATCGCCAGTAAGCCAGACGCCTATTCCTGGCGCCATTTGATTGGCGCCACGGCCTTGGCTGGGATCGGTTTCACCATGTCCTTATTTGTTGCTGGAGAGGCTTTTGAATCTGAAGCGGATCTCGCGGCGGCCAAGGTAGCGGTTTTTGCAGCGTCTGCTATCGCCGCTTGCCTGGGTGCTGCTTTGCTATGGCGCGATTCAACCAAAACAAGTCAATGAGATAGACAAGCTTCACCCCGGTACCCTCCTCCGCTACCGGGCCAAGTACCGTCCGATACATGCCGCTCACAAACGGCCGACTTTCTGGAAGATTCTCTCGGACTAAATGTTCGGCATCGCACAGATCGTTGAGTGCTGGAGAGATAATCTCTTCTGCTCTCCCGAATCGTTGAGCGATTTCGGTGCAATTGATGTCGACACAGAATGCGCGGTCGCTGACATAGAGCACGAGACGCAATGCGCCGCTGGCAACGTCGAGCGATTTGCAAGCTTCGGCGGCGCGGCATCGCGGCAGCGATGAACGTATGCGTGTCCGCTGGATCCGGAAAATCCACTCCGACCCCAATTATTATGTTTTTTTTGTGCCAACTCGACGGGAACCAACAATGACCATTGCCACTTTGTTACCGCGCCACGCGGCACCCGCTCTCGATGTCCCGCTTGTGGCAGGCAAGAGATTTGTATTGGGGGCCGCCCCCGCAGAACGCTTTGACATGCTGTTGTTTTATCGTGGACTGCACTGCCCTATTTGCACAAAATACCTGGCAGAATTTGAGGAATTTTCAAGCGAGTTCGCCAGCCGTGGCGTGCAGATTACTGCCATAAGCACGGACACCGAAGAGCGCGGCAAAAAAATGGCAGAGAAAATTAACGGCGGTGGCGTAAAGATTGCGTATGGGCTGAAATTGCAGGACGCACGACACTGGGGTCTTTATATCAGTGAATCACTCGGAAAAACTTCTATAGGCATTGAAGAGCCCAAACTATTCAGTGAGCCAGCGGTGTACCTGATAAAGCCAGACGAAACGCTCTATTACCTGGCTGTTCAATCCATGCCATTTGCACGACCGTCGGCGAAAGACCTGCTAGCAGCGATCGACTACGCAATTGCGAAAGATTATCCCGCTCGTGGCGAGTACGTGGGCCCTGTTTGATAATTATCTCGTACGACAGATGCTCTTTCCTCAACCTCATTCAGCAATTCACTGGCCGGAAACGCATGAGCCTTCCGTAAAGCCAATGCCGCCATTTCACTGCGATCGCACAAAATATCAGGAGCAAAAGCTATGCCAAAGATACATTCATTACCGGAACTGCCCTACTCATTGGACGCTTTAGAGCCGCATATTTCTAGAAAAACTCTGAAGTACCATCATGGCAAACATCACGCCGGATACATTAAGAAACTCAACAAGGCGGTCGAGAACAGCGAATTTTCGGGCAAATCACTCGAGCAGATTATTGCAACTGCAGAAGGCAATATTTTCAACAATGCTGCACAGGCCTGGAATCATGCTTTCTACTGGCGGTGTCTGAGCCCCGATAGCGATCTCGATCCTGCAAGCGAGATTAGCCAGTCGATAACGAGTGATTTTGGGAACCTGGATGATTTCAAAAAGAAATTCACTGATGCAGCGGCCGCTCTGTTTGGATCTGGTTGGACCTGGCTGGTATTGAATCAGCAAGGCAAGCTTGAGATCGTAAGTACTGAAAATGCCGATACACCTATTCGGCACGGGCAAGTACCTTTGTTGACGTGTGATGTTTGGGAGCACGCATATTATTTGGACTACAAAAATTCAAGACCTGATTATCTGCAGGCATTCTGGAAACTGTTGAACTGGAAGTTTGTGAACGAACAGTACAGTGCAGCTGCTGTTTCGGCTCGATCCAATGCTGTCAATCAGTAACGGCGATTGCACAACTATGATGAAGAAATTATGACTATGAAAAAGCAAGAAGCAGCCGAAAAAACAACTGCCAGTAAAACCCCTAAAGTTGCGTTGATCACGGGTGCCGGTCAGGGAATCGGACGAGCCATTGCCTTGAGGTTGGCGAAGGATGGTGTGGACATTGCCATTGTCGATCTCAAGAAAGACAAAATGGATGCCGTTGCCAAAGAGGTGCAAGCCTTAGGCCGCAAGGCGACGGTTTTCGTCGCTGATGTAACGAATCGCGACGAAGTCTATGCTGCGGTTGAGCATGCGGAAAAGGAACTGGGCGGCTTCGACATCATGGTCAACAATGCCGGGATCGCTCAGGTCCAGCCGATAGCTGAAGTCACGCCACAGGAAGTGGAAACTATTTTCAACGTAAATATCCAGGGTGTGCTCTGGGGAATTCAGGCGGCGGCCAAGAAATTCAAGGCGCGCGGACACAAGGGCAAAATCATCAATGCGTCGTCGGTTGCCGGTCATAACGGTTTTGCCATGCTTGGGGCGTATTCTGCCACCAAGTTCGCAGTCCGCGGCCTGACTCAGGCTGCCGCGCTCGAATATGCCAGCGACGGCATTACTGTCAATGCCTATTGCCCGGGTATTGTCGGAACTGATATGTGGGTGGAGATTGACGAACGCTTTGCGGAACTGACCGGTGCGCCAAAAGGGGAAACCTACAAGAAGTATGTTGAGGGAATTGCACTGGGCCGGGCTGAAACACCGGAGGATGTGGCCGCTTTCGTCTCCTACCTGGCGGGTCCGGATTCAGACTACATGACCGGACAGGCACCACTTATCGATGGTGGGCTCGTTTACCGCTGATGCAGCGCCTCTGTTGACTCTGTTATTCAGGAGTCGAGACTATTACGGCATGTGGACACCTGTGCAACGATTGAAATTTGGTCGTTCCGCGGCACACAGCGATCGAAGAACCACAGTAATCCTCGAGCACCCGGCTTGCTACTTGTGAATGCGGTGCCGACTCAATCTTAAGCAGGGGTACATTATGACTGGATTCACGGAACTCAGCGCCTTATTCATCAACACGTCGCTGCAGAAGAAAGCGGAGGATAGCCATACGCGATTGCTGCTTGGTGCTTCCGCTGAGATCATGAAAAAGAACGGCGTTGCAGTAGAACTATTGCATCTGGCTGCACATGACGTTCCGCCAGGCGTCTACCCGGATATGACAAAGCACGGGTGGGAGAAAGACGAGTGGCCCGCGATATGGGAGAAGGTAAAAGCGGCCGACATTCTCATTGTGGGAAGTCCGCTTTGGCTGGGAGAGGAGAGTTCGATCTGCCGCATACTGATCGAGCGGCTGTACGCAATGTCTGGCGATCTCAACACCAAGGGACAGTCGATTTACTACGGAAAGGTCGGCGGCAGCGTCATCACCGGGAATGAAGACGGAATCAAGCATGCGGCCATGACTATCGGATACGCGCTAAACCATTTGGGATACACAACGCCACCCCAGGCTGATTGCGGGTGGATCGGCGAGGCGGGCCCCGGGCCCTCCTACGGTGACCCGAAGGAAGGTGGCGGGCGTATTGGCTTCGACAACGACTTCACCCAGAGGAACACCACCATCATGACCTGGAATTGCATGCATCTCGCACGGATGCTCAAGGAGTCTGGTGGAATCCCTAACGAAGGTAATGACCGTGAGGCATGGAAAGCCGGAGAGCGTTTTGGCTTCGAAAACCCGGTTGAACAGACGCGATAACAGGGCGCTGCACCGGACAGTCATTCCGCCCAACAGATCGGTGTCAGCACTATGGGATCGTTTGTCGCGGAGCCGATTGTAGCTCTGGGTATTGCCTGGTGCCCGGACGAACGGAGTTGCAGACACAAACCGTCCAGTAGCGGTTCATAGGCTCAAGCATGCATGTGTACGCAGACCCCAAGCCGCGCTGCTCGCATCAGCGGAGTAGCAACGATGTTCGTCCTATCCATAATAGGATCATTCCGACGCACCATAGCGTGTGCGCTCGCGAACAGACACGGCGCCGGCTCGTCGGTAAGGTCGATAGCCTCCGCCGAATTTCGGCTCTGGTCCACACAGAAGAGATCAATCATGCATACAGTTACCCGCACATCGTTTCGGTTTCCTCTCGCATACCTCCTCGCAGTGATAATGGGGATGGCATCGTTCGGCGTCTCGGCAGCGGATATAGACGTCACACTCAGCGGCGACCAGGAAGTGCCGTCGATTACAACTATGGCTTCCGGCGAAGCACAGCTCACGATTGACGACGACATGACTCTATCGGGCAGTGTCAAAACAAAAGGTATCAAAGCAACCGCCGCGCACATTCACGCGGGCGCTGCCGGAGAGAACGGACCGGTCGCGATTTCGCTGATGATGAAAGGCGACAACGAGTGGATCGTACCGGCGGACACGAAGTTGACCGCTGCGCAGATGACAGAGTTCAAGGCGGGCGGCCTGTATGTCAACGTGCATAGCGCTGAACACAAAGGCGGCGAAATCCGCGCTCAACTGAAGTAACCGCACGCGACGCGGACTGGGCGCGCGGATTCGTGCAAAGAACATGCAGCGCCCCGTCCGTGGACAGTCCGGAACCGACGCATCCAGATCTCTCTTGAATGCTCGACAACGATTGGCCGCGCTCGCGCGATGTGGCCGTGGACATAACCGAGGCCCCGCGGCTTGCGGCCTGGCGTCGGGCACTGGAGCAAATAAATGGATTTCTTTCGTATCGTGATATCGATTCTCTTGCCGCCGCTTGGTGTTTTCCTGCAGGAGGGGATAGGCAAGCATTTTTGGATCAATATCGTGCTTACGCTGCTCGGGTATATACCGGGTATCGTTCATGCCGTGTGGATCATCGCCAAAAGATGATGCGTGAACGTTGGGACATGCGTTCTGATGTCGATGTCCAGCGGCTCTACGACGAGTGCGATAATCTGCTGCGTCTGCGTCGCATAAAGCATGAACAACTGAAGAAGCGCTCTCAGTCGCAACTCGCTGAAAGCAAACCGGTAACCTCAGGCGACCTGTGCACTCGGACGGATGATCAGCACGATCATCCAGTGAAAGAAGCGCTCGAGGTCGCTGAGTAAACAATCAGCGGCTCCGGTTGTTGATATGCAGTGAATTCGGTCGTGAGTCTGCTTGGAGATGCCGAAAGCCCACGAATCGTTGGCGCTGCTTGTCCCACAAACGGAAGCTCAGCTTATTCGGTTCGACCCCTTATTGATCCCCGGTGGAAAGGCTCTGTAAGGCGGCGGTGATCACGATCATCCGCTCCGTCGTCACCCTACCGTGAATCT
>JBBKWB010000018.1:0-76031 GCA_037968755.1 Woeseia sp.
GTACGTGCGAGCGCGTACTCCTCGCTGGTTTCCGGGGGCAGGAATACCGGGAAATCCTTGCCGACCGGCCGATAGCCGAGCGCGCTCATTTCCTCGGGCGTTGCGCCGACCACGCACCAGTCGCGTTCGCGAACCGGCAATCCGAGCTGTTCGTCCCGAACAGCGCCTCCAACAAGGTAAACTTCCATCGCGCGATTCTAACAGCCTGTTGAAAATACCATACAGGCCAATTTGCAGGCATGTTGCAATGACAGCCGGCAGGATATGAGACAGAACTCAGGACGAGGAGCAGGGTGACGGCCGAAAGACCTAACGTTGGGAATGCCTCTGCGCTGCGCCGGCGAGCATCTCGCGCAACGCTCGGCATTGCGGCATTGCTCGTGCTCGTGATCCTGCAAGGTTGCTACTACATGCAGGCCGCGCGCGGGCAATTTGAGCTGTGGCGCAAACAGCGGCCGGTGGCTGAAGTCATCGCTGACCCGTCAACGGATGCAGAGCTTGCCCGGCGTCTGCAGATGCTGCAAGACGCTCGCGACTTCGCAACTGCAGAGCTCAAGCTGCCAGACAATGACAGTTATCGCGGCTATGCAGACCTGCAGCGCGACTACGTACTGTGGAATGTTATCGCGGCGCCTGAATTTTCATTGCATGCCAAGACCTGGTGCTACCTGATGGTTGGCTGTCTCGGCTATCGAGGCTATTTCTCCATCGATGCGGCGAAGAAGCTGGCGGCCGAGTTAGAGGGTGAGGGTTTCGACGTGTTCGTGGGCGGTGTGCCGGCGTACTCCACCCTTGGCAAGTTTGATGACCCGATACTGAACACGATGATGGCGCGTGGCGATACCGAACTGATCGCCTTGCTGTTTCACGAATTGGCGCATCAGCGCCTGTACATCAAGGACGACACAGCGTTTAACGAATCATTCGCCTCGGCCGTGGCGGAGTTCGGTGTGCAGCGCTGGCATGCGCAACACGGCAGCGCGGACGTGGCGAAGCGCTGGCTCGACTACCAGGAGCAAAACAGGGCTGTCATGCAGTTGTTTGAAGAGGCACGAGCAAGACTTGACGCGCTGTATGCATCGTCGCTGTCTAATGCCGGCAAGCGCGACCAAAAGCAGCGCATCCTGCAGCAGCTTGCGAGCGACGCTAATAGTACGAGTGGCAGCGATACGAATTGGATCCGTGGTGATCTCAATAATGCGCGGCTTGCGTCATTCGCCATGTATCGCGGTTATCTGCCCGCGTTCCGTCAGCTGTTCGCGCGCTGCGAGCAGCAGTGGACATGTTTTTATGCGGCTGTCGATGAACTCGCGGCGTTGTCGGCATCAGCAAGAGTCGATGCATTGGCGAACTTGCAGAGGCAAGTCGCCGCGCCCTGAACAGGATTTGCAAGAGCGTTTAGTTTGCGGCGACGTGCGCTTCGCTTACGCGAATTTCCGGCAGTTTGCTGCTCAAGCGCTCAACATCACCGGCCAGGCGCCAGTGAAAAATAGTGTCAGCGGTCAGTACCCGGCGCACGTAATCGCGGGTTTCCGAGTAGGGGATGGATTCGATCCAGATGCGGGCATCCAGCGACGATTCACGCGGCAGCCACGCTTCGACGCGCAGCGGGCCGGCGTTGTAGGCAGCCGTCGCCAGCACCGGGTTATCCGCGAAACGACTTTGCATGTTGCCCAGGAACCAGGTGCCGAGACGAATGTTGCTGACGGGGTCGGTCAATGTGCTGATGCCGGAATAGGGTTGCTTGATTTCCCGTGCAGTAATTCTGCCGGTCGATGGCATCAGCTGCATTACGCCGATGGCGCCGGCTGATGAGCGGATATCCGGCATGAACAGGCTCTCGCTGCGCGCGATACCGAGCGCCCAGCTCGGGCGAATATTGGCCGCCGCCGCGTACTTCTGGAACGCCTCGGCGTGCGGTGTAGGGTAACGAATATCGAGGTCGTCATAGCGCGCGTTTTGCGACGCCGTAGCAATCGCCCGGGAATGCCAGCCCCAGCTGTGCGCCAGAATGGCCGCCTGGATCTGCTCATCGGCGTCGAGCTTGCGAACGGCGGCATCCCACTCTGAGCGGCCGCGGCCATCCAGTCCCGTCATGAACAGCTCTCGCGCACGTATGAATTCAGGCTGCTTTGCAAGCCGTTGCTGGATCGTGTCGTTTACCTGCAATTCGACATGCGCAAAGTTGTAATCGGCAGCTATCGCATCGGCCGCCAGGAATCCGTAATAGCTTCGTTCACTCGCAAGCCTGGCGAAGATTGGCTCTGCAGCTTCGGGATCTTTTTGGGCCACGGCTGTGGCGAGCCAATACTGCCATTGTTCCGAGGCCAGTTCCTCAGCTGGCAGGTCCTGTATGTGCTGAACTACTGCGGACCAGTCTTGCCTGCGCAGTGCACTGCGTACGCGCCATCGCAATACTTCGTCGTCCACTGCGGCGCCACTGAGCTTTAGTAATTCCTCGTAAGCGCTATCCTCATGGTTACGCGCCAGCCACAGCACAACATGCCGCGAAATCTCCGCGCGATCGTCGGCGCTGAATGCGTAATTTTTCGTCAGTTGCTGCCAATACGAAGCGGCCAGTTTTGGCTCTCCATACGCCAGTTGTTCGATGGCTACGCGCAACTGCTGGCGGTGATCGGCCGAGTCGACTAGCGTTTCCCGTTGCTCCAGAAATCGGCTTGGCGCACCGTAGACTTTCGTCCAGCGTGCTGCACGGTCTTTAAAATCCTGTGGCAGCGAGCGAGCCAGGTAGCGGGCAATGGGCAACTGGCGATCGGCAAGCGCGAGTTCGAAACGTTGTTGGTAGAGTGAATCGCCAATCAAGCCGGCGTTACGTAACGCGTCGAAAACCGGGTCGCATTCGCTAACCTGGTTTTTACCGACGAGCCAAAGCGGCGTTGCGCGTTCGACTATGCTGCCAGCGTCAGCGTTTTTCATTTCGGCGGCCAGCGCTGCACAGTCCAGGCGGGCAACGCCGAGCGTCGCGTAGTGCTTGCGATAGAGCGCAAGATAGTCCTCAGTGCGGCCATCACTTGCGAGCTCGAGGGCATAGCGATAACGCAACTCGCGGGCAGGTTTCAGGTTGCCGTAAGTGTCCAGAAAGTCACGAATCTCACGGTCGTCGGCGGACTTGAGGGTTGCGCGCAGGTGCGCCGCACGCAGGTCCGGCCACAGCACATAATCGGTAAGGAGTTTTTCTTGTCTGGCATCCAGCCGCCAGATTCCGAGCTCCGCGTCCGCGTACCGTTCGCGAAAAGCGGCACGTTGCTCGTCCAGCCGCGCGGCTGTTGCCGCGGATGAGGCGAGTAGGGCGACCGATATCAGGAGCGCCTGGGCTAAACGTAGGGAGTTATCGAGCATGGTGGATGAGAGTGCTCACAGCGTGCGGGTAATGCTTGGACCATACTCAGCCGCCGGTGTTGCGGCAAGCTGGCAATTGAACGAAAAAAGCCCGGCGGTCAGGGCGGGCTTTTTGTCGAACCTGCGGTGGCTCAGCGTATCTGCAACATCAGGCTGCGTTCGCCGCGGCGCACCAGCAGGAACAGAATGCTGTTGTCGGCAGCGATCTGCTGCAATTGCGCCAGGTTCTGTACCCGTTGCCGATTGACCGCGGTAATGACGTCGCCTGCGCGCAGCCCGCGCTGTGCAGCCGGTGAATCCGCCTCAACTTCGGTCACCTCTATGCCGCCGCTGGCGGACGTGCCATTGGCTGCAAACTCCGCACCATTCAGCCCGGGGTGAATCTCGGTGCCTGCCTGGATCTGGGTGCGTGCTTCGCCGAGCGTCGCGGAAACGGTTCGTTTGCTGCCATCGCGAACGTACTCGATCTCAACCTCATCGCCACTGCCCTTAAGGCCAATCGCAGTTGCGAGCTCACGGCTGTCGCCAATTTTCTTGTCGTTTACCCGGACGATAATGTCGTCGACCCGGAGGCCGGCCTCTTCGGCGGCCGAGCCGGGCGTGATTTCAGAGATCAACGCACCGCGCGTGACTTCGGCGCCCAGCGCCGCCGCGCCTTCTTCATCAATGGTCTGGATAGTGACGCCCAGCAAGCCGCGACGAACCTCACCAAAGTCGACGAGCTGCCGCATGATCGAGCGGGCAATCTCCGAGGGCACCGCGAAACCAATACCGACATTGCCGCCGGAGCGGCTGATAATGGCGGAGTTGATGCCAATCAGTTCGCCACGCATATTGATCAACGCGCCACCGGAATTGCCCGGGTTAATGGACGCGTCGGTCTGGATAAAATCTTCGTAGCCGTTGCGACTGATGCCGGTTCGCCCCAGCGCGCTGACGATGCCCGAGGTGACCGTGTGGCCCAGGCCAAACGGATTACCGATCGCCAGCACAAAGTCGCCAACCCGGACGCCGCGCGAGTCGCCGATCGCAATATCAGTAAGGTCGTCCGAATCCACCTTGATCACGGCGATGTCTGTTGCTGCATCGGAGCCGACGATTTCGGCATCCAGGGTTTCTTCGTTGTAGAGGGAGATCTGGATCCGGTCAGCGCCGTCCACGACGTGATGATTGGTCAGGATGTAGCCGTTCCTGGCATCAACAATAACGCCGGAGCCTGCGCTCGCGACTTCGCGCGGGCCGCGCTGGGTATCGTCTGGAATACCGAAAAAGCGCCTGAACATTTCATCGCCGTACTGAGCGCGCGAGTCCACCGTCTGGCTTACGCGGATATTGACCACGGCAGGCGAGGTTCGGCTGACAAGTGGGGCGAGGCTTGGCAAGGCTTCGCCGTCCACACTGTTCGGCAGGGCTGCGCTGGCCATGCCGCTAGCGAGAATCAGCAGCGTGCCGAGGAATGAGCGGTATCTCTTGGTCATTAACAATACTTCCTGTGTTGATTACCCGGCGTTCCAGAATCCGCGCGGCCGCCAGCTGTTGTCTGTCCCTTTGGCGTCCGTGCCGCGCCTAGCGGGGGACCGCATTGGCGAGACAAAAGTTCCGGTTGAACCGCAATTGCTGAAAATGGCCAGACCCAAACGCTGTGCACCATTATTACAGATGCTGCGGCCCGCATGTTTGTCGCGAATCGTGCCGGCATCGTTACCCGGTTGGCGTGCCGGAGTGGTGATCGCTGCGCAAAAAGTATCTGCGCGTCGCTGGCGCTACGGTAGCCGTTCGTTCGCGCAAACGGGTGCGCTTGTGCATGAAATTCCAACTGTCCGGTTACCGATCGTCGCCATTAAAGCCGGTTTCTGGTGCGCTGTAAGCCCGCTGCAACGGCGCACATTGCCTACCTTGATGCGGCCGCGATCGTGTCAATTCAAGCCCTCTGGAGCGCCCTCAGGAGGGCTCAATCAGGCATATTTGCATTTCACTTAATGCCACTAGATGTTGTGCACTGCACTTTTTCGGGGGCGGCTTGATTATTTTCACTTTTTTTAATGCAGTTTCACGCTAATATTCCATAAGTTATTGTTTTTCAGTTATAAAACCGACTGGGAAAATATCAATTCGGGCCTTGACAGGCACCCGCTACGGGCATAATCTTGTGCCCTGCCAGACACAACATCTTGTGTCGCAGTTAACGAAGTTATGAAGCCAATTTTGGCACTCATCGGTTTATTGGGGCAGCCGGTGAGCGGGGGACTATTCGCTGTAATTATCAAGCGTAGCCGCCATGCCGTACCGGGGGCCTCCTAAGGGAGTAGGGAGTTGAGGACAACATGAAGTCCGCTGTGAATTTAAATGCTGAATCGGTGGCTGACATCGAATTTCAGCCCGCGTCACTCGATATCTGGCAGGCCAAGTATCGCTTGTGCGCGAAAGACGGGACGCCGATCGATGTCACGATCGACGACACATACCAACGCGTTGCCAGGGCACTTGCCGATGTAGAAGCCGAGCCGCTGCGTGAACAGTGTTTTGAGGAATTTCTCTGGGCATTGCGCAGTGGCGCCATTCCGGCAGGACGAATTACCTCGAACGCCGGTGCCCGCGAGCATAAACCTGCCACCTCGACCATAAATTGCACCGTCTCGGGTACGGTTGCCGATTCCATGGATAACATCCTTAATAAGGTGCACGAGGCGGGACTGACCTTGAAGGCGGGCTGCGGCATTGGCTATGAGTTTTCAACGTTAAGGCCAAAAGGCGCCTACGTGACCGGTGCCGGAGCGTACACATCCGGCCCGTTATCGTTCATGGATATCTACGACAAGATGTGTTTCACCGTGTCATCAGCTGGCGGCCGGCGCGGCGCGCAGATGGGCACGTTTGATATTGGCCATCCGGACGTCATGGATTTCATTCGCGCCAAGCGCGAAGACGGTCGCTTGCGCCAGTTCAACCTGTCGTTGTTGATCACTGACGAGTTCATGCAGGCAGTGAAAAACGATACCGACTGGCAGCTGGCGTTTCCGGTTACCCGCAAGGAGCTCGACCAGGACCGCCTGGACGTCAATGACGCGTCGCAGTTTGTCTGGCGTGAATGGCCGGAGCCGCAAAATTACGTGCGCAATGCCGACGGCCTGGTCGCCTGCAAGATATACAAGACGCTGCCAGCGCAACGGGTCTGGGACGTCATCATGGCCTCGACCTATGACTTCGCCGAGCCGGGTTTTGTGCTGATCGATCGCGTCAACGAGCAGAACAACAACTGGTTTACGGAAACGATTCGCGCCACCAATCCTTGCGGTGAGCAGCCGCTGCCACCGTATGGCTCCTGCCTGCTGGGTTCCATCAACCTGACCAAGTTTGTACTTGAGCCGTTCACGGACAAGGCGCGCTTTGACTGGAGCGAGTTCCGTAAAGTCGTCAAGGTATTCACACGTATGCTCGACAACGTTGTGGAAATCAACGGCCTGCCGCTCGCGCGCCAGCGCGATGAAATTACTCGCAAGCGTCGTCACGGCATGGGCTTTCTGGGTCTCGGTTCAACGATCACCATGCTGCGCATGAAGTACGGCGAAGAAGCATCGGTCAGCTTTACTGAGGAAGTGTCAAAGCAACTGGCGATTGCTGGTTGGGAAACCGGGCTGGAGCTGGCCCGCGAGAAAGGTCCCGCGCCGATCATGAACGAAGAGTTCACGGTCACCCAGGAAATGCTGAGCAAGCGACCGGAAATGCTTGGCGACGGCTTCAAGGTGGGTGACAAGGTTCCCGGCCGCTTATTGCACGCGCGCTACAGCCGCTACATGCAGCGTATCGCCAAGGAAGCACCGGAACTGGTCAGCGATCTGGCCAAGGTCGGCGCCCGTTTCACGCACCACAGCTCGATCGCACCGACCGGAACGATTTCCCTGTCGCTGGCGAACAATGCCAGCAATGGTATCGAGCCCAGTTTTGCGCATCACTATTTTCGTAACGTGATTCGCCAGAACAAGAAAACCAAGGAAAAAATAGACGTTCTGTCGTTTGAGTTATTGTCTTACCGGTCGCTGATTAATGAAAAAGCCACACCGGCGGCGGAAGGTGGTGAGAACGCCTTGCCCGATTACTTCATTACAGCTGAAGATATTTCACCGAAAGAGCATGTCGACATCCAGGCGGCGGCACAGAGCTGGATTGATTCGTCGATTTCGAAAACGGCGAATGTGCCAACCGATTATCCATACGAAGACTTCAAGAACATCTATATGTATGCCTATGAGCAAGGGCTCAAGGGCTGCACGACGTTCCGCTTTAATCCGGAAGCGTTCCAGGGTGTGTTGGTGAAGGAACGTGATCTGAAGAATACCGTGTACACCTTTACTCTCGACGACGGCAAGGAAGTCGAATTCAAGGGTGATGAGGAGCTCGAATACGACGGCGAGGTGCATACCGCTGCCAACTTGTTCGACGCGCTTAAAGAAGGTTATTACGGCAAGTTCTGAACGGCTGCGCGGGCAAGACACCGCGCATCGTGCAGAGAAACAATCAAGCAAAAGCAAGGCGACGCAGCTGCAGGGCAGGCTGACGCCGCGGTAGAAGGTCAGAGACAATCATGAGCAAAAATCGAATTGACAGTAAAATTGTTGGCTATGCAGTCAAGCAGCCGACGGATTCCAAAGCAGAAGTTGCCAAGCTCGCAGTGAGTCGGCAGCCGGCAGAAGACGGCCGTGCTGAAGTCATTCGCATGCACGAGAAGCTGGAACGTCCGGAGATGCTGATCGGCTCCACCTACAAGGTGAAGACGCCGGTCTCGGATCACGCGATGTACGTCACGATCAACGACATCGTGCTGAACGAGGGCACCGAGCACGAGAAGCGCCGGCCGTTCGAGATGTTCATCAACTCGAAGAACCTCGATCACTACCAGTGGATCGTCGCGCTGACGCGCATCATGTCCGCCGTATTCCGCAAGGGCGGCGACGTAACCTTCCTGGTGGATGAGTTAAAGGCGGTATTTGATCCGCGTGGCGGCTACTGGAAGCCGGGCGGCAAGTTCATGCCATCGATCATCGCCGAGCTGGGCTACATCGTTGAAAAACACCTGATCCTGATCGGCTTGCTGGCTTCTCCGGAGCTGGACGCGGCGCAGCAAAAGCTGATTGACGACAAACGCGCAGAGTTCGAAGAATCGACCCGCCAGAAAGACGCGTTCGCAAAGAGTGACTACCCGGCTGGTGCGCAGCTATGCGCCAAGTGCAATACAGTGGCGCTCGTCATGATGGACGGCTGCATGACCTGCCTGAGTTGCGGCGATAGCAAGTGCGGCTAGCCGCTCGGTGAGCGGCAGTTCGCTTGCGGCCGGTCTGCCGGCCTGTAGTATTATCCGCTCGTGACTTTGACTATTCCTGATTTCAGCAGCGCCCGCGTACTCGTCGCGGGTGATGTCATGCTGGACCGCTACCTGTTCGGCGGTACCAGCCGGATTTCGCCTGAGGCGCCTGTGCCGGTTGTGCATATTCAACAGGAAGATGCGCGACCCGGCGGTGCGGCCAACGTTGCCGTTAACCTCGCGAGCCTTGGCGCGGGAACGCGCCTGTTGGGTGTTGTCGGTGACGACGACGATGCCAACTGCCTTGAAAGCCTGCTGACGCCGCGCGGCATTGAATGCGATTTCGTGCGGGTTGCTGGCCAGCCCACAATCACCAAGACGCGGGTGCAAAGCCGCGGACAGCAACTTATTCGCCTGGATCGTGAAGAACGCCTGACGAGTGGCAGCGAGCGCCTGCTTGCTGCGTTGCAAACCGGCGTCGGCGGCGCGAGCGTCGTGATCCTGTCCGACTACGGCAAAGGTACGCTCGCAGAGGTGCAACGGATGATAGGCATCTGTCGGGATGCCGGTTGTGCCGTATTGATCGATCCCAAGGGCCATGACTTTGCAAAGTATCGCGGCGCGACCTTGCTTACCCCGAACCAATCCGAGTTCGAGGCTGTAGCGGGCGTCTCGGATACCGATGAAGAGATGATCGAACGCGCCGAACGAATGGTGGACGACCTGAAGCTCGATGCATTACTCGTCACCCGTAGTGAGAAAGGTATGTTGCTGGTGGAACGAGGCGCGGAGCCATTGTTACTACCGACCCAGGCACGCGAAGTATTCGATGTTACCGGTGCGGGCGATACGGTCATCGCAACTACAGCGGCGGCACTGTCCGCGGGGACCGCGCTGTCGACGGCGGCAAGTCTGGCCAACCTTGCCGCCGGGCTCGTTGTGCGCAAGATTGGCGTTGCCTCTGTAACGCGTTCTGAAATGCTGGTGGCATTGCACCAGCGCGGCCAGGGTGGTCGCGGCCTCCTCAGCGAACCTGAATTGTTGTCGATGATTTCAGAATCAAAGGAACGCAACGAACGCGTTGTAATGACCAACGGCTGTTTCGACGTTCTGCACGCCGGGCATGTCGCGTATCTCGAAGAAGCAAAGGCCCTTGGAGATCGCTTGATCGTTGCCGTCAATGACGACGACTCAGTCCGCCGGCTGAAAGGCGAATCCCGGCCGATAAACGCACTTCCTGATCGCATGGCGGTACTGGCCGGTCTCGCAGCCGTTGACTGGGTTGTGCCGTTCTCCGAGGACACGCCAGCGCGTCTCATCTCTGCCGTTAAACCCCAGGTGCTCGTCAAAGGCGGCGATTACACCGCGGCGGAGATAGCCGGTGCCAAAGACGTACTTGCGGCAGGCGGCGAGGTTCGGGTGCTGTCATTTCGCGATGGACATTCCTCAAGCCGAATTATCAAGCGTCTTGAGGATTAGCCCGTGCGGACGCCTGGCGCGGCGCGACTCACAGTGACCGCGCCGTTCAAGCGCCAACTTTCAGGTTCGCCGCAATGATGCGCATTGCCTACTCTCTATTAACCTGGCTGTTGTTGCCGCTGTACGCGCTGTACTGGTTGGTGCGTGGTATCGGCAATCGCAGTTACTGGGATCGGGTAGGGCAGCGTTTCGGTTTTGGCTACCCGCAACTGGCGGCGGGCAGTGTCTGGGTGCATGCCGTGTCAGTCGGCGAAGTGCAGGCGGCGGCGCCACTTGTACGATCCTTGCTCAAGCAGTTCCCGAAACGACAACTGCTGATCACTACGGTAACGCCAACCGGTGCGGAACGCGCGCGCAGCTTGTTCGGTCAGAGCATTGAGCATTGCTATATACCGTTCGAAACGCCGTATGCTGTCGCGCGTTTTTTTGCCGCCGTAAAGCCAGCGTTCGCGATGATCATGGAAACCGAAATCTGGCCTAATCTTTACCGTGCCTGCGGCACACGCAATATCCCGCTGATCCTGGTCAGCGCGCGAATTTCACCCAACTCGGTTGGCAAGTACCGGCGCCTGTTGCCACTGTTTCGCGAAACCCTGTCCCACGGCATCCTGATCGCCGCACAGTCGCAAGCGGATGCCGATCGCTTTCTCTCGCTCGGCGCCAGCAAGGATCGCACCTGGGTGACCGGCAACATCAAGTTCGATATAGAAATGCCGGAGCAACTGGCCGACGATGGCGCGGCATTGCGGCAGAAACTCTGGCCCGGAAGGCCAGTCTGGGTCGCCGCAAGCACCCATGATGGCGAAGAGGCCCAGGTAATCGAGGCACACCAAAAGCTGATGTTGCGCTTTCCGGATGCCCTGTTGGTTCTGGTACCGAGGCATCCGCAGCGTTTTTCCACAGTTGCCGGTTTGCTCGAGCGACGCGACCTGCGCCATGTGACCCGTACGTCCGGCGCAACCTGCGCTGCCAGTACCCAGGTGTTTCTACTTGATACGATGGGTGAATTGCCGCTCTTCTATGCGGCGAGTGACGTTGCGTTCGTTGGTGGCACGCTGGTGCCTGTCGGCGGTCACAATCTGCTTGAGCCGGCGGCGCTCGGTATCCCTGTGGTGACCGGGCCACACTTGTTCAGTACCCAGGAAATTGCCGACATGTTCGAGGCGGTCGGTGCTTCTATTGTCGTTGCAGGAGCGGAGAGCCTTGCTGAAACGCTGCAGCGTTTGTTCGCAGACCCGGCTAAAGCACGTGAACAAGGCGCGCGAGGTCGCGACATCGTGGCGAATAATCGCGGATCCCTGAACAAGTTGTTAGTTTTGCTGGAGCCGCTGTTGCGCCCGGATGACAGCTAGCGTCCCGTGCGACACATTCGCACAGAACATTACGCGCCGTCGCTGATTCCGTACTCTTCCGGCACAACTTCTTCAGGTGGCTTGCGTTCCTTGAGCCAGCTGTCGATTTGCTCAAGATCTTCAACTTTCAGCGAGCCTGCAGCCTGTTTGAGGCGCAGGACATTGCCGACATAGACGTAACGACTTTGGTAGTAGTTGGTAATTGCCGAGTACAGCGCCCGCTGCGAATTCAACACATCAACAATGGTACGCGTGCCCACGTCGAAGCCTGCCTGGGTGGCTTCCAGCGCGGTGCGACTTGACGCCACTGCTTGTGACAGTGCTTGCACCCTGCTGATTTCAGAAAGCACGCCGAGATAGGCATCGCGCGTAGCGCGTTCAGTTTCGCGCGCGACCCGCTGCAGTTGCTCCTTGCTGGCGCGGTGCAAATACACGGCCTCGCGTACCCGCGAAGATGTGCGGCCGCCGGAAAAGAGCGGTACGGATACCTGCAGTGAAATGGTGTCGCCCTGATTGTCTGTGTCGAAATCCGGAAACGCCACGCCATCACGAAATTGATCGGTGATCTCCGAACTCGAATCGCGATAATTGGCAACAAATTCTACGGACGGATAATGTCCGGTGCGCCGAAACGCAATTTCGTCGCGCGCAATGCGTTCGTCAAGGCGACTGGCGACCAGGGTCAGGTTCTGCGACATGGCCAGGTCGATCCAGCTGGATTCGTCGCTCGGGTTCGGCGAGGGCAACGGAAAATCGTCGTCCGGCGCATCGAGACGCGGCACGTATTCGCCGGTGATTTCGCGCAGCAATTCGCGCGATGTCGAGAGTTCGCGTTCGGCGCCAATCTCGGCAGCGACCGACTGGTCATATGCTGCCTGCGATTCCTGTACATCGGTAATCGCGATGAGGCCGACCTCGAAGCGTTGCTTGGCTTGTTCGAGTTGGCGGGCGATAGCCAGCCGATCCGCGTGTATAGAGGTCACGCGATCTTCGGCAGCCAATACATCAAAATAACGTTGCGACACGCGCACTATCAGGTCCTGCTGCGCGGCCTCGCGTTGCGCTTCGGCCTTGGCAACCTGTTTGCCGGCTTGCTTCAGGGTAACGATCTGGTCCCAGCGAAACACGGTCTGGCGCAGGTCGACCTGCCAACCGGTACTGGAGGTACTCGATTCGGAGCTGGCGACACCGATGCCCGAGCTGTCCTGAAACACGGATCGTCCGGAGGACGAATCGCGCCTGGCTTCACCGCCTGCGGTCACTTGCGGTAGCAGCACACTGCGCGCCTGGGGCAGGGCCTCGAGGGCGGCCAGTCGTCGCGATTCGGCTTCATGCACCAACGGGTCGCTCTGCAGCGCTTGCTGGTAAACCTCCATCAGCGATGCGGCGTGGACCGGACTTACGCTGCCGGCAGTCAGGACCAGGGCCAGGATCGAATGGGCGTTCTTCATATTCTACGTTCCACTGGTTGCGGTGCCCGTAGGCGGTAAGTGTTATAGTGAACTATATCACTATATCAGTCAAAATAGCATCAAGGCTGTTCGTTGCCGTTCAATAGCGTGGAATCGTGGGGTCGATCTGCTGCGACCAGGCATCGATCCCACCACTGATGTTGGCGACCGAATCGAAGCCGTTCTCGCACAGAAATGCCGCTACCCGTGCGCTGCGGCCGCCCGAATGACACAGCACCGCAATGGGCTTGCTGCGGTCCAGTTCATCCAGTCGGTGGACGATTTCAGCCATCGGAATGCAGCTTGCACCCGCTACGCTGGCGGTTTCCACTTCCCATGGTTCTCGGACGTCGATCAGCTGCCAAAGTTCGCCATTCTGCCGCAGGCCACTGAATTCTGTCGGGGTCATTTCTTCGAACAAGATCAAGATCCTTACTTCACACAGTTATTGCGCCGGAATTTTGCACAAGCCTTGTTTCTATGATGCCGCAAGCGGCGATTCGGTTTCGCTACAGGGCAAGTTAACACTAAAAGCGGAATTCCGAGGGTTCGCTAATATGTTGCAATCGAGGCAAATAAGTCTCGAACAAGCTGCTGCGATGCCAGCTCCCGTCGCTGCCATGCAGAATAAGATCGGCGACCATGATCGGTGCATTGCCCGTGATGACAAACAGCCTGCCGCCCGGTTCGAGATGTTGCAGATAGGTTTCATCCAGGATCGGCATCGATCCGGTAATCGCGATGACGTCGAATTTGCCGTCGGCGAGGCCATCGCTGACAACGTCGCGCTGCTGTAATTCGACATTACTGATGTCTAGCTCGTCGAGCACGGCCCCGGCGCGCTCCAGAAAGTCCTGATGCAAATCGACACTGAGCACCTGTCCGGCGAGACAGGCGAGGGCTGCGGTCAGGTAGCCGCTGCCGGTGCCGACTTCCAGGACGCGATCTTCCGCTTCCAACTCCAAAGCCTGCAGCAATTGTCCTTCTACCGATGGACGCATCATGCACTCGCCATGCGCCAGCGGAATTTCGGTATCGGCATACGCCAACTGGCGGTATGCATCTGGTACAAATCGCTCACGTGGCAACTGTTCAAGCACCCTGAGCAGCGAAACCTCAGTGACGTCGCAAGTTCGGATTTGCTGTTCGACCATTTGCCGGCGTATGGCGTCTGTGTTCATCGGGGAAGGAACCTGTAAGCTATTGAAGTGTAGGTTATTGTTGCTGTTATTTTTGCGCCCCGCTAACGACTTCGCAGGCGCTGGCCGGTTTCCGAGTTATGGTTAATCGCGCCGGTCAGTGGCTGTCACTGAGCTATGCTTGGGCGACGAATCCCTGAAGATGAATGCCGTCGAATTTGCCGCCGCAACTGCACTTGCAGGAGCGTACGAATAATAACAAAAGATAAGGCTGTGGCATCCGCTGCAATTCCTACCGATGAACTGACGGACCGGGCAAGTGCGGCGAGTACAGTAGAATAATAACAATAAGCAGGAGGTTCATGAATCCACTCACGCCAGCACCGGATCTGCAATGCTAGAGATAGCCATTGCAGGCGTATCCCTGCTGCTGTTGGCCGTGGTCAGCGGCATCGCGATTCTGTACTTTCGTCGCTCGCGCCAACTCAGTCAGCACGTTGGCAAATTCAAAGACGATCTGGTCGCGGTATCCGTTGATGCGTCGGTAGGCAGGCGCCTGAATGTCCCGGCGAATGATTCGCTTGCAGAGCTCGCCGGCACAATCAATCGCCTGTTTGATGCGCTGGGCGAACGTGATGAGGAAATCCAGGACCGCGACCGCTTGTTCGCAAATTTTGCGCGAACCATTCCGGAAGTCGTGCTGATCCACGACGAAAAGATCCTGCTGGCAAATGACAGCGCGGCCAGCCTTATCGGGCTCAGTCCCGAGCAGCTTGAGGGTCGCCAGGTGGCTGATCTCGTCAAACCGGCGTATCGCGCTTTGTTCCGCAAGACCATGGCGAAGCAACTGTCCGGACAAAAAGTACCGCGGCGTTTGGAGATTCAGCTGATCAATGGCAACGACCAGGGACTGTGGGTCGAAGCGCAGAGTTCGTTGATCGAATACCGCGGCAACGATGCTGTGCTGACGGTTGCGCGCGACGTCAGCTATCGCAAGAGCCTTGAAGTGTCCCTGAGCCGCAGCAAACGCCAGGCACAGTACACGTTGGAGTCGATTGCCGAAGGCGTCATTACTACCGACAATGAAGGTCGCGTTGACTACATGAATCGCGCGGCTGAAGGCATGACAGGCACGGATCGCGAATCGGCTGCCGGTAATCAGGTCAGTGAAATATTTTCGTTAATCGATGAAGCCGACAGGCGTTCACTCGGTGATCCGGTCGAACGCTGCCTGGCCATGCGTCGGCGCGTGAATATGGGTCGGCGGGCGCTGCTGGTCAGCCACGATAACGAACACGAGCATTCTGTAGAAATTACGGCCTCACCCATCAAGGGGCCAGGCAACAGCATCACCGGTACGGTCGTCGTCTTCCACGATGTCAGCGAATTGCGCGGCCTGACCCGGCAGATGAGTTACCAGGCCACGCATGACCCGCTAACCGGGCTGGTTAATCGCCGCGAGTTTGAACGGCGCCTGCAGGAAGCGATGGACTCCACGCACTCGGAAGAGTCGAGTCACATACTTTGCTACATGGATCTCGATCGATTCAAGGCCGTCAATGACAGTTGCGGGCACCTTGCCGGCGACAACATGCTGCGTGAAGTCGCGACCCTGATCAAAGACCAGGTCCGGGATTCCGACTTTGTAGGCCGCCTGGGCGGGGACGAGTTCGGTACTTTGCTGGTCGGTTGCCCGATCGAGAAGGCCTCGCAGATCGGTGCCGATATCTGCAATGCCGTCGCGAATTATCGCTTCGTTTGGCAGGACAAGATTTTCAACATTGGTATCTCCGTCGGTCTCGTAGAAATCAACCAGTCGAGTGGCTCGTTGCAGGATGTTGTCAGCGCGGCCGATTCAGCCTGTTACGTGGCCAAGCAGCGCGGCCGCGGCCAGATTCATATTTATTCGGCTCGCGACGAAGCCATCGCGCGTGAACGTGGTGATATCCAGTGGTTGCGGCAAATGCAGACGGCTTTGCACGAGGACCGTTTCGAGCTGGCCTTGCAGTCCATTATTGCAACGTCTGGCCAGGAGAGCGGGCCGGCCTATGAAGTGCTCATTCGCCTTCCAGACGAGCGCGGCCGTATTGCTAATTCCGCCGAATTCCTGCGCCCGGCACAACGCTATCAATTGATGCCGCAAATTGATCGCTGGGTGGTTTCATCGACTCTGGCGGCAATGACAGCAGGCGAGATTCGGCTGCCCAAAGGCCGCAGCTGCTCGATCAACATATCCGGGCAAACGTTGACCGATGAGGGCTTTCTCGGATTCGTCGTAGAGACGCTAGATCGTAGTGGCGTGGCGCCCGGCAGTATCTGCTTTGAGGTAAACGAGAATGTCGTCACTACCGACATGCATCACGTACAACGTTTCATTGAAGTAGTGCACGGCATTGGCTGCGAATTCGCGTTGGACGATTTCGGTTCCGGGCTCGGCGCGTTCTCCAAGCTAAAGACTCTGCCCGTCGACTACCTGAAAATTGATGGCGCCTACACGCGCGGCCTGAAGAACGACGATATCAACCAGGAAATGGTCACGGCAATGATCAAGCTCGCACGCACCATGCAATTTCGCGTAATCGCAGAGCAGGTAGAGTCACAACAGGACTTCGATTGGCTGCGCGACATTGGCGTCGATTTCGTGCAAGGCAATTTCATCGAGTATCCGACACCACTAGGCAGTACCTCAAGCTCCGGCACCTATCGCACGCTGCGTAACCACTAGGCCGGGGATTACCGGGGGTAAAGCGGGGCAGTTCGAACACGAGCTGATTCCCGGGCGCAAAAAAAAACCGCCGGCAAAGCCGACGGTTTTCTTGAACAGCGTGCTTTTTCAGATCAGAGTAGCGGCACCATGAGCAGCGCAACGATGTTGATGATCTTGATCAGCGGGTTGATAGCGGGGCCCGCCGTATCCTTGTACGGGTCGCCGACGGTATCGCCAGTAATTGCAGCTTTGTGTGCATCGGAGCCCTTGCCACCGCAGTTGCCGTCTTCGATGTATTTCTTCGCGTTATCCCAGGCGCCACCACCGGTGGTCATGGAAATGGCCACGAACAAACCGGTGACGATCGTACCGAGCAGCAAACCACCCAGTGCTTTTGGACCCAGCAGCAAGCCAACAGCGAGCGGAACGAGGATCGGCAACAAAGAGGGTACGATCATTTCCTTGATCGCGGCTTTGGTCAGAATGTCGACGGCGCGACTGTAGTCGGGCTTGCCGGTGCCATCCATGATGCCTTTGATTTCCTTGAACTGGCGGCGTACTTCGACTACCACAGCACCTGCCGCCCGGCCGACCGCTTCCATCGCCATCGCGCCGAACAGGAACGGCACCATGCCGCCAATGAACAGGCCGATGATGACGAGGTGATCAGAGAGATCGAAGTCAACCAGGATGCCAGCGCCTTCGAGGGCGTTCGTGTAATCCGCGAACAATACCAGTGCGGCAAGACCGGCGGAGCCAATGGCATAGCCTTTGGTTACCGCTTTCGTCGTGTTGCCGACTGCATCGAGCTGATCAGTAATCTTGCGCACGTCAGCAGGCATTTCCGACATCTCGGCAATGCCGCCGGCGTTGTCGGTAATGGGACCGAATGCGTCGAGGGCAACAATCACACCAGTCATCGAGAGCATCGTCGTTGCAGCGATGGCGATGTTGTACAGGCCAGCCAGTGAGTCACCCGCCGGCGCCAGTTCGAATGCGCCCCAGATGCTGAGACAGACTGCCAATACCGGCAATGCAGTGGACTTCATGGAAATGCCGAGGCCCGCGATGATGTTCGTAGCGTCGCCCGTAAGCGATGCTTCGGCGATCGTACGCACCGGCTTGTACTCGGTACTGGTGTAGTACTCGGTAATTACGACCATCGCAGCAGTCAGGCCGAGCCCGATCAATGCTGAGCCGAATATGCCAGCAACGTTTCCGGAACCCGCCATCATTATGTTGGTGATCGGGTAGAACGCAATCGCAGCTAATACGCCGGAAACAATCACGCCCTTGTAAAGAGCGCCCATTACCTTGCCACCGTCCGAGGTCTTGACGAAAAAGGTGCCAACTATGGAGGCAAAGATGGATACCGCTCCCAAGACCAGCGGGAACATGATGGCCTCCGAGCCAAACTTAACAGCGACGAGGCTACCAAGCAGCATGGTCGCGATGATCGTAACGGCATAGGTTTCGAACAGGTCAGCCGCCATGCCCGCGCAATCGCCCACGTTGTCACCGACGTTGTCGGCAATAACACCAGGGTTCCGCGGGTCGTCTTCCGGGATGCCAGCTTCGACCTTACCCACCAGGTCAGCGCCAACGTCGGCACCCTTGGTGAAGATGCCGCCACCAAGGCGCGCGAAAATGGAAATCAGTGAACCGCCAAAAGCGAGACCAATCAGTGCGTGAATGGCTTCGTCGGTGGTCGAGCCTGTCGAAGAGAGCACCAGGTAGTAACCCGCAACGCCGAGCAGGCCAAGGCCCACCACGAGCAGACCCGTAATAGCGCCACCGCGGAAAGCAACGTTGAGCGCCGGGTTAACGCCGAGCGTGGCAGCCTGCGCAGTACGCACGTTAGCGCGCACGGAAACGAACATGCCGATATAGCCAGCGAGCGCCGATAAGATCGCGCCGATAGCGAAGCCGCCGGCTGTAGTCCAGCCCAGTGCTAAACCCAGTGCGAAAAACAAGACCACGCCAACGACGCCGATCGTGAAGTACTGGCGATTCATGTAGGCGTTTGCGCCTTCCTGAATAGCTTGCGCGATTTCCTGCATACGGGCGTTACCGGCCGGCTGCTTCAAAATCCATTGTGTGGACAGCAGTCCATACAGCACGGCGGCAACACCTGCGCCTATTGCCAGCCAAAGTGCCAACTCGTTACTCATTCTTTTCTTCTCCTGGTCGTAGTCCCCACCCCTGCCGCAATCGCGCCGGGGCCATATTCAAACGTGCGAATGTCGGCTCGCCGCCTATCTGGATTGCCGCAGCGGCCGCACAGCAAATGCGACACAACAGCGCCGGGACTGCCCGGGAGCAATCTTGTCGGCGGTTGTTTAGCGGGCGCAGCTTCTGCACCGATAGTCGTTGTTTTTTTCAGTGATGCGTCGGCGGACTCCCTACTCCGGCTCTGGCCGGCACCCGCTGACGGCGCGGATCATACCACAAATTCGTCATTTAGCAGCTTCGCCACCGGCACCCCTTTCACGGTCACGTACTTCGGTAAACCATTGAAATATGGCGGATAGTTCTCGCCCCGAATCAGTGGCGACAGGTACCGGCGGGCGGCTTCGGTGATCGAAAAACCGTCACGGCTGATGTAGCGGCGCGGCAACATTTTTTCCTTGTTAGCGATCTTCGCCAGCGGCGCTTCTTCGATGCGCCAGCGATACGGCTTGTCAGAGACTCGCTTAATGACCGGCATAACCGCAGTCTTGCCGGCCAGGGCGAATTTCACGGCTGCCTTGCCGACGGCGTAAGCCTGATCAACGTCGACTGCCGAGGCAATGTGCCGTGCCGAGCGCTGCAGGTAGTCCGCTACCGCGTAGTGGTATTTGTAACCCAGCTCATCACGCACCATGCCGGCCACCACGGGTGCCACGCCACCCAGTTGTGCGTGCCCAAAGGCATCACGAGTGCCTGCTTCGGCCAGGAAACGACCGTCGGCATAACTGGCTCCCTCACTGACCACGATCACGCAGTATTCGTGTTTTTCGACGCATTCTTTTACGCGGGCGAGAAACGCCTTTTTCTCGAACGGGATTTCCGGAAACAGGATGATATGCGGCGCCTCATCTCGGCTTTCGCCGGCGAGACCCGCTGCTGCCGCGATCCATCCTGCATGCCGGCCCATGACCTCCAGAACGAAGACCTTGGTAGAGGTCCTGGCCATGGACAAAACATCCAGCGCCGCTTCGCGGGTCGAGACTGCGACGTACTTCGCGACGGAGCCGAAGCCGGGGCAGTTGTCCGTTATGGGTAAATCGTTGTCGACAGTCTTCGGGATGCCGAGGCAGGCAACGGGATAGCCCATGATCTTGCTGATCTGCGACACCTTATGTGCCGTATCCATGGAATCATTGCCGCCGTTGTAAAAAAAGTAGCCGATGTTGTGCGCACGAAAGACTTGAATAAGGCGCTCGTACTCGGCCCGATTTTCTTCAATGCTCTTCAATTTGTAACGTGCGGAACCAAATGCACCGCCTGGCGTATGCCGCAACGCAGCGATCGTCCGCGCCGACTCACGATTCGTGTCAATCATGTCTTCTGTGAGCGCGCCAATGATGCCGTTGCGGCCAGCGTAGACATTGGCAATCTTGTCGCGATTGTCACGCGCCGCTTCGATAACGCCGCAGGCGCTGGCATTGATGACCGCGGTGACACCGCCTGACTGAGCGTAAAAAGCGTTTCTTCTGGACATGGGGGCAAGCCTTTTGATTGCTGGCGATTTGCAGCAAAGGATAGCGGAATCCGCGCCCCGCTTCACGGCCGCAACAGGCGCACATCGGGAGCGGCTTGCCATAGCGTGGCCACTGCATTGACCCTTGTGTCGATTGTGGGTAGCGTATGCCGCCCTGCGAAGCCCTTCATGAGCGCGGCTGCGTAGTGACAGCAGCCAATGCTGCCTGTGAGCAATCGTAAGACCGGTCTTTAAAACCAGAATCTCAAACCAGAATCTCAATTCCTAAAATTCCAGAGTAGTAACGCATGCGTATCGTCTTATTGGGCGCGCCCGGTTCGGGCAAAGGCACCCAGGCACAAAAATTAATGGCCGAGCGGAACATTCCGCAGATTTCAACCGGCGACATGCTGCGCGCTGCCGTTGAAAGCGGTACCCGCTTTGGGCAACAAGCGAAGGAAATCATGGAAGCAGGCCAGCTGGTATCGGATGAGATCGTCCTCGGTATCATCAGCGAGCGGCTGCGCGAGCCGGATGCGGAAGACGGCTTTATCCTGGATGGTTTTCCGCGTACCGAGCAGCAGGCGCTGGACCTTGGTGATCTTCTGGATGAGCTGGGTCAGCCACTGGACGCTGCGGTTCTGATGGACGTGGATTTCGATATCCTGATGAAACGCCTGACGGGTCGTCGCACGTGCTCATTAACCGGAAAATTGCTGAATGTGTATTTCTCGTCGCCAGACGAACTCGACGAATGCACGCGCAATGGCGGCGAATTGCTGCAGCGCGAAGATGATAACGAGGAAACTATTCGCAGCCGCCTGGATGTCTATCGGGAACAGACTGAGCCGCTGATCAGCTTCTATCGCAAGCGTGACAAACTACAGACAGTTGACGCTGACGGCAGTATTGACCAAGTGTACGAACGCTTGCTGGCAGTTCTGTAAGACAGCACCGTCAATCCAGCATCTGGCCGATTTCGGTTCCTATCAGCTCCTCGCGCCAGCCGCGAAACAAGCGGAGCTTGCGTTCACCTGATATCGCAGCGACCAGCTCGCGCCGTGGCGCCAGGATTTCAGCCGGGATATCCAGTTGTCGTGCGCTGCCCGCAACTTTTTTTTGCAGGCTCTTTAACAGCGCTTTTTGTTCGTCGTCGGGGCGCTCGGGCGGCACATAGCTGTCGTCCCCCTGTAGCGCTTCTCGCAACAGCGTCAACAACTCTTCGCCGTTACGGCGAACCATACCCGGTGAAATGTTGTTGATCTTCGCCAGTGCATCCTGTGTTTCCGGATTTTTCTCAGCAATATCCAGCAAGACGGCATCGCGCAATATCCATTGGCGCGGCTTATCGCTTTTTTCCGCACGCTGCTCGCGCCAGCTCGCAAGCAACTCGGCAGCCCGCCGTGCCCGGCCACGCATGTTGCGTGCACCTTTGACTCGTTCCACGGCTGTACCAACGTCAACCTGATAAAGCGCGGGATCCAGAAGATCGGCGCTGTCCTGCAATGCCCATTCGAGCCGGCCGCGCGCCTCCAGGCGTTCACAGAGCACATCATAAGCTTGCAGCAAGTACATAACGTCCTCCGCCGCATACTCGAGTTCGGCCTCTGACAGCGGGCGCCGGCTCCAGTCTGCGCGGGTCTGCGACTTCGCGAGTTCCACAGCGAACAACTCGGCGACCAGGTTGGCATAGCCCATTTGGGGTGGAAAGCCGAGCAGCGCGGCGGCGACCTGGGTGTCGAATAATTCAGCTGGCAGGCGCCCGGCGGACTGCTGCACAACTTCAAGATCCTGGCGCCCGGAATGCAGCACCCAGGCAGGAGCGAGCAGGGCATCCCAGAACGCTGTGAGTTCGCCCGCCGGCAACGGGTCCGCGCACCAATATTCTTCGCCAACCGCAAATTGCACCAGGCAAAGCTGTGCGTAATAGGTCTTCTCACGCATGAATTCGGTGTCCACGCCGACACGCTGAACGTCCTTGAGTGCCGCACATGCAGGCGCAGGTGAGCTGAGGTCAATATGCTGGTATTCGGGCATGGTTCCGTACTGGGAGGGTTAGAATCCGTAGACTAACATGCGATCATTTCGCTTACGCTAATCACCCGGACCGTGCACTTGTGCTCAGGCTACTAAAAACTTTTGTCGACATCATCGCCATACGCAAAGGTCCCGAGAATATTCCGGGGTCCTGGATAGTGCTCAGTGTTGCCTTGCTGTTAATGCTGTTGTCGTCATATGCAGTAATAGCGGTCGCGGGTAGTGAACGTACCAATTACGCGAATACCTTCACAGCCTACTCGCTGGGTATTGTTTTTTACGCCGCAATTATTTTTCTCGCTGGCCACAGTGCGCGGATGCTCGCTTCCGTCAGTAGTATTATTGCTTGTGGTGCGATAGTCAGCTTATTGTTTGTCGCGGAGCTGGCTTTGTTTACGCCTTTGTTCGGTGTTGATGCTGCCCGGCAGATTGCATACATGATTATTCTCTGGTCGGTGCCGGTTGAGGGTCACATAATGGCGCGGACAATTAACACGTCCTGGCTCGCGGGCAGCGGGATAGCGATCGTCGCTCTGTTCGTGCAGGTCGGGATGCAGTCAGTTCTTGATAGCGGCGCCTGAGGGATTCAGTTCGCAATGCATATTCACATCCTTGGAATTTGCGGTACGTTCATGGGCGGCATCGCGGCACTCGCGCGAGCGGCGGGTCACGAGGTAAGCGGCAGCGACGCTAACGTTTATCCACCGATGAGCACCCAGCTCGAAACACTCGGTATCAGTATTCATGAAGGGTATGACGCCGCCGCGCTGAAGCCGAGGCCCGATTGCGTCGTCATCGGCAACGCGCTGAGTCGCGGCAACCCGGCCGTGGAGGCGGTCTTGAACCAGGGCTTGCCCTATCTTTCAGGCCCGGAATGGCTGGCCCGCTATGTCCTGCACGATCGGCATGTCATGGCAGTAGCCGGCACCCACGGCAAGACCACTACAGCGAGTATGTTGGCGTGGATATTGGAAGACGCCGGCCTTGCGCCGGGTTTCCTGATCGGCGGAATTCCGGCTAACTTTGCAACGTCTGCGCGTTTTGGTGACTCGCCGTATTTTGTCGTTGAAGCGGACGAGTACGACACAGCATTTTTCGATAAGCGTGCGAAGTTCGTGCACTACCGACCGCGCACGACCATTCTCAACAACCTTGAGTTCGATCATGCCGATATCTACAAAGACCTCGACGCGATCCTTTGGCAATTCCACCAGCTGGTACGCACTGTACCGGCGAATGGGCGACTGCTCGTCAATGCCGCCGATAGCAATCTTCAACGGCTGCTGGAAATGGGTTGCTGGACGAAAACGGAATCCTTCGGTCTGGAGACAGGCGCGGACTGGTGCGGCCAGTTCGTTGATCGGACGGAAACGAAACTGTCGGTGTCGCATGCAAACAATAGCGCAGCAGCAGAATGGCAGTTGACCGGCAGCTTTAACCTCGAGAACGCCGTTGCGGCCGTAGCCGCCGCGAATTCCGCGGGCGTTTCGCTCGACAAGGCTGTTTCTGCTTTGGCGAAATTTACCGGTGTTAAGCGCCGACTGGAGCGAACGGCTGAGGCCAACGGTGTATTTATTTACGACGATTTCGCGCACCACCCGACAGCTATCCGGCGAACGATTGACGGTATGCGCCGACGCTATCCAGGCGAGCGCCTCGTCGTCGCGCTGGAACCACGTTCAAACACGATGCGGCTGGGCGTGCATAACGAAACGCTCGCGATGGCCCTGGCCTCGGCCGACCATGTTGCGATGTTCAGGCCGGCGGACATGAATGCCGAATTCGACCGTGCACTGCAAGGGCTTGGTGAGCGCCTCACCGTTTACTCCGACTACGACGAATTGGCGGCTGGGCTGCACAGTACCGTTCGCCCGGGCGATCACCTTGTGTTCATGAGCAACGGCGGTTTTGGCGCCGTTCGCCAGAATCTGACCGCGGCGTTACAAGCGGCGTCCTGACAGTACACCTGCGCCTACCTGCAATCCCGTGGCAGCCACCTATACTGATAAGTGAACACTCAAAACGCATCCGCTGACGGTATAACAAGGCCAATGCAGATTCCGCTGTTTCCCCTGAACACTGTGCTGTATCCGGATGGGCCACTGCCGCTGAGAGTTTTTGAGCCGCGTTATCTGGATATGATCAGTGCTTGTCTGCGTGAGGAAACGCCGTTTGGTGTTGTGCAGATTCGTGCAGGCAGTGAGACCGGTCCTGCGCGCACCTGGGACGTAGGCACCCTCGCGAAGATATCTGATTGGTACCAGGGCAGTGACGGAATCCTGGGCGTGACGGCGCTCGGCCGTCAGCGATTCTCACTTGAATCGAGCGAATACCATTCCAATGGCTTGCTGCACGGTCAGGCAGTCTTGTTGCCGGAACCCGAGCCGCAACCCGTTCCGGAAGAGTACCTGCCTATGGTGCAAATACTTGACGGAGTACTGACAGACCTCGGGCGTTTGTATGAAGACCTGCCGAAGCGCTACGACGATGCGGTTTGGGTTGGCTATCGATTCGCCGAAATTCTGCCGTTCAGCGTTGAGCAAAAGCAGGCGTGTCTTGAAATGGATGATTCACTCGAGCGTTTGCAGCTGATTCGCAGCGTATTGCGCGACGTGCGTGGCGTTGAGCTGGTCTGATCGCGCTAAGGTGTGCGCGCCAACAGTGCGAACGTTTCACGCGCCGCTTCCAGCGTAGTGTCAATGTGCTCGTCGGTGTGCGCCGCCGACACAAAGCCCGCTTCAAATGCCGACGGCGCGAAGTAAACGCCACGTTGCAACATCGCGTGGAAGAACGCGGTGAAACGGTCGACATCAGCGCGTGCCACCTGTGCATAACTGCGGACCGGGCCGCCATCAGTAAACACCACGCCGAACATGCCGCCGACCGACTCGCAGGCAAGCGGAATGCCGGCCTCTGCAGCGGCGGCTGAAAGCCCCTCAATCAAACGCCTGGTCTGCGCAGACAGCGATTCGTAAAAGCCATCGCGATCGAGTTCACGCAACGTTGCGAGGCCTGCCGCCATGGCCAGCGGATTTCCGGACAACGTGCCGGCCTGGTACACCGGCCCGTCCGGAGCGAGACTCGCCATGACGTCGGCGCGTCCACCGAAGGCCGCGGCGGGCATGCCGCCACCGACGATCTTGCCCAACGTAGTCAGGTCCGGTTTGATGTTGTAGAGCGCTTGCGCGCCGCCAATGGCCACCCGGAAACCGGTCATCACTTCGTCAAAAATCAGCAGTGCGCCGTGCTCTTGGCAGTGGCGGGCAATGGCTGCAAGAAAACCATCTTCTGGCGGCACCATGTTCATGTTGCCGGCAATCGGCTCGACGATTACGCAGGCAATATCGGCACCGAGTTCGTCGAACGCACGCGCGACAGCTTGCTCGTCGTTAAAGGGCAAGGTCACCGTATGTTCGGCCAGCGCTGCCGGCACACCGGGTGAGCTGGGCACGCCGAGGGTCAATGCACCTGAGCCGGCCTTGATCAACAGCGAGTCGGAGTGACCGTGGTAGCAACCTTCGAACTTGATAATTTTGTCGCGGCCGGTGTGGCCGCGCGCAAGGCGAATCGCACTCATGGTAGCTTCCGTGCCGGAGCTGACCATGCGCAGTCTTTCGATAGACGGCATCAGCTCGCAGATCTTGCGGGCCAATTCGGTTTCCAGAACGCAGGGCGCGCCGAAACTCAAACCCTTCGCCGCGGTTTCCGTTACCGCAGCGATCACAGCCGGATGCGCGTGACCAAGAATCATTGGCCCCCATGAGCCGACGTAATCCAGCAGGCGACGACCGTCTTCTGTTTCCAGGAAGGCGCCACTGGCGCTGCGCATAAACACCGGTTCGCCACCGACGGCCGAAAATGCGCGTACGGGCGAGTTGACGCCACCAGCAATGTATTTTTTCGCGTCGCTAAACAGGCTCATGGCATTCCTTATGACTTAATTCGGTGTTCTGTGGTGGCCACGCATGCTACCGGAGCCCGCGGTGTCGCGGAAGTCCGTGCCATTCGGAACGGTTGACAGTGCCGATTGATCTCGACAAAGTCAGCTACGAAATGAAAACTTACATGTGTCTAATTTGTGGCTACCTCTACGACGAAGAGGAGGGCGATCTTGAGTCCGGTATTCCGCCCGGCACGCGCTGGGACGATGTGCCATTGTCATGGCGCTGTCCCGATTGCGGCGCGGGCAAAGAAGATTTCGAAATGGTTGAGGTCTGACCGCTGAAGGTATGCGAATTCGTCGCACAGGACACTAGGGCGACGTGTCTTCGCCCAGTTGCCGAGCCGTGTGATTCAGCCTGTTGAGCATTTCCGGCACGCCATCAGGGCCGATGAGGTGCAGCGCACCAACCACGATCAGGTAGTCCTCAGGCTCATCCAGTAGTGCAACAATCTGTTTGACCCAGTTCTGATTTCTTGCAACAACCAGTTGCTGGTACAGCTCTGGTTGGCCCTGCATGTCGCTCAGCATGGTGCGTTCCAGCGTTGCAACATCACCATTGCGCCAGGCTGTGATGAGATCGTCCATAATGGTTTCGATCTCGAGCCCCTCTTCCAGAGTTTGCATAAACAAAGCTTGTTGCACTGCCATTGGCAGGGTATCGAGCATGCGCAACTGATCGTCCATGGTTTCCAGGCCGAGGATTTCTTTCTGGTCGTTGATGGCGCGGCCGGTCAGGTGCTTCTCGACGCCGTATTCCGGGTTAAAACCGATGCGGGTCAGCATCAGTTGCTCAACGGTAATAGCCGCAAGCCACGGCTCAGTCTGTGCCAGCAGCTCCAGGGGAATAGCAGCCTTGTCTGCGAGCACGGTCGCTTTCAAATAGTTCTCTGCGCCGAGCAAGTCAGCGAGGCTGCCACCCGCAGACAAAACCCCGAGCTCCGTTGCCAGGGCCTGGGCCGCCATCGGGTCGAGATCATCCATGTCCAGTTCCATGATCAGTATCTCGGCGTCTGCGTAGGCGTCGTCAATGGCCGCGGGCAAGGGATAGTCGGATGGTCGCAGCAAGTGCACTGAACCCAGCAGGTAAATGCGATTCGTATCACCGTCAATGCGCCACAGTGGCGCGCGTTGTTCGAGTGCCAGCGCCGATAGCGACAAACTGGCGAGCACGGCTATGGCAACAATTCGGCCAGGCTTCATGTAGATAGTCCTTGGAGGTTCAGGCGCTTGGAGATTCAGGCGGCTGGGGAAACCCAGATCAGTTCAGTTTGGATGCTGCCGTCCGCGTGCAGTTCCACCTGCCGGTAGGCAGGAGGCAGGTCATCCAGCGCAAACTCGTCGCTACCGGCTTTGAATTGCCGGCAAGTCGACGGCGTGCCGATGATGCGCAGCGTGTCCTTTTGTTCATCAAACGCCTGGTGAACATGCCCGAACAGGCAGCCACGCACCTTGCCACTGCTGCTCAGGGCCGCAAGAAATTTCTCGCCGTCAGCCAGGCCTACACCGTCCAGCCATGCGCTGCCAACCGACAGCGGTGGATGATGCAGGCAGACCAGCACGTGTTCCGCCTGGGTATTCTTGATTAGCCCTTGCAGACGAGCCAGTTCGTCGGCCGCGACCCGGCCGCCCGCGCCCCTGTCCTCGCAACTGTCTATGCCGACAATCAGCCAGTTGTATTGCTGGTAGCTTGCGCAGTAGTAAAAGGGCGGCTCTGCCAGCGCTTCCTGCATAAATTCGCGAATATCGTGATTACCTGGCACACAGTACACAGGCAAGCCCAGCGACCTGAAGTGTTCGCGAAAACGCTGGTAGGCAGCTTTGCTGTCATCCTGAATCAGGTCGCCGGTCATCGCGACTATGTCAGCGTCCCAGCCCTGTTCGGCAACGTGCTGAAGGACGCTAAGCAGGGAGTCGTGGGAAACGGTCCCGCGCAGGCTGCCCGCAGGGTCGGCAAACAGGTGCGGATCAGTAATCTGCAAAATTCGAACCGGGGTTTTGTCTGATTGATTAACGACACTTCTCACAGATTGCTACGGCAGGGACGATTGCATCATAGCTTGTGGGTCATGGGCAGACCAGTTTCAGGCGGGAGCGTCGGCATTCGTTCGTCCGGCAAGCGGAAAGCCCGGCGTTCGCGCAAGTGCGCGCAGCGCGAGCACAGCTGGCAGGGCGAAATTCACCCGTAATTGACCATTGTCAGCTCGCTGGTAGCAACAATACGCTGTGCTTCGCTGTCAAGAACCGATGCTTGCTTGCGGCACATGGGTGAAACAGGGAAAATGCGCGGGCGCCATACTCAGCGGCACACGCCGACTTAACCACAATGCCGGACACACCGGCCGAAACCTGAGCCTCATGTCACTAGAATCCAGCCGTTCGACCCGCACCGCAGAGCCTCTGCGCCGAGATCTCGCCAATGCTATACGGGCGCTTAGCATGGACGCCGTACAGGCAGCCAACTCCGGTCACCCGGGCGCGCCGATGGGCATGGCCGATATTGCCGAAGTATTGTGGAACGATTATCTGAAGCACAACCCGGGCAATCCCGAGTGGGCCGATCGTGATCGCTTCGTGCTCTCAAATGGGCACGGCTCAATGTTGCTATACAGCCTGTTGCATCTTAGTGGCTACCCACTTGGCATCGATGAAATTCGCAACTTCCGGCAGTTCGGCTCCCGCACAGCCGGGCACCCGGAGCGCGAGCCGGAACTGGGTATCGAGACCACGACAGGGCCGTTAGGTCAGGGCATCAGTAACGCGGTGGGTATGGCACTCGCCGAAAAAATGCTGGCTGCGCAGTTTAACCGTCCCGGTTTTGACATCGTTGATCACCGGACCTGGGTTTTTGCCGGTGATGGCTGCCTGATGGAAGGCATTTCCCACGAAGCCTGTTCACTGGCCGGCACTTTAAAACTTGGCAAACTTGTATGCCTGTATGACGACAACGGCATTTCCATTGATGGCGAGGTGGATGCCTGGTTCACGGACGACACCGCCGCCCGCTTTCGCGCCTACGGCTGGCAAGTCATCGACAATGTTGACGGCCATGACAGCGCAGCGATTGCCGCGGCGATAGCGGAGGCCGTTGCCGAAACGACGCGACCTTCGATGATTTGCTGCAAGACCGTGATCGGTTTCGGTTCGCCCAACAAGCAGGGCACAGCCAGCACCCATGGTGCGCCGTTGGGTGCTGATGAAATTGCTGCAAGTCGCAAAGAGCTGGGCTGGCCGCACGCTGCATTCGAAATTCCACCGGCTATTGCGGCAGGCTGGGATGCGCACGAGAAGGGCGCTGCCAGCGAGCAGGCCTGGCAAGACCTGTTTGACCGCTACGAACTCGAGCATCCGGAGCTCGCCGCGGAATTTTTGCGTCGCCAGCATGGGGCTCTGCCGGAAAACTGGCCTGAGTACGCCGCTGGCAAGATCGCGGAGATTGATGCCGAGGGCGCCAAAATGGCGACACGCCAGGCGTCGTTGCTGGCATTAAACGCATTTGCACCGGTACTGCCGGAGCTGGTCGGCGGTTCGGCTGACCTGACTGGCTCGAACCTGACGAAGCACGCAGGCTCCAGGCCGATCACCGGCGAAGACGCGTCCGGCAACTACATTTACTTCGGCGTACGGGAATTCGGCATGTCCGCTATTTGCAACGGGCTCGGACTGCACGGCGGCATCATTCCGTATTGCGGGACGTTCCTGACGTTTTCAGATTACGCGCGCAATGCGTTGCGCATGGCGGCGCTGATGGAGCTGCAGAACATATTTGTTTACACCCATGACTCGATTGGCCTTGGCGAAGACGGCCCGACGCACCAACCCGTCGAGCACGTAGCGAGCCTGCGCATCATGCCCAACATGCGGGTCTGGCGGCCTTGCGACACGGTTGAGACCGCGGTTGCCTGGCGCGATGCCATTGAACATCGCGATGGTCCCAGCAGTCTTGTGCTGACGCGTCAGGGCCTGCCGCATCAGGTACGCAGCAATGCGCAGCGCGATGCAATTGCGCGTGGCGGCTATGTCCTCAGCGATTCAGATGGTACGCCGGAATTGATCATCATCGCGACGGGCTCCGAGGTTGCGCTTGCCCAGGATGCTGCGCTCGAGCTGCGTAGTAGTGGCCGCAAAGTTCGGGTCGTCTCGATGCCGTGCGTAGAGCTGTTCGACCGGCAATCGGCGGACTATCGCGAACAGGTTTTGCCGGCTTCCGTGAGCGCACGGCTTGCGGTCGAAGCGGGGGTGAGCGACGGCTGGTGGCGCTTTGTCGGTACAACAGGCCGTGTCATCGGCATGGATACATTCGGGCAATCGGCGCCAGCAGAAACACTTTTCGAGCATTATGGCTTCAGCGTGGCCAATGTCGTCGAAAAGGCGAAGGAGCTGCTAGGCTAGCATTCCGGCTGGACGGGCGCGGCTGCGGGAGCGCCACAAAGGGCCGCGCCGCGCGAGTAGGTCTCGGCACAACACAACTCATTATCCGTCCGCATAAATCGCGGACAGGATGCTCAATCAATATCTGGAGACAGCAATGACCATAAAGATCGGAATTAACGGCTATGGCCGTATCGGCCGCAACATTCTGCGTGCACTCTATGAAGGCGGCTTGCGCTCGAAGATCGAAATTGTAGCCGTTAACGATCTTGGCGATGCGCAAACCAATGCCCACCTGACGCGGCGAGATACAGCGCACGGTCGCTTTCCGGGCACGATCGAGGTTGATGGCGATTCGATGGTGGTCAACGGTGACCGCATCAAAGTGCTGGCTGAGCGTGATCCGGCGAAATTACCGTGGGGCGATCTGGGCGTCGATATTGTGCTCGAATCCACCGGTTTTTTTGCCTCCAAAGACAAAGCGTCTGCCCACCTGAAAGGTGGCGCGAAGAAGGTCGTCATTTCTGCGCCGGCCGGTACCGACGTTGATGCAACCGTGGTCTACGGCGTTAACCACAATGTATTGAAGTCGTCGCACACGGTTATTTCGAATGCGTCCTGTACTACGAACTGCCTCGCGCCGCTCGTTAAGCCTTTGCATGAAAAACTGGGCCTCAAGCACGGCCTCATGACAACCATTCATGCCTACACTAACGACCAGGTACTGACGGATGTTTATCATTCCGACCTGCGTCGCGCGCGTTCAGCAACGATGTCGCAGATTCCGACAAAGACCGGTGCTGCCTCTGCCGTAGGACTGGTGTTGCCGGAGCTTGCAGGTCGCCTGGATGGCTACGCCATGCGCGTGCCCACGATTAACGTTTCAGCGGTTGACCTGACATTCGTGGCGAATCGCGATACGACGATTGACGAGATCCACGCGATCATGAAAGAAGCGAGCGAAGGCGAGCTGAAAGGCGTGCTGGCCTATACCGACGAGCCACTGGTGTCGGTTGACTTCAATCATGATCCAGCGTCATCCACATATGATGCGGGCCTGACCAAGGTCATGGGCGGAAACCTGGTCAAGGTTTTGGCGTGGTACGACAACGAGTGGGGTTTTTCTAACCGCATGCTCGACACTACCCTGGCGCTCGCAAACGCCAAGTAACCCGGATCCGGCGTCCGTTGCCGTGGGTAACGGACGCCGTCGATCAAACAGGCTGACACCATGCTGAAAATGACTGACCTGGATCTCGCCGGCAAGCGCGTGCTGATCCGGGAAGACCTGAACGTGCCGATCGCTGATGGCGTGGTCACCAGCGCCGCCCGGATTGACGCCGCATTGCCCACCTTGCGCACGGCGCTGGCTGCAGGCGCGGCCGTCATCGTGATGTCGCATCTTGGGCGCCCGGAAGAGGGTAAGCCGGATGAGAGTGCTTCGTTGCAGCCAGTAGCGGACTACCTGGCACGCGAACTGGATTGTGCGGTGCCGCTGCTGAAGGACTGGTCAAACGGCGTAGAGGTTGCGCCCGGCTCGATCGTATTGCTGGAAAACATCCGTTTCGAAGTTGGCGAGAAAGCGTGCAGCGATGCGTTGTCGAAGCGACTGGCGGCGCTGTGCGACATCTTCGTCATGGATGCATTTGGCACTGCGCATCGAGCGCAGGCAAGTACGTACGGGGTCGCGAAGTTTGCGCCGATCGCAGCGGCCGGGCCGTTACTTTCCGCGGAACTCGAGGCACTCGCGAAAGCGCTCGACAAGCCGGCGCGGCCGTTTGTCGCGATCGTTGGCGGTTCGAAGGTATCAACCAAGTTGACGGTGCTCGATACGCTTGCTGGCATCGTCGACCAGCTTATTGTTGGCGGGGGTATTGCGAACACATTTATTGCGGCAGCGGGTCACCCGGTCGGCAAGTCCCTGTACGAGGCGGATATGCTCGACACGGCGAAAGACCTTAGTGCGGGCGGCGACCGACGTGCAAGCGTTCCCTTGCCGGTCGATGTTGTCGTTGCCAACGAGTTTTCAGCCGATGCGAACGCGACGATCAAGGCAGTAGCGGACGTAGCAACGGACGATTTGATTCTCGACATCGGCCCAAAAACGGCGGAGCAATTCGCCAAACTGATCGCCAATGCTGGAACCATAATCTGGAATGGTCCGGTCGGCGTATTTGAGTTTGACCAATTCGGCGAAGGTACCAAACGCATTGCGGAAGCATGCGCCGAAAGTTCGGCATTCTCCGTTGCCGGTGGTGGCGATACGCTGGCAGCAATTGAGAAGTACGGCGTCGGCCAGGACATATCCTATATTTCGACGGGCGGTGGTGCGTTTCTTGAGTTCGTCGAGGGCAAGACCCTGCCTGCCGTCGCTATTCTCGAAGAACGCGCGGCCGGATAGTCGCTACGGCGAAAAGACTGACGGCCAAAATAAATCGACTACTGCTGGTCACTACGGGACATCAGGCAAGCGGCCACGGGCCGCTGATTGCGAGCGTCATTCCCGGCACCTGTATGTTCACGAACATTTGCCGGCCATCCGGCGAAAAGCAGATTCCTGCAAGTTCCGAGTTGCTGTACGGATTGTCTGCGAGCGGATACTGACCGCCATCAGCTGAAATGCCGACCAGTCCGCAATGACTTGCGGTGTCCTCGCATACGACAAGGTCGCCCCACGGGCTCACGTTGAGATTGTCGGCGTGCCGCAGCAGGCTGTCCTGGGTCGATTCTGCAACGAGCGTCAAATAGCCCTCGCGTTCTGCTGATTGCTCGGAACGCGGCAAAGGCCGGTAGCTGAATACCTGGCCCAGGCGCTCGGCCCCGCCGATCGTAGCGGCGAGGTAGACCTCTCCGTTAGCGAAGCACAGACCTTCGCCGCGGGCAAAGCGCGCTGCGCCCTGTTCGAAGCCAATCAGTCGCAGGTCATTCTCGTCACGATCCACGTCATCGAGATCGATCCAGCGAACGGGCAGGGACTGGCCGGGTTCGATGTCGCGACTGTATTCCCAGTTGCGTGTATCGAATGACGGTTGCCCGGCAATCATCAACGCCTGCAGTTGTCCGCCAGCGGCGAGTTTGCCCGGTACGGTTGGCACGAATCGATACAGAAGGCAGCGATAGCGGTCCTCACTGAGATAGACAATGCCGGTTGCCGGATCGACAGCAGCAGCTTCATGTTCGAAACGACCCATCGCCTTAAGCGGTTCAGGGCGAACGGCACCGCGCTCTTGCGCAGGCACTTCAAAAACGTAGCCGTGGCGCTTATCGCGCTGCACCATAAGCGATTGCTCGAAACTGCTGCCGGGTTCCGTAAAGCACTCTTCGCAACTCAACCAGCTGCCCCAGGGAGTTTTTCCGCCAGCGCAGTTGACCTCCGTGCCGGCGAGACTCATGTGCTGGCGCACGCGGTGTTGCCGGGCCGGGTCCCAGACGATCGTCGATGTGCCGCCGTTGCCGGGGGTTCGTCCGCTGCCGAAATCGTATACGCGTTCCGGGTCGATGTGCTGCAGCCGTTCCAGCGACGCGCCGAACGGGCCGCGGTCGCTGCGCACTGCCGAGATTTCGTGGTTACACACCAGGATGACCTGTCCGTTCGTGCCCTTGAATGCCGCCATGCCGTCGGCCAAAGCAGGTACCTGCAGGCCGTCATCCATTTCATCGCCAAAGCTTGCCACGATGTCGTAACGAAACCCTGCCGGCAGATCGAGAATGCGCTGCGGATCCGCTTGCAGCATGCCGAAGCCCTTGCTGCGTCCGCCGCCGCTCTGGCCCGTGCTGCTGCAGGCGGGCGAACTCGCGGCGGCGGCCGCGAGGGTTTGAACAAATCGACGTCGATTGATCACAGTTGTTTCACCTGGTTCGGTCGTAACTGGATAACAAGGATTCAGGGAGTGTACCGGCAGAATGCTACAACTTCAGATCGGTATTGCGGGCAGGCAAAATGTACCAGGGAAACTTTGTTGTGCAATAATCGACCGATGTTAAAACGAACCAAGATCGTTGCCACCCTCGGGCCGGCGACCGATGACCCCAAAATCCTGCAGGCAATGATCGATGCGGGCGTTGATGTAGCGCGTATCAATTTTTCGCACGGTACCGAAGCAGAACAGCGTGCGCGCACCCAGGCCTTACGGGACGCCGCGCGCGCGTGTGGCCGTGAGATAGGCGTAATGGGCGACTTGCAGGGTCCGAAGATCCGCATACGTCGTTTTCGTGATGGCGCGGTCATGCTCGATTCGGGGGCAGCGTTTTTTCTCGATTCAACCCTGGACGGCGACAGTGGCGATGTACACGGCGTCAGCGTGGCCTACGACGATTTGCATAAGGACGTTGCCAAGGGAGATGTGCTGCTTCTGAACGATGGCCAGATTACGCTGATCGTGGACCGGGTCGAGGGCAGCCGGATTCACACAACGGTTCAGTTTGGCGGAGAACTTTCCGATCACAAAGGCATTAATCGCCAGGGCGGCGGATTATCGGCAGCAGCCCTGACCGACTCGGATCGGGCCAATATCCAGACAGCTGCTGATCTTGAAATGGATTTTCTCGCTGTTTCGTTTGTGCGCAGCGCAAAAGATGTGAATGAAGCGCGCCGATTATTCCGGAAAGCCGGCGGCCGGGGGCTGATTGTGGCGAAGATAGAGCGCGCCGAAGCCGTTACCAACGTCGAATCGATTATCGAGGCGGCTGACATCGTCATGGTGGCGCGCGGCGATCTCGGTGTCGAAATGGGCTATGCCGAATTGCCCGGCATGCAGAAACGAATTATTCGGCGCACCCGGCACCTGAACAAGATCGTGATCACGGCGACGCAAATGATGGAGTCGATGATCAGCAGCCCCATTCCGACTCGCGCTGAAGTATCCGACGTGGCAAACGCCGTCATGGACGGTTCTGATGCAGTCATGCTGTCTGGTGAGACGGCAGTCGGGGATTATCCGGTGGAGGCTATCAAGGCGATGGCAGACGTATGCCGAGCCGCAGAAAAGCACACGCTGGCACGCGGCCGAACCACGCACCGCCTGGATGACCAGTTCCAGGCTGTTGATGAAGCGATTGCAATGGCGGTCATGTACACCGCGAATCACATGGCGGTCAAAGCCATTATTGCGCTGACCGAATCCGGCTCAACAACGCTTTGGATGTCACGTATCCGCTCCGATATTCCGATCTATGCGTTTACGCCGCATGTCGCCACGCGCCGCCGGGTGACGATGTACCGCGGTGTCTATCCGGTGGATTTCCAGATTGCACACACAGAGATTCTGGAACTGTATCGGGATATTTTCGCGACCCTGTTAGAGCACAAACTGGTTGTCGAAGATGACCTGGTGCTGTTTACCAAGGGTGATCTCACCGGGGTCTCCGGCAGTACCAACTCGATGAAGATTATTCGCGTCAATTCCTCGCTATGACGCGCGCCCGCTAAGTATGCGAATCGTCAGGCGCTGGCTATTGCGACTGGCCGGCGTTGTTGTCGGGCTTGGCGTAATCGCGGTATTCGTCGCCTGGCAAATGTTGCGTGGCAGCCTACCGCAACTCGCTGGCGAAACCCGGGTAGCCGGCCTCTCACAAGCCGCGACCATTGAACGCGACGCAGCCGGAATTCCAGTAATCCGCGCGCAAGACCGGCGCGATCTCGCCTTCGCAACCGGTTTTGCGCATGGCCAGGACCGTTTCTTCCAGATGGATCTTTCGCGCCGCAGTGCCGCCGGTGAACTCGCGGAGATCGTTGGCAGTGCAGCATTGCAGCGCGATCGGCGTATGCGAATTCATCGCTTCCGGGCTCGCGCCCGGCGCATACTTGACGATGTTCCGGCCAGTCAGCTTGAGATTCTTCAGGCCTATGCGGAGGGCGTGAACGGAGCGCTTTTAGCCATGTCGGCGAGGCCGTTCGAGTACATAGTGCTGCGCAGCAGCCCGCAGGAATGGCAGGTCGAAGATTCTTTGCTCGTACTGTTCGCGATGTTCCTGGACCTCAATGATGAGCGTGCCGATCGCGATGTGGAGATGTCCTTTGTCGCCGGCGCGTTGCCCGCCGACGTATTTCACTGGCTCTATCCGGACGGTTCGCACTGGGACGCGCCATTGCAGGGCGCAGCGAGGACCGAGCCTGCGATTCCCGGTCCCGAGCTGATCGATTTGCGAAAGTTCAAGCAAGCTGTAGCGCAGCGGCAAATGTATTTGCCGGAAGCGCTGCCCGGGAGCAACAACTGGGCGGTCAGTGGCGCATTGACCAGCGACGGTCGCGCTATCGTCGCCAACGATATGCATCTCGGCTTGCGCACCCCGAATATTTTCTACCGGGCACGGTTGCTTAGCGGCGATATCGATGTCAGTGGCGTCACGCTTCCCGGTACGCCGGTCGTTGTGGCCGGCAGTAATGGCCGTGTTGCCTGGGGATTTACCAACAGTAACGGCGACTGGTCGGATGCCGTGATCGTACGCCCCGGCAGCTCTGCAAAATTCTATTTGACGCCTGACGGCGAGCAGCCATTCATCGAATACAAGGAAGAAATTGTTGTGCGCGACAGTCGCGCCGATGAATTGTTGGTGAGGGAGACCATTTGGGGTCCCGTGCGTGATGATCTCGTGCATCCGCAAGGCGAGATTGCGATCAGCTGGATCGCGCATCACCCGCAGGCAGTTAATCTCGAGCAGTTGAATCTTGAGAACGCGGGCAACATCGAAGAGGCGATGGCCGTCGCCAATCGCATGGGCATTCCGCCGCAAAATTTCATGACAGGTGATGCCTCGGGTCGTATCGGCTGGACCTTGGCAGGGCAGGTGCCGACGCGCGGAGACTACGACGCGCGTCTGCCGGTCGACGGCGCCACTGAAGGCAGTTTTGCTGGCTGGCTGCAGGCCAGCGAGTACCCGCGCATCGTGGACCCGACAGATGGACGCTTGTGGACAGCAAATTCACGCGTGGTCGATGGCGCTGCGCTCGCCAAGCTCGGCGACGGCGGTTATGCACTCGGTGCACGAACCCGGCAGATTCGCGACGGCCTGCGCGCGATGGAACGCTTCGCGCCCAGCGACATGCTGCGCGTGCATCTCGATGACCGCGCTCTGTTCCTGCAACCCTGGCAGGCGCTGTTGCTCGATGTGCTGGACAGCGATGCCGTTGCCGCGCGTCCGCAACACAGCTTGTATCGCGATCTCGTCGCCAACTGGACGCCACGCGCCTCGGTTGATTCGGTCGGTTACCGGCTGGTGCGGGCGTTCTATGACGAAGTCTATGCAAGCGTATTCGCCATGTTGATGACGCCGGTACGCGAGCGCTATCCACATGATGTGCCCTTGCGGCCGAGTCGCCAGTTTGCGGCGCCGCTGTGGGCCCTGGTCACAGAGCGGCCGGCGCATATGCTGACTAGTAACTACCGTAGTTGGCGTGAGCTGCTATTGATCTCGCTCGACCGCGCCAGCGGTGAACTTGCCGCGCGGCCGGGCGGCCTGGCCGAGCGCAGCTGGGGCGAGCGCAACCTGGCGGCTATTCGCCACCCTTTGAGCTCATCCCTGCCGTGGGCCGCGCGCTGGCTGGATATGCCCAGAGAGCCGCTCGCCGGTGGGCGCGACATGCCGCGCGTACAGGGCCCGGCATTCGGCGCATCGGAACGGTTCGCTGTCGCCCCGGGCGCAGAAGCGGGCGGTTACCTGCATATGCCGGCAGGCCAGAGTGGTCACCCGTTGTCGAAATTTTACCGCGTTGGGCATGCTGACTGGGTGCAGGGCAACGCCTCGGCTTTCCTGCCCGGAGCGGCCCAGTACACGCTGACCCTGCAACCCGAGTAAGCGCCTCGCCGCAACCTGTACTGGCGCTGCATGGCGATGGTACTGTTTGCCGCCCCAGTAGAGCGCTACGGACGATTCATGACCCAGAAGAAATTTACCGGAACGGACTCCTATATCGCGACGGACGACCTGATGATGGCGGTAAACGCCTCGGTCACGTTGCAACGACCCATACTCATCAAGGGCGAACCTGGTACCGGCAAGACCCAACTGGCAATCGAGGTTGCTGCAGCACTCGACCGGCCGCTGTTCGAATGGCATATCAAATCAACAACCAAAGCGCAGCAGGGCCTGTACGAGTACGATGCTGTCGCGCGCTTGCGCGATTCCCAGCTTGGCGACGACCGCGTACACGACATCGCCAACTACATCGTTAAAGGCAAAATCTGGGAGGCGTTTGACTCTGAAGTGCAGCCCGTCCTGCTGATCGACGAGATCGACAAAGCCGACATCGAATTCCCGAACGACTTATTGCAAGAACTCGACCGGATGGAGTTCTACGTTTATGAGACGCACAAGCTGATCAAGGCGACACATCGCCCGATCATCATGATTACCAGCAACAATGAGAAAGAGCTGCCTGATGCCTTCTTGCGCCGCTGCTTTTTTCATTACATCAAGTTTCCCGACAAGGAAACCATGACCAGGATTATCGATGTGCACTTTCCCGGTTTGAAGAAAGCGCTGCTCAAAGAAGCGCTCGAGGCATTCTACAAATTGCGTGACGTACCCGGACTCAAGAAGAAGCCGTCAACCTCGGAATTGCTCGACTGGATCAAGTTGTTACTGGCTGAAGACATTTCGCCGGAAGCATTACGCAGCGATGATGCGCGCAAGACTGTTCCGCCCTTGTACGGTGCTTTGCTCAAGAACGAGCAGGACGTGCACTTGTTTGAGCAACTCGTGTTTCTCGACCGGCGCTCCCGTTCGCAGTAAAGCACATGTTAACTCGCTTCTTTTACATGCTGAGGGAAGGCGGCCTGAAGCCCTCACTGACGGAATTGCTGACCTTACTGGCCGCAATGAAGGAAGGCCTTGCGGGGCATGACGTCGATGATTTTTACTACCTGGCTCGGGCAAGCCTGGTCAAGGATGAAACCAAGTTCGATCGTTTTGACCGCATCTTTGCCGAGCATTTTAAAGGTATCGAAAACGCCTTGCGTGACTTGGGCGGGGAGTTGCCGGAGGACTGGCTGACGCGCCAGGCGGAACTCATGTTGTCGGACGAGGAGCGCGCGGAAATCGAGGCGATGGGCGGGCTGGACAAGCTGATGGAAGCTTTGCAACAGCGCCTGGATGAACAGGATGAGCGTCACGAAGGTGGTAACAAATGGATTGGGACGGCCGGCACTTCGCCATTCGGGGCGTATGGCTACAATCCGGAAGGCGTGCGCATCGGTCAACAGGGTTCGCGGCATCGGCGAGCGGCCAAGGTCTGGGATCGACGCGAATACCGTAATCTCGACGACTCCCTGGAACTCGGAACCCGCAATATCAAACTGGCACTGCGCAAATTACGCAAGTTCGCGCGCAGCGGTGCCGCAGATCAACTCGACCTTGACGATACGATTGACAAGACGGCGCGTAATGCGGGTCTGCTCGATATACGCATGATTCCAGAACGTCACAACGCGGTTAAGGTCTTGCTGTGCCTCGACGTGGGCGGTTCAATGGACGATCACGTGCGCGTGTGTGAAGAAATGTTTTCAGCGGCGCGCAGTGAATTCAAGCACCTTGAGTATTTCTATTTTCACAATTTTATTTATGAAAGTTTGTGGAAGGACAACCGCCGCCGCCACAACGAACGGCTTGCGACCGGAGACATTGCGCACAAGTACGGGGCAGATTACAAACTGATTTTCGTCGGTGACGCGACCATGAGTCCGTACGAGATCGTTTACCCGGGCGGCAGTGTTGAGCATTGGAATGAGGAGGCGGGCGCGGTCTGGATCAAGCGCCTGCTATCAACCTATTCGAAAGCCATCTGGCTGAACCCGGAGCCGCGCGAACGTTGGGATTTTACGCCGTCGATTAAACTCGCACGGGAGCTGATGGATGATCGCATGTACCCGTTGACCGTAGCGGGGCTGGATGACGGTATACGCAAACTGCAGTAAATGCGCCATATTGCCCTAGCTGCCTCGGTTCGCAGTCGGCATTGGTCACTGCATTCCTTGGACTGACGCACAGGTTCGCAGTCCCGTTAGCACTACAATATGTAGCACCTATGAAAGAACAGCCGAGCAAGTATAAAACAGGACTGGTTTTGCCAGGCGGAGGCGCGCGCGGTGCTTTCCAGGTCGGCGTGCTCAAAGCAATTGCCGAAATCTTGCCGCCGGGCGCCGCAAACCCGTTTCCAGTGATTAGCGGAACCTCGGCAGGGGCTATCAATTCCGTGGTGCTCGCGACCCGTGCGCGACATTTCGGCGTCGCTGTAGAAGCCCTGGAACACGTTTGGGCCAACTTTCATTGTTCACAAGTTTATCGTGCGGACAGCCTCACGATGCTGAAAAGCAGTTTGCACTGGATGGCGGCGATTGTGCTCGGCGGTAACTTTGTCGGTACACCGCGATCGATGTTGGACAATGCGCCGCTACGCGCGCTGTTAAGCCGCAAAATTCGCTACCCGCGACTGGGCAAGGCGCTGGATGCCGGCTGGGTAGAGGCGGTCGCCATTACGGCGGCAGGTTACGCAACTGCGCGCTCGACGACATTTTTCCAGGCCACGCCGAAACACCTGGACTGGTCGCGCACGCGGCGTGCAGGTGAACGTGGCCTGCTCAATCTTGATCACCTGATGGCCAGCATCGCTGTACCGATGATCTTTCCGCCGGTATCAATCGAAGGCGAGTACTTTGGCGATGGCGCTATGCGCCAGGCGACGCCGCTTAGTCCGGCCGTACACCTCGGAGCAGACCGCATCCTCGTTATCGGCGTGCGCGATGAAACGGCAGACCCCGGTATCGAACCGGGTCAGGAGCAAGCGTTCCCCAGCATGGCGACGATTGCCGGCTACATGCTTGATACCTTGTTCATGGACGGCCTGTATTCAGACCTTGAGCGATTGACGCGAATCAATGAACTGGTCGATTCCGTGCCGCCGGAACACCGCAAGGGCGCGCTACTGGACATGCGTCCTATCGATACGATGATTGTCCTGCCAAGCTGCGATTTGCGCGAGATTGCTTACGAACATCGCAAATCGATGCCTATGCCAGTACGCATACTGCTACGCGGCATCGGCGGTAAAGGTGCGAGTAGCAGTCGCCTGTTGAGCTTTCTCCTGTTCGAAAGCAAATACACGCGTGACCTGATCGAGCTTGGATATCGTGATGCGATGAAAGTGCGCGACCAACTGGAAGCGTTTATGCGCGGCGATGCAGTGCCGCGTTTGTTCGCACCGCGTTGGGTGTCCAACGATCTAACAGGTCGACACCCGATTCTGCGCTTGAATGACAAGCCGTAAGCAGACTGCCTACAGCAGGAACATTGCGCCGAGACCCAGGAATGTCATGTAGCCGACCACATCGGTAACAGTGGTCAGAACGACACCGCCCGCAAGCGCCGGGTCGATATTCATTCGTTTCATAGTCATCGGAATTACGAAGCCAGCAGCCGCGGCGACGACGAGGTTAATGCTCATCGCGCCGGCGATCACGGCACCGATTCGCCAGTCGTTGAACCATAAGTAGGTAAACAGCGCCACTACCAGCGCCCAGCCTACGCCGTTAAGTATTCCGACCAGAACTTCCTTACGGAAAATTCGCTGAGCGTTGTCCTTGTCGATCTGGCCGAGCGCGAGCGCACGGGTCATGATGGTTAGTGACTGAGTGCCGGCAACACCGCCCATGCTGGGCACGACCGGCATGAGTACCGCGAGCAAGACGATTTTGTCGATCGCCGTCTGAAACAGGTCGACGACAGAGGAGGCGAGAAACGCCGTTGCGAGATTGATGCCCAGCCACAGGGCCCGGCGCCGGGCACTTTTTGTTGCAGGCGCGAACATATCGTCTTCTTCGCCGAGGCCGGCGGCACCCATCAATGAGTGCTCCGCTTCTTCACGAATAACATCGACCACGTCATCAACCGTAATACGCCCGACCAAGCGGTTCTGATCGTCGGCGACCGGGGCGGACAGCAGGTCGCGATGCTCGAATTCCCAAACCACGTCCTGCGAACGCGCCGACGCCGGAATCGGTACCACATCGGTGGACATCACTTCGCCAACGGATTTTTCCAGGTCAGCCGTTAACAGCCGAGCCAGCGAAAGAGCGCCGACGTATTTGTTGTTGCGGTCAACGACAAAAATGGAGTCGGTACCGTCAGGGATCTCGCCGCGTGCACGCAGGTAGCGATGGACAACATCGAGCGTCACGTCCGCACGAACCGTCACGATGTCGACGTTCATCAGGCCGCCGGCGCTGTCTTCGTCGTAGGCAAGTACCTTTTGCAGGCGCTCGTGATCCTGCTGGTCCAGTGAGCGCAATACTTCGCGGGTCAGCGCTTCCGGCAGGTCGGCGAGCAGGTCGGCGAGGTCATCAATCTCCAGGCCATCGACAGCGGCAATCAATTCGTCGGTGGCCATGCCTTCGATCAGGCCGTTGCGAACTTCGTCTGCGAGCTCAACCAGCACGTCGCCTTCAATATCCGGGCCGATCATTTCCCAGATAACGCCACGTTCGCGTAGCGGCAATGACTCGAGCAGTCGCGCTAACTCGGCCGGATGCAGATTGCCAATGAGGCGCTTGGCCGCACGCATGCTGCCGGCGCCGAGCTGTTCACGCAGCAAGGACAGGTTGGATTGCTTCTGTTCTGTGCTGTCCATGGCGAAGGTCCTGTTAAGCGCTGCCCCGCAAGTCGCCAGGATAGCGGCTCGCGTCGTCGCGAATTGTAACGGGCTTCCAGAGTGGAGGCACGTTTACCGCTAACCGGGCTGAACAGGGGTCAGCTGTTGCCTGCGTCGCGACTGCGCAATTCATTGTGCCGGGCCAGCACGGGTTCGTGGCTGGCTTGCAGGGCTTTTGAAAGTTTCTCGGTCATGTAGACCGAGCGGTGCTGGCCGCCGGTGCAACCCAGCGCGACAGTCAGATAGCTGCGGTCGAAATTGACGTACTCCGGGATCCAGCGTTCCAGGAAGGCCAGAATGTCGTTGTACATGCGCACGAAGGCAGGCTGTGCATCGAGAAACTCGCCAACCTCGCGGTGTTGCCCGGTGAGACTGCGCAAGTTGGGTTGCCAGTACGGGTTGGGCAGGCTGCGCAAATCGAAAACAAAGTCGGCGTCCGCCGGGATACCGTGCTTGAAGCCAAATGATTCGATCAAGACTGAAAGCATTTTGCGAGCACGCCGATCGACGCGTTCACGAATGGCATCGGCAAGCTCGTAAACGCTGCTCGTGGAAGTATCGATAACGAGATCGGCCAGGTTAATCACCGGCCCGAGCAGTTCCCGTTCTCGTGAAATGGCGGCGCGCAACGCACTGCCATCTTCCGAAAGCGGATGGCGCCGCCGCGTTTCGCTGTAGCGTTTGAGCAGGATGTCATCATCGGCCTGCAGAAAGAGAACGTCCGTTTGTACCTGGTTATCGTGCAGGTCTTTGATCGTTGCGGGCAACGCCTCGAGGTCGCGTGTCCGGTTGCGCGCGTCGATGCCGACCGCAATTCGCGCGACAGACCGCTCCTCTGAGCTGGTCACTTCTTCGATTACCGCGGTGAGCAAGGCAGCGGGCATATTGTCAATGCAGTAGTAGCCGAGATCTTCCAGCACATGCAGGGCAACACTCTTGCCCGAACCGGACAAGCCACTAACCAGGATCAAACGGGTTTCGTCGGACATGGAACTCAGACCTTTTGGAGTCGGTTGATCAGGCGTCCTGCCGGGAGTCACTGCTGCCGTTTGTTTCTGCAGGAGCGTCTGTAACAGGTGGCGCTTGCTGATTGCTTAACAGTGCCTGGTACAGTTCCTTGCTGCTTTTGGCGGCGCGCAGGGCGGCGCGCAGTTCGGGGCTCATCAACGATGCTGTAATCATACTGATATCGGCTCGGTGACTGTCGTCCAGTTCGCTTGGCACCATCAGACCAAAAACGATATCAACATCTACGCCGTCATTGGCATCAAAATCAACGGGGCTGGAAAGCTTCATCAAGGCGCCGCTGCTGGCCAAAATGCTATCCACCCGGCAGTGGGGGAAAGCGATGCCGGAGTCAAGGCTGGTACAGCCAAGGCGCTCTCGTTCAATCAGCCGAGCAAAAATCTCTTCATTAGCAAGATCGGTTTCTGTTCGCGCAAGTAATTCGCTGAGTATTTCCAGGCAATGTTTCTTGCTCCGCGCATGCGCGTTACAGAGAACACTGTCTGGCTTAATGAGTTCTTCGAGAATCATGATGGCGTGTTCGTGGGGGTTTCTCGCTAGCATGGCCGCCAGAGAGTAGTTGAAGCCCGCGGCGCGTGTCGCGCCGCGGGTCAAAAGTTTTTATCCGAAAGATCGCTTGTCTGCTTCTCTGGCGTGGTGATCAACTAGCTTTTCTTTGTGCTTCCTGACCTGCCGGTCGAGCTTATCGACAAGACCATCAATTGCCGCGTACATGTCTTCTTCCGTCGCATCAGCGTGTATTCGGCCGCCGTTTACATTCACTGTCGCTTCTGCCTTGTGTCGCAGTTTTTCGACGGTAAGCACACAGTGGACATCAGATACCAAATCGAAGTGGCGTTCGATTTTTTCGATCTTGGTAGCAACGTAATTTCGCATAGCTTCCGTAACATCTACATGATGGCCTGTAACGCTAAGTTGCATGGTCTTCTCCTGTATTGCCTGAATGTGGGCCGGCCTTCGCTCCCCCTAAAATTAAGGAAGGTCCACGGTTGGTATAAGTCTACTGTTCCTTTTGACTCCTTTGTTGCTGTCTCAACAGACGCCTTAATGACTACTTCGGTTTTCGAACGCGACGCTCGCTGGACGACAAAATCTTCATACCTTCACGGTACTTCGCCACCGTTCGTCTGGCAACATTAATGCCCTCGGCGGCCAGTACCTTGGCTATTTTGCTGTCGCTGAGCGGCTTGCGGGGGTCTTCGCCCGCAATCAGCTTGCGAATTTTTGCGCGTACCGCAGTTGAAGACTGATCATCACCGTCAGTCGTCGAAAGGTGGCTTGAGAAAAAGTACTTAAACTCGAAGACGCCACGCGGTGTATGCATGTACTTGTTTGTAGTCACACGTGAAATCGTCGACTCGTGCATGCCTATGGCTTCGGCGACGTCGCGCAGGACCAACGGTTTCATCGCCTCGTCGCCCTGATCAAGAAACTGTTGTTGACGCTCGACGATGCTGGTTGCGACTTTCATCAGCGTCTCATTGCGGATTTCCAGGCTGCGGACCAACCAGCGAGCTTCCTGCAGCTGCGAGCGCAGTACCGAGTGATCGCCGTTACCACGCAACATTTGTGCGTACTGCTGATTGACTGAGAGTCGCGGAATACCCGACGAGCTGACTTCAACCTGCCAGCGATTGTCGATTTTGCGAACGAACACGTCTGGAATGACGTACTCCGGTGCCGCGGGACTGACGGCCAGGCCGGGTTTCGGATGACAACTGCGAACCAGTGCGAGCGCTGCTTCCAGCTCCTCTTCAGACGCGCGATGACTGCGGCGCAGTTCGGCGTACTCCTGGTTGGCAATCAGGTCCAGGTGCTCATTGGCCAGGCTAATGGCGAGTTGCAAGCCCGGTGTCGTGCTTTCGAGCTGCGACAACTGCAAGACGATGCATTCAGCCAGCGACCTGGCGCCGACACCGACAGGATCAAGCCGCTGAACCATCTCAAGCGTACGTTCGATTTCTTCGTCGCTGGCGATTGGGCCGTCATCGACGCAAGCACGAATGTCGTCGAAATCAGCTGTCAGGTAGCCATCGTCATTTATAGCGTCGATCAGCGCTTCGCCGATAACCGTTTCGCGCGAATTAAAATGTTCCAGTTCAAGTTGCCAAAGCAGGTGCTCGCGCAGCGATTCACCGCTCTGGTCCGCAAAATCAGTGTGAGCACGACCTTCGCCATTCCAGCCGCCATCCTGCACGCGCTCCATCGAGCTCGACTGCCAGTTTTCTTCTGCCTTGATGGTTTCGACTTCGGCCGTCGTGTCCGCGCTGTTTGCCGGAACCTCGGGCAGGTCTTCCATCTCGAGCATGATGTTCTCTTCGAGCGCCTCCTGGATCTGGGCGCTGAGATCCAGCACGGGTAGCTGCAACAGTCGGATGGCCTGTTGTAACTGGGGCGTCATCGTCAGGGATTGACCCAGCTTGAGCTGCAGCGATGGTTTTAACATCAAGAATGACTTTCTGTGTAGGCGGCGGTCGGGTTAGTACACATATTGCTCAGAGTTTGAACTCCTGTCCGAGATACACTTCTCGAACGTGCTGATTGCTCAGGATTTCGTCAGGCGGGCCGGATGCGATCAGGCAGCCATCACTGAGTATATAGGCTCGCCCGCAAATTCCGAGTGTTTCCCGTACATTGTGATCGGTAATCAGGACGCCGATGTCGCGGTCGCTCAAATGCTTGATGATTCTCTGTATATCGAGCACCGAAATCGGGTCGACACCAGCGAAAGGTTCATCCAGCAAGACAAAACGCGGATTGGCTGCCAGTGCGCGAGCGATCTCGACGCGGCGGCGCTCGCCGCCAGACAGGCTGATTCCCATGCTGGTGCGCACGTGGCCTACGTGCAATTCATCGAGCAACTGATCCAGTTCCTGTTCGCGACCCGCGCGATCGAGGTCGTGTCGATTCTCGAGTATGGCGAGGATATTCTGCTCGACCGTCAGCTTGCGAAAAATGGAAGCTTCCTGTGGCAGATAGCCGAGGCCCAGTGCCGCTCGCCGGTGAATAGGTAATGCAGTCAGGTCTTTGCCATCGAGCAGGATCTGGCCGCGGTCGGCCGCGATCAAACCGACGATCATGTAAAAGGCGGTGGTTTTGCCGGCGCCGTTTGGCCCAAGCAGGCCGACAACTTCGCCACTCGATATTTCGAGAGAGATATTCTTGACGACCTCACGAAATTTGTAGCTTTTCGCAATCTCCTGCACGCTGAGAATGCTCATTGAGCGCCGTCTCCCGATGCGTCGGGAGACGGTTCGTTGTCGTTGTCCGGGGCTGCGGGCGCCTCGGCTGCCGCGTCATCGCTGCCCGGCGTATAGGTAATCTTTACTTTCTCGCCGTTATTGCCACCCGAGTCCGCATTGATGCGGCGTTCGCGGATGTTGTAGACAAGGAGATTGCTGGAAATCTGATTGCCGCCTTCAGTGATCGACGCCTGGTCGGAAAATTCGATTATGCCGCCGGCAAAATCGTATTCCAGGCGACCCGCTTCGGCGTAGGTGACGTCGTCAGTACCGGCTCGGCGCATTTCGAACGTGGCCGGCGTCCCGGTAATACTCGCAATGCGCAATTGATGTCCCGCAAAACGCAGGTCGGCGCTGTCGCATTCTATGTGGCCACTGCCGGTATCAATTCGAACGTTGCCAGAGAACTGCCAAACGCTGTCTTCAAAATCGAGTTTGCTGGCCATGCCGGTGTCCGCTTCCACGCCGATGTTGCCCTGCGTCAGCCGCAAGCCACGAAACATCAGCATTGAATTCTTGCCATCGTAATCAGTGGCGTCCGCATCGAGCGAAATCGGCAGACGCAGATCGCCGACCTGTGCCTCGGCAACGGGCGAAAGCGCCGGGCCCATGAGCAGGGCGGCGCAAAGCAAGATTCCACGATTCAACATAAGCAATACAGCCAGCTGTGAATTTGCAGGGTCAGAAAAGAGTCCATTCTACTTGATCAGGGCACGAACTTGCCGCTGACATTCGACTTCAGCTGCAGGCGGTTTTCATTGAACAGGGCTTCCATGCCGGTGGCGGTCAAACTGCGTTCACCAATGCGGATCTGCACCCGGCGATCGGTTTGCGCGAGGTAGTTCTCCGGATCGAGTTCCAGCCAGTCTGTGCGTATTTCAGTCACCGCGCCGGAAAAGCCGCGCTTGCTGACCGCGAGCACGTGCCCGGACAGGGTCATGTGCTGAAGATTACCCGTGATCAGGGCTTCATCCGCGCTAACGGTCCAGGGGATGTCGCTGTCCGGCGCGTAGCGGATGTGCACCTTGTCGAAGGCGATCTGGTCGTCGCCGCGCTGCTCGGCGTACTCCGCCTCTATCTCATACAGCAACTGACCGTTCTCGCCGGTACCCAGGATGCGCGCCGAGCGCAGGTAATAGCCCTGCTGCAGACTGCCGCCGGTAACCTGTTCCGGCGCCTTGGTGTCGAGGGAGCTGGCGAGATACCAGCTGGCTGCGGCCATGCCGAGCAAAAGCGTAAAGCCGATGACATGCCGGGACGTCACAGGGCAGCCAGCCGCGGTTGCCGTAAACGTCGTGGCAAGGTGAGCGAGCGACGCGTTACTGACAATCTGATGCCGTGCGCCGTCAAGCCCGCGCAGCCAGTAAGCGGTCGCAGACTTCCCGTACTGCGCCAAAGCCGCCGCGCCATTCTGTAGTCAGGTCGCATTCCGATTTCACCTCGGGGTGGGCATTGGCGACCGCAAAGGCGATGCCCGCCAGTCGCAGCAACGGCAGATCGGGAACATCGTCGCCGGTATAGCAGCACTGCTCAGCTTGCAGGCCGAGTTCCGCGAGCAAGTCCTGGAAGGCAGCGACCTTGTCCTTGCAGCCAAGGTAAACATGTTGGACACCGAGTTCGGCCATTCGTTGCTCGACTGCGGCAGATCGGCGCCCGCTGATAATCGCGACGGCGATGCCAGCCTCGAGCAGGCGACGGACTCCAAAGCCGTCCAAGGTGCAGAAGGCTTTGCTTTCAACGCCGTTATCGTCGAGATAAAAACGTCCGTCGGTAAATACGCCATCAACGTCAAAGGCGGCGAGGCGCACCTTGCCGAGTCGCTGTTCCATATTTGCAGCGTTCATACGATGCCCGCGCGAAACAGGTCGTGAATGTTCAGGGCACCGACAAGTTCGTTATTTGCACCGGTTACCAGCAGGCCGTTGATTTTATGTTCTTCCATCAGGTGAACTGCCTCGACAGCCAGCAGCTTCGCATCCACTACTTTGCAATTGCGATGCATGACTTCTGACATCAATATTTTGTGCACGTCAGCGCCGCTGTCGAGAGTGCGGCGAAGATCGCCGTCGGTGAATACACCCAGCACCTGCTGTTGGTCGTCAACAACGGCGGTCATGCCCAGACCCTTTGCAGACATCTCTACAAGACCCGCACTTAAAGTGACATCCGAGCCCACGGCCGGGACGGCGTCACCGCTGTGCATGACATCGGCGACGCGTAACAGCAGTCGTTTGCCCAGCGAGCCGCTGGGATGGGACAACGCAAAATCCTCAGCGGTGAAGCCGCGACTTTCCAACAAGGCAACTGCCAGCGCGTCGCCCATCGCGAGTGTTGCGGTCGTGCTTGCTGTTGGCGCGAGATTCAGGGGGCAGGCTTCTTCATCGACGCTCACATCAAGGTGTACGTCAGCCGCGCGTGCCAGTGTGGAGCGCGGCTTGCCGGTCATCGATATGAGCTTGGCGCCCATGCGTTTGACCAGCGGCAGAATCGTTATGACTTCCTGGGTCTCGCCGGAGTTGGATACGGCCAGCATCAGGTCGGGTCCGGTAATCATGCCGAGATCGCCATGACTGGCATCTGCCGGGTGCATATAGAAGGCCGGTGTGCCCGTGCTGGCCAGGGTGGCGGCAATCTTCCGCGCAATATGCCCTGACTTGCCCATCCCAGTCACGACCACCCTGCCACGAAGATCGAGACACAAAGCGCAAGCGTCCGTAAAAGACTGATCCAGGCGTCCGGCGAGTTTGCTCACTGCCTTGGACTCGATATCCAGAACGCGCACCGCAAGCGCGAGTTGTTCTGCCGCTGACAATCTGGAACTCAAGACGCTAACCCCTCTGGCCAGTCGCCAGTTTATACGTTCTGCACCACAACGTAGCCCGTATACGCGAAGTAAGCGGCGAGCAGGCACAAGCCCTCAAAGCGGCTGACCTTGCCAGTACCGCTGTCTTCATAGGTCATGGCAAACAGTACGAGCGTGAAAGCGACCATGACGAAGATATGCAATTCCAGGACGGACGGCGGTACCGCGAACGGCTGAATGGTGCCCGCGACGCCGATTACTGCGAGCAGGTTAAACATATTGGAGCCGACAATATTGCCGATCGCGAGCCCGTACTCGCCCTTGATGGCACTGACCAGTGAGACGGCCAGCTCTGGCAAGCTCGTCGCGATTGCGACCAGGGTTATGCCGATTACAACTTCCGACACACCGAGGGTCCGCGCGATTGAGATCGCGCCGTCCACCATCAGGTCAGCGCCAAACAGCAGTGCGCCAAGGCCTATAAGTAGCCAGATGATTGCCGCGCGCATTGACACGTTATTCGGAATCTCAGCTTCGTAGTCCGTACGCATCGGGTCGCTGTCTGACGAGCGCAGGCCGAGTCGGGTCAGCCAGATCATTACGATAAACAGGCCGGCGAGGAGCACGAGGCCATCGACCCGGCTTAAGAAGGAGTCGAGAAACAACGAGACAGTCAGCAAGGAAACGGCGAGCAGAGCCGGCATTTCCCGGCGCAGCGTTGCCGACGTCAATTCGATAGGGCGAATAAGCGCAATGGTGCCAAGTACCAGTCCGATATTGGCGGTGTTCGAGCCAATCGCATTGCCAATCGCGAGTGCGGGCTCGCCGCGCAACGAGGCGACAACGGATACCAGTATCTCCGGTGCCGAGGTGGCACAGGCGACGATCGTCAGGCCAATCAATAGCGGCGCAACGCCGAGGTTGCGTGCTATTGCTGCACCGCCGTGGACGAACCGGTCCGCGCCCCAGATCAGGAGCAGCAAGCCGGCAATGACTTCGAAAATATTGGCCAGCATAAATTCCGTACTAAAAACTCGGGAGCCGGCCGCGCCGCGCCTGTAACAGGCGCCGCGAATCCGGACGAACATCATACACAATCGCTTTGCTTCAGAGGATAAGCACGGGACCCTGTAACGATTTGTTACACTGCGCGATTTGCACCTCTGGCTATCGCCGGAATGCAGCTCAACCAGCCGAGCTCTGCCATATGGATCCCACTGAAATCGAACAGCTGATTGTGACCGGCTTACCGGAAGCGACAGTACGCGTTATGAGTCCTGACAACACGCACTTCGAAGCGTTGATCATTGCCGAAGCGTTCGCTGGCAAGCGGCCAATTGCGCGCCACCAGATGGTTTACAAGTGCCTCGGGCGTCTGATGGGTAACGAGATTCACGCGCTGTCGATTCGCGCCCACACGCCGGATGAATGGCAGCAACTTGAAGGCGCGGGCAAGAGTTGAACGTAATCTGACCGCTGGTCTGCTGTGCGCAGGGCGGTGCGCCACTCTGAATCATGTCAACGCCGCAGGAAGCGCGGACTGCTGCCCGCTCGCTGCAACCCGGGCTGGCCTGACGCGGCCTTAATCAGGGCGAGGTTGTCGCAGAGTGCGCTGTGCTCTCAGAATTCCGGCGGTCTTTCTACCACCGTCAACTCAGCGCGAAAACGCTGACCGTCACGCCAGCAATCCATATTGACGACGTCGCCGGGCTCGAGCCCGGCCACCAGCAGCAATGCCTGCTGGCGGGTCCGGATCGGCTCGGCATTGATGGCCAGGATGACATCGCCGGCCAGGAGGCCCGCTGTTGCCGCCGGGCCGCCCGCGCGGACCGCGTTCAGCAAAATGCCGATATTGGGCTGGAGTCCCAGGGCTTCTGATTCAGCCGGCGTCAGTTCGTCTGAATCCAGGCCGATATAGCCCCGAATCACCCGGCCATCACGCCGGATCGCCGCGACCACGCCGCGCACGAGGTCAACCGGAATGGCGAAACTGATGCCTTCTGTGCCGGCATCCTGCGCCAGTACGGCGGTATTGATGCCCACCAATTCGCCGAGACTATTAATTAGCGCGCCGCCTGAGTTGCCTTCATTAATTGCCGCGTCCGTCTGAATGAAATTCTCGAATGTCATCAGGTTCAACTGACCTCGACCAGTGGCACTGACGATGCCCTGGGTAACGGTTTTGGTCAGGCCATAGGGATTGCCAATCGCGAGGACCACATCGCCTATGCGCAATTCGCTCGAGCGGCCCAGTGGGATTGCGGGCAGTGTGCCGAGGTCTACCTTCAGCAGGGCGAGGTCAGTTTCGGCGTCAAAACCGACAACTTCCGGATCTGCAATGCGGCCATCGGCCATTTGCACGCGTATCTCGGCGGCATCGGCTATAACGTGATAGTTGGTGACCAGGTGGCCGTCTGCGTCAATCACCACTGCTGAGCCCAGACTGGTGTTCAGCCGCAGGCGTTCGTCGGCTTCTGCACCGGTCCCGGACTGGACGAGGCGGCGGGTATAGATGTTGGCAACCGATGGTGCGCTGATATCCACTGCATCGGCGTAGCTGGCCGCCGGTACCGCTGTGTTGCGGCCACCATTTGCCGTTGGCAGCAGATCCGGGCGCAGCAACACGACCACGAAGGCAGCGGCCAGGCCGACGCAAACGGATTGCAGCAAAAAAATCCACGCTGGCTTTATGCCGGCCACCGGGCCTCCTGATAAATCGCTGTTAATACAATAGTGTTTCGGCGTGGGGACATGTGCCCGATAGCAGAGCGTCTAGCCACCTTCGCGGCTAAATGTATATAATGCCGCCTTGGTTCCGCACTCAGGCCCGGATCAGCCGTTATCCTGACGGCAAATCGGGTCTGCTGCAAATCTACCAGTTTTCGAACACGGCAAAAATTGCGGCCTTAGGCCGGTGTATGGGAGTGCCCGATGACCGACGACGTTGATCGCAACAGGCGTCATTTTCTAACTGTTGCCACCGCCGTAACCGGAGGCGCGGGCATAGTCCTCGCTTCTATTCCATTCTTGTCCTCCCTGAAGCCCAGCGCGCGAGCGCAGGCTTTGGGTGCACCGGTCGAGGTGCCTATCAGTTCGCTCGAGCCGGGCGCCATGATCCGGGTGATCTGGCGGGGCAAACTGGTTTACGTGGTGCGCCGCGACAAAGAAATGCTGGCACGACTGCCGCAGACCGACAGTCTTGTACGTGACCCGAAATCGGCAGTGAGCGAACAGCAGCCGGAATTTGCGGTGAACGAATATCGTTCGCTGCGTCCCGAATACCTGGTGATCGAAGGCTCCTGCACGCACCTCGGTTGCGCACCGTTGCCGGAATTTCAGGTCGGCCCGTCAGACGACTGGTTCGGCGGTTTTTACTGTCCCTGCCACGGCTCGCGCTTTGACCTCGCCGGGCGCGTTTATAAAGGTGTGCCGGCCCCCACCAACCTCAGAGTGCCGCCGTACCGCTTTATCCGCGATGACGTCATCATGATTGGCGCCGACTCAGGAGCAGCATAATGGCGCGTATCGAATCTGAAATTGGAACTCCGAGCGGCGGCCTGCTGCGGTGGATTGATGATCGCTTCCCATTAACGAAGTTGATGAAGGAGCACGTCACCGAGTACTACGCATCCAAGAATTTCAACATCTGGTACGTGTTCGGCGTACTGGCGATGGTTGTGCTGGTCATCCAGTTGCTCACCGGCATTTTCCTGACGATGAACTACAAGCCGGCGGCAGCGGATGCATTTGCCTCGGTCGAATACATCATGCGCGACGTCGAGTGGGGTTGGTTGATTCGCTACATGCACTCAACCGGTGCGTCGTTCTTTTTCATTGTTGTTTACCTGCATATGTTCCGGGCCATGTTGTACGGCTCCTACAAGAAGCCGCGCGAGCTGATCTGGATCATTGGGATGCTGATTTTCTTCGTGCTGATGGCGGAAGCTTTTGCTGGCTACCTTTTGCCCTGGGGGCAGATGTCGTACTGGGGTGCGCAGGTCATTATCTCGTTGTTCGGTGCCATCCCGTTCGTAGGCGATGCCCTGGTAGAGATCATTCGTGGCGATTATTCGATATCGGATATCACCCTGAACCGATTCTTCGCACTGCACGTTATTGCCTTGCCGCTGGCGCTGATCGGTCTTGTAGTTGTCCACATCATGGCCTTGCACGAAGTCGGTTCGAACAACCCGGACGGCGTCGAGATCAAAGAGAAAAAAGGTCCCGATGGTATCCCGCTGGATGGTGTTGCATTTCATCCGTATCACACCAGCAAGGACCTCGTTGCGATCATCGTATTCCTGATGATTTTCTCAGCGGTCGTATTTTTCGCCCCGGACATGGGTGGTTATTTCCTTGAGCACGCCAATTTCGAGCCTGCCAACACGATGGCAACGCCGGCACACATTGCACCGGTGTGGTATTTCACGCCGTTCTACGCGATCTTGCGTGCGGTGCCGGATAAGTTGTGGGGCGCGATCCTGATGGGCGCTTCGGTGCTCTTGCCATTGTTCCTGCCCTGGCTCGATCGCTCGCGAGTGAAGTCGATTCGCTATCGCGGTTGGATATATCGCTCTGCGCTGACCTTGTTCGCCATCAGTTTCGTAGTACTGGGTTGGCTCGGCGTTCAGCCTGCTGAAGGCATATATGTCTTGCTGGCGCGAATATTCTCGGTGATCTATTTCGGCTTCTTCCTGTTGATGCCGTATTACACAACCATAGACAAGACAAAGCCGGTGCCGGACAGGGTGGTTTATCATGCTGATTAAGAAAGGGATTTTCGTTGCTCTGCCGCTCTTGATCTGGAGCGCTGCAGGCATGGCGGCCGGGGGCGACTTGGTGCTCGAGAAAGCGGACAACGACGTGGACAATATCGCCTCGTTGCAACGTGGTGCGCGTAATTTCATGAATTATTGTTCGGGATGTCATTCCGCGCAGTACGTGCGCTTCACGACCATCGCCAAGCATTTGGAGTTGTCGGAAGATCAGGTCATAAATAATCTGATGTTTAACGCCGAAAAAACGTTTGAAACGATCCAGGTCAACATGCCGGCGGATGATGCCAAACGCTGGTTCGGGCAGACGCCGCCCGACCTGTCGTTAATGGCGCGCTCAAAAGGCACGGACTACATTTACAATTTTCTGCGCGGCTTCTACCTTGACGCTGACAGTCCGACCGGAGTTGACAACCTGTATCTTGGCGGAACCAGCATGCCGAACGTACTGTGGGAACTGCAGGGTTTGCAGCGTGCCAAGTTTGAAACAGCCGATGCCGCGGGCAAACCGCTCTCCGTCCCGCATTTTGAACACTTCGAACCTGTCACGGCAGGCGCCATGTCCACCGAACATTTCGACGGTTTTGTTCGTGACACCGTCAACTTTCTTGAATACATCAGTGAGCCCGTGCGCAGCACGCGGCGCGTACTCGGAACCTGGGTACTGATGTTCCTGATCGTCTTTTACATCATCGCCTCGATGCTGAAGAAGCAGATCTGGAAGGACGTCTCCTGATAAATACCATTGGCGCGGCGATTGGTCGCCGCGCCAGCTTCACTCTTCTAAATCTTCGGTCCAAGGGGACTATGCTATGGCAGTAATTGCCAATCGACGTTCTGTGATGACACTGTTTTCGAAACCCACGTGTATTCACAGTCACCGCACCCGACTCGTGCTTGCGGAAAAAAATATCAATATCGAGATTGCCAATGTCGACGGGCCTGATCTGCCTGAAGATCTCATGGATCTGAATCCGTATCACACCGTGCCGACTCTCGTCGATCGCGACCTGGTTCTTTACGACTCGCGGGTCATCATCGAGTACCTGGACGAGCGTTTTCCGCATCCGCCGCTGATGCCGGTCGATCCTGTCACTCGCGCGCAATTCCGCCTCGCGCTGTTTCGTATCGAAACCGATTGGTACCAGTTAGCCGAACAATTTGAGGCGGATGGCGAACGCAAACTAGGCGCGAAATCCAAGAAGCTGCTGCGCGAGAGCATACTTGCCAGCGTGGATCTGTTTGCGGCTGGAACATACTTCCTGAGCGAAGACTTCTCGTTGGTTGATTGCAGCATTGCACCGATACTCTGGCGGCTGCCAATCTACGGTATCGACCTGGGTTCGCAGGCCGAGCCGATTGAGGAGTATATGAAACGCGTATTCGAGCGGCCGTCCTTCCAGGACAGCCTGACAGAGCTTGAGCAGGAAATGCGGATGTAGTGACGCGCCCGCCGGCGCGTTGCAGGGTCTGACGGCTGCGAATTCACAATGGTATTCTTGGTTTGCGTCGCTGATCGTCACCGCAAGGTGGCCTTGTGCCGGTCGCCACAGCTCTTCAATGGCGAGCTGTGGCCGTCAGCGCCGGGTCAGGAGTATTTGCATTGAGCCATACCAGTCGCTCAAAAAGACCGTATCTCATTCGTGCCATGCATGAATGGATGGGCGACAACGGCAATACGCCACACATTGTCGTTGATGCGGGTGTTGATGGCGTGCAGGTGCCAACCGAGCACGTCAAGGATGGCAAGATCATCCTGAATATCAGCCATTCCGCAGCGCATAACCTGAAACTCACTAACGACGGTGTCAGCTTTCGTGCACGGTTCTCCGGTAATCCGTTTGATGTCTGGGTGCCGGTCAGCTCCGTGCTCGGCATTTATGCCAAGGAAACCGGGCAGGGGATGATTTTCTCGCAAGGTGCGGATCAACCGGAGCCACCGGATCCGGAACAAAAAGACCTCACGAAAGGCAATCGCTCGCATCTCAAGGTGGTCAAGTAAGGACGTCGCGGTGGCGACCTGGGCGATAGCGGCCTGGGTTAGTGCGCGGTTTCAGGCTCCGCCGAGCAGATTCGTATCAATAAGGTCGCACAAACAATGAATGACCACGAGGTGTACTTCCTGGATGCGGGCGGTACGCTCGGCGGGTACCCGTATTTCGACATCGCTGTCTGCGATCAGGTCTGCCATGCGGCCGCCGTCACGGCCGCTTAGTGCCACGACAGTCATGCCGCGTTCATGTGCGGCATCAATCGCCCGACATACGTTTTCGGAGTTGCCTGAAGTTGATATGGCCAACAGCACATCGGCCGGCCGGCCCAATGCACGAACCTGTTTGGCAAAAATATCTTCGTAGCAATAGTCGTTGGCGATCGAGGTCAGGGTAGACGAGTCCGTCGTCAGTGCCATCGCGGGCAGGCCCGGCCGTTCCATCTCGAAGCGGTTCAGCAATTCAGACGAAAAATGCTGCGCATCGCCCGCCGATCCGCCATTACCGCAACTCAGGATCTTGCCTTCCTGAAGCAGTGAATTACTCATCATTTGTCCGCCGCGGACTATGCTCTCGGGCAGCTCTGCCTGGGCGGACTGTTTGCAGCGGATACTCTCCGCAAAATGTTCGCGAACGCGTGCTAGGAGGTCCATGCGGTCTTCATGCTCCGGGTCTGAAGGCGTCTTTGATCCATTGTAGCGCGGAATGTCCGGCGGACCGACCGTCAATTGCTATGACGTCAAATCGGACCGGCCGATCCTGCAGAGGTTTACGGCGCGCCAGATACCAGGCCGCCGCCAGTGCCAGTTTGCGTTGCTTGCGGGAGTCCACACTGGTTGCGGCGTCGAGCTTGTTGCCAGCGCGCCGATAGCGCACTTCGACAAATACCAGGACAGGACCGTCCTGCATGACCAGATCGATTTCGCCGAAACGGCAGCGCACGTTGCGGTCAATATTCTGCAGGCCGCGCTTCTGGAGCCACTGCAGCGCGAATGCTTCGGCTGCCTTGCCCCTGTCGAGGTGTGCCGCGTCCGGCATGTCGCCTAGCGATCGGTGCTGCGATCGCTCCAATCCGGTTGTTCGACCGGCACCACATCATCGGGGAACTCATCGTCAGGAAAATCGCTGTCTTCCTGAAGCCGGCGGCGCAGCCTGTCGTCGCTTGGTGCGGCTACTGGCTGGCCCCGTTCAAAACGCGCCCAGGCCAGGCGCCGGTGCACACGACCCTCTGCATCGAGATACAGGCGACCGCTTGCGCCATCAATTTCCGGCATGTCGCCGATACGCGAATTGAACAACGCACCGACCAGGTGCCAGGCGTCGTAGCCCAGCGCATGCAGGCGGCCAAGCCGGCGCTCTGCGGGCAGGTGTTGGTTGTACAGGCCAGGCATCTCCGCGATCCAGGGTTGCGGCGCAATAATCCACGGTGTGTCGGCAAACATCAGACCATTCAGATCCGAGTTGGAGCGACCGTCCTGTGCGTAAACACGCGACGTTGAGTACACGGGTAAGTCCCCGGCGTAGTGAAACTTGAGTTGCGATTTCAGCAATCGACCGGCCGGTGCCGTCGCTGCCAGGAATATAAACTCGGCATCCTGGCGACGGCGCGGGTCGTACTGCAACGGGCTGCCGATATTGGCACGCAGTCGCTGGTAGCGCTGATGACTCTGCGTCAGCAACATGAGGTTCTCAATTTCGAACGCGAAGTCCTGTTTGTCAGCTTCATAGTCACGTGCTTGCAACAGCGTGCCGCCACCGGCCTCAAACGCTGCGGCAAAGCTGTTGAGCAAACGACGTCCCCAGTCATTCCGTGGCACCAGTGCGAGGGCCCGCCGATGGCCATCCTCCAAAGCGCGGTGCGCTGCTGCGGTCGCTTCGTCTTCAGGCGACAACGCGAATTGATACAAGCCAGGTGGCGCCAGTAAATTGTCTGGCAGGTAATTCAGGGTCAGCACTGGTATGGGCAGCAGGCTTTCGGTCGCGATAGCCGTAACGCCGTTACGCAACAACGGGCCGACTACGAATTCAGCACCATCATTCACAGCGAGTCTGTACGCGGCCGCCGCGCCACGTTCCGAATCGTAAACGCGAACCTGCTGTTCGCTGCCGAGTTCATTGACGTCTGCGAAGTAGGCGCCCAGGAAGCCGTTCTGGACGGCTTTGCCGGCCACAGCGTTGCTGCCACTCAATGGCAACAGCAATGCGATTTGTCGCGGAAAGCCGAGTTCACCTACAGCAGGCAGGTCCATGTCCGCGAGCAGTTCCATGGCGGGATGTTCTGAAAACTCGTCCTGCCAGCGCTGCACGCCGTTAGCCCAGGCAACGCCCTGCTGGCCGGTCGAGGTTGCCAGCGCACCCAGGGAAAGCCAGCCGCGCACTTCCGGGTCGTTGCTAAGATCGATTGCGGCACGCAGGTTGCGTGGTCTGCTAACCAACAGGCCGGCCCAAAGTCGTTGCCGGTTGCGCTCTACGTCACGGGCATCGCTCAGGGCTTCCTCACGTTGACGATAAAGTTGTAAGGCCCGAATCGGGTCGCCCTTCTGGAACCAGGCATCGGCATGCAGTGCCGCGACTCGCAGGCGGCGTTCCTGCGGCAACGGCTGCCGTGACAAGGGTTCCAGCAACGCGAGCGCGTCGTCGGGGCGGCCTTCCCACAGCGCCAGTGCCGCGGCGTCGCTGCTCCACAGCCATAACAACTCACCACCGGCAGGCGCGGGAATGCGGCGAAGTGCGGTACGCGCGCGGCGGCCATCGCCGGCCTCAAGCCATTGCTCGATGGCCAGCAAGGTCAGGCGTTGTCGCTCGGCGCCCTCAGCCTCGCTGGCGAGGCCAATGTATTGCCCGGCGGCGTCTTCGTAATTGCCGCTTTCGGCGAGGCGTTCGGCGCGCCGTTCGCCCGAGCTGCCAGGCATGCCGGTCGTTGCACAGCCGCCCAACAGTACTGCAATCAACAGCAGGAGCAGGGGACGGTAGTAATTGTGTACTCTGTGATTCATAAGTTCGCCAGGCCTTCGCGATACCGCTGAGATGCAAGTTGCAGTATGCAACCGGTGGACAGCAGGTTAAACCGGCGAATGCCGTTGCTTTGCAGGAATTTACAGATTGACTGACGGTACCTTGTTCGTGGTTGCGACGCCCATCGGCAACCGTGAAGATCTTTCGCCCCGTGCGCGCCAGGTTCTCGCCGAGGTCGAACTCGTCGCATCCGAGGATACCCGCCGCACCGGGCGATTACTATCGCATTTCGGCATCAACGTACGCCAGCTGGCGTTGCATGAACACAATGAAAGCGCTGCCAGCGAACGCATCATAGCAAGCCTCGCCGAAGGTAAATCAGTGGCTCTCGTCAGCGATGCGGGCACGCCACTCATCAGTGATCCGGGCTACCGCCTGTTACGGATGGCGCACGAAGCGGGGATGCGGGTGAGCCCGCTGCCTGGGCCCTGCGCCTTAATTGCGGCCGTGTCGGTCGCGGGTCTGCCGACCGACCGCTTTTGTTTCGAAGGCTTTCTGCCGGCCAGGCGCGCTGCCAGGCGGGCGCGGCTTACGGAGCTCAAGGCGGAGAGCCGGACCCTGATTTTCTACGAAGCAGTGCACCGCATTGCCGATGCCGTCAGCGACCTCGGAGAGGTTTTCGGTACAGAGCGAGAGGCTTTCATCGGCCGCGAAATCAGCAAACTGCATGAACAGTGCGTATTCGCGCCGCTGGGAACACTGTCCACGCAGCTGGCCGAGGGTGCCATCGTTTCTAAAGGCGAGTTTGTGCTGGTCGTTGCGGGCGCACAAGCGAGTAACCCGGCTGCTGGCGGCCAAATCGATGGCGATGCCTTATTGAGCCGTCTCGTCGCCGTCATGCCACCGCGCCAGGCCGTCGATATCGTCGCCGAGCTCAGCGGCGAGCGCCGCAATGCGGTCTACCGGCGCATGCTTGAACTGACTGCCGACAATCCCGCCAATGACGAGTCCTGAGCGCCGGTAAATGCAGTATCATGCGCGCGCAGCAAGGCAGGGGTCGGCCAGGCAACCGCGGCGGGCATTGCTCGTCGAGGAAAGTCCGGGCTCCTTCGGACACGACGCCAGGTAACGCCTGGAGGGCGCAAGCCCATGGAAAGTGCCACAGAAAATTACCGCCTAAGCGCTTTGGCGCCGGTAAGGGTGAAAAGGTGCGGTAAGAGCGCACCGCGCGGGTGGCAACATTCCGCGGCTAGGTAAACCCCGTCGGGAGCAAGACCAAATAGGGGAGTAGGTCAGCCTTGCGCTGGCACCGCCGGTCCCGAGCGGACTCCCGGGTAGGTTGCTTGAGGCAGTCGGTGACGGCTGTCCCAGATGAATGGTTGTCCTCGACAGAACCCGGCTTACGGCTGACCCCTGTCTTGCTGCACTCCTAAAAAAATTATAAAAAACATTAACTTACCCTGTATTATTCGACGCCATCGGGGTGTCCTGCGCAAGCCCACGCCGATTTGCCGGAGTAGCAGAGATGTCGGCTGTTGCAGACAGTCAATTCAGGGCTTATCGAGGAAGAAGCCTTAAGCGGTTGATTTATAGTTCTTATTGCTTGCCACAATTTGCCCGGATTCGGTCACAAAAACGCCCCTAAGTCCCTGTAGAACAAGAATTAATTCCAATCTTTGTTGACGCTGGTCAGAGCCCTCAATATAGTGTCGAAAAGTGGAGAAAAGTGGGAGAAGGTGGGTCACGAGCCCCGGATAGGGTTCTACCGATCGCCAAACAATCATCATGTTTCGTGGGGCAACCAAAGTCACGCTCGACGCCAAGGGGCGTCTCGCCATTCCGACCCGGTACCGGGAGCGGATAGCTGCGCGTTGTGACGGCCAGATGGTGGCCACGGTCGATCGGGATCACTGCCTGCTGTTGTACCCCCTCCCTGACTGGGAAGAGCTTGAGCGCAAGCTCGTGCGTCTTCCGAGCCTGAACAAACAGGCCCGCCGTCTGCAGCGACTGATGGTGGGTTACGCCACCGAGCTGGAGCTCGATGGCAGTGGTCGCGTGTTGCTGTCTCGCGAGCTGCGTGATTTCGCTGGCCTTGAGCGGACTGCAATCCTGATTGGCCAGGGCAACAAGTTTGAACTGTGGGACGAGGCTAGCTGGAACGAAAAACGGGATGAGTGGCTCGGCGAGGAAGATGACGGTGATCTGCCGGCTGAACTCGAATCGCTCTCTCTGTAACGGGCCGTAAGCTTGTGGCAACGCATGCAGGTCCGCACGTTCCGGTGCTCCTTGCCCCGGTGCTGGAAGGACTGAATATCCAAAGTGGTGGTTGTTATGTCGATGGCACATTTGGCCGCGGCGGACACAGCCGAAAGATTCTGGAACAACTCGGCCCGGATGGCCGGCTGCTGGCGGTAGATCGCGATCCGCAGGCAGTAAGCGCAGCAGACGCGCTGGCCACCGATCCGCGTTTTGCAATTGTGAAGGGTGAACTTGCAGAACTTGGTGAAATCGCGCGGGAACGCGGCATCTTTGGCGCAGTGGACGGATTGCTACTCGATCTCGGCGTCTCCTCGCCGCAATTGGATGACGCCGATCGAGGCTTCAGTTTCCGTAACGACGGACCGCTGGATATGCGCATGGACCCAACCTCGGGAAAAAGCGCAGCCGAATGGCTGGCGCAAGTGGATGAAAAGACCTTGATCAAGGTGTTGCGAGAATTCGGTGAAGAACGTTTCGCGCCCCGCATCGCGCGAGAAATTCTGCGTGTGCAGAAAACCGCGCCGATCACGCGCACAGCTGCGTTGGCCGAACTTGTTGCCAGCTGCGTGCCGGCGCGCGGGCAGCGAATTCATCCTGCAACAAAAACTTTTCAGGCTATTCGAATCGCCGTGAACGAGGAGTTGTCGCAACTGGATGCGGTGTTGACCACCGTGCCGGGCTTGTTACGCAAGGGCGGGCGTTTCTGCGGCATCAGCTTTCATTCACTGGAAGACCGTCGTGTTAAACGCTTCCTGCGCGAGATGTCGCGCGAGCCGGAACAGTATCGCGGCATGCCCAGCATGCCCGACGAGTTGCGGCCACCGCTGCGAGTCGTTGGTAAAGCAATAAAAGCTACGGCCGCTGAAATCGAATTGAACAAGCGGGCGCGCAGCGCGCGGCTGCGCATTGCGGAGCGACTCTGATGGCTTTTAAGTCTGCTCGCACGCCTGTCTTGCTGACCACGGTATTCGCCGTGGTGTGTGTGATTTCGGCGGTAGCGCTCGTGTACACAAAGCACGAGTCGCGGCGCTTGTTCGTACAGCTTGAAGCGCTGACGTCCGAACGCGACGAACTGAACATTGAGTGGGGGCAGCTGCAGATCGAGCAGAGCACTTGGGCAACGCATGCGCGTATTGAGCGCGTAGCGGCCGATGATCTGTCGCTGCAACGGCCCAAGGCGACGGAAATCTACGTAATTGAACGACAATGAATCGCGGCGCACAGACAAAACAACAAACTGCACGGCGCTTCGTTGGCAGACTGGCGCTCGTTGGCGTGTTCTTTGTTCTGGCGGCGGGCTCGCTGGTTGCGCGTGCCGTGCACCTGCAAGTATTCAATAAAGACTTCCTGAACGAACAGGCGGACAGTCGCCACCTGCGAACCGAGCGTATTACCGCACATCGCGGCGCGATTACGGACCGCAATGGTGAGGCGCTGGCCATCAGCACGCCGGTCGACAGCATCTGGGCGAACCCGCAGGAACTGGCTGTCGCGGTTGACCAGGTGCCCGAACTCGCAGCGGCGCTCGACATGGATTCGCAACTCCTCATGCGCCGGATCACGCGCAGCATGAACAAGGAATTCCTGTACCTGAAGCGCCACCTCAACCCCGCGCAGGCGCATCGCGTGCTGGCGCTGAAGTTGCCGGGTGTAAACGTTATTCGCGAGTATCGTCGCTACTACCCTGCGGGCGAGGTGGCGGGCCACCTGGTCGGATTTACCAGCGTTGACGATGACGGCCAGGAAGGCCTCGAACTTGAATTCAACCACTGGCTAAGCGGCGAGTCCGGCTCCAAGCGAGTGTTGAAAGATCGGCTTGGCCGTTCCGTCGAAAATGTCGAAAGTATTCGTCCGACGAGCCCGGGCAAAGATCTGCGCGCGAGTATCGATTTGCGCGTGCAATACCTCGCGTACCGCGCGCTGAAAAGTGCCATTCGGGAATTCAGTGCAAATTCCGGCTCCATCGTTATTCTCGATGTACAAACCGGCGAAGTGCTGGCGATGGTAAATCAGCCATCGTACAACCCGAATGATCGTTCGCAATATTCAGCAGAGCGTTATCGCAACCGGGCAATTACCGATATTTTTGAACCGGGCTCCAGCATCAAGCCGCTGATTGTTGCGGCCGCGCTGGAAAGTGGTGAGTACCGCTCTAACAGTTTGGTTGATACCTCGCCGGGTTATGTCGTGGTGGGCGCGAAGCGTATTGAGGATCGGCGCAATCTTGGCCGCATCAGTTTGACCACGGTGTTGGCGCGTTCAAGCAATGTCGGTGCCACCAAGGTCGCGATGTCGCTCGAGCCGGATCAGCTGTGGCAAACAATGACGCGCTTTGGTCTGGGTTCGCTGACAACCAGCGGCTTCCCCGGCGAATCAGCCGGATTGCTTACGCACTTCAATCACTGGCGGCCAATTAGCCAGGCAACGCTTGCGTACGGTTACGGACTTTCGGTTACGCCACTGCAACTGGCGCAAGCCTACGCATCAATTGGCAGTGGCGGCATTTTGCGCCCCGTGTCCCTGGTGGCCGTCAACGACAGCCCGGAAGGTGATCGCGTACTTCGCGAAGAGACGGCTACTGCTGTCCGCCGGATGATGGAAGAAGTAGTGCGACCGGGTGGTACAGGAACAAAAGCCAGCGTCACCGGCTACCGGATTGCCGGCAAAACCGGCACGGCCTGGAAGTTTACTGCCGGTGGTTATTCGAAAGATCGTTACTTGTCCATATTTGCCGGCTTGGCACCAGCCAGTGATCCGCGCCTCGCAGCTGTCGTCATTATCGACGAGCCGAAAGGCGAGCTCTACTACGGTAGCGATGTCGCGGCGCCGGTGTTCAGTGAAGTGATGGCCGAATCACTACGCTTGCTGGCAGTACCGCCAGACGCCATGCCGGAGCGCGCGGATGGCGAAAGCGTTATGCAGGCCATGCAGGCGGCGAGTCAATGAGCATGCCTGCCCGATCCTTACCTACGACACCCACCCTCGCAGACTTGTTGCAGGGCTTTGCGGTTGCGCCGGCCATCGCGATAAACGATGTCGCGAGTGACAGTCGTCGTCTGGGCGTCGGCGACGTATTTCTTGCCATTCGTGGCGCACGCTCGCATGCGCTGGAACATGTCAGCGACGAACAGGCCACACGGCTCGCCGCTATCGTGTGGGACGGCGATGCGGCTGTTTCTCCACCTGCGGGCGTGCCGGCGTTTATCGTTCCGGATCTCGCGCAACGTTTCGGCGAGATCGCCAATCGCTGGTTTGCGAAGCCTTCGGCTGACATCAAAGTTGCTGCGGTCACGGGCACTAACGGGAAAACGACCGTTGCCTGGTTGCTCGCACAGTGCTGGCAGTTGCTCGAACAGCAGTGCGGATACATAGGCACCCTGGGAACCGGGATCGACGAAATCACCGATCAGTACGGACTGACTACGCCAGACTGCATCGAACTGCACCGCCAGTTCGCGGCATTTCGTAACCAGGGCGCAAGTCGTGCCGCGATCGAAGTGTCTTCGCATGCGCTGCGGCAAGACCGGCTGCAAGGCGTACAGGTTGACGCTGCACTGTTTACAAACCTGAGCCGTGATCACATTGACTACCACGGCGATATGCTTGCCTACGGCAATACCAAGGCACGGCTATTCGAATGCTTTGCGCCCCGGCATCGGATTGTTTGCATCGATAGCGAGTTCGGGCGGACCTTGGCAGATCGCCTTGGCGACGACACCGTGTTGGTTGCAAGCAGCGCCGCACACGTAGCCGGTACGCGGCGCTATGTTTTTGCGGAGCATTTCGAGCCGCAGGCGGTGGGTATCAAAGTTCGCGTTAGCAGTTCCTGGGGTGATGGCGACTGCAGCCTGACGTTGTACGGCCAGTTTAATGTTGCCAACGCATTGCAAGTGCTCGCGTTGTTGCTTTCGTCTGATGTGCCATTCGACGAGGCGCTTGCGGTGCTGGCTTGCGTGACTGCACCGCCGGGCCGTATGGAACAGGTTAGCAAGCAGGCCGACGGCGCAGCGCCGCGCGTATTCGTCGACTACGCACATACGCCGGCAGCGCTGGAAGCCGCTCTGATGGCATTGGCTCCGCATTGCAAAGGCAAGCTTTGGTGTGTGTTTGGCTGCGGCGGTGATCGGGATCGCGGTAAGCGCCCGTTAATGGGTCAGGCAGTAGAGCGCCATGCGCATCACTCGGTACTAACGAGTGACAACCCGCGCTCCGAAGATCCAGCGGCCATCATGCGCGACGTTCAGGCTGGTACGACCGCGGCCGTTACGGCGATCGAAGACCGTGCTGCTGCAATTGCCTATGCGATTTCGAATGCGGATGCCGATGACGTAGTGCTGATCGCCGGTAAGGGCCACGAAAATTACCAGGTTGTTGGCGATCGTCGCCTTGATTTTTCTGACTACCAGGCGGCGCAACAGAATCTCAGGCGGAGGGCGGCATCGTGATCGAGTGCAGCCTGTCACATGCGGCCGAGTCGATGCACGCAACGTTGCGCGGTGACGATGCGCAGTTTCGCGGTGTGAGCACTGACAGTCGCAGTATTGCCAGCGGCGAGCTGTTCATTGCCTTGCAAGGACCGAATTTTGATGGCGCGAAGTTTGCCGCACAGGCTGCGGATAAAGGCGCTGCCGGCATCGTTACCCAGACAGACATCAGCACGGACCTGCCCAGTATCAAGGTAGACGACGCGCATGCGGCGCTGGGCTTGTTGGCGGCGGCCTGGCGCGCGGCCATGCCGGCAACGGTTATCGGCCTGACCGGCAGCAATGGCAAGACAACCTTGAAAGAGCTGCTTGCCAGTTGCCTGCGGCCAATCGCAAACACTATGGCGACGGCGGGAAATCTGAATAACGACATCGGTCTGCCGCTGATGTTGTTGCGTATGTCGAAAGACCATCAGTACGCCGTGTTGGAGATGGGCGCAAACCATGCCGGTGAAATTGCATATCTCACGAAGCTTGCCGTGCCGTCTATTGTTGTTATTAACAACGCGGGTCCGGCGCATCTCGAAGGCTTCGGTTCGCTCGATGGCGTGGCGCGAGCGAAAGGTGAAATTCTGCAGGGTCGGCACCGTCCCGAGATCGCTGTGTTGAATGCGGACGATCCTTACTTCGATTTATGGTGTTCGATGGCCGAGGATCTGGCCATTGTTAGTTTCGGCTACAGCAGTACAGCGACTATCAGCGTAGACAACGTTCAGGCTGCCGCAGACGGAGCGCAATTCGATCTGTGTTTGCCGACGGAAACGGTACGCGTGAATTTGCCGCTGCCCGGTGCACACAATGTCATGAATGCCTGCGCCGCGGCGGCAGTGGCCCATGCGGCCGGACTCAGTGGTGTGCAGATACGCGCAGGGCTACAAGCCGCACATCCGGTTGACGGTCGCTTGCAGCCATTGCCAGGGATGAACGGCATCAGGCTGTTTGACGACAGTTACAACGCAAATCCCACCAGTGTTATAGCCGCCGCCCGGTACGTCGCCGCGCAATCCGGGGATAGCTGGATGGTCCTCGGTGACATGGGTGAGCTCGGTAGCGAAGAAGTCGCGCTGCATCACTCGGTCGGCGCCGAGATTCGCGCCGCCGGTGTCAATCGGCTGCTCGCAACGGGTCCGCTCTCGCAACATACCGTGGAGGCCTTCGGCGAAGGCGCCCGCTGGTTTGAGTCCGTCGAGAGTTTGATCGCGGAATTACAGGGAACGGCAATTGATGCCGCCAACCTGCTGGTTAAGGGTTCTCGCTACATGCGCATGGAAAGAGTTATTCATGCACTGCGCGCCCCTGCCAGCAACGACGGGGGGCATTGATCGTGTTGCTGTATCTGACCAAGTACTTGTCGCAGTTTGATTCCGGTTTCAACGTTTTCAACTACCTGACCTTGCGGGCAATTCTCGGTGCGCTAACAGCATTGACACTGTCCTTCATTATCGGGCCGCGCATGATCGCGCGCCTGAGCAGTAACCAGGTTGGTCAGCCAATACGCACGGATGGACCGGTTACGCACCTGCCGAAAGCGGGCACGCCAACGATGGGCGGGGCGATGATCCTGACCGCAATCGTGGTCAGCACCTTGTTATGGGCCGATCTTGAAAACAAGTTCATATGGGTAGTTCTGTTCGTGACCCTCGCGTTCGGTGTGATCGGCTATGTCGACGATTATCGCAAGTTGATTTTGCAGGACCCGGCAGGCCTGTCTGCGCGCCAGAAGTTGTTCTGGCAATCTGCGGCGGCCGGCATTGCGGCCGTGGTGTTGTACATGATGGCGGAAGACGAGATCGCTACCTCGTTGCTGATTCCCTATTTCAAAGACCTTTGGATACCGCTGGGTATTCTGCAAATCGGCGTGACCTTCATTTTCATTGTCGGCTTCAGTAATGCCGTCAACCTTACCGATGGTCTGGATGGTCTGGCGGTGATGCCGACCGTGCTGGTCGGCGGAGCGCTGGGCATTTTTGCCTACGTTACTGGCAACGTGAACTTTTCCGGTTACCTCGGAATTCCGTATGTCGCCGGCACCGGTGAAATCATGGTGTTTTGCACGGCGCTTGCGGGCGCCGGCCTCGGCTTCCTGTGGTTCAACACGTATCCCGCACAAGTATTCATGGGCGATATCGGCGCGTTGTCGCTCGGTGCCGCGCTCGGCGTTGTCGCTGTCGTTGTTCGCCAGGAAATCGTGCTTGCGATTATGGGCGGCGTATTCGTGGTCGAAACAGTGTCGGTAATCATCCAGGTGGCATCGTTCAAGCTGACCGGGCGACGCGTATTTCGAATGGCGCCGTTACATCACCACTTCGAGTTGAAGGGCTGGGCAGAACCAAAAGTCATTGTGCGCTTCTGGATCATTACGGTAATTCTCGTTCTCGTCGGCCTTGCGAGTCTCAAGATCCGATGAACGCACTGCAACAACAACCGGCAGAACGGTCACGCGATCTTGTCTACGGTGTAGGCAAGACTGGTTTGTCGATTGCGCGTTTTCTGCAGCGGCAAAGCCGGTCTGCGCTGTTCGTCGATGCGCGCAAGTTGCCACCTGGACTTGCGGACTTGCGTGCGCTGCAGCCGGACGCCGAAGTTGTGCTGGGCGCACGGCCCGCAGGGCTGCTGACGAACGTTGCGCGGATAATCGTCTCGCCCGGCATCAGCGATCAGGACGCGTTGCTTGAGGAAGCGCGCGCGCAGGGCGTCGACATTGTTTCCGATATCGAGCTGTTCGTCGAAAACGCAACGGCGCCGTTCGTTGCGGTGACTGGCTCGAATGGCAAGAGCACAGTAACCACTCTACTGGCATTGATGTGTAACGCCGCCGGCACCAAGGCGCTTGCGGGTGCCAATCTCGGCGAGCCTGCGCTCGATTTATTGCTCGAAACTGTGCCGGATCTCTACATACTGGAGTTGTCCAGCTTCCAGCTGCAACGCACGCGCCATTTACCGGCGAAGCTTGCCGTTCTGCTGAACATTTCTCCCGATCATCTAGACTGGCATCGCAGCGAGACGGAATACCGCGACGCGAAGTATCGCGTCCTGCGTGAAGCCGGCGCCGTGGTGATCAATCGCATTGACGCGGAATCGCGCGCGCGCGTCACAGCAGAACAAACCTGCCGTTCATTTGCATTGAATGAGCCGCGTCGGCAGAACTACGGCATTGTCAGCAAAGATGGTGAGACCTGGCTGGCGCGTGGTGACGAAGCATTACTGGCGGCATCAGCGATGAAGCTCGTCGGCATTCATAACCAGGAGAACGCGTTGGCAGCACTTGCCGCCGGCGATCTGCTTGGACTTGATATGCCGGCAATGCTGAGCGTGCTGACCTCGTTCACCGGATTGCCACATCGCATGCAGTTCGTTGCGCGTAGCAATGACGTTACGTTTATCAATGATTCCAAGGCGACGAACGTTGCTGCGGCCATTGCCTCAGTCAACTCGCTCGAAGGCAAGGTTGTACTGATAGCGGGTGGCCAGGGTAAGGGTGGCGACTTTGTGACCTTTGCGGATGCGGTGCATGAACGTCTGCGCGGACTGGTACTGATCGGTGCCGATGCAGCGCTGATTGAGCTGGCGTTTGCGGGGCGCGCAAAACTTCAACACGCACGGTCCCTGCAGGCGGCGGTCAACAAGGCTGCCGCAATGGCCGAAGCTGGCGATACCGTATTGCTGGCGCCGGCTTGTGCAAGTTTTGATCAGTTCCCCAACTACCTGCAACGCGGTGAAACGTTTTGCGCAGCAGTGAAGGAGCTTGGCGTATGACAGCGACGCCATCCACGATGCCTTTCCCAGCTCGTCTGCGCACGCCGCTGACGATTGATCCGGTATTGCTGACACTGGCGTTGACCTTGTTGTTCGGCGGCATGGTTATTCTTGCCTCAGCGTCTGTCGCCGTGTCCGACGACATCGCGGGTAATCCGTTCTTCTATTTGCAACGGCAGGCAGTGGCGGCCGCAATAGGTGGCGTTGCCGGGCTGGTTTGCCTGTGCATACCGATAGCCGCCTGGCGCAATCTTGGGCCACTACTGTTACTGGTCAGTTTCGTGCTGTTAATCCTCGTTCTGTTACCCGGTGTCGGCTACACCGTGAACGGCAGCACCCGTTGGTTGCGCGTTGGCATTATGAATCTGCAAGTGTCAGAGCCGGCGCGGCTGTGCCTGATCCTGTATCTCGCTGGCTATCTCGTGCGTCGCAACAAGTCGTTACGCGATGGTTTCATTGGTTTTCTGCGGCCCATGCTGGTGCTGAGTGCGGCCTGCGCCTTGCTGCTGGCTGAGCCGGACTTCGGCGCGGCGATCGTGCTGTTGGCAACCTCGCTTGCCATGCTGTTTATTGCCGGCGCGCGTTTTCGCGATTTCCTCGTATTCTTCGGCGCGGCTGTTGCCGCAATGGTCGTGCTCGCTGTGACGTCGCCGTATCGTTTGAAGCGCCTGACGGGCTTCACGGATCCGTGGTCTGACCCTTTTGACTCCGGTTTTCAGCTGACCCAGTCACTGATCGCCATTGGCCGTGGTGAATGGTTCGGTGTTGGCCTGGGTGACAGTGTGCAAAAACTGTTTTACCTGCCGGAAGCGCACACTGACTTCGTGTTCGCCGTATTTGCGGAAGAGTTCGGCCTGTTTGGTTCTTTGCTGATAATCGGCCTGTTCCTCGCGTTGCTCTGGCGAGTTGGCAAGCTCGCAATGCGCGCCGCCGCTGCCGAGCGCTTTTTCGAAGCGTATGTTGCGACTGGTATCGGTACCTGGCTTGGTCTGCAGGCATTCATAAACCTCGGCGTGAACATGGGATTGTTACCGACCAAGGGCCTGACCTTGCCGCTTGTCAGCTACGGTCGCAGCAGCCTGATCATAACGATGGTGAGTATTGCGATCCTGTTGCGTATTCATCACGAGCTCAATACCGACGCGAGCCCCAGCAATCGTCGGCGCAGGCCGCGGAGGCGCGCATGAACCTGCGGCCCATTTTGGTCATGGCGGGCGGCACAGGCGGCCATGTCTACCCGGCGCTCGCCGTCGCGAACGCATTGCGTGACCAATCTCGTGACGTCGTCTGGCTTGGCACGCAGCGCGGCATCGAAGCGCGCGTTGTCCCGGCGGCTGGCATCCCGATCGAGTGGGTCACGGTGCAGGGATTGCGCGGCAAAGGTCGCCTGGCATTGATCGCAGCACCGTTTCGCTTGTTGCGAGCACTGGCCCAGTCGCTGCGCATCGTTGCCCGGCATCGCCCGGCGGCAGTGCTGGGCATGGGTGGCTTTGCCAGCGGTCCCGGCGGGCTTGCCGCATGGTTGTTGCGGCGGCCGCTCGTGATACACGAACAGAATGCTGTATCCGGCCTTACTAATCGTCTTCTGGCGCGTCTTGCCCGGGTTGTGCTGCAAGCCTTCCCGGGCAGTTTTTCGCCATCAATCAAAGCACGCACAGTAGGTAATCCGGTGCGCGCGGATATTGCCGCTGTGGCACCGCCTGCCGAGAGATTCGCGGCTCGCCAAGGCGTGTTGCGTTTGCTGGTGCTCGGTGGCAGCCAGGGTGCCCTCGCATTGAACAAGGTCGTGCCCGCCGCGCTGGGTCTGCTACCTGCCGAGGCGCGTCCGCTCGTCAGGCACCAGACCGGCAGTCGCACTGCGGATGATGCAGCGCATGCGTATCAAGCTGCCGGCGTTACTGCGGAACTGCACGAATTCATCGTCGACATGGCGGCGGCTTACGCCTGGGCTGACCTGGTTATCTGCCGGTCCGGCGCACTCACCGTCGCCGAAATTTCGGCCGTTGGGCTCGGCGCCATCTTCGTGCCATTTCCGGCGGCAGTTGATGACCACCAGACCGTGAATGCGAGTGGTCTCGCGAAGGCGGGCGCTGCCGTTATTTTGCAGGAGCGGGAGCTCGACGCTGGCAACCTGGCGACGACCCTGTCGAGCTGGCTGGGCGATCGCGCTAGCCTGCTTCGGCGAGCGGAGCTTGCCCGTGAACAGGCGGCACCGGATGCCTTACGGATAATTACCGCTGTGTGCCTTGAGCTGGCGGGAGCGACGTCATGATCGAGCGCATGCGTCGCATTAATCGCGTTCACTTCGTCGGTATCGGCGGCTCCGGCATGTCCGGCATCGCTGAAGTCATGCTGAGCCTTGGCTACAAAGTTCAGGGCTCGGATTTGCGCAGCAACGCGGTCGTTGAGCGGCTGCAGAAACTGGGCGCCACCGTATTTATCGGCCACGACCGCGAGCACGTTACGGACGCGGACGCCGTGGTGGTGTCCAGCGCTGTAAACGAATCCAACCCGGAAGTTGCCGCGGCGCGCGAGTTGCTATTGCCGGTTGTACCGCGTGCCGAAATGCTGGCGGAGCTAATGCGCTTCCGTTACTCCGTCGCGGTTGCCGGAACCCACGGCAAAACTACGACAACGAGCCTGGTTGCGAGTGTGCTTGCCGAGGGCGGCCTTGACCCGACCTTCGTTATCGGCGGCCGCTTGAAGAGTGCCGACAGCAATGCTCGCCTTGGCCGTGGCGAGTACCTCGTTGCAGAAGCGGACGAGAGCGATGCGTCGTTCGTGCATCTGAAACCAATGCTCGCCGTCGTTACCAATATCGATGCCGATCACATGTCGACGTACCAGGGCGATTTCGACCGCTTGCGCCATGGCTTCATCGAGTTTTTACACAACCTGCCGTTTTACGGGCTCGCTGTTGTCTGCACTGACGACGAGGGCGTACGTGGAATCCTTGCGGATATCGGTCGTTCGACGATGAGTTACGGCATCAACGAGGGCGCTGATGTACGCGCGCAGAATATTCGCTACGGCGAAGGCTTTACCGAATTCGAGGTCGTGCGCGCAGGCCATGACAAGGCGCTGGCAATTCGCTTGCGTTTGCCGGGCCTGCACAACGTGCGCAATGCACTGGCAGCCATAGCAGTAGCCAGTGAACTCGATGTTGAGGACGATGCACTGGTCAGTGCGCTGCAAAAATTTGAAGGCATTGATCGACGTTTCCAGATCCACGGCGAAGTGCAAACGACACGCGGGCGTGTGTTGCTGGTTGATGACTACGGCCATCACCCAACCGAAGTTGCCGCGACGGTTGCGGCCGCTCGCGCAGGTTGGCCGGAGCGCCGGGTAGTGCTGGTTTTTCAACCCCACCGGTACAGTCGAACCCGCGATTTGCTGGATGATTTTGCCAGCGTCCTGGCCGACGTTGATGTGCTGGTGTTGCTCGAAGTTTACGCAGCAGGCGAAGACCCGATAGCGGGTGCAGACGGTCGCGCGATGGCGCGTGCTGTGCGCGGTCGCGGCGGGGTTGAGCCGGTGTTCGTCGAGTCATTTGACGAGGCTGTTGCGGTACTCGGCGGTTTACTCGCGGACAATGATCTCGTGCTGACGATGGGCGCTGGCGATATCGGCGCATTCGCCAATCGCTTGCCCGGGTTGCTCGCGACGGATTCGCTCGCGGAGGTCAGTTCATGATGGCCGCCGCGAACAACACGGAATTGCAGGGCGAGCTCTTGCAGAACGAGTCCATGAGCAAGCACACCTCGCTCCGCGCCGGCGGCCCGGCCGATGTGTTCTACCGGCCCGCCAACGTCGACGACCTCGCTGTGTTCCTGCGCAGCCTTGAGGCCGATACGCCGGTGTTCTGGTTTGGCCTGGGCAGCAATCTTCTCGTACGTGACGGAGGCTTGCGTGGTGTGGTCATCGCAACGGCCGGAATCTTCAAGAACATCGACCGTCTCGGTGACGATCGCGTTGTCGCTGGTGCGAGTCTGCCTTGCACACAGCTCGCACGGCATTGCATACGCTGGGGTCTGGGGCCGTCGGAGTGGTTTGCCGGCATTCCGGGAACGGTCGGTGGCGCGCTGGCGATGAACGCGGGCGCACATGGTGGTGAAACCTGGGAGCGCGTACAAAGTGTCCGCACTATCGGCCGTGACGGCGAAGTGCGCGTTCGCCAACCTGCCGATTTCAGCATTGCATACCGTAGCGTCAGCGGTCCGGCCAACGAATGGTTTATCGAAGCGACGTTCGGGTTTGAAGCAGACGCCGAGCCCAGCATGGACGCTATGAAAGCAATGCTGGCGCGCCGCAAGGAAACCCAGCCGCTAGGTCTGCCAAGTTGTGGCTCCGTGTTTCGGAATCCGCCGGGCGATCACTCGGCGCGCCTGATCGAGGCGTCCGGGCTGAAGGGCTACCGCGTCGGCGGTGCCGAAGTGTCCGACAAGCACGCCAATTTCATTATTAATCGTGACAACGCCAGTGCCGCTGATATCGAGACGATTATCCGGCACATCCAGAACACGGTCAGCGACCAGCATGGCGTCGATCTGCAATGTGAAGTGCGCATTGTCGGCGAGGAACTGGGATGAGCTACGTCGAGACGCGCAACGAAGTGCAGGATGCAGGCCGCTTTGGTCACGTGGCGGTCATGCTTGGCGGCTTTTCGAGCGAGCGCGAGGTGTCCCTGGCAAGCGGCAAAGCAGTACTCGCTGCCTTGTTGTCGCGCGGTGTCGATGCGCACGCATGGGATCCGGCCGAGCGCACAATGCGCGCCTTTGCGGATGCGGATTTCGATCGCGTCTGGATCGCATTGCACGGTCCGGGCGGTGAAGATGGCGCGTTGCAGGGCGCACTGCAATGGCTGGATATGCCCTATACCGGCAGCGGCGTCATGGCCTCGGCCGTGGCGATGGACAAAGTGCGCAGCAAACATATTTTTCGGGCGGCCGGAATCGCCACGCCGGACTATCGCGTGATCGAACGTCTGGCCGACGCCCGGCTTGCAGCGGACGAACTCGGCTTCCCGCTGGTCATCAAACCTTCCCGCGAAGGCTCAAGTGTCGGTATGAGCAAAGTATTGACGGCAGAGGATCTTGATGCCGCCGTTACCCTGGCGCTTGGTTTTGATGCAGCAGCAATTGTCGAACGCTGCATCGTTGGCAAAGAGCTGACGGTTTCCGTTCTGCAGGGTGAGGCTTTGCCCAGCATCCGAATCGAGACACCACGCGTGTTCTACGACTATCGCGCGAAATACGAATCGGAGCGCACTACCTATACCTGTCC
>JBBKWB010000019.1:0-6559 GCA_037968755.1 Woeseia sp.
TATACATTATGCGCATATGATGATGCCGCTAACTCTCACCGGTCCGGCGCGGTTTGATCTTGCGCGTAATAATCAGGGTCGAACTACCTGCTGTCGCCACGAACGGTGTCAAAACGCACACCGGATCCGATTTGACCGCGTCCGGCTATCCGTTTGCGTCCCTGCCAAAGCATGGTTTCGCCTCCTATCCACCGTGCGAGCCTCGTCTGCCTTTGAATCGACATGCCTACTCGCGAAATCTCTTCCTCCTCCACAACAAGTTTTTTTTCTGGTACAAGCAAGCGTCCACGTGGTCTAACTCGCTCGTCCGTCGCCGGGTCGAGAAAAGCACCACGCCGGAAGGCGACCGATTGATTGTCAGTATTGGCCACCGGAACGAAGGGTATCCAGAAATCCGGCACTTCGTTTGCCAAACGGTAAGTCAGCTCCCCTGCCTCGCTCGCCTTCGGCGAGAGCTGCGCCTTCTGCGATTGGATTTTGCGCCGATAGGCCAGTTGCCTATCTTCGGGTAGTCCCAGCTCAGACTGCGTCGTCACCTCCACTGCTAATGCGAGGTTTGCAATCTCATCTCGCCCGAACTCGACTCGCTCCCGCGCCTCTCCATTCAGCCCGCCGGTCATCGTCGGTGGTAAAAACAGGACTTGTTGGTCAGCGTTAACACTGGATGCCATTGACGCTTCAGCGTCAGCAAGATGATGCACTTGCCAAGCCTGAATCGGATCGTCGCTTGCGGCAATTGCATCGATGTCAAAGGCCTCGCCGAAGCTGTCGACAACCTGCATTTCTTCGATGCGATAAATACTGCCCACTGGAAGTTCAAGAGGGATGATCAGCCAGTCACTGCCATAAACGAGCGCAAACTCGAGCAGCACCATTTTTATTAGATCATCGGGCGCTGTGGAAACCTGCGGTAGCGCGACCCTGGCGTCCTCAAACTCCCACCAGCGCGGCGCAGGCATGCCGTCATAGTCCACCAACGATGGGATGCCGCTTGCTTCTATCGTCTCGACGCCGACGCCATCGCCGAATTTTTCGCCGTACGCAATATCAAATGCGTGCCAGTCCAGGTCCCCACCGTGATACTCCTTGGCAGAAAGGACAGCCTTCTCCGCGTCATTGTCGGACGCTACAGACAGCGAGAACTGATATTCCATCCGATCGTCTTGCCAAGCAGAATTGCGTTCTTCGACCATTGGATGGAGGTCCCGCCATTGATTCAACCACACGGTCGCCGCATCGATTGCTTTACTTGGGTCAGCTTGAAATTCGGCTGGCAATCCGACATCACCTGCCACCAATTCCGTGAGGTAAGGATATAGTCGCAAGCCGTCCGGGGCAGTACGCTGCAAATCCGTGTACTCCTCGCGCAACTCCTCATCGAGGGCGGTCAACGCGGCAGCACCCAGGTCCGCGAAACCGAAATGTTGAATCCAGATATCGCGGCTTTCGATAACCCCTGGTTGCGCGGACAGCAACCGCATAAAACCCAATCCACCTTCCGCCCGATCCAACCAACCTATGGCACCGAAATCAGCCAACGATTCTGCCTCAACAAGGCCTTCAAGCGCCTGGGTGGCAACATCATAAGGCACCGCCCCTGCCTCTTCTGACCTTGGGCCGGGCTTATAGTGGGTCACCCTTTGTGCTTTGATCTTGACCCTTGTTTGAACCGCACTGCCCGCGTCCTCGCCGCGGAATTCCCCTATTTGCCATTGCCGTGCCAAAATCCACGCGGCATCATACAGGGGTGCTTCCAGGCCCTCCTTAAACGCCACATCCCGGGCATGCGGCTCTATGCGGTTCCAACCAGTGATGGAGCTCATGTCTCGCTTGCCTCCAAAATAATGTCAAGAATTGGGTTGACCATCAGCGGGGGCCGCGTTGCTCGCTCAATATCGGTACTTACCGTCTCGCCTGAATCGTTGGTCGCTAACGTAATCGCCGGTAAGAACTGTCCAACCCCACTCAGCGCAGTAGCATCAACGGCTCGTGTCTTCGCTGTAAGCAACGCGCTGTTTACTACTGCCAGCATCTTATCGACACTCCAGGCTTCGTCCAATTTGGGTGGCGTGGCCAGCAAAACAGCGTTGGGCGGCCGCGAGCCTGGCTGATCGAAATGAAACGAAATTGCCGCATCAGATTTCGCGTTCGGCACGGATTCGGTCCATGCATCCACCAAAAGTCCCGCCAAATGCCCGCCATTCGGCACGTCACCGAAAATTGCGACAGATACCTTGTTGGCTGACTTTTCCGTTTCACCAACATCAAACGGCAGACTGATCCATTTCGCGCCGGGTTCGAACGGAAACTGCAGGATAGATAGGTTCACGACATCGTGTCCGATCGCACGATTCGCATTGACGTACGCTCGATTGAGTTGTCCAACGCCGCGCTGTACCCGAGCGTATTTGGCAAACCACGCATATTGTGGCAGCGTAGTCGCTGCGTTTTCGCCAAGAATGGTGTCCCGATTCGCTACAGCCGCCTGGAATTCGTCCACGTGGCTGGGAGCAAATCGTGGCACCGCCACAAACGCTTCGCTTAGCAACAATTGCATCCTGGCAATATCGTGTTCGACGATCTGGGTAGCGGCTGCCGTCGCACGCTCAATCTGAGCCTCCATCGAATCGTGCTGCAATAAAAGCCTGATCACCGTTTGCTCCACCCGCACGACCTGCTGCCGAAGATGCTCTTGCAATAGATCTTCGGGCACATCGATGTCGGGCAAGCTCTGCTCCAGACCGAACGCCCGCGCCTTCCATAGTTGTTCGACGCGGGCACTGATTGATATTGCGGGATTACCGGATGCCGTGGTCGACTGCCAGAGTCGAAGCCTAGCGACGGCCGCATCAACTCTGTCACGCAGCTCTTGCACGTCCCATGCGGCTTGTTCTGTCTGGTCCATCGCCGCGATCTCGTGCGGTCGAACAAACCGGACTTCCTGGACAAACTCTCGCAGGCCGTCAATCTGCTTCATCAAGCGCGTGAATAGCACGGTTGTTGGTTCCGCGTTGATAGCAACGTCGAAGTTCAGCACCATTTTCCCATCCCGGAGCACATCCACGTCGTCCGGTGCTCTGGCAACAGCCAACCGGCGAAAGCGTTGATAGAGTTCAGTGCCGGGACTGTACCCAGCGGCGGATAAATGCAGGAGGTCCAGCGGCGAGAGACCGAGGTCGGCGACCGTGAGGGTCGCTGAGGCAACTTCCCCATAGGTCACCACACAGCCCGAACTTGCGGCAGATGGTAACAATGACGCCAACCAGGCATTGATGCGCGGTTCGGCCAAATGACGAACCTGCGCATTGCTTGTTGGCCAGTCGGGCGTGGCGGTGTCTTCCGGCAGCGACAAGACCACGCGATGAGTAAAAGAGACCCCGGGTCGAACTGAGCGTGCAAATTCGAGTTCCGGTGGATCGGTTTCACCCCGCGCCACGCTGTCCAGAGTTGCCTGGGTACGTTCCCTGTTTCGTCTCACCGTTTGAAACATACCTTCAGCCAACAGGGCATCACCGACCGCGTCAATGATATACCCCAATTCTTCGAGCGTATTCGTAACCGAATTCCGATGTGCCGATTGAACAAAACCAAATGCGAGTTCGCCTTCTTTAAATCGCTGATGCAGCTTGTATCCGTCAACAACTTGACCGATCGCCAGCAAATCATCTTCCGACAGTTGATTGCTCAACGGTGCTAGCTGCCGGAAAGGATGGATATATCGGTCTAGAGACGGCGCCTGCGGATGCTCATGTAACATTCGCTCGAATCGGTATCCCAAAACGGCCCCCAACGGTAAGCCGTTGGCCACGCCATCCAGCACCTGCTTGGCGATACGCACGCGATCGGATGCAAGATTAACAGCTAATGCGTTTTGGTCGTTTTGCTTCTTATGTGCAATGTAACCCGCCCGCAATATGGCAGCCGCCGTCGCGTGGTCGAGACTCGGCGCCAGAATGCGGCCCTCGGAGCGCGGCGTGAAACGCTTGTGCAGATTTTCCACCCAACCAAATCCGCCGATGTAAGTACTGGACGCGTCTCTTGCTTGAATTTCGCTAATTCTTTGATTCGCAAATCCTCCCGTCCATGCGTCCATTCGATGCGAGGCCAGGTCCAACGTTTCCCGCAGCAATAAATCGAGCGACGCGGTGGGTAGGTTCTCGATACGTTTTATCGCCGACCAAAAAGCGTCGAACTGCGCATCCTTTTTTCGGTAAGTGGCTTTGAATCGATGCAAATGTTCGGAAAACGTCATCTCTCCTGTGGCGCCCGCGTACCGCTCTTGCAAGATCGACTGGTAGGTGAATTGTTGCGATCCCTCGAAAGCAACCAAGACAGGCTCGTGCGACGTGTTCCTCGCTACAACACCCAATTCTTCGGAAATGTTGAACGCGGTGCGCCCGTATTCTAGCGAGGCAGCATGACGCAGAAGCAAATACAACAGCGGCATGTGTTTGCCGGCATAGGGTAGCTCTTTTTCAACTTCTTTCGGGCTGGCTTGCAGAAGCCACGCGATATAGTTATCACTGAGTGAAGCCGCATTGGATAAGCCACCATACTGAATCCGTGGCCCGTTGAGGTTTAGTGTCGCAGCATGGAACATAAGTCGGCGGATGCGCGGATCCCAAACGTCAAAATCGTAGAGCCTCGCCAACTCTTCAACCAATGCAGCATGGTTGGGCAAGTACTGCAGGCTGTCCAGTTCCTTTGGATCGGAAGGCCAATCGTTCATCGCCCATAGGTTGGCCAAATAGACGTCACTATCCGCGCCTCTTGCATAGTGGTGGCGGCTGACTCCGTCCATGCCGAGCACGGACATCAGGTTGGCGGCCGGATTGTTGAAAGTACCGACCGTAGGCACGTGATTGCTGGCGTTGATCCATCGTGAGCTCAAGGTCTTTAGATAGTCGCGGAATCTGGCCAGCTGATCCTTCTCCTCTCGTTTTCCGTCCGCCTGCCATTGGTTGGTGTCCGTGACGGGCCAAAAAGCGTAGGGTTGTTGGCCGATTCGCACGGAGGCAAGCCAGCCTCCTGCCCTGACCCAGTCCAGAAAGTACCGGCGTCCGAATTCGATATCAGCGTCTCCCACTTCATCGTCCATCATCTCTTTGAGGTAGTAGCCCCATGTAACCGGCCAGAGTGCAGCTTGCATGGCCTGTGCATCAGCATGGTCTTGCGTCTCGGCATGTTCAATGCCGCCAAACACTGCACGCTCGCCGTCCTGTAGTCCGAACGCGTCGGCCAGACGCGCACCATTCGACAGCGGGTCGAGGTCCTCGCCATATTTTTGTTGTGCCGCGAAACTACGATCATGAGCGGCGTCTTGCGAGGTATAACCGGCCGAGGTTTGTTCCGTGTTGTTCGTCGCTGTCCCGCGCGGAATAAATGCAATACCTTGTGTGTAGCGGTGGGCGCTGAATAGTTCGTGAAGCCTGGCACCCGAGTCGCGTCTCGACAGGGTCGATTTAACGCCGACAGCCAACAACAGATCGATAGTGTTGCCTGGCGGCAGCTTATTAGCTGGTACCCGCACTGCCATACCTGCCGCTTCGGCCGCAGCGAAATCCTCCAGCCAACGCAGCTCCGGATCCAGAGCGCCCAAACTCGTCTCATTGCCTTCCAGTGAGTCTGCATCGATGGTCGGATCAACGCCTACCTGTAACTGGTCAGGAATAGGCCCACCCCAAATGCGAAACCGCTCAATATCGTTCACTATGCCGACAATCACCCAACGATCGGGCAAGACATTGGTGAACGCGCCTCGTGTCCAGTCATCATCCCGTTCTACGATCGCTTCCGCTCCGTCGGGGTCCGTCGCTTTGACTATCCAAGACGCCCGTGGCGCACCAAACTCTTCGGCGAGGGTCGCCCAGGCGTTTTGTCGCACGACTTCATCCGCGCCCTCTAGCTGTGACCAGTAACTTGCACCGATCTTTTGCTCGTGTGCGGTTAGCTCCGGTTCATGCGCGTTTACGTGGATGTCATCCGGGTAGATTCGCACGAGCAGCTGATCATTATCATTTTCGTCTGGCTTAAATCGCGTTTCCAGCCTCACCGGAAGCAAGGCAACATTCGAGTCGACAGCTAAATCCGCGAATGGGTCCGGCGTGCTCGTCACCCACTCTGTCGCGGCGGTCGCGATCTTTGTCGCGCCCAATCGCACCGCTCTAGTAAGCGTTGCCCGACGATCCTCTAATTGGCGTAACTCCCGAGCTATGCGCTGACCCTCAACAACGTTGCCACGCCGTTGCATTTCGACTAATTTCTTCGTCAAGTCACTGCTGTTTACACGCAGGCGGTAGATCTCCCGCCGCTTCGCCAACTGCTGATCATTCACATTGCGCAGTCGCTGTGCCTGTGGCGTCAAATCAATCATCTTCACTCACTTTTTGCAGCATGTCATCGGCATGAATTGCGATCCGTACCGGTTTTTGCAGCGTAATAAAGGCATTAGCCGCCGCATCGCGGCCCCACGCCACGCCACTTGGCGCACTTCCGCCGCCGGTGTTCAACACGGCACTGGGACTCAAATAACCTAGCGCCGCGAGATTCTCCTCAGACG
>JBBKWB010000020.1:0-73187 GCA_037968755.1 Woeseia sp.
ACCTTGCCGCACTGCCCGGCTGGAAGGAGATCGATGCGGTGCAACTGGTCGCCGGAAATCAATAGGCGACGCTGAATATGCGTCCAGGCAGGTAAAGGCCGAAGGCTCGACCCGATCAAGCTCTACACTTGATCGGGAAATAACCGCACACTTTTCCGCCGGGGTTTTCGCGGTTGGCTTATTGCGTGAGCGCCGCAATATCCAGCTTTGCAAAGTTCTGCAGCATGTCGGCCGCTAGCGCAACCGCCGCGGTACCGTCCACGGCCACCACCAGTTGGAAACTTAATTGTGTTGCGCCTCTGCGGGCCAAGCCCGTTAGTCGGGTTTTCGAACCGTTCGGGTGGTTTGAGCAGTTTTCCTTGTATTCCATATACACGAGGTAGCCGTCGGGGCGCGTCTCTTCCTGCACAGTGCCGACGGAGACGACGTCCGGGGAGGTAGTGATGTAGTCGGCCATGAATTTTGACAACACCGCCGGCGCATTGGCTACGCCCGTTTCGTAATCCGAAATCATCATGTCCAGCATCGGTGGGTTTTCAAAGGCCGTGTCGCCCTTCAATTCGATCTTGAGCTCGGGCGTGCCGGCGAACGGACAGGAGGGGTGCTGCCCGGGGAAAGACGATGCCTGCATTCCACCGCCAAAGGTTTTGCCGAATTCTGTTTCGAATACGGCCCAATTACTGTCGCCGAGCTTGACCTCCGGCGGCAACAAGGCCGCAATCGATGGCGGGACGTTTTCTGCCGCGGCGGCGAGCGGGAAACCAGCCGTCACTGCAAGCGTAATTAATACCCAAACTGTGCGAACGGAAGAAGAGGGATTGTGCCACATGAGTGAAGACTCCTTTCAGCCAAGATGACGGCGCGTCGAATGTAGTCGATCTGCAAATTAAAAGCATGAGATTCTGCTAAGACAGTACCAGGTGAATCCTGTACCTAAGGTTCCGGGTGCCCCGGTGATGCTTCTGCCGACGTCGTTCTACTGGTCCAACCGGATCCAGACAGACCTGGCCGGCGCGCTGGCCAAATCACCGGGTGAACCCGTGCGCCCTAACGCCTTTCAGCCGACGCATACCGTGGCTGATCCGGATTATGTAATAACGTTGCGTCGCCGCCTTCCCATCTTGCGGCCTGTCGTCATTGCCCGACGCTTTCTGCGTAACAATGCGGACACGCAATTGTTACGATATGCGTCCACGAATTGTTTGGTTGAGTGATCGCAATGGGTACAGCACGAAAATCGGTTGCAGTAATGTGTTCCGCGTTTTTGATTCAGGCTTGTGGCGGTAGCGGCGGCGATACGCCTCTCGATATGGCCGCAACTGCGGGCACGTTCTCGCTGAAGGTGACGGATGCGCCAGTCGAAGACGTAGCCGAAGTGTGGATCCAGTTCGATGCGGTTTCCGTGAACAACAGCGATGGCGAGACCACCACGTTCGATCTGGACCCGGCAATTTCGGTGGACCTGCTGACGCTGACAGACGGCGTCAGTCAGACGCTCATTGACGAGCAAATACTTCCTGCCGGCGTGTACTCCAATATTCGTTTGGCGGTTAATGCCGAGTTCGACGGCGTATTCGATTCTTATGTTATCGATGACATGGGGAATCAGATTGAGCTTCGCGTTCCGAGCGGCAGTCAAAGCGGACTGAAGGTCATCGACGATGTCACGATTACGAGCAACCAGGGCGCCTCGTTCATGCTTGACTGGGATATTCGCAAAGGCCTTGTCGATCCACGTGGGCAGCCCGGCTATTTTTTGAAACCAACCATTCGTGTCATCGATGAGAGCCTTTTCGGCACGGTTGCAGGCAGTGTTTCCGAGGCGCTGGTTATGGATGCGACCTGCACCAACGACCTGGCAGCGGACGAAGGCAACGCTGTGTATATCTTTTCTGGCCTGGACACGATGCCAACTGACATCGCTGGTCTCGAATCGGATCCGGTAGCTACCGTCGCCGTCCGCCGCGCCAACGACGGAACCTACGGGTACTCAGCCGTGCTGACACCCGGCGACTATACGCTCGCATTTACCTGCCAAGCGGGCAGCGACGACCCGGAGCTCTATCAATCAACGAACGTGCCGGATGGTGCGGCGGAACCGGTTCCGTTGGTGTTCGTGACGGTCGACGGCGGCAGTATTACCGTTGCAGACGGCGGCAGTTACCTAGTCGATTTTTAGCCGGGCGCTACTCGCCACAAAGACTTTCCGTTTACGGATTTTGCGGGCTGGCATAACCTTAGATCGCTCGGGAACACGTATAACGGCGGAGTCGTCATGCGGAACGCTACCTTGCGCGACCGCGGTTGATCCTGGTTTGAGCACCAAGATTCGCACCGCCAAAGCGCGGCACCCAGCGTAGGTTCCTTCTGTCCAGACCACCATGACGGTGGCATTGCATACCCGTACGCCAGATACTGTGCGTAAGAATCCATACGGGGAAGAGCGATGCAGGTCGGCATGATCGGGCTAGGCAAGATGGGCGGTAACATGGCACGGCGTTTGCGTCGTGCGGAAATTGAAGTCATCGGATTCAATCGAGATACCGACGCGACGGAAGCACTCGCCGCAGACTGCGGACTTATCCCTGCCGAATCGGCAGAGGCGCTCGTTGCGAAGCTCGAGGTGCCACGGCTGGTTTGGTTGATGCTCCCCGCGGGCGACGTTACGGAATCGTACGTGGATATGATGCGTGAGCTGCTACAGCCGGGTGACATTCTTATCGATGGTGCGAACTCTCACTATAAGGACTCGATGCGTCGTGGTGAGTCACTTGCCAAGTCAGGCATTAATTTTGTCGACGCGGGTGTCTCCGGCGGCGTGTGGGGCCTCGAGAACGGCTACGCACTCATGGTCGGCGGAACCGACGAAGCCTTTGCCAAAGTGCAGCCGCTGATCGAGATATTAGCGCCAGCAGCCGATCGCGGTTGGCTGCATACCGGTCCTGTCGGCAGCGGTCACTTCGTCAAGATGATTCACAACGGCATTGAGTACGGCATGATGCAGGCTTACGCCGAAGGCTTCGCCCTCATGGCGGGCCGAGAGGATTTCGGCCTCGACCTGGCTGAGATCGCTGAGTCGTGGCGGCACGGAAGCGTCGTTCGCAGCTGGCTGCTCGATCTGACTGCCGATGTACTGGCTAGCGATCAGCAGCTCGCCAGCGTCGAACCATTCGTTGCTGACTCGGGAGAGGGTCGCTGGACGGCCCTCGAAGGGATTGAACAAGGCATACCGACGCCGGTGATGAGCCTTGCCTTGATGGCTCGCTTTGCCAGCCAGGGGCAACAGGATTTTTCCTCGAAATTACTCGCGATGATGCGCAATCAATTCGGCGGCCATGCAATTCGGACTGCCGACGATGAAGTCTGAATAATAACGTGACCGGATCTGGCGCGGACGCTGTAAGTTGCCGACTCATACGGCACACTCCTGATTCGGATCCTCACCGCCCGACCGAAACGTAACGATGAGAGTCGGCAGCAGCGCCATATTTGCCAAGAGTGCAGTAAGCATCGCAAGGCCGGTCAATAGACCGAAGTAAATAGTTGGAACAAATTGGGAAAACGCGAGAATCGAAAACCCGAGCATGATCGTAATGCTGGTGTAGTAGATCGCGCGCCCGATATTACGGTGACAGCGCTCTATGGCGGCCGAGTAATCCCGATCAATAGCAAATTCGCGTCTAAATCGGTGCACATAGTGGATTGTGTCGTCGACACCGATGCCGACAGTGATTGCCGCAATAGTAATAGTCATCAAATCCAGCGGTATACCAAACCAGCCCATCAAGCCAAGGACCAGGGTCGCCGATACCAGGTTCGGAATAATGGCGGCGACGGTCATCCTGATTGAGCGAAACAGTATGAGAAACATTACACAGATGGCCAGGAAGACTGCTCCCAAGGTCAGAATCTGCGATTTGAAAAGGCTTTGCAGCATATTGTTGTAAAGAACCAGCATACCGGTCAGGTGAATCTGACCATCCTGCAGTTTGAACCGGTCGATGAGGCCAGTGCGAATTTGGTCCAGGAGTTTCGATCGTCGCAGCGTCCGATCCGACTCGAACACACGAATACTGAATCGCAGCTCGTTACCGTCGTCCGATAAATAGGGCGCAAACAACTCCTCTTTAAAATTCGCCGGCGAGCGCTCGTAGATGATCGAAAGCAGAAAGTTATCGTGCAGAGCCTGATCATCGAGTTGATCAACGATTTTCGCAACGGTAGCCAACGAAATGACTTTCCCGGTTTCTGGAATGCTGTCGAGGTAGTCGTGAATTTCCATGACCTCGCCGAGGGTCCAGCTGTTGAACCAATAGCTTCGCGAGCTTAGGCCACCTAATGCTTCATCCTGATCGAGGGCAAAATCAAGAAAATCGTCCTGGCCCTCGCTCCCCGGCGGCACATTATCATCCGTGGCAGCATCCACAATCGGCGCACTGATGATCACATCAAGCGGTGTGGTACCGCCAAGCTTTCGATCTATCAACTCCATACCCTGATAGATTTCCGTGGATTGTTTGTAGTAGTCGATAAAGCGGTTCTCGACTGTCAACTGCATTGCTCCCGCCAATCCAACAAAGGCAAGAATCGAGAAGATGATCATGATCATTTTGCTGTGGCGACGAACCATCATTGCGAAAAGGTTTGTGATAGCTGCCGTACCGTCGTTCCTCGAACCTGGTACGCCTGACGTTGTGAGCATCAAAGCCGCAGGAAAGAACGTAAACGCGAAAACGAAGGCGACAACTATGCCAATCGACATGATCCAGCCAAAATCGATTACAGGTCGGATGCCGCTTACCAGCAAAGAGCCAAAGGCGATGATTGTTGTCAGCGTTGTATACACGCAAGGCACGACAATGCTGCGAATAGTTTCGCTGACCAGCGTAAATTGGTCTGCATGCGGCTGGCGTTCATGCATCTCCCGGTAACGTACGATGATATGCAGCGTTAATGCCAAGCATAGAATCAACAGCAAGGCGACGAAGTTTGACGAAACGACGGTGACACGCCAGCCAATAAGTCCAAGCAAGCCAACCATGAAGACGCATGTCGCCGCACAAGTAATTAGCGGCAGCAAAATCCAGCGCCATCGCCGAAACGCCAACGCAAGAATTAGTACAAGAAAGAGCAGAACGGCCGAGCCGAATACAATCAGGTCATGTCGAATGAAATCCAGTGAGTCAGCAACAATCATTGGCACGCCGCCAAGGTGCAACGAGGCAGAATCGCGATGCTGATCAAGTACATTTCGTACCGATTCGATGTTGCGTCGTTGTTGCGGAACAAGCGCGTGACTTGCGGCCTGAAATCGAGCCGATACTTCAGTAAGCTCGTTTTCTTCTGAATTTGAGAGTGACGTTACCGACTGCTTTTCACGCAAGTCGTCGCGCCTCTGACGCAGGTGCAAATACTCCTCATCCTCATGCATGTCGACACGCAGCGCTGTCGTCAAACCGTCAGAGCTGACGATAAGATTCTGATAAAGCGGGCTGGTCAGCAATTCCCGCCGCGCGAGCGTTCGATCCGTGTCATCGTTCCCCAGATAGCGAATGCCTGTAGAGATTCTCTTCAGATCGACAGCAGGGCTGCTGACTAGCGGGACATCGAGAATACTGGTTACCGAGTCAACTGCAGGTATCGCCAATATGTCGTCGCGTAATCCTTGCAGATCAGCAAGTGTGTCACTTTCGAAGAGTGCCTGGTCCGGTGTGTAGGTGACGAGCAGAAATTCGTCGGATCCGTAGCGCGCTCGAATTTCGCGGTAGTAGCGAAGGCCAGTATCATTTTCGAGCGTCAGTGAGTCAGCAGAAGCATCAAGGGCAAAGTCTTGTGCGAACCACCCGAGAGATGCCGTAACCAGCCCGACTGATACCAACGTCGCAACAGGCCGACGCAGCACTATGGCTTCATAGAAATCTCGAAATTTGGTCAACATGAATGCCCGCCGTGCACTGGGGGTATTGCGGAGAAATGCTTGATTCGCTTAATTGTATCTTCGCGCAGCTCTCGTCTGATGTACGTACGGGTATGTACCGATGAATTAAGGGCTGGACTGGCCTAGCATCAATACAGGTACGATTTCAGAAGGCCAATCATCATGTGTAGCAATATCCGAATGTTCGGCTTGATAGCGATAGCGCTGGTTCTGACTGGTGCGTGCGCGCCGCAGACCAGTGTAGTAAAACTGTACGATGATCCCGCACGAGGGACAATTACCTACAAACGACTGCTAATTGTCAACATTTCCAGCGACCGTAGCCAACAACAACGTTTCGAAGACGACCTCGCGTCCAAACTGCAAAAGGAACGGGTAGACGCGATCCCTATCCACGACAAGCTTGATACGAGCAAGGGCGTCACCCAGGATGATATCAATCGAATAGGCGACGAGATCGGAGCGGACGCGATTCTGATTGCGCACATTGCCAGTGTCGATACCAAAACGAACATTGTGAGAGGCCGTGAAGAAATAGATTCGACCTGTCGTGGCGGCAATCCTGTGGACTTTTTCTTGTATGACCATGACATTATTGTCGAACCAGATTCGGTGAGGGTGGCGCACACGGTAGTTGTTATAAGCAATTTGTACGATGGCCGTAGTCGCGAACGCGTCTGGTCTATTCAATCGACCTGCTTCGGAAAAGATAGCCTCTCTGAAGTCATGAAGACAGAGGCAAGTGCAATTGCCAGCCAACTACGGATTGATAATCTGATCTGAATAGCCTGTACTTATAACCTCCCAATAGCCGCCGGTTCGAATCACTACGGTCGCCGACGTTCCTGGCATTTCGGGTTCATCCAGCGAGACCCACATTCCTGGATTTTGAGAGGCTCGAGTTAAATGCGGATGAAAGGAAAAGTCGTATCCTGGAACGACGACAAAGGCTACGGCTTCATCACGCCCCTGGGCGGCGGCAAGCAAATTTTTATTCACGTGAACGCGCTCAGCAACCGAGATCGGCGCCCTAAAACGAATGAAGTTGTGACGTATTCGATTTCCAAGGACAAGCAGGGACGGCCGTGCGCGGTTAACGCCACACTTGCCGGCGACAAACACAAAGTAAAGTCCACGCAACGTCCGAGCTCAAAGTCTATTCTATTTGCGCTGCTGTTTCTTGCAACTGTCGGCGTGTCTGTAGTGACTGGAAACCTTCCTGTCGTCCTGTTGATCGGGTATATGGCGCTGAGTTTGGTCGCATTCGTCGCCTACGCATTGGATAAAGCGGCTGCCCGCCGAGGCGCCTGGCGAACCAGTGAAGGAACTCTTCAGTTGCTTGGCCTGTTAGGGGGTTGGCCGGGCGCGTTGATTGCGCAGGAGACGCTGCGGCACAAGTCGAGCAAGACATCCTTCCGTACAGTATTTTGGGCAACGGTGTTGGTGAATTGCGCTGCGCTTATGTGGCTTTACACAGTTAGCGGAAGAGCATTTGCACAAGCGCTGCTGACGTAGGGATCTCTGCGAGTGAATGCCACGAATCGACCGAGGCTAGTCATCGCAAATAAAGGGGTCGAACCACATATTTTTGAAATAAAGGGGTCGAACTACATATTTTTGTATCGGCTAATTCGGTTCGACCCCATTTTCTGCATGCTAAGCTCGTGCCTATGTTCACGTGGCTATCTTTGCGAAACCAGGCTCAACGCATCAGCCGGCGCCAGTGGTCCTTGTTGTTTGGGCTGTTAGCCGTTGCTATCGGCATTAGCTGGTACTCTCTGCAAGCGCGTTCGACGATGCCGGACTTTCGTCAGTACGAAGCCGGGCCTGAGCGCAAAGCTGTGTTTTTTGAATTTGTGCGGCCGCTGATTCAGTCCGAGAACGCTCGCGTGCGGCAGGATCGTGAGCGCTTGCTGGCGATTGCTGCGGATGGTGACCCAGGTTTTTTCGACCGGCTTTGGCTTACCAGCATCGCAAGGGAATATGCAATCGAAGAGCCGGACCCGGATGACCCTGCGCTGCTCGATACCTTGATCCGGCGCATTGATACCGTGCCGCTCTCGCTGGCGCTTGCACAGTCCGCTAAAGAATCCGGCTGGGGCACATCCCGATTCGCAAGAAACGGCTACAACCTGTTCGGCGAATGGTGTTTCGATGAGGGCTGCGGCATGGTGCCGAGGTCGCGATCCGAAAATCGTAGTCATGAAGTCGAGAGCTTTCGATCGCCCCGCGACTCTGTCGCAAGCTATCTAAACAACATCAATACGCACCCGCAGTATCGGTCGTTTCGCCTGAAGCGTGCACGGCTTAGAGATGAGAGCGACAGGTTGTCCGGTAGCGCCCTGGCTCAGGAACTGTCGCAGTACTCGGAACGGCGTGAAGCGTATGTCGCAGAAATTCGGCAACTGATTCGTATCAACGATCTGGAAGCACCGCAAAGTAATGAAAGTCACTGAGCTCTGCGCCGTCCGCGCAATTCTTGTGATGCTCATTGTGGCGGGGATAGCGCTGGCCTCTCCGGCGTTTGGCACAAGTGCTGATGACGGCCACGCCGCTATTCTTATTTATCACCACGTCAGCGAGGATACGCCGGCGGCAACGTCGGTCAGCCCGGCCATTTTTGAATCTCATCTCGATTTTCTCGAGAGGAACGACTACAACGTTGTGCCACTCACGGATATCGTCTCCGCACTGCGGGACAAGCGGAGACTCCCAAAGCGCACGGTCGCCATCACCTTCGACGACGGCTACACATCGATTCTGTCCGAAGCCATGCCGCGCATTGCGAAACGGAACTGGCCGTTCACGGTCTTTGTTTCGACCGATGCAATTGACCAGCGCTATTCAGGCTTCATGAGTTGGGCGGACTTGCGACGCATTGAAGCAAGCGGCGGCACTATCGCCAATCACACGCGGACGCACGACCACCTCGTCCGCCACCGGTCCGGCAAGTCTGTCGAAGCGTGGCGGCAACGCATTACGACAGACATCGAATCAGCACAGACGAGACTCGAGAGTGAACTTGATCACCCCCTGCATTTTTTTGCCTGGCCGTACGGTGAGTTCGACGCTGACCTCGAGAAACTTGTCGACGAACTCGGCTACGTTGCCTTCGGCCAGCAGTCGGGACCGGCCGGCCATGTATCCAGCCTGCAAAGCCTGCCTCGCTTTCCCATGGCGACCGGTTTTGCAGACCTTGAGGGTTTCGCCGAAAAGCTGCGGAGTCGCCCGCTGCCCGTGACCGTACTGGCGCCCGCGAGCCGTGTGCTGAGCACTCTCGCACAGCCACCGGAATTAAAGATGCGTATTCCCGACGGGCCGTACCGGCTTTCTGCACTGCGCTGCTACGTGGCCGGTCAGGAACCGGCAGTGATTGAACGGCGCGGTGATGTCGTCACGGTGCAGGCGCAAAAACCACTGCGACCTGGGCGTGGCAAGTTCAACTGCACGGCCCCGTCGTCCGAGGAAAGCGGCGTGTACTACTGGTACAGCCACCTGTGGATCCAGCCCGAAGACGACGGTTCCTGGTACCCGGAGTGATGCGTCAATCCCGCGTGCGAATGCAGGTATGCACGACGCGACGCCTGCAATCGTAACTTCAGATCATGCCAACCCGTTGGCTACATCCGCTTTGTATTCATCCAGCACTTCCGTCATCAGCTGAATATCGCTCTCAAACGTTTCGGGTAGCAAAGGCCCGAAACTGAACCTGAACATGTCCATGTACGGACTAACGTAACTTGGGTCCTTTGAATGCGGTCTGCCCATATCGCAATCCCGGCCCGCCAGAATCGCCGCGCCTCGCTGGTACAGGCGTTTGTTCAGGTCATCGCAGTTCAATCCATCCGGCAACTGCATCCAGTGATAAAAGCCGCCGTTGCCGCTGAAAACTTTCAGGCCCATTTTCTCAAACGCCTCACCGTAGCGTTGTCGCTGCCAGTTGTAGTGCGCTTCAACAGCCTTCCGCTGCTTTGCCACCCGCTCCGGCTTGAACAGCTCTACGGCGTATAGCTGGCTGGGATGCGATACCCCTCCCATGCCGAACGAGCTGAAATTAGACAGGGTCTGGATGTTCTTTTTCGATGCGATGATCCAGCCAATGCGAATACCCGGGCATTGCAGGCCCTTGGTACACGCGCCGGAAAGAAACACGTTGGAGTTGTCCAGGTCACTGACGTACTGCAGGCCGCTGACCGACGGCGAGTGATACATCTCATAGGCTTCATCCAGCAGTATGCCGTTCTGCGCTGACTCTGCCATCTGCACGAGCTCCTTCAATTCATCGCCTGCGCGCGCGTGCCCGGTGGGGTTGCCTGGATTGGAAATCACCGGAAACAGGTTCGTCTTGTGATTCAGGCCCGTGCGATCGAAGTACTCGGCATTTTCAGGATGAAAATTATTTTCCGGCGTCATTGCGACTGTTTTCCAGTCGATGTTTGTTTGGGTAAGAATATCCAGGTACGCCGGCCACTCGACATTGCCGATACGAACCTGGATGTCTTTTTTCAGGAAAGAAAGAACGGTGTAGATACCCGGCCGGCCACCGGCAAAGATCATCACGTTGTCGGGCGTAATGTTCGAGCCGTAGTACGTGTTGTAGTAACCAACGATAGCTTCCCGCAGCTGCGGATGACCCCAGGCTTTCGGATAGAGCCGGTCTTCCCACGTCACCTCAACTGAGGGTGGCAGTTCAGGCCCGTCGAATTTTTCCAACGGCGTGGTCAATGGAAACCCCTGCGACCATGGATGCGTGCCCTCGGTGCCCATGAACTGCCCATACGCGTCTTTGAACGCATAAAGAGTTTCGTAAATTCCCATGGGTGGGACGTCGTCGAGGAGGAACGAATCTGTTTTTTTTGTTGGTGTCATGCTCTGTCCGTTTGATCTGTGTGGTCGATCGCCGACCTTGTGCTGGCCCGGCATCCACATTATCAGCGGTAAATGGGGTCAGAGTACATTCTTGGTCGGCCAACCCATAAATGGGGTCAGAGTAGTATGTCGGGCGGGCGACGCGGTTCGGCCGAACGCATTCGGCGAGTCACTGGAACTCAAGCTGCATCGACTCGGGCGGGCGACGGTAGAGGTGACGCGGTGATGCACGACCAGCTTGCTAGATAATGTACTCTGACCCCTTTTCCCCGACCGGCTTGCTGAAAAATGTACTCTGACCCCTTAATTGGCAGGTATCCTTGGGCGTATGCCTTCCACTCCAAGACGGACAGCGGAATTCCAACACGAGTATCGTTGGGCAGAGTACGACGACGAGGCGCTGCTGGATCTGCGCTTCAAGAGCCTCGGACTGACGCTTAAAGGCAGTCCATTGATGGCGGATATCGAGCGGCTCTACGAGAATCTCGAACGCCGCGGCCTGGAGTTCCGGCCACACGTCTGGCTTTCGACCGAGTGGTTTTCGCCGGACCGCATCTCCGGCTTTGCCATTCCCTTCTATCTCGCCCACCCGCGATTGAACCAACTCGAGCGGCGCATGATGGGTGAAGTTGAAGGCGGGGCGCACAGATGGCGCCAGCGAATCCTGCGCCACGAAACCGGGCATGCGATTGACAATGCCTACAGGCTCAGGCGACGCGCGGACTTCAGGCGCATATTCGGCCGCGCCTCCGCACCGTATCCCGATGACTATTCACCGCGCCCGAGCAGCCGCCGACACGTACTGCATCTCGGGCACTGGTATGCACAAAGCCATCCGACCGAAGACTTCGCTGAGACTTTTGCCGTCTGGTTGCAGCCAAAAGCGCGCTGGCGACGTGACTACGCCGACTGGCCGGCAATCAAAAAGCTCGAGTATGTCGATGAGCTGATGGGCGAGATCGCGACGGCCACGCCGAAGCGCAGCGACCGCTCGGTGATCGAACCCTTGCGACAGACCGACGAAACGCTGGGCGAACATTACCTGCTCAAACAGGATCGTTACGGCGGCGAGGACCGGCGCTACGACCGCTGGATGAGCCGGGTATTCGTGGCGCGCACGAAACGACCGCGAGCGATGGCTGCCAGCCGCTTCGTGCGCGAGATCGAGCCGCAGCTTCGACGACTCCTGGAGCGACGCGCGCGCCTGCACCCCTATTATCTCGATCACGCAATCAGCCTCGTCAGGCGTCGTTCGCGTCAGCTCGATCTCGTGCTGCGCAGTTCCCGCCGCGAGGCCAAACGACCCGTCGTGCGCCTGCATGAGCGGATCGTCCTGGATATCCTGCGACGCAACAGGGAGAACTATGCACTATGAAACGCTACCGCATACTGCTCATGGTGCACGAGCAACTCGTTCCTCCAAAAGACATCGAAGGACTGAGTGAGAAGGAAATAGATGCTTTCAGAAGCGAGTACAACGTCTACTCGACATTGTGCAATCTCGGTTACGACGTACGCGTCGTCGGCATCCTGGATCGCTTGTCCGAGCTGCGCGACATTGTGAGGAACTGGAAGCCACACGTCGTCTTTAACATGCTGGACGAGTTTCACGGCATCCCAGCCTACGAGCAGTATGTCGTCGCCTACCTTGAGATGATTCGCCAGCGCTACACCGGCTGCAATCCACGCGGCCTGTTGCTGTCGCGGGACAAGGTATTGACGAAGCAGGTGCTGGCCGCGCACCGCATTGCAACTCCTGCCTTTCACCTGTTTCCGTATGGCGCCCGGTTCAAGGCACCGAGAAAAGGCAAGCTCGAGTTTCCGCTGTTTGTAAAGTCGGCAACCGAAGATGCGTCGCTGGGCATTGCGCAGGCGTCGATTGTTGACGATATGAACAAGCTTCGCGAACGCGTGGAGTTTATTCATGAGAATGTGCAAAGCGATGCATTGGTGGAAGAATACATTGACGGGCGCGAACTCTACATTGGCGTGCTGGGCAACACGCGATTGACAACCCTGCCGATCTGGGAACTTGACTTCGGCACGCTGGCCGAGAAGCAATCCGGCATCGCGACTCGAAGGGTCAAATGGGACCGCAGCTACCAGGAGAAGCACGGCATCAAGACCGGACTTGCCGAAGGCTTGTCAAAAGCGGATACCGACAAACTTGCCCGTCTCGCAAAGCGCATCTTCCGGTCGCTGCACATGTGCGGCTTCGCTCGCCTGGATTTGCGTATGCGAAAAGACGGCAAGGTTTTTCTGCTGGAGGCCAACGCCAACCCGGATCTAACTCATGGTGAAGATCTGGCGGAGTCGGCTGCGTCGATCGGGATTAGCTACGACAAGCTGATCTCACGCATCGTCAATCTTGGCATTTCGTATATGCCGGAGTGGCGGTTGTATGAGTGAGGTAGTGATTCCTGATCGAGAAGCACCTTGCGAGGAGCTCAGGGGTCAGAGAACATTTCTCAAAAAGTACTCTGACCCCAGCATCGCCGGTATCGTTTCGTACATGCCGGAGTGGCGGCTGTATGAATGATGTGACTATCTCCGCGAGCTGAGCGCTCAACGAAACTAACTTTCTCGAATGAAGAGACTATTGAAAGGGCCTCAAGAGGCAGCGGAACGATGGCCGACTGATCGGGGGAACTCCACTTCGCCGAAAACCGAATGCTTGGCCCCCTCGGGGCATCAGCCTTGGTTACCTGTCAGCCTTCGTCGTAATGCCGCACCCGATAGTTTATTTGCGCATAGTCGACATCAGGGCGCGATGAGAGTTCGTCGGCCAGTATCCTGGCTATGCTGTCAAAATCGGGCGCGACCTCGACGCGCCCATCTCCGCGCATCGTACCTGTTGTGGGTAGTCGATCATCATTGACCGTACGCGCAAGAAAGCGGCTTAGATCACCGCCCGGATCGCTATCAATGTTGATAACGACGACCTTTTTTTCGTCGTCAACATGCACCTCATCAATTTGCACCGACTCACGGCAGCGATCCGCGATTATGCGAAGCGTTTGCTCGACCTGAAGTTCGACGATAATTTCGCGTCCTGACGTCAGTCTCGAATACACGAATGGTACTCCGAGCTCTGCCGATAGAGTCGCTACATCCCGGCTTAGCGTTTCGGCGACGACAGCATCGTCGATTGCGCGCACGACAATGCCGGCCATCGCATGACGATCTGAGAATTTAACGATGATCTCAGGTCCGTCGTTGCCGGTGCCGCGTCGATCTGCATAGGTACAGCTGAGCACAAGTACGCAGGTCATAGTGAGCAGACTTTTGGCGAAATTCCGCATCGTCAAGGTCGCGCTTTCAGGCGCACTGGATTCACGGCTCTCGCAATCCAGTAGCCGGCAATCAGTGCTGTCGCGGCGATGACGACACCCTGACCCAACCACTCGTGTGAGACCACAAAATATCCCGGTGCGACAACACCAATCGAGAACAATGCGATGACACGCAGCAAATTGATCAGCGTCAGCAATACCGCACCACTCAGTAGACCGAGCACTCGAGTACGTCGCCGCAGCGGTATGCCGAACGTCATCACGGCGCCCAGAAAAACGACCGGTAATATCGGCGTACAGCCATGGCTAACAGCTGCACGAAACCCGCCTGCATGTGTCAGCAAGACCCCGTCGACTACAACTGGCATCCCTAGCGCATTTAGTGCGAAGGCAGCGACACGTGCCGTGATCTCCTGCAGAGGAAGGACCAAGCCGCGCAAGGCGGTCGATCGTTCGAATGCGATGGCGACCCCGACGGAGAGAAGCAAGGCTGCCGCCAGGCGCAAGTGCCTTGAGTCTATCCGAATCATTTCCTCATCCCGTCACCTTCGTGCAACGCCGAGTCGTCTGAAACCGAAAAAGCCGATCAGCAGCGCGAGCATAAGCGCTGCGACAATCCCCATTGCGGGTACCACGCGGACGTCGACATTAACGGTCATTGTTTGCGTCTGACCCGGAATACTGACGGCAAGTTCCGTATCGCCTCGAGTGCCTGCCGATACCTGCACCTGTACCTGGCCCATGCTATTTGTAACGGCTGATGCGGGCGATATCGTCGCTACGGCGTCATCGCTGGAGCGCAAACGGACAGTGATACCGTCGGCCGGGGCGCCGCCAAGCGTAACATTGACGTTGAGTGTCGCCGATTCCCCTTCGTCCAACTCAAACTCCGTGGGATTTACACTGATTGCCAACGTCGCTGGCGGTGTGCTTCCGCTGGCGTTGATATCTGCATTCAGCAGACCAGCGCCACACGGCAGCGGACACTGGGTGTTACTACGTGGAATGGCGTTGCTGACAATAAGATTCTCGACCGCCTGCGGCGTAAGGCCTGGGTCTTGCGCCAGCAAGAGCGCTGCGACGCCGGCGACATGCGGAGCCGCCATCGACGTACCGTTGTAGTATGCGTAACCGCCATTGACCATGCTCAGGACGCCGTCCGGATTGCCGTCGTTGTCGTCGTCCGCGGTAACGTCTCCACCAGGCGCCATGATATCGACGACATTGCCGAAATTGGAGTAGCGGCGCACCAGCTCACCGTTGAAGTCGCTTGCGGCTACGGTAATAACATTGTTGCAGCTGGCTGGAAACGAGTTCTGCGCGTCGCTGGCCTCATTGCCGGCGGCAACGACGACGGTAACACCCGCGGCGACGACGTCATCGATCGCGGCTTGTGTCGATGGCGATGCGGAGCACGGTGCCCCTGCGCCGAGACTCATGTTGATTACCTTGGCCGGGTGCTGATTCTGCGGCGTGCCGGGCACGGCCAGGCCCGCCGACCAGCGAATGGCGTCGTTGATATCAGCAATGCTTCCGCCGCATCGGCCGAGCGCACGCAACGGCACGACACGACTGTTCCAATTTACGCCGGCAATGCCGGCGCCATTATCCGTGCGACCGACGCCCACCGTTCCGGCAACGTGGGTGCCATGCCAGCTATCCGGCGATGGCCGCGAACCCGGGCCGCAATCACCGGGGCCTACGGCATCGCCAGAATCCGTCGGATCATTGTCTCTGCCGTCGCCATCGTTGGCTGTGAAGTTGTCGGTGATCATGTCAAAACCGTCCAGCAAGTTTTGCGAACCGGTGATGTCGGGATGATTCGGCAGGATGCCCGTATCAATCACAGCGACCACGGACGTAGTAGCACCGGTCGTACGGTCCCATGCGTCAGGCAAGTTGATACCGCCGGGCGATTCGTCATTGCCGTTGCCGTTGTTGCGATAGTGCCACTGTTGAGGATAGCCCGGATCGTTTGGTATGCGCACAATGTGCGCGACGTAGTTCAATTGCGCGTACTCGACATCCGGCTGACCCTGCATGCGTTCGACCGCCGATTCGGCCTGCTCTGACATGTTTCGCACGGACATCGAGCGACTACGCGCTGGCGACAGCGCGTAGATGTACTCACCACCACCGGTAACACGCAGGTGCTCTGAAAATCCCATCGTGCCGAGGCGCGGGTCATCGCCGCGTGGCGTTGTTTTGTATTTGACGATGATCTGCCCTGGTACCCACCGCAAAGCGTCTGTTGCGACTAATGCATCGGACACATCGACGCCGCTTTGGATGTCGATCCCATCGTCCTGCGCGAAACTCCTGGTGCCGGGCGCGACGAAAAGAACGATCGCAAGCCCCACAACTCCTGATCCTGCAATTCGATTGCTCATTTTGCTCCTCCAGGTAAAGTGACTGATCTGCACAAACCTCGATTGTCAAAACTCCTTGCGCAGACCAAGTGCAATACCGTTGGTATCAAGAAAGCGATGGGCTGCTATGCCGCGGTACTCGAGCATAAACTGCCAGCCGTTTTGCACAATAAATGTTGTGCTGACATTGAATTCAAGAAAGTCGCGATCAGGAACTTCCGTTTGATATGAGAATCGCTGCGACCGGCTATCTTCTACAAAACTGGCGTCAATGCTACGCTGGTCCTGATCAGTCTCATGCCGGTACAGAATATTTTGCTCAAATAGTACGACACCAAACCGTGTGCTGATTGCGGCTGAGCCCGCTAACCCTGCCGAAAACTGGCTTGACGTTTCCTCGTTATCAAAAAACGTAAGTGCTAGCCCGCTATCGTCGACCTCGTTGTACGTGTCGTAGCCGATTTCGCTCCAGTCGTAGGCCATGCGCGGCCCAAGCGTGACATTGTCCCAGACCCAGTCGTAGGAAAACTTGATGCCGGCCAGTATCTGCCCCGCGTTGAAGTCAGCCGTTGGTGCGCCGACGCGTGTGAACACGTCTCCAGTGTCAATGGTTTCGGTAAAAGTCGCCCGCCGGGTACGCTCGTTGGTGTGGTCGGCATAGCCAGCATAAAAGTCGACGGCGCCGTTGTCGCCGAGCAGATAGGCGCCGTAAAAGGTAAGACCGATGGTCGTGTTTTCGAAATCGCCGCCATCAGTGAAATCACCGTCTTGCGTTGCGCCATCAACAGCGGCGCCCAGCAACCACCGGCCGCCGGCGATGACGTCGAAGCCTGCCGCGACACGCAGAACATCCGATGCATAGCCGTCCTCGAAAGGCGACGGAATACGTTTGACTGCATCATGACCGACGGTGAAGAACAAACCGCGTTGCGGCGAAGATGCTGGATCCATCGGATCCTCTTTTTCCAGCCGAGCATCGACAGCGGCCGGTGCGGAGGGCGGCGTTGCGGCAAAACCGCCGCCAACCGACGAGGGTGGCACGCCTCCCATGTTGGTCGGGCGGCTACAGATCTCCGATAGTCCAGCCGTGCCAAGCACGGACACCGGGTCACCGGATAACAGTACAGCGCACGGCGTCTGGCTTTCATCGGCCGCGAGTTGCGTGACAACCGCCGTGTTCAGGTTCTGCGCATTGACCGCTGTAAACATTGTGAGCAGGCAAGCACCTGCCGCTATCATTCTCCGCAACGCTTTGTCTAGCAAACGCATAAGTGTGTTCATTTCCATTGCTCCTGTAATCGTGATCACCGCGGCACAAGGAAAAACTCGCCGAACTCGTGACCTGCGAGATTGATTGGTGCGTAGACCGGAACCTGTTCAAACCGGTCGCGGTCGAATGCGGCCTGAGCGACGTTCGAACGAATCTGCAATAGCAATTGCTGGCCATCGATGACCCCGCTATTCGAGCGCAGGGCATCGATAAGCGCATTCGCAAATACAGAATGACCGCCGCGTCCGCTGTCGAGCACGGGCATCAGCCCGCCCGATGTCAATGCCGTGCGCGAGCGCCTCTTGTTCAACGCGATGAAGTCCGCGGTAAGTTGCGCTGGCGTCTGCCCGGAGCGCAGCGTGGTTGCAGTAGTGCGCGTCAGCGACCCGGAATAGCAGGAATCAGCGATAACCAGAATGTGGCGAGCAGCCATGATGTTGAGTTGATCGGTCAGTGACGTATTCGAAATCCAGTTACTGCTGTCGTCGGGCGCCGCGTCGACCGGCAGCCAGTGACCACGATCATTTTTCTCATCAAGCGTGCCGTGACCGGCGTAATAGATCAGCAGGTTGTCGTTGTCCGTTAGGTTCTTGCGAAGGTCATTGAGTTCTCGCATGATCTCGCCGCGATCAGCGTTTTCCAGATGCCTGACATTGAAGCCGTAGCGCTCACGCAGGACCTCGGCGACAACACGCGCGTCTTTGACCGCGCTGACGAGCGGGTTCATATTCTGGTAGTCGTTGATGCCGATCACGAGTGCGTGGAATCTGCCGAGCTCGGCACCAATTTGCTGTGGATCTCGGCCGTCGGGCTGCAGCACGAACACTCGCTGACCACGTCTCCCAAGCTCGTCAACAGCGACCACCGACACTCTCGACCCTTCCTCCCTGACCGGAACGCGCGTCTGAAACAGACCGTTGGGTTCGAACACCACCGCCGTGTCGTTAACGGTGATCGCGCGTAGCTGGGAGCTTGCCCGGACTTTGCCAATGATCAGACGTTCCGTTACGGCGGAGGCAACCGTCGCCACCGCGACGCCTCTCGTTTGCGGCACTTGCGGATCAATCATGTCGATGACGGGCCCGTCCGCGTCGCTGCTGGCATCCGGTAGTGATGCGGGTTGCAATCCCGGTGTTTCCTGCAATGCCGGCAGGCCTGCCGCCTCCCGATACCAGGTCAGGGCTTTTTCTCGATCGGCCGGTACCCCACGGCCGGTCTCATACAACTTGCCAAGATTAAACTGTGCCGATGCGTTTCCCTGTTGCGCAGCAAGCTCGTACCAGTGCGCAGCAACGCCGAAGTCCGGATCAGTGCCGAGACCTTTTTCGAAGATCTCTCCGATGGTGTTTTGTGCCACTGCATCGCCCTGCTGTGCGCGCGAAAGCCATACCTCTTTTGCCGTTTGCAGATTGGCCCGGTCGTATTCTACGTATTCACCGCCACGAATCGCGCAGTCGCCCGCCGTAAGCCGCGCCGGTCGTCGAGGTCCAATAAATGAAAACCGGTTGCCGATTCGCTTGTGCTGACCAGGTAGCAAGCAATCGACGACCAACATTTCGTCAAAAGACGATTGCGCTGGCTGGGCCTGGCAGAGTGTCGGAACGATGAGCGCGAATAGCGTCAGCGTCGAGACCGTTCCGAGGAGACGAGCCCCGATCAGGGACAATAGGCCGGATCGCCGGGACCCGGTGTTCGGTCGTATGGTGCGCACCGTAATGCCCTCCACTGACAACCTGCAAATCCGCTGCATCGATACCATCGAACTAAGGTCAGCGGATTTCAGGAAACCTAGTAAATTTAGTCTGCTCTCCTCTTAAAGCGTGATTCTTGGTCGAATTCCATCAGACCTAAGCGATTCCGCCTCCGTAGTAGTGGGAAAATTCGACGCTGTCTGTGCGTCCGTGCTGCCGAGCGAGAAATCCCCAAGCGTTGCGATACTGTCGGGGGCTGCATCCGGATCAGTCTGGGTGTGAAAGTCTAGTCCTTTGTGCGAGGTATGCCAAATATGGTCACGTGCTGCCACCGGTTTCGCTATAATCGCACCTAGCCCAAAGTAGCCATCGACTTCCCCAATGCGACAGTTGCAACGAATATTGATCGCTTGTGTGCTCACACTGGGCGCCTGGTCGGCCGGACCAGCGGACGAGCGCGGTGTTGCCGCCTCCGCGTCGCCGGAATTGACAGCACCCGGCCGCCTTGTGCTGGCGGTTATCGGTATTGATGACTACCGGCATTGGCAACATCTGGACAATGCCGTCAGTGATGCCGTTGGCTTTCAAAATGCGTTGGTCGAGAAAGCGGGATTCGCCGTGCCGATCGAGCCCCTGTTAAATGAAGATGCCACGAAGTCGGCGATCATGGAATTCATTCAGGACAAACTGCATGGTGAGTTGCTGGCTGACGATCAGCTGGTCCTGTTTTTTGCAGGGCATGGTCAGACTCGCGAAACTAACCTCGGTGATATCAAGCGGGAGTCGGGTTACCTCGTTCCGGTCGATGCACCCGCCGCTGGTGCAGGCGAACGATGGAGTGCCTACATTCCTATCGATGAATTTCTGCGTGCCGTCGACGAGCTGCCAGCGCGGCACATTCTGGTTGTTCTCGACGCATGCCATAGTGGTTTTGCTCTCGGCGATGCGGTCGACAAGATGCGCGGTGTTGACGAGTATCGCGATGTTTTGGCGAGCAAGATCAGTCGGCGTGCTATTACCTCGGCTCGCAAAGACCAGCTCGCGTCGGACAGTGGCCCGCTTCCAAACCATTCGTTGTTTACAGGGTCATTTGTGGATGGGCTAACATGGGGCAAGATCGATATCGATGGCAATGGCCTGGTAACATCGTCGGAAATTGGTTTGTACCTGCGGCAAGTTGTCGGACAGGAAAGCAATTCAGCACAAACACCAGACTTCGGCGCATTCGGTTTCGATGATCGAGGCGAACTTACAATATCGCTGAACAACCAGAGTTTCAGTGCGCTTATTGCGCGTTCAATGAACGCGCTCGATCATGGACGCCATGAGCAACTGGCGGCACTCAGCAATGAAATGTCAGCGACAAAACCCGACAATCCGACGACGCTTTATTTTCGCTACCGTCTGGCATTGTTGAATGGCAATATCGAAGATGCTATGGACGCTATCGATGCGCTGACCGAGACGCCGTTCGCCGCGGGTGAAATTCCGCTGACCGAAGTCGATGTACGGGACCTGCAGGTTCAGCTGCCGTACTGGAAGTCGGTTCTCGAGCTACCGGATCGCGGTAATGGCTTCGTTGATATTGGCGTAGAACTTAAGTCGGGTGAAATTGTGTCGGCGGAGAGTCGAGGAGATGTGCAGGCCTTTCCCGTGCCCATCAACGACGAGTTTCGATTGCGCATCAAGAATAAAACGAACCTCCCGCAATTCGTGTCGTTGCTGCTGATCTCCGAGACTGGCCACATAAGAACCGTACGGTTGTGGGAGCAGTTACAGCGCCACTTCGGCGGCATGCAGGAAGGTGAGACTGTTCTGTCGGTTCCCCTCCAGAAATACAGCGTGACGGGTATAGAAGAACTGCGTTTTATCGTTGCGCCGGCGCCGATCGAGGAATTGTTGTTGCCGCTGGACACAAAGTCCAGGGGTGTCAGCAGGATTCGGGAGGAAAGCCTTGAGGTCATCGCGGACTCTCACCAAACGGTCGTTCGATTGGTGAGTTCTCACGACATTGCGAACTAACGTCGCCTTGCAGCGGTAGCGACCGGCGACGGTCAGCAGTGCTACATTGATCCGCATAAAGTCATTCTTGCCCTAACCCGGGGCTCTTCCTGCGCTGGCATTCTGATCGGTGTGGCGCGGAAATGTTCCAATGAAAAACAACAACGCTCGCTCGCTAGTGACCACCAACACCTGGATCGCCACTGAGCGTAAAGGCCGCCCAGAAATAGGGATGCGGATACTGTTCGCGAACGTAACGCTGTGCCGCAGCCAGCGCCGCTGTTTTCGATTGACCGGATCGGAGTTGACGATAAAATTCAATCATTAACGCGCTCGTCGCCGCATCGTCGACTGGCCACAGGCTCGCAATTACAGAGTCGGCGCCCGCGGACAAAAATGCACGGCTCAGGCCGACGACATCTTCGCCGGCACTCAGCTTACCCATCTGTGAATCGCACGCACTCAACACAATGAGCTCAACGCTTTCCAGCCGCATGGAATAGATCTCATGCACTTCCAGCGAACCGTCCGCGCGGCGATCGCGGCCTAACAAAATGCGGGAGAACAGTGGTTTGACGGGATTAAGCTCTCCATGTGCGGCGATGTGAATGATGTCGGCGCCAGTCGCTCTGTCAACGAAGGCACTTTCCGTTGCCTGTGGGCCAAGAATAGCTTCGACGCCGTAAAGATCGGCGATGGCCTGTGCTTCGGCATCAGCATGATCAAGTCTGTCAAACCCTTCAACCTCGGCCTGCGACATGACCAATATCTGCCCCCCAATGTGCAATGACGGTTTGAGATGAACACGTACACTTGCGGCAGGAAGATACGAGATCGTAAATCGGTCCGCGAGGTAGCCGTCGCCATCGGTCAGCGACGCGAATGACAGGTAGTTGAGCGCACGATGCGGCACGATGATCAGATTGCCTTCAGCGACACCACTTTCCAGTGGGGCAAACAACTTGCCATACAAATCGGTAAGGCTCTGTCGGAGTGGCGGTCCAACGGCATTGTTCGCAGCGGTGATACCACGAGCGCTCGAGCCTGCGAGCTGATCCAACCGCGAAACCATGTCCTGTATTTCGAGGTATCCGGCGTCGAGAACCACGACATTCAGTGATGAATTGTCGACGATGAAGGCGAAGGTTTCATCGACTGAAACGAAGTAGCTAATCAAAGTCGTCCCATCCGGCAGCGTCGCCTGCAAGTCTGCGAGCGATGCAACAGCGACGCTACTCAAGCTGGATGCGGCGACATCATCGCCGAGGTTCTCCCGGCTGCTGTCGCGGCTGCGCTCAAGACTGCTGATCTCTTCGCGCAATGATCGCGCGCGATCGTCACCCTCACGGGCTTCCTCTCGCTGTAGATCACGTTGCAATTCCAGCAATTGCCAGTTCAGGCTTTCAACGCGGCTAAGCTCGAACGCCGTGCGATTATTCGTCCGTGTAGCGCCGAGCTGATCTATAAATATACGCGCGCGGGATCGCTCGCTGTATAAAAACGCTTTCTCGATTTCACCTTGATGCACGGCTGCCGTAACCGCACCAATGTATGCCGGTCCCGATACAGTCGGGGCAGACAGACGAAAGACTTCAGGCTCACCGGCGGAGACCACGGCTTCCTGTATCTCGATGGCCTCTTCAAACACCACAAGTGCTTCGTCGTAACGTTCTTGTGCTAGGTAGACGCTCCCGATGCCCACTAACGGTAGCAACGACCAGGTCGGAATCGGCAGGCGACGCGCTCGCACGAGAGCATCTTCATAAGTGGCGAGCGCCAGATCGTAATTTTTCTGTTCTTGGTAAACGTTGCCCTTGGCGGCAATGACGCCGGCGCGCGCTCCGGAATCTAGCAGCGCAGAGCCAAGTGCTCGGTCGTAAGCTTCGATGGCATCTTCATTGTGTCCTTCGGCCACCAACACGCTGCCCATATTCGCAAACAGGGTCGGGGCGGCGGCAGCATAATAAGTTGTGCCCCTAAGTACCTCATGTGCTTCCAAATACTGTTTGGCGGCAGCTTCGTTGTTTCGCATTAAAAAGTGGGTATTGCCAATTTTCTGCAGCAATACCGCGTAGTTGTCCTTGGCGCCAATCTGTCTGGCGAATTCTGCGGCATCTTCGTAATACGTCCGCGCGCGCTCAGGCTGACCGAGGGCCGCATAGGTATCGCCAATCAAGCCGACTGCAACAGCCTCGTTAAACAGATCTTTCTCGCGTTGCAGAGTTTCGCGGGCGCTCAACAATTCAAGCAAGCCTAAGCGGTACCGCCCGGACGTGACGTAGCCGATACCGCGCTGCATCTGGGGGTACCAGTCTGGCGTATTTCCGCTGACGCGGCTGCTACGTTCGTACTGAATCGAGCATGCCGTCAGAACAAGCGTAAGAATTGCCAGCCACATTGGAAGAGCGTTGCGCATGCGCCCAAAACCTCGGTGGTCGTCTCACCTGATTATGCCAGACCGGGGATCTGCTGGCAGGAACAACGAGTACAGTGGCGGCGGCGGCCCCAGCGGCGGCGGCCGGTGCTAGAATAAGCTATACACGGTTTATTCGCCCTGCCCTGGGACCGCTCCCTTGCGGGCATTCTGATCGTTCAGATGCAGGAGCATTCCGATGAAAAGTAACAATGCCCGGTCGCCGATAGTAGCGCGCGCGGTAGCTTTTTTGTTACCCGCACTTTTAATTCCGTGGGTTGCCGCCGCGGCGGAAGTTGGTAGTGGCGGTGTCATTATTCGGGTTGACGACGGCTTGTCGCAGGAATTTTGTGTCGATGGCAGCAGCGATCAAATTTGGCTGCACCTGCGCCGATTCATCGCGCGCAGGGACAGCAATGTATTCAAAGCTGACTCCAGCATTGGAATGGTTATTGACACCACGATTACAGGCGACATCGGGCGGCAAAAAGACAAGATCAATTTTCCGATCGTCTTCCAGGCCACAGTACGCAGCTACCAAAAAGGCCTGGTCTCAATTCCTATCGAGAAAGGCATCTTGTCAGGCTTTGCGTTGAGATCCGGCGACACTCGCTACACGCAGGTCGACTTCTCGTTTCGGTTTCTGAAAGTGCAGGAAGATACGACCATCAGTCGTGCGATCAAGTCTATTGCCGGTATCACGGAGGCCTTCAATATTCCAGCAGAATTGTTTGGTGGTTCATTTCAGATGTACGCATCCGTCGCATCGTCGTTGATCGACAATGTGTTCACCGACAACCGTTACAGCACTAAGGATCCGCTGGCATCCATTGTCCTGGCGTTCGATCCTACCGGACAGTGTGACAATTTATTGTTCGAGAAAACTGGTACCAAGGCAGTCATCTTGAGCGCGGGTGGTGACGAAAAAGATGGCATCGTCAGTATCGATACGATCAACGGCTACTGTTTTGCCGCAGAGCTGCGGCCGGCTTTCGAATTGTGGTTCTGGAACCGGGTCGGTGGAATTTGCGAGGCCCGGCCCGCTGATGCGAAGCAGCTGCGCAATCCTTATTTCGGTTTCTACGTGACTGCGACTCCGACCGATAATGCAGCGCCAACGCGTGGTGCACGCGATCAAAGCATGTTGAGCCTGTGCGCCGCGCATGGGCTAACGGATCCGATGCAATGCGGCGGCATCAGCGAATAGCGACACGCGCGCTTGTCAAAACCGCGCTTCTGATCGCGGCAGCGAACGCTTTGGCGATGAGCGGTGGGACGCCGTGGGCCGAGATTAGTGCAGCGGTGCCCGAGGCCAGCCGCGATCCCAGTCTCGCTGGACCTGTACTGAACTCGGTAAAAGAAGTGCTGCTCAATGCGCGCGCCGACAATGATGCTATCGGTTTGGCAATGGCCAGTTTCGTAGTCGGCGAAATCCTTGAGCAGAACCAGGTTTACCAGGAAGCGCTGCAATACTACGAAAGTGGGCTGCAGGTACTGGCGGACAGTGACACGGTCGTTGCCATCGATGTCGATTTTCTGCTGCAGCGCATTCAAGGATTTGAAAAGCGATTCAGCGGGCCTGCCCAAATGCCTGGCAGCGCTGACCTGTACCGCGGCCGTGCGAATTCTGGGCAAATCGCATCGCTGTCAAAAGCTGCCGCATCACAACATCTGGCAACAGCGCTGGCAGTGAATGTCGGCAACCTCTACCTGCGGCAAATGCAGCTTCAACCGGCGGCCGAGTATTTTATGGCGGCGGTCTCATCCGCAAAGCAGTCCGGTGATATTTCCGCCGAAGCAGAGGCGTACTCCAACCTTGCGTGGACGTCGATCACTGGTGGTGACTTCGAGTCGGCGACGCTGCATTTGCGCGAGGCGATGGAGCTGGGCGGCAACAACGGGGTTCGTGAGCCGCTCCGCAAAGCGACCCTGGCAATTGGAGTAAATGCACGCGAAAGCGGCCAAGTCGAAGCTGCGATTGAAAATCTAACGAAAGCTGTTGGCTTGTATAACGATGTGGGCGACGAGGTTGGCGTGGGGCGCGCCCGCGCACACCTGGGTACGGCACTACTCCTCGCCGAACAACTGCACAGCGCAAAGGATGCATACTTGGCTGCGCTACTTATAGGTCGGGAAACAGGGGACGAGGAAACAATCCAGCACAGCCGTGGCGGCCTGGCGCGAACGTATCAGAAACTGGGCGACTGGCCGTCATCGGCGGCAGCTTTCGCAGGCTATTTTGATGCGTTAGATGAATTCGTTAGCGCTTGGCGCACAGATCAGGGCCGCGTTGCGATATTCGAAAGTCAACAGGCAATGCTTGACGATTACGCAACCGTTGAAAGCGAGATTGCGATGCAGTCGGGCGACTTTTCCCGCTTGCACGCGGTTATACAGAAAGTGCGGGGTCGCGCACTGGCCTGCTTATTGCAGTCCAAGCAAAACCGAATTGTCCGTCCGGCAGGTATGCTGGACGGTGGTACCGTCTTCTACGGAAAAAACTGGGATTACATACAGCGAGAATATGCGCATGCGATAGGCACTGACGCGGCTATGTCAATGATGGAACAACGTGCGCCAGCCGTTGCGGTGGGCACGACCACAACGGCCGACGCCGTCACCGATCACTGCGGAATTCAGACTGGCTTCGCCGAACGAACGCATAGCGGCCCTCCGATACTTGAATACTATGTGGCGCCAGACCGCCTCGTTATTCTGTTGACGGATGAGCGCGGGATTCATGGTCAGATTATCGACATTGGGGCATCTGACCTACGAACACGAGTGAACCGCTACCTGGAGGCGATTCAAGTCGATCAGCCGCGGGGTGTTGTCGCCGCCGGCACAGCCGCAACAACCCAAGCTCAGGCCGGCGATGTGCAAGCAGCCATTGCACGCCAACTGTACGACCAGCTGATACGGCCCGTCGAGACGCACCTGCGGCAAAGTACTCACAAGTCCATTGTCATTATTCCGGACGAGTCGTTGTGGCGTTTACCGTTCGCTGCGCTACTTGATCGAGAAGACCGCTATTTCGGAGATCGTTTTGAAAGCGGTTACATCACTTCTCAAACCGCGCTTAGTATGCTCCGTTCGCGTCAACGGCACGCGGATCACAATTCGGTGCGGGCCTGGGTTGTCGGTAACCCAACCTTGCCGAATGCCGTCAATGGTTGCGGCGAACGCTTTGAGCTCAGTAACCTGCCGAACGCTGAAGCGGAAGCAACAGAAGTTGCCGAAATTTTGGGCGAAAACAATGTCGATCTGTTCGTCGGCGGCGCCGCAGATCGACTTCGACTGGATGCCTGGCATTCCGATTATTCGGTGTTGCATCTCGCCACGCATGGCATCGCTTGCCCGAGTGATCCACTCAGTTCTTTTGTCGCACTGACTGCCCTCGACAGCACTACACTCAAAATTCCGCCAGACAACACGATCGCCGAGAATGTTGTCGATTCTCGTTTGCCGGTACAACTGAATTTTGATTTTGATCTGGAACAGGTTGATGCAGAGCCTTCACCCTCGTATCCCGGTGTATTGCAGGCGCGCCACGTAATCAATGAATACAATCTTCAGGCTGATTTGGTCACGCTCAGTGCCTGCCAGTCCGGACTTGGGCAGGTGTCAGGTGACGGAACAATCGGTTTTGCGCGGGCTTTTCTTGCCGCGGGTGCGCGATCCGTTATCGTCAGCTTGTGGAAAGTGGACGATCACGCTACACGTTTGCTCATGACCCAGTTTTACAAAGGTTATGCCGAACACGGTAACAAGGCACGTGCGCTGCAGAATGCCATGACAGCGACGCGGGCTATTTATCAAGATCCGCAGTACTGGGCCGGTTTCGTTCTGATCGGCATGCAGGAGTAGCACCATGCGACACGACAGGGGTTAGCGATGAAAAACACTCTACGAGTGACGCCGTTTGTCTTTGTATTTGTATCGGCATTGGTAGCGGTGCAGATGTTCGCAATTGGTGATGCGATGGCGGCAAAGCGCGCGCTGATTGTAACGATCGGCGAGTATCAGCCCGATACGGGCTGGAAAACAATCAGTTCAAACAGCGATTTACCCATCATGCAACACGCTCTTGAACGTCAGGGTTTCGCAATCGACAATATCACGCATCTTTCTCAAGAGCGGGCGACGCACGACGGCATTGTTAAGGCCATTGAAGACCACCTGATCAAGCCAGCCGCGCCAGGCGATGTTGTGGTGTTTCACTACTCCGGTCACGGTCAGCAAATTCGTGACGACAATTACGACGAAATAGATGGCTACGATGAAGCACTCGTGCCAGTCGACGCGCCGGAATCTCCGCCAACAGGATACAACGGTGAAAAGCATCTGCGTGACGACGAACTCGGAGCGCTATTGTACAGATTGCGGAAACGTGTTGGTCCTAACGGCGACGTACTGGTGTTCCTGGATTCGTGCCATTCGGGAACAGCGACACGCGGTGATGCTTATCCGGACCCAGTGCGCGGCAGCGCTTCTCCAATAGGTGCGCCGCTGGAACATGATGGTGCGCATCGCAATGACAACGACGCTAGCGGCTTTCTGGATGCTTCATCACAACGGGGAACTGGCGGTGATAATCCCGAAGACCTGGCACCAATGGTGGTAATCGCCGCCGAGAATCACAACCGACTCGCTGAAGAAACCACCGACGAAAACGGCGGCCGCGTTGGCGCCTTGAGCTGGGCACTCAGCAAGGCGCTCGTCGATGCCGACGAACAGACCACCTACCGCGACTTATTCGAGACAGTCAAGCGTCACACTGCGGCCAAACACATTCCCAATAGTCCGCAGGCGGAGGGGAAACTCGACCGGTTGCTGTTTGCAGGACAGGCAGTCGACCAGAACCCGTACTACCGAGTGAAGGCAATGAACCTCGATGAAAAGTGGGCGGAACTTGAGGGCGGTGCGCTGGTTGGTTTGCTCAAGGGTTCGGAAGTCGAAATTCATCAGGTGAATACTCGTCTGCCGCAGCCCGATACTCTGATTGCAAAAGGCAGGGTCAATCATGCAACGCCGTATACCGCCGAAATCGCGATTACTGAGGTGGTTGAGACGGGCGCCGAATCCGGCATTGCTTTTGTTACCGCGCAATCTTTCGGTTCGCTGCGCGTCAATGTCTATGTTGATGCGGCGGATGATTCAGTCTGGCGCGAGAAAGTGGTCTACACATTGGAACGGGAGGCCGCGCGGCAAACGTCCCTGATCGTGCTGCTCGAAGAAAAACCAGCTGGCCTGGTTGCAACCGACGCGAGCAAGATTGTATTGGTACGTGAAATCAGGAACGGGGCACCGTCCCAACGTGGTGTCGTTCTGGAGACTTGGGAGAACGGCCAACGTCTGATCCCTGGTCCCTTTAAGACTTCAGACCCGGCATTGGCCAGCAAACTGATCGCGCGCATAGAACGGTATGCACAGAATGCCTACCTGCGGGCATTGGATGTACAGGCAGATGGAATGGAGGTTGCGCTTGATCTGATTCCCTGCGAGACGGAATGCACGGGTTTGAGCGAATGCGGTGGCAGTTGCCGTTGTATTGCAGAAGGTGATCCACAGGATATTTTAGATACTGGCAATAACCTGAGCATGAAAAAAGGCGCGGGATTCGGTCTGCGCCTTAGAAACGTCGGTAGCAAACCGGTTTATGCGACCGTTCTTGACTTGATGCCTGATGGGGATATCGCGTCGCTGTGGCCACTACCCGGGACGTCCGCCGCCGATACCAAGATTGAGGGAGGCAAGGCTTATCGTATAGCGGACCCCAATCACCAGAACGAGTTAGCAGTGTATCTTGCCTGTCCGCCGTTCGGCACCGATATGCTGAAAATCATCGCGACGACAGAACCCGTCGATTTTGGTCCGATTACGCGCGGCACCCGAACACGTGGCGGTGAACGCGGCCCTCTGGACGTGTTGTTCGAAAACAGCTTGCGCGGAATGCGCGGTGTCGCACCCGCATTCGCTGTCGGTTCAATCAGCACGTCGTCCGTTTTGTTAATCGTGGAGGACACTGAGTAGTTCGAAATATGGCGGTTCTTCAACACTACCAATCGATGCCTACAGTTGGCAGCGACTGCCGCTACAGACCCGTCCTAGTGCACCTAATCCCGGCAAGCTGATGCCGCTCTTCGCCTCGTCGTCGAAGCGTTTGTAACGCCAGCATCCTTTCAGTTCCATGTCAGGTCGGTCCCATTTGCGCCAGTCCTGTTTGTACTTGATGCGCTGAAACTCGACACCGGTTTCCGCCTTGATTTTGTAGTCCGATTCTTTCGCACTGCCGTCCCAGCCGTGCGATCCCCACGCAATACGCTTGGCCGGGTCGATCACCATAACAACATGACCGTCGTTACGAACATCGCTGCGGTACACCAGTATGTCTCCTAACGACAAGTCTTCATTGGCAGGACATTGTTCAAAATCATCTGCCATTAAGGAATCATCGGCGACCATCTGTGCAGTTGCGAGGTAGCTATCACTCCGGTTGTAGTCAAGGCCCGCGCGCGTGAATGCGTACCAAATCGCACGCGAGCAATCGATGCCTTCTGCGAGATTTGCTTCGTCGGATGCCTTCGACCAGTCGTGTTGGAGGTAGGAGAAGCCCTCTCTTCGTGACGCACCGGCTAGCCACTCGGCTTGTTTCAAAACGCGATAAACCGCCGAGTCTGGGTCGTCAGGCAAGTACGGGCGGACATCGAAGTTTCGTAAGGTGTACTCGCGAATGTCGATATCGTTAGTCGTGGTACTGGCCTTCTTGAACGACTGGTTGGCACGGACACGAAACGGCACCGCGCTGATCGTCCAGGTCGTGTCCTCAACAATTCCGCCAGATGCCTGGATGCCACGCGTACCCGGGTTGAGGTAGTTGTGCAGTGCCCTTGCGAGCGAGGATTTCCGGGGTATACCGGGACCGCGTGCGGCGGCGCTTTTGGTCATCAAATGCCACGGGACCGGGTTGCTTTCCTCGGTACCGAACACGAGTATGTGTTCCTGAATATTCAACGGCGGCACGCCGACAAACCCCTCTTCGTTTTTGTTGAAGATGAGCTCTTCGCCCGGTCGCAGAATTTCTGTTCGACCGTCAAATGGAAAACCAAATGTCGACCCATCGCTCGACAGGGCCACCCCGCCGACGGCCAGTGCTTTCGGCGATTGTTCCGAGAGTCTCACCTTGACATGCCACTTGTGGCACAACGGGATCAGCTGTTCCTCGTTTGGTTGCGCTGCAACCCAGCTTCCGTCCGCGCATTCCGACTGTGACTCGGATTCAACAAGCTGAACCTGCAACGTGCTGTGGTCGACAAAATCAGTGCCGCCCTCACCAACCAACAAAAGCAGAGCGCGTTGCCGGGCATGTTGCCAGAGACTCTGTGGCACAGTGTCCTCACTTGCGTACACGTTGCGAATTCGATTTTCTGGTCCCCGTAGGATCAATCGACTTCTTTCGTCGATACTCAGTTCAAATTGGTCGTCATGATCGACGAGTTCAACCAGCGCTTTGGCCTCGGGATCGGTAACAATCATCTCGCGAATCGCATCGGCACGGCGTTGCGGGATACCGCCTGGCAGGTTTGGGTCACGTAGTCCCACTCTGATCTTTAGTGCGTCGTCGCTGACGCGGACGAGGACCGCGAGATCACCGGGCTCAATGGCGGCGGCACCTGGCATTTCGGTGGCAATTACGGCACGTGCATTCAACCCCGTTGACTCGGTCACTACTACCGTTGCCTTCGCTTTCGCCGGATCGCCCAGGTCGCCGGGCGTTGCCGCGCCATCGTAAACCCGGAACTCTGCTCCGCGACCGGCACCGGTTAATGGCGGCCCGCCGATCTCAAGCGGATCTACGTCAATTACGTCCCAGCCTGCGGCGCGAGTGCCGCTGCGATTGCCGAAGACCGCCCGATTCAGGTCACCCTGAAAATACGGAATCTGATAGCTGTTCGCTGCAACCAAAGGCGGGACCTGGCGAGACAGTTGCGCGTACGTCATTATGCCGGCGCGTGGTCGGGACAGGACCTGGATCAGGGCGCCAGTAAACACGCCACTCTCGGCGGTTTCAAGCGCTGGCGTTCCGTCACTGGCTGCGGTCAACGCAACCAATCCCGGCAGCGAATCGGGGGCCCAATCGCCGCCGCCGTCGCCGCCGCCGTCATCACCGCTACTGGTTGGTGTCGCGGTGCGCGCCGTTCTCGGCAGGAATCGCGCCTGCAATTCGGAGTCACCGCGCGTTGATGTGCCGGAATTACACGAATCAACAATGGCGACGATGTTGCGCGTCTTCGCATGCAGTTGCTGCAACATTTTGTGAAAGTCGTCGTCGACCAACTCGTCAGCACCCCAACCATCGGCGTTGTGAAAGACAAACGTTTCATCCCATTCGTCAGGTTCATCACCATTCTGGTCAGTCACCTGTGAGCCATGGCCCGCGTAAAACACGACCGCCACATCGTTTTCCCGCGCGCGATCGACAAGCGCCTCCTTGAACGCGTTGCGGAAGTTGTCACTTGTGGCCGCTTCATTCTGCAGCATGCAGATATTTTCTTTCGGGAAGTTATAGGTGTTGGTCAGAAGCTGGTATATGCCATTGGCATCAGCGAGCGTCCCTGGCAAGTCGGTGACGGATTCGTTAGCGTAGTCGCCGACGCCAACGATCAGTGCAAGATGACGGGTACCGTCGATCGCGATTGCGTCGCCAATGTCACACATGTCGCTTTCGGGTGTGGTAGCCGTCTGGCATGACTGCACACCGAGAATCGATAACAGGGTCACGCACACACGTTGCAGCTTATTCACCGAATTTCTCCCAAGGCAGACCGGAGATTAGATAGTATAGTCCCAACCACAGACCGGGAGACAATCATGTTGAAATGGGCGGACAGACTAGGCCGGCTGGTGCTTCTCTCCTTTGCGGTGATTGTCGTATATCGGTTCTGGGTTTGGTGGATGCCGGATGAACCGGAAACTTATTTGCGGACAGACTTGGTTAACGCGCAGGAGTCCGACGCGTTTGTTACCGGGTTTGCGATGGTTGCCCTCGTGCAATTCGATACTGGCCGCGACAAACTCGTAGCCTTCTCGTTCATAGAGCCGGAGGCCAACCGCAGAGACGTCAAGGGGTTTTGCTACCGACTGTACGAACTCGTAATCGGCTACGACAGTCTGTGGGCGACTGTGAAATCGGCAGAGGCTCGGCAAGGTAGTGAAGTCCAAATCGATCCACCGCGCGTCCTTGCGGCGGATGTCGTCGAGGCTCGCCAGGGTGGCGATGATACCAGCCAGGCGAAGTGTGATCGTATTAACCTGGTCAGCGGCGAGACCAACAACGGCGCGCGGCTGGCAATGTTGCAACAGTCCCTGGTTGACAACAATCAGTGGGACAGTCACGTGCGGCATGCTACCAACGTCATCACGACGTTTTCCGCGACTATCGCTGCACGCCGCCGCGCGGTGTTCGACAATCGCCTGGACAATCTTGAAACTGCGAGCAGGGGGTTGGCTGGTACCGCAACGGTGGCGCAATACAATGAGTGGCTCGAGCGATCGCGGGAAGGTTTGTCAGTTGCTGCGAGCGACGAAGGCACGCGCGAGCTGCGACGAACAACAAACATAGAAGCCCTGGACTCTGCACAGCCTCTACCCGAAACAAGGGGAATCGATGATCGCGGCGAATCGCAGAGTCGCGGTTTGCTGGGTGACGCGAAGGATGCCATCGGTGGAGCTCTCGAGTCCGAGGCGAGTCATGTCCGTCTGGCGATTGCCGATGCCGGCGGATTTCTCGGCACGCTGAAACTGACGTTTTCCACGATTGGCATCTTCACGCAGCAGGCTCGCAAGTGGGTGTTCTGGAAGAACGGACAGTTCTATATTCGCCAGGACTTCGCGGACGCAACCTACGGCAGCGACTTTACGCTTGATCTGGCACGTTCCCGGGGCGGCTTGTTCGCACCCCGGCGGCTTGAAATCACTGTGCCAGAGCCGTATCTGCTGGCGCTTGATCGTTACACAACAGTTATCGTGGCCAGGCCGGACGACTTTCAACTCAAGCTTGAAGACGATACCGGAAATACCATCGAAGCGGCGATGAAAGCGGATCTGCAAACGCAAATCGATCGAGTGGAGCCGCAGGCTATTCGCTTTGCCAAGGCTCTCTTAACGACGCAAATCCAACAACTAGTGGAGGCTGATGTGTCGGAGGTCAGGGTACGTTTTGCAGAACGCGACTCCGCGTCACCGCAACAATTGACCGAATTGATTCGTTTGATGCGCGAAAGACCCGAAGAAAACGACTAAACTTGACTTGACGCCACCTGGTCAGTACGTCACCTGGGGCGAACTACATCAAGGCCACTGCGCGCTCCGCCAACGCACCGATAGTGCGCGTCGGATTGCGCCCTACGGCCTCGGGAATTATCGAGCCATCGATGACAAAGAGATTCTGGTAGCCGAAGACTGAGCCCTTATGGTCTACGACGCCGGTGTCGCGGCTAGTGCCCATGTTACAGCCGCCGAGCGGGTGTGGCGTCACCAGGTTTTTCAATAGTGTCCAGGTCGGCGGCACCCACGGGTCGCCGTCAGTCGCAAATGAGAGCTTCTTGTGCATGTCTACGATCGCGTCCATGACAGCCTCGGACTTATCGATCTCCCAATCCAGTTTCAGAGTCCGGGTCCACGGCCAGTACCATTTGCGGCCGAGATACATACGACCGTCGGCTGCATCGATGCCTTGCGAAAACCAGGGCATCATCTTGTTCAGAGGGTCGCGGCCTCGCATCTTCTTGTGAATTTGGTCCAATGCCGGCCGATATTTACGTAGCTTTTTCCGTGTGAGCATTTCTTCTCTGAGATTGCCGACAACATCAGGAAAGCCACCGTCTTCGATCCAGAATTGCTGTCCATCCTGGCTGCCGTCCAGAAAATCGATCGCCGAGGTGATCGTCGGACCCTGGGTTGGAGACACGCGCCGTTCTTCGTAGAAAGCGGGTGTCAGGAAGTCGCCGTTGGAACTCCACCTATGACCGAGAACCGGGCTAATGTCACGCAGCGTCTTAAATTCGTCGCGACATCGCAATAATAGTTCGGTCGAATTCAACGACCCCGCTGCAACAACAACGCGCTCCGCCTGCACCGAATCGCGCGCCAGTTTTCCGTCCGACAGTCGATCGTAGTCGAGCTTGTAACCCGAGCCATCTCTGGAAATACGACGAACGATATGCAGCGGCCGAATCTCAGTGCCAAGTCTTTCGGCAACCGCGAGATAATTCATTTCAAGCGTGTTTTTCGCGCGCACATCGCAACCAATGTCACAATTGCCAAGATGTATGCAAGTGCCCTGTTCGACGCCATGCTGATTTGTAAACGTTTTTGAGTGCTTGTGATTGAACTTGTCGTCTAGCCCGTAATGCCAGTCGTCGTCGAAGGTGACGGCGATCGGTAACTTCCGAAAGCGGTCGCTGTGACCGATTGCAGCAGCTCCGTCGCGCATCAGCTTAAAGCGCTCTGTTAGTTGACCATCCGGTAATTCCTGAACATCCAGCATACGTCCGACTTCGTCATAGTGAGGCTTGAGCTCGTTGTAGGTGATCTCCGGTGGCCAACCCTTGTCGAAAATAGCCGGCGGAGCCTCGACGGAAATGTTGGCGTAAATCAGCGAACCACCGCCGACAGCCGCTCCTTGCACAACGGCCATATCGGGAAAAATACGAAAATCGATCCAGCCATTTTGCCGGTGCGGTTCATCGACATCGTAGATCCAGTCATCCGTCAGTGAGCGTGGATACTCGCTGACGTCCCAACGCCGCCCGCGTTCAAGCACCAGAACCTTTGCGCCCTTCTGCGCCAGCCGGCATGCGGTAATCGCACCGCCGAATCCGCTGCCGATTACGATAGTGTCAAAGGTCGCCATTGTCTGTTACTCCGCGTACATGAGTTCTATGCCACCTTACCGATAGGAAATGGATATTGGCCCTTCGATCAGGCTGGAAAGTGTTTCGATATTGCCCGATTTCGGTTCAAACCAAGGCTCGCCGCGGCCGGCGTCTGGCTGCAGCGACCAGCTAGAAAGGCGACGTTCAACACTGTCGATTGCCCAACTGGTATCGTGCGGCACCTTGGTCACGCCGACCGGGTAAATCGTCATCGTTCCGTCAGCCTTGATATGAAATCGCAAAAAGTTCTTGTAGTCCGGATCGCTCTGGCAAAGCAGTATTTCGTTGTCATGCAGATCAAACAGTCGATTCGAAATCCATAGGTAGAGGCCGAAGACCATTCCGCCGAGAAAACCGCCAATCACCAACATTTCAACGCCGAACAACAACACCTGCCGCCATTCGTCTACGTCGAATTCCAGAATGCCGAGGTTGACGAACGCAATCGCGCGCATGAAAAACAAAAACAAAACGATGTGTGCCAAGGCATGCAGGACGCCATGCACAATACGTTTAGCGGGATGCTGGAATCCGGAAAAGGCAATCAGCCCAAGCGTCAGGATAAACATGAAAGTGACACTTATTGGACTGTGCGCAAGTACGCGGACGATTGCCAGTAAATCAAACTGTGTTGCCAACTTGTCAAGCAATGTCGCGCCACTGCCGCTGGCTCCTGCAGATATCTTGCTGACGCTCTGGATAACCCAGGCAAGCAGCAGGTAAAACGTGCCAATGAACGCCGAGAATCCCCAGTTGAGGCGAAAGAATGGAAACAACAAGCTGCGAATAGCGAGACGCTTCGAGGCTTTTCTACCAGGGAAAATCGCTTTACGCTGACAAGTCTCTCCGCCGAATTTCTCGGGCAACTTGAGTGTTTCGGGCATATTGTGCGTCGGGTATAACGACGCACCGCCGCCACCGGATACGAACCGCTGCTGCCGCCCATCGCCGTCAGCTTCGTAACGCGTGTAGTTGTGGGCATCGCCGGCCAGGGCAACCGTTATGTTGTGGTCAAACTTCTCTATGAGCGTTTTTTGCAGGTGGCCGAGGTTGTTGTATTCCTTTTCCTTTTGGCGCTCCTTCTGCACCGGATCGCGTTCCTGATGCGTGTGCATCTCGACATAGGCCCAGCTCGGCTCCGCCGTACAAAGAATAATGTTCGAGCCGCGCGGCATTAGTTCCGCAATTGCACCAAAATAGTCGAGCTGCGGCTTGTCGATATTCGCGTTCAATTGAATGTCGATACCCCAGACCCACAGCTGTTCATCGAGCCGCAATGAAAAATAGCTGCGTTTTTGTTGCGTCTTCCAGCCGCCAATCCAGAGTTTGTGGCAGAACAGCTGAAAGAAACTGCCGAGGCCGTCATACCAGTCATGATTGCCCGGCACGACGTAGAGGTGCGGCGCTTCGTCGGCATCAGCGACGCTCGGCAGTGCACTGCGATACGGCCCGATCAGCCGATCACCGTACTCCGTGAGGCTGGACGTGGGATAGACCTGATCGCCCCCCATTACAAGAATGTTGCCGCGTTTCGTCTTTATTGGCGCATCGCTTTTTGCGATGCTGCCCATACCATTGGCGTCAAATGCGAGTTCATCTTCGGCAAGCAAGCGCGCTATCGTGTACGTCGGATCCCAGCCGTCGCCCAGATCGCCGACGTAGTCAATCCAGATCTCGCCGTTACGCTGAAAATAGCCCGAATAGTCATGCCATTCGCTGGGCGCGAGCACAGACTCGATTTCACGCTTGTCCGCGTATGAACCAAAAATGCCGGACACGACGGCGCGAAAACCGGCAACGAACAACTCCTTCGGACTGTACCAGCCAACCATCGGCTGCGGTGTGAAGTCCAGGTCCTTGAGTGTCGACGGCACCGGCACGCTGTATTGCTCTTGCGGGTCAGCTTGCGCCGAAGCGCTGTTGGACCAATCGTGCTCGCGTCTGATCAGAGTACTGTTGTTCATTGCTTCCGCCCCGGCCGACATTTCGTGTGGTCAGTCATCTTTACCGGCGAGTCGCGCGTAGGAATCCCAAAGTTCGCCTAGAAAGAACTTGCCGAATCGCAGAATCGTCTTCGCCGACTCTGCTGTCGAAGACGTCCCCGTCGCTTTCATCGTCGATACCAGTTTCGCAAGTTGCGTGATACCGAGTTTGAGTACACCGGCGCCAACAACCTCACCAGCAGTGTCGGTACCACGATACAGGACCGTGTTAAGCGTCGTTGTGTCGGAGAGCAAATCGAATCCGGGGTCGTCGCGCACGGTCTTGCGCCCGGCAAGGTAGTAGGACTGACCGTCATGCTCGAAACCCAGCTCATAGATCATGTACTTCGTGTCGGGCGCGTCCGTCGGCGAGAACAGGTTAAATACGCCTGTGCTAGCCGGTATGCCTGTGCCGAGTGGTGTGAAATCGATGCTTCCGGCGATTTCGCCGACGTGCTGCGGGTCGTCAATAAAACCAGCCAGATCGCGAATGTTGATGCTGGCGTGCATGGCAAGTTTCGTATCCTCCGCTTTACCTTTCCTGGCACCAGCGGCGGAGTCGGTCTCGTGTAACGCAAAGTAACCCTTCATGGTTTCGCGAAAGCTGATTCCTGCAGCAGAATTGTTCATCTGTGTTACCTCAGGTGAGAAGCCAACGCCGCTGTTCGTCATTGTGGCGAGATATGATCTTGCGTCCGCGTAACCCATCGCAATCAGAGTGTCAGAGTCTATGCGGCCGAGATAAAGGTCCGGGTCGAGCGGCAGTGGATTGGCCGGCTTGATAACGTGCAGTCGAACTGGATTTGCCTGGCCATACGGGCTGTCGCCGGCAGCGATACGACGATTCAGATCGTTGATGCGATCGAACTCCTCGGCCAACCCGCCCGCAGCACTCATTTCGATCATATGAACATACTGCTCGAATGGCCCAGCTTTGTACTCCGTTGTGTTGCCGATGCACCAGACCAACCAGATTTCCTCTGCACCACGCCTGACGGCTTCGAAGCAATTGGCGTCTTTGATCCAGACCGAATCGGTATAAACAACACCGTCCTTCAAGACAGGTGGCATGAACACCGGAAGTGAAATACCTGCGACGAGATAATCGAGGTCGAGATCACGGTGCGATATGGCTTCATTGGTTTTTCGCGAGAAATTGCAGACGTTAAAGGTGCCTTCCATGCTGGTCGCCTTGTTGATCTTGCCAACGTCGATGCCTAAATGCGGAAAGACCTTCTCGATGATGCCGTCAGCGTCGCCCATGGCCATCATATCGGCGGCATTGAGGTATTTGTGGAATGGCACGAAAGAAACGAAATCACGAACTTTCAATGTACGCCAGCGAGCACACATTTCCGTCGGGCTGAGGCCGGAAAACAGCATGGCGAGATTGATCGTGCCACCAGACGTACCGTCGCCATGGCTAAAGTCAATGCCTCCGTCTTCGAGTGCTTTGAGGACGCCCGCCTGGTAGGCAACCCGGATACCGCCGCCGGCCAGGATAAGCGAGCGCTTCGGTCCTGCAGCATTCGCGGCGCGGGACAGGCTAACGTTAGCGGAGGCGGGACTCACTTTGCTCGATGCGCGTCAACGACGCGGCGAATAGAAAACCAATAATAGAAGATAAGCACGGCAGACAGCAGGTCAAAGGCGGCAACACCGAGGGCCAACCAGGAAAAAAGGTCACGAAAGACCCCCAGGCCGACGGCAACCGCTGCACCGAATTTCTGCAAGCCACACCACATCACGGGCATTGGTTGCGGCGATGCTGCGGCCAGACTTTGCCAGAGCAAGCCGCCAAACAGCACCATAAACATGCCGACAATTGCGAAGAAATGATTGGTTGCGGCACTAACGTCGCCACCGACGATAGCGAGCACCCACTGTGGCTTGATCATCTGCACAAGGCCACTAACGATAGTGAGCAATGCGATAACTTTAAGCAGCCGTACAAGAACTTTCCCGATCATCGAATATTCCTCTTTCACGGTCGCAATCCTGACTACTCTTCGCTGCTCAGCGAGGGCTTCATCAGCAGGTAGACAATGAGCGCAAGCCACATGATGGTGACTATGATCCAGCGAATGTCGTTTAGCATCATCCATTCGCTTAGCAATTCAGTCAGTCGCGCCTGCTCGACACCCGATGCTATCTGCTTGTTTACTGGGATTATCAGAAATCGGCCAACGAGTGTTGCGCCAACGACACCCAAAAGTCCGATGATTGCATGCCAGCGAAAGCGGGTTTTCCATTCCATCCGAATCATGTTGATGCTGGTCAGGAACATGATCGGAACGACGATCGTAAAAAAACGAGTCGCTGCGCTGGTTGGCAGAATGAAATGATCCTGCACGTTGTCGACGTTCATGACCTCCCAGCTTGGATACCAAAAATAGTGCAGCGCCCACAAGACCCCCATGTAGACGGTCGCGCCAAACATCAGCAGGATGTGGTTTGCGCCAACTAACAACTGTTTCGTATTCATGATCGTGCTCCCCTATTCTTGATTCTCGTCCACCGATCGCCTGTCTGGCGGCTCTAGCCAGTCTTCACTTAGCCCGAGGTTTGCAACACTCTCCAGTCCTTCAGGCTGCTCGTTAACAGCGCCGTCGGACGTGATAAACCACGACTCAAAGTAATCGTCGAGTACTCCATTGGATGCCGGTAAGAATGCAGTAAACAATGGCCGAGACCGGACATTCAGCGACTTCAGAGGGGCCAGCCGCGGGTGGTCGCCGATAATCAGCCTGGCGCCCTTATTGCCGAACAACGAGAGGCCCATCTTGCCGCGGAAATAGATGTATGACTTCATCAACATACCGCGGAACTGGCAGAAATTTGCGGCACCAATATGAAACGGCACGCTGATCGGTGTGCTGCTCGGTCGATCAATCGTAATCCGCATTGCCAGTTGACCGTCGAGATCATACTGACTACTGACCAGATTTTCGGTGATGACAAAATCGAGGTTCGCCTTGTGCTTCGGCATTCCCCAAATGCCTTTGCCGCCTTTGACAGAAATTTCGGAGCTAACCGGCAGGTCAACGACAAACTGACCGACATCATAGAATTTGAACAGCAGCGCATTGAGCACGGGCGGCGCTGGTTTTTTGCCATGAGTGCAGGCGATCGCAATACTGTACTCGACGTACTTGCCTATATCGGTGATGCGATAGTCGATCACAGTGATCATGAGAATTGCGCGATTGCCCCACAACCGAAACGGGTGCAGCTCATTCCCGGGCATGAGTGCAGTCGCCTTGTCGGCGTCAATCACGAATCCAGCCATCAACGCGGGTGATTCTTCTGAATTGACAGGCAAGTTGAACGGAATGCCGTCCACGAGCGCATGACGACCAGCTTGTCGCTTCAGACGTCTTGGGACTCCCATATCAGGCCACCTTTGGTTGTTATCGTTCCAGTTCCGCGACCATCAGCGGAAATACGTCCTGCGCAGCATTCTTGCCCATGAACATATCCAGGTGACCGTACCCGGGAACAATGTGCAGGGTATCGATGTCGCGATATCGACGCAGGTACTCGTGAGTTTCAGCCTGGCTCTTGGCGAGAAAACAAAGATTATCTTCGCCTGCAAAGAGCGCAAATCGAGCAGTTGTTTGTGGCGCGCTGGCGGCAATGTCGTCCGGCAACTGTTGTGCATGATCAAACGGAATCAGGCTGCCATGATGAACGCATCGTGTAATCTGCTTGTAGAACGTCATTGGTACGTGATCGAATTCGTCACGCAGCCACTCATGCGTTTCATCATTAAGATTCTCATGGCTCCACAACGCGGGGAATCCGGCACCGTAATAAAAACTCACCTGATGACAGACTGAATTGTCGCATTCCTTATGCGTGATCTGGCTGACCCGATAAAGAAATCGCGCTATGAAACTATCCGCGTTACTGTCCCACTTTGGATTCAGGTATTTCGTGAACAACCCAACGATGGGTACGACGAAAGTCAGCTTGAACCACGACCACTTCGGTACCACCGGGTGCAGTGAGACTGCATTGCTGACAATCGTATCAACCTGGGGCAGGAGCCCCGCCATCGCCGCCATCGTGAAGCTGGTGGAGCCCTGGCAATGGATGATGGCCTTGATGGTTTCGGCGCCGGTTTCCTCGATGACCTTGGCGACGGCCCGCGGGTGATCGAATAGTGCCGCCTGATCCAACGTCCATTGGTTCGGTGGCAGATCGATGCTTGCACGCCAGTTTTCGAGCCAGACGTCAAAACCATGTTGCACGAGATAGTCGACTACAGAGGTGGCAACCGGGGCACAGAAAATATTGGCGCGAACACCGGCGCCATGAACCAGCAGAACCGGCGCTTTGGTTGGTGGCTCAGTGCCGCGAACATTGATCAGTGTGCACCCAAGGCCGTCGCCGGCCGTAAACGGCACGATTCTTTCGGTTAGCTCAAGTGTGCGAGATTCCATTTGTCAATACGGTCTCTTGGCGGAGCACTGCTGTCTGGAGCTGGCGTCGCGACCGACATAATACCTCGAATCGCCCTCTAGATGCGACTTCAATCCCATATACGCCGGGCGTTCTGGGGCGCATAATAGGCTACCGATGGCGGCGTCAGACGCGCCCAGGTGGCGATACAGGCGAGGAGTAATGGCAGATGAAACGGCGAGTTACTCTCTTGCTTCTAACAGCATCGATCGTCATTGCGAGCTGCACGCATATTCGCATTCACGACCTGGACACATCTGCTCCAGAGCAGACCGTCGAGCTCAAGAATCGGGACGTTGCAAAATGGACCGAACATTACGCCGCGTCAATCGTTCCACCGATCCAGTTCTGCCGTTCGCTCGGTAGCGGTGACGGCCCGATTTGTGACAACGCACTGCCGCAATCGGACGGTCGCGTCATTTTCTCGTTCGTGCATCTGTCAGACGTGCAACTTTATGATGAGCGTGTCGTCATTGTCAGTCGCGCCGTCGCCGAGCTGTTCGACCGGTTTGTTGACTCCGCACGACTGGAAATCGCGCAGGCAAAGCACGATGCGGCAGTCTATCTAGCGATGGTTGAAGCCATCAATCGATGGAATGATGGTCTGTGCGAGGCGAACGGCGGCGCCACCGAACACAATCCGATGTTCGTAGTACACACAGGGGATGAGATTCATGCAGACGTCTACCAGGAATTGTGGGAGTTTCTGCATATCACGTCCAAACTGCGATTACCCTGGTTTCCGCTCATTGGCAATCACGATGTAATGACGTTCGGAACGCGGCCCGCGGCCCGGGAAACTGTGACTAAGATAGAAACCGATCGGCCGTCACTTGCAATGAACCTCGTGCGTACCCCCGACGAATTCATGAGCTTTCACAATACGGACAAGAGCGCCACGTTGCCGCCGGGTATCGAGATGACGTTGCCACCGTATTCACCGTCATCGCCAACCTGCGACGTGGGCGTGCGCGGCGACGACGAGCCTCCCGCCCGCAACCCGTTTGACGACTATGAAATTGAAGGCGCACGAGGCGCAAGCGAGGCGGGATCGGCGTGTGCCGCCTGGTCCAATTACCAAAGCGAGCTGGCTGAAACGGGCGGGCGCCGAGGATACTATTCCTGGACCTACAATAGCCCGATGTCGAGAATTCCCCAGTCATGGCGCGAACGGACTGTAGCGAAGCAGAATATTCGCCTGCGCTATCTGTTCCTGAATACTGCCCAGGATATTACTTTCAGCTCCGGCGGCATGAAGCGTGACCAGTTGGCCTGGGCGCAGTGCCAGCTGGAGCGTGCCGCTGAGAACAACGAGTACGTGCTGGCATTTGGGCATCACCCGCTGTCTTCATTATTTTCCGAAAGCGAAGGTATCGGCGCGCGCAATGCCGACTATACTCAGATTGCGAAGTCGCTGATCGAATCGTTTGCCGACAATGAACGGTTTCTTGGCTATTTTACCGGTCACACGCATCGCTACGACCATCAAAAATTGTGCGGCCAATCCGGACGCTGCTTTTATGAAGTGCAGGCGCCATCGGCCGTCCAGCAGGTCCCGCAAGCTGGCTTGCTGGTGCGCGTTGTAGAGCCGCGGCTCTCACAGGGGCGCAAAGTTATTGTCGAGGTACACCCTTTCGTTGGGCCGTATGTTGAAACCGGCTACGCGGATCTCGACTGCGATAACGATATTGCCGATGCGGGTCCCGAGTTGCCGACGCTGGCAGAGGCTGCACGACTGGGTTCGATGGGATCATTGCGGCATACGGGTTGCCGCAAGACTGGTGGCTACCGCAACGAACTCGAAAAGTTGCAACCGCTGATTCTCGAGACGGAAGTATCGGCGCCGATGGGCTAACCCGACCTGGCGAATCGACATGGCGGCAAGTCGGCAGGCACTCGGAATAGTAGAGAGGGGCAATGACGCGGGTGAAACGGGGCGTATGAATTTCGCGAACAACAATACTGGCAAGGTTACTTGGCTGACATTGGTGGTTGTCATCGTCGCCCTGTTGCTGATTGCGCCGTTTATTGTGCGCCTGATTACCCCAATGGAATCGAAATTGCCGAACACTAGCCTCGTAACGGAAGATGATGACGAGGCCGCGGGTACGCCCAACACCGCACCCAGCCTGGTGACCGAGGACGATGACATTGAATATGGCGCGGTAATCGCCCCAGATGTACCGACAGATGCCGAGCCCATCGCGATCGATGGTGCCGCTCAACCCGACTCTACTAGCGGCGAAAGAGCGCTTACCGATGAACCAAAATAGCGTACGCGGCAAATCCCGCTTGTTATCGGCTATGGCCATAATTGCGCTGTCGTTAGCCGCACACGCGCAGGAGCCTGGGCCTGCTCCGAGCCTGAGCGCTGAGGAAAGTCCGGCGTTACTTGAGCAGGCCGTTATTTCGCAGCCCCAGCGAAACTCGATCCAGGAATGCGATAAGCAGTACAAATCGAAGCACTACGACGAGGCGTTGCGCGACTGTCGCCAGGTGCTCAACAACCTCAGCGCTGACGCCGACGGGGCCAATGTTGCCGCCGCACGCTACCGTGTTGCGCTGGTGCTCAACGCGATGAACCAACCGCAGGAAGCCCTCACGGAATTGCGCCAAAGCCAGGAGGAAGCGCAGCAATCGGGTGCCTGGAAAGAAGCACTATATGCCCTCAATCGGCAAGGTACGATTCTGCAAAAAACCGGCAACCCCAGAAGCGCAGCCGCTGCGTATACCGAGGCAATTCAACTTCAAGACAGACTTCCGGATTCACCAACGTTAGTGCATGCACGATCGAACCGTGGTGCAGCCCTGTTCGAACTTGGCGACTACAGCGGTGCATTGGAAGATCTCGAAATGGCGGTTCGCGACTACGAGAATTTGCAGCACACGGCTGGCTTGACGTCCGCGCATATCAATCTCGGTCTCATCCACCAGGCGTTAGGTGACTATCGATTTGCCGAGGACGAGTTTAGCCAATCGCTCGACATCGCGCGCAATGTATCCGCGGACAAGAGACGGACGGCCGAGGCGTTGCACAATCTGGGTTATCTCGCAGGCATGCGAGGAGACCATGCGTCCGCCCAGAATTTCTACAGTGACGCGCTAACGAACTACGCTGCGCGCGAGCCAGGGCGAACAACGACGATGAATAATCTTGGTGTGACGCTCGGTGAACGTGGCGACTACGTTGCCGCCGAGCGTACGCTAAATCAAGCACTGTCCAGTGCGCGTACAAATGAGCAGCGGGCGGTTGAGGGCCGAACACTTGACAGCCTGGCAACCGTGCAAGCGTACCAAGGGAAGAACCAGGCAGCATTGGGGAATTATCAGCTCGCGCTAGTCATTGAGCAGGAAACCGGGGACCGTGAGGGACAGCGCATGACGCTGGCCAATATCGGCGAACAGTTGCGCAACCGCGGCGAGCTCGAACTTGCGACAGTATTCTACAAGCGCTCCGTGAACGTCACCGAAACGATACGTAGCGATCTCAAGACATTAACTCGTACACAACAAAGCATGTACGCCCGTACCGTGGCAGATACCTATCGCGAGTTGTCTGCCTTGCTACTCCAGCAGGGTCGCGTACTCGAAGCACAACGGGTGATCGACCTTCTGCAATTACAGGAGCTGGATGATTACCTCGGTACGCTACGCGGGAACGACGATTCTCAAGGCGTCCCACAGACGGTAGCGGAGCAAGAGCTGTTTGAGGAATACGATTCCCTCGCGGCGCGAGCTGTCAAAATTGGTCAGGAGCTCAACGCACTACGCGAAATACCGCCGGCCGAGCGGACTCCAGAGCAGCAGCGGCGCATGGATAGACTGGATGCGCTGCAAAAAAGACTGAATGAGGAATTTGCAGCGTTCATTACCAGTGATGAAGTGCAGCAGGCAGCTGCGCGTCTGAAGGATCAGATAGGGGATGAAGCGATCGAACTGGCAACACTCAAGAAGATAGGCAACAAATTAAGCGATCTTGACCACTCAGCCGTCGTACTTTTTCCCCTGGTTCTCGATGACCGCCTCGAGCTGGTGCTGGCAACGCCTGAGTCGCGGCCCATACACAAGAGTGTTGCGGTAACGCGTAACGAGTTGCGTGCGACGGTCCTGGCATTTCGCGAAGCGCTACTCGATCCGGCACTTGATCCCAAGCCGCCCGCACAACAACTGTACAATTGGATTATCGCGCCACTAGCATCGCAACTCGAGGAGTTGCAAACGATCGCGATACTTTACGCGCCCGAAGACGCGCTGCGTTATGTGCCGCTTGCTGCTTTTCATGACGGCAAAAATTGGCTGATCGACCGGTTTCGTATCAACAACTGGACGAGTTCATCGACCATGGATCTGGCGTCCTCAATATCGGGTGACCTTAAGATCGTCGGCGGCGCGTATACAACCGGCGAATACAGCTTCGAGATTGCGAATCAACAGTTCACTTTTTCTGGCTTGCCATTTGCCGGAGAAGAGATGGAAACGCTGGCCGCACGATTTGAGGGGACCCTGTCTTTTCCGGGAGAAAAATTCGTTTTCGACGACATCTACCGTGAACGGGCGAACTTCAATGTACTCCATCTCGCAACCCACGCCGCAGCGGTGGTCGGACAACCGAGCGACTCGTTCATCTTGTTCGGCGATGGCGTACGGAAATCGATTCGCGACATACAGGCCCTGGATTTCGATCTTGATCTTGCCGTCCTGAGCGCCTGTGAAACCGCCGTCGGTGACACTCTCAGTAACGGCGTGGAGGTGCTGGGTCTTGGCTATGCGATGCAACAAAGTGGTGCGCGGTCGACAATCGCGTCGCTGTGGAGCGTTTCCGACGGCGGGACGCACGCTTTGATGAGCGAGTTTTACCGTCAGTTGCAAAACGGCAAGAGCCGTGCAGAGTCGTTACAGCTGGCGCAACGCTTACTGATTTCCAACGACAGGGTCGCGATTGCCAGTGCCAACCGCGGCGTAGTGATTGCAGGCGAGATCGAAAGCAAATTGTCTCATCCCTTTTATTGGGCACCGTTCATCATCGTTGGCAGCGGTCTGTAATGTAATGAACGAGGACTTCGTCAACTAAGTAGTGCCGCGTATTCTGCAATTTGTGAATTGACACGATGTAAGACTAGCCCTGTGAGTACGTCGAAAATAGAGCCCTCGGCAACATGCGCCAGTTTCCAATTGGTCCGGGGCGGGCTCCGCGGCTTCAGAGTATCCAAGCGCCGCCAGTTACTACGCGCCATTGAACGACACCTCTCAAGCAACCTGGCTGCCATGCCACACACACGAAGACATGCGAGCTGGCAGCTGCCCGACACCTCAGTCCTGTCGCAACACACCAGTAAGCGTCAGCACCACAATCGTCGACAGCGCCGCGCCGATGATAACGAACGCGCTGTGCAACAACAGCCAAAGCCAGCGCCACGAACCCACTGGCGTGAAGCGGCAGCGCAGGTCCTGGCCGACATCGATCACGGGCAGCGCCGCGTCGAGCGCATAGTGCATGACGTCCAGTCCCGGGCAGCCCTGTTCCACTGCAATTTCCGCCAGGCCGAATCCAAGCACGTAGGTGACTGGTTCCGGCGGGCTCTCGACCGGCAGGAACGGTTGATTAAAGCCGAACAGCGCGGACGCGTACATCGCGCTGCCTAGCAAGACGAAGACAATGAACGACAGCACCGCGCGGCTCGTCGAGTAACCGTGCTGGCTGACCAACATCAGGAGCTTCGGGAACAGCCGCCGCCAAGGGCGATCGACGCGGGCTGTGAGACGCATGCGAATCTTCTCAACAGCAATCTCGTTCGCTTCCTGGGTCTGGCCGTGTTGCCGCAATACGCGGGACAGCTGCTCGTAGGGCTGCGGCCGGAAACTCGCTGCGTTCGGCGTGCCATCCGGAAACTGGCGGCGCAACCATGCGATGCGCTTGGCGACCAACTCGCCGCCTTCAACATGGTTGATGCGCACGTACGATGCGCCGTCGATATCGAGAAAGCCCGCGGCAGGCCAACCACTCTCGGAATTGTCGAGGATGGCCGTGACCTGCATGCCGGTCAGCAGGAACCAGCCCCGCACCGGTACCAGCCCTTCCTCGTCCAGTGCATAGATGTTGCGAAAGCCGAGGGCATTCGAGATACGTGCTTGCCGCAGGTTAACGGCAATCGGCCCGCCCTTACGCAGCAGGCCACCGTAATCCGGCCCCGGCTGCAGTCGCGCGTTAGTGAGGAAGAAGCCACCGCCAATAATCGCCGTGAGGAAATTGAGCCGGCCGCGGGCCTCGAACGGAAGATCCGCATCCTGGTTCGCCACCAGGAACACGGACTCGACTTGCAGGTCCTCGCAATGCAAGGCGCGCCCTTCCGGATTCGACAAGCGCGCGCCTGCGCAACTCAGGTCGCCCGCGATATTGGCCGCTGCGAAGATGACCTCGCCGTTAGCTTCGAAACGATGCTCGCCGACTGTGACGAGATCCACATCGTTGCCAACCTTGATGGCCCGCGCGCTGAGCGCGGCCGCGCCGGCGCCGTCGAGCGAGGCGCCGGCCAGCGAGACGTCGCCGTCAATAGGTGCACCTGCGAGACGCACGGTACGTTTCGCGATAAACCGCGACGTCGCGGTGGACGACAGGTCGAGCTTGCCGCCGATAGCCGCATTGTTCAGGTGGATGGCGCAGCTGCCGACGTGACTGAGCTCCGATTCGTAATCGCTGACACCGGACAACTGCGAACCCGACAGGTCCAGGTCGGCACGAACGCGCAGGCTTGCACCGATGAAGGCCGGCAACGTGCAGTCAACGAACCGCAGCACCAGGAATTCGGCACCGCTCATGTCAACGGGGGAATTGAAGTCGCAGTTTCTGAACTGCACTGCCAGGCGACCACTGTTCGTAGTTGCAGATGGCGGCGTCAATGCCCCGATAATACGAGCACCGCGAATACGCAATGGGCAGCACAAATCACCGTGCGCGCCGGATATGACGCGCTGCAGAAACTCGGCGGGAATCTGACGTTGTGCTTCCGGGAGTGTCGAAAAATCGGCAACCGTCCGACCTTCGAGTGCGTCGAAGATCCGCTGTTGCACTGCGTCCGCGGGGTCCGCGGAGTTATTCGATACCTCGACCATGCCGAACTCCCCTCCACGTGTGGAGCTGTGCCGCGAATGATAGCAGCCTTGTTGGTGCGCCAGTCGTTCGTGCCGTGGTTCGCCACTCCGGGTTAGCGGACAACTTGGGAGATGATCGGAAGGCCGACTGAGCTGGTGGGGCAACATTCACTTCGGCAAATGAAGAACTCGGCGGCTCTGGATCTCAGTCTTTTCGCAGTACGCTGATATAAATGCTGGCAAAGAGCGGAATCGAACCACCGACACGCGGATTTTCAGAGCGCACGCGTTGGCTGACAAATTGGCGTGGGTAAAAGAGTATATCGGTGACGTCGCTTACAAGCGCTTGATCCTTTCTCACCACAAGAATCTGAATCGGGGCGACTTTCTCGTGGACGATCGCCCAAATAATGGTGCTGATCGGTTTGCCGGTAAACTAATCTTGTTCGGGTCCGACAGTTTTTCGGACTGGTCGGCCGTTTTGAAATATCTGAAAGCGCGAGCATGAGATGATTGCAACACGTATGTCTTTATCGCTCGCGCGTCATGCTTTCTCGATAAGTTCCGCGTGCTTCGGTTTGTTGGCACCATCGCCGAACTTGCGAGCGGCAAGACCGTTAATAGGCCGTCTGCCTAATCCAACTTTAGCGGTTGTCATTCTTTCGTCGCCTCGCCATGTCAATCAAACAACCTGTTTATTAGTGAGTCCGTCAACAGTCTCCGGCGCCATTTCATATAGCCAGCCCCCTACTGATCTAATCCTCTCGTAGAAATTCTCGTCCACCATTGCAGCGTCAAGATAATTTTGGCTATTCAATATCTTGTTCGCGCCGCGTATAACGCGCGTAACTATTAATCCGGGAATGAACGCCCACCAATGCCATGTAAATGATAAGTAGACCGAATAGACCAGCGCTCCGAGCGCGATCCAGTTCCAAAAATGTCCGGCTGCGTTTGCTGTCGTTGTGGTCGGTCCCAGACCCGGAGTATCGAGAATCTTCGCGGCGATATCGATATCCATGCCTAGATTAAGTTTTCCCGCGCGTCGCAACTCCAACATCTCGGCGTGACGGATACTCACTTCTTCGCTCGTAAATTCCCGCATCGTCAACCTATTTCTCCTTTCGCTAGACTATTGATCGTTATGGTTGACTGTTAGGCTGACCGCCCCAAAGGTTTACCGCAATATGTACGCGGTTGCCGCCATATTGTTGGCTTTTCCCGCCTCTATTCCTTAGAGCGAATCCCGCGCCAGTTTGTTGCACTAAGGACGGTGACACAGTGAACCAGATGGTAAGTGTCTATTTGAAGGAAATCAGGGCTTAAGTCGCAGTTCGATACAGCGAAGTATCAAATAACTACACACTGCAATATGTCGTTCGAACTGAGGTACGTTGACTAATCTCGATCTCGCCCGGATGCGGTACGACATCTTCAGTTAAGCGATGAACGAGCCAATGGTCTGCTCCGGAACAACGCTCCCATTGGTTAGCAGAAAACACTATCTCCATTCCCGCTAGGTCAGACGGTTTCGGCAAACCTCTTATCCGAATCTCAGGTTCACCTTGTAAGTCATCACCGTCCCACTTTAAGTCTTGAATGGAAACGCGGTCCGCATAACGTGGCCTATTTTTTTCAAAGTATTCTGCGCATTGACTCTAACTCCGAGTCGATGTTCAGCAACCTGAATCGTTCCGGAAATACGTGCTCGAAGACACTAAGTGCTCCCAGACCAAACTGTGATGTTGACTTAATCGCGTGATCCAAAAACAGTTCACCGCTATGAAAGTAGCGCATCTGGACAGTACTCTGGTCAACACCCTATTCAAGCGTCATGCCGCTTGAAACTTCTCTTTCATTCGGGTGCGCTCCAAACTCAATCGTTCGCACGTACAATTGAACTATTTTCTCATGAAGACGCGAGTCCTTAGTCTGAAGAGCGTTCACAACGTTTACATGCATGAACTCCCGTCGGCACCTCTTTAACGAAGGTCCATCGTCATGGCGACGTATCCACACTTTCCCTAACTCAGGATTCACGTTTATGTGTAGGGCATAAAGAGCATATTCGATGCAGGAACGAAGTACCGGAAATGTTTCCGCAACCTGTCCGCTACAAGCCAGCCTAGCGGAAGCGCGATATGCCGAGTGAGCGCGAACTAGAAGAAAAGATGCCAGGAAATCTGACGGGTTTGAGAGGTTTTCCACAATCTTGTGAAACGCTTTATCGACTCTCAGCAGAGTTTCGAACTGTGGTCGTTTCCGAACAAACGTCGCCAAAGAATTGTTGAATGCGTCTGTAAAGGACTCGGAGAGTTGATCGTCGCCCCAGTAAGGTGGCAGCGGCAGAGTCGTTTCAAAGTTGGACATGGCGAGTCCTCGAAGGGACAAGGCCCGGAGGCTGAATAATCACTGTATCCGCCGCTTAACTTGCTGTGCGGCTCTTTGCTAAGCGATGTTAAAGCTACTCAACGCATAGCTTACCAATTGTTCCGGACACATGGTTTACACTTTGTTCTGAATGGTGGCCAGCGGCGGAATCGAACCACCGACACGCGGATTTTCAGAACGCAGTCGGAGGCGGTTTGTCTATGTTCTTCAATTTGTTGCCCGCGCGTCCGTCATCCAGGCTGCATCACTGCGCAGTTTAATGAATGGCTGACTCAATATTTTCGCATCGCACCAGCTCCGGCCGCGCCGCAAGACTATCAGCCGTGACCAGATCCAAAACCAGCCCAACACGCTCTAGCGCCACCAAAACCCACCAACCCGGATCCCACTGCCCAGGCTCAAGTCCGAGCCTGGCCGAACCCGGGTACGCATGATGATTGTTGTGCCAGCTCTCACCCATTGTCAGTAGCGCGGCAAACGGCACATTGAAACCCTGCACAGCTGCGCCGTTGACATGCCAGTCGCGATGCCCGGTGTTGTGAGCAAAATGCCCGATAAGCCAATGACCCAGGATCGATACACTCACGCGGCTGCAAATGCCCCAGAACACCCAGGCCCAGCCGCCGATGGCGAAGAAAACAAGCGCCCATGGCAGCTGTTGCAACATCCAGTGCTTTTCCATGAACTGATGCACGCGGTCATTGGCAATCTCTGGCTCAATCGCGATCTCTGGCGGGTTATCGAGCCGGATCGAGCAGAACAACTGCCACCAGAAATCCCGGTACCAGGACTCACTGTGTGAAAAATAGCTGTGGCATTCGGGTTGACGTTGCGCCCAGTCCCGGAGGTCATGCGTCTGCAACATGCCGAACGGCCCTGCCAGGCCCACCAGCACACCAAGATGTACGAACAGGTATTCCATCCAGCTTGGGCAGTTATAGCTGCGGTGGATGAAGCGGCGATGCATCCCGAGCGAGTGCCCGAGGCACAACGTAATGCCTGTTGAGACCACGAACAGCAACAGCGCACTTGTCGAGAACGTTAACGCGCTGCCGATGGTGCCGAGAAGAAACATTGAACCGACCCAGATGACCTTTACGGAGTCTGCGCAGACGGTGCCCCGCAGTGCGTCGGCACGATCTTCAGGTCGATCAATCCGGGGGTTTGCATAGGCATTGATTTTTTTAGTCACGGATAATTACCACTTCGATCAGATGGCTAGCCATCGCTCGCATCGCGTACTGTTGAACGGGCTGGAAATACCAGGCCGGGTCGAGGCGACGCTCATAGCTAACGGTTAATGAAACATGGGTGAGGCCGTTCTCGTCGGTCACGAACTGGATATCAGATCCGACCAACGTCACATAGGAAGAGAAAAAGCTGGTGTCGCGAACAAACGAGACGGTGACCCGCTCGGGCGTTACGGAGTCGATGCGCAGTTCAATTACGCCCTCATGTGTGTTGGTGACGAACCAGCGGTGATAGCGCGTATGCACACGGTGGATATCGCCCGCTGCGAGTGAGCCGGCCTCGATGGAATGCGGCATCGGAAAAAGGCCCAGCATCCAGTCATCACTGCTCGGTAGCTCAAACGGCGTTGCAAGGTTTTGCAGCAATTGTTCGCTCGGGATCGTAGTCGTCGCCGTTGCGCTTGCCATGTTGTGTCGGTCGAAGGTGGTCACATCAGAGGTCCCCTCGATCGACAGGAATGCGATCAGTAGAGGAATGGCCGTCGCATAGGTATTGCCTTTGCGCCCGCTCCGGGCGACACCGATCCAGCTTGCGATGAACGCCAGCGTGACGCCGAAGAAGTAGATCGGCATGAAGAACAGTACGCAGATAAAACCCTCGAACAGCACCGTGGAGCTGGCCAGAAAAACGACCAGCGCCGTTACCGAGTGGCTGACGTACCGCGCCCACCACTTGTCGTTGTCTTTGTATGGCCGCAGCAGGGTGATCAGCACCGCAACGACGTAGGGCACGGCGAGGTATAACAAGGCGGTGTGGTCCAGGTCATGCCGAATGAGTTGCTGGATCACGAGCGACGCAAGCCCGGTGATGAACAGCACTGCAAGCATGACAATGCGCTTTTGCCCGTATCGGTCCTGAAGGCCGTCCAGCCATTCGTCCCAGTACTTGCGTCTCGTCACCTGATACTCCCGATTCCAGTACGTATTGGGATCGTAGATTCAGGTCAACGGCGCTGGCCTCCTGTTTGATCTTTCAGGAACAGGTACTTCGGGAATGCTTTTGATTCAGGGGGTTACAGAGATCCGGAATGATCAGTCAGGAGTGTCTCGATAGGCCCCGGGCGCCATTCCCGCAATCTCCCGGAAGGCGGCGTAGAAATTCGACTGCGAACGAAAGCCCGTCGCCAGGCTGATCGACAGGATCGAGGCGTTTTTGTCTTCCATCAGCAAGCGCTTGGCCTCGGCTATGCGTTGTTCTCGTACGTACTGCGAAAAACCAGTGCCGAAGCGCGTATTGATGAGTTCGGACAACTGATGCCCGGACAGGCCAATGGCCTCGGCCAGCATCTTTAGATTCAGGTTCTCATTCTGGTAGAGCTTGTCGGCCGACATTGCCTGTTCCAGGTCACGGACTTTCGTGTCGATATCGACATCATTGAGCGTGGTTTTGGCGTAGGTGATGCGGGCAACGTCGGTGATGTCGTCAAGCATCTCCGGGAATACGATCAGTGCGGCGACCACCAGCAACAAGGCAACGCCCGTAAAATTTGCGTACGAGATGTAGAACACCGACGCATCGAGGTACGGCACAAGAACAAAGAGCAGCAACACCAGGATGGCGAGGACAGCAAAGAAGCCGAAGAAAAACATCTCGAAGCGAAACCGTCCTACATGGCGGCGCATGCCGTAAACGATACGTACAAGCCAGATTGAGTAACCAGCGCCAATCGCGAGTGCGACCGGTGCCACAACGTTGACGAGCATGAACAAACCCAGCAGCACCGGAATAACATGCGGTAATTGCCACAGCGACCAGGTGGAATCGGGTAGCAAGAGTTCGCGGCTGAAGAAATAGAACGCGGGCGGTGTCGCCAGTAGCAGCACTACGTAGGGACGATGCTCGAACAGATCACCTGCACCGAGAAGCAGGTAGCTGAAGTGATACAGCTGCAGGCCCGCCAGCGACAGCAGCAAAACGGCGCAGGCTGATTTTCCTGCGATCGTTTTCTGCATGTTCGCTAGAAAGAACAGGTAGGCGAGGAGCAAGATGGCCGCTGCAAAGACAGAGAAGCCAATGATTAGCAGCGTAACAATGTGAACCGCGGGCAATGACATTGCTGAGAGTCTACCGTAGATCGGTCGAACCACCGACACAGGGTTCGATTCAGTGAGTCATGTTAGGAGAGATTCATTTCGCACTCCGAGAAGCGTCGCGTTCCTTATGTCCTGTTATCAAGCGCGCACCACGCCCATAGGTCAGGTACTGCCATAGCCAGTTGCTGGCGACAACGATCGGGCTGCGCACGCCAATGAGGAAATAGATGTGAGCGATTCCCCATGCCCACCAGGCGATAAACCCCGACAAGCGCAGATGGGGAAGTTCGATAACAGCGGATTTGCGGCCAATTGTTGCGAGGTGGCCGGCGTGTCGATAGTTGAACGGTGCAGGCGCTTTCTTCGAATCCAGACGCGCTCGGATCACCTTTGCAACGTATCGCCCTTGCTGTTTTGCCGCCGGTGCTATGCCAGGTACTGGCTTGCCGTTCTTGTCATTAACAGCCGCCGTGTCGCCGACTACGAAAATATTGGGGTGGCCGGGCACAGACAAGTCAGCGTCCACAACAACACGCCCGGCTCGATCGATGTCGGCACCAATCCAGTTGCCTGCGGGCGACGCTGCGACGCCCGCCGCCCACAATACAGTGGACGAAGGAATCTTATTGCCGCCCACAATGACGCCGTTCGCGTCGCAATGCGTAACCGCCTCTCCCAGCAGCACCTCGACACCAAGTTTCTCGAGTGCTTCCTGGGCGTAAGTCGACAACTTCTCAGTAAATGCCGTCAAGACGCGTGGGCCTGCCTCAACCAACAGTACGCGCGCACTGCGCGAATCTATTCGCCTGAAGTCAGCGGCCAGGGTTCTCCTCGCGAGCTCGGCAATCGTGCCGGCCAATTCAACGCCGGTCGGTCCCGCGCCAACCACTACGAAGTTCAGTAATCGTTCGCGCTCTTGCACGTCGTCCGTCATCTCGGCACGCTCGAACGCCATCAGCACGCGCCGGCGGATGGCCGTTGCATCGTCGATACTCTTCAGGCCAGGCGCGAATTCCTCCCACGCCTCGTGTCCAAAATAGGCGTGCCGCGCGCCTGTAGCAATCACCAGGTAGTCGTACGGCACTCTATGCTCAGGTGTAATGACTTCTTTTGCAGCCCTGTCCACACCCGTTACCCGGCTGAGCAGCACGGTCGCGTTTTTTTGTTTACGCAAAATGCCCCGAATTGGCCAGGCCACATCCGAGGGCGCCAAGCCGGCAGTGGCTACCTGGTAGAGCAAGGGTTGAAACAGGTGATAGTTGTGTTGATCAATTAAGGTGACATCAACATTCGCGCGGCGCAGCCCGCGTGTCGCAAACAGGCCGGCAAAACCGGCTCCCACGATTACGACTCTCTTTTTTACGTTACTGTCCATTTGCGTAGTCGTCCTGGTACAGCCAGCTGCGGCACCTTTCGTTCTCTGCAGGCATGTTCTGGTACAACCACAACATGCGGTCGAGAAGCCAGCAACGAACGCAACGGCATCCAGTACGAAAAGGCCGTAAACCGCAGGTGCGAAACCGGCAAGAGTGATCAGGTTGAGGATACACTGGCCCGCCGTTGATGGCCGAGAATCGCCGTCAACGAGTGCTGGTTGCCACGTTCAAGTAAACTTTTTGCGAGAATCTATACACGTATTGGGCCTTGCGGAAACATCCTTTACTTGAGCTTTGAGCGAGTTCCGCAGCGGGATTCAGCCCTCTTCCGAGGTGCACTCTGCTCGAACGGATCGGGGCCGAAACCGGGTCAGGGATATAGTCCATACACACTGTGACACCCATCGTGTCCGTGCCAATTATTCCATCCTATGATTGGTGCAGATTGTCTGAGAGGCGCGCGATATGAGATCCGCTGCAATGTTAGCCCTGGTTACGGTATTGGCCGGTTGTGCTTCCAGTTCGACCCCGGTGGTTGACGCGGTCGAGGAGGAATACGGAACGCCCGATCTGACGGTTCAAGCGTTCATCCCGCCCATTATCATGGCGGGGTCGGGCGCCACCATTTACCTTTCAGACCTCGTAGCTAACGTCGGCGAAGCCCGTTCGGCCGAATCGACCGTTCGCTACTACATTTCCGATGAACCGGAGATAGATGTCCGCACGGCGATCGTAATCGGCGAGCGAACGCTGCGATCGCTTGGCCCCAAGGAGAAAGACCAGAGCATGGAACTGCCCTTCGTCATTCCGATGGGGGTGGGTGTGCCGCCACTATTCCTGGCAGCGTGTGTCAACGTCGACGATACGTTGGTCGAAATCAACAAGAGCAACAATTGCGCGACCAGCGAATCTGTCAACAATTCGATGTACATGACCCCCGCAATATACGATGGCATTGGCGTCATGCCGGGCCTCGATCAATTGCAGAGATGACGGACGTTTCACTTCGTACTCTGAAGCTGCAATTTGATTAGGCCGTTGATACCCGAATCGCTACAAATGTTTTTGATGATGTGCCCCGCTCTGCTGGCCTTTATCGCCTACCTGTATTCAGCGAGCAAGCTTGATAGAGAAGTGCGCCGTAGGCACCCGGCGATTTGGGATCGAATAATCGGTGAGAAAGACAGACACTGGAGCTCGAACGCTTTTCGTCTGTTCTTGAAGGGCAAAGCGCTTCGCGCTCTCGACGATGAAGATATCTCAAAACAGCTCAACTTGATCCGGTACATTTTTTGGGCGTTTTTGTTGGGGCTGGTTTTCGCGTTTCTTTTTGCTTAGCCGCCTCCCCGAAAACAAACCCTGGCCAGAATTCGGCGGTCTAATCGCCCAGTCCGATATCAGCACCGCCAGGTGTGTGCGACTACTCGCTCGGCGATGCGGCGCGACCACCGGCCATTCCGTGACGCCACCAGATACGGGCGACGACCACGTAGTAACCGCTGACCACGACAAAGGCATTCCACGCACCGATGTTATTGGTCTGGTGCCGTGGCGCACCCAGCCACTTTGCCAGTTCCATGGCAATGGCCAGCGCCGGCGGTGCAATACAAAGCACGACCAGCCAGCGATAGAGTTTCCGCGTCGTCTCGATCCGCATCGGGCGGTACAGGGCAATAAACAGAATTTGTACAATCAGGTTGCCAAGCGCGAAACCGTCGATACTAATTCGTCGCAGCTGCCGGAAATCATCCCCTTTAAAACCCAGGGCGATCACATGGACTACCAGTGACAGCGCTGCAAGCACACTGAATACCCGTATTAAGACCACTCGCGATGAAGGCTTGCCGCCCGGTTGCAGAAATGCGGCGATTCGATGCCACAACAGAACAAGGGTGACGGCCGACAACACCATACCGGACTTGAATATCAGGCTTTCAGGCACGGCACGTCCCGCCGCACTAACCGTGGTGCAACCCGAGACATACGGAATGCACGCTGGCAGATGCTCTACGGCAACCGCCACCAGGTAGCTAATATTGATCGTGACGAGCGGCAACACTGCGACCGAAAGCGGCAGGTAATGCAGGTACCGACTATTCGTATGTGTCATGCACAACATTATGCACGCACGTTGACCGCGTTCGTTAGAGCTTGTGAAAACTACCGGTGAGCCGACGCAGGATCGACAACGCCTGGCCGAGATACCCAGAGCCGAACAGGTTCAGGTGATTAAGAACGTGGTAGAGCTTGTACAGCTCGAGACGCTCAGCATTTCCGGCTGCGAGCGGCCAGGCGCGTTCGTATTCACGGTAGAACGCGGCGCCGAAACCACCGAACAACTGCGTCATCGCGATGTCGGTCTCGCGATCGCCAAAGTAAACGGCCGGATCGAAGATTACCGGCACGCCCTCAGCCACTCCCCAGTTGCCGGCCCACAGGTCGCCGTGCAGCAATGACGGTGCCGGGTCATAGCCTTCGAAAAGATCGCCGAGCCGCTCCGCGAGCTGGTTGCCCCGGTCCTGTAATTCGCCCGCGTAACCGTTGCGGGCGGCCAGGTCGAGCTGAAACTGCAGGCGATGTGCGCGGAAGAACGCGACCCAGTCATCGGTCTGGGGGTTGAGCTGCGGCGTCGGCCCGATCGTGTTGTCGCGGTGCCAGCCGTGCAGGTCTGCTGTGTGCCGGTGCAGCGTCGCGAGCCCTGCACCGAGTGTGGCCGCATCGCGTTCCCCACCGCGCTCGAACTCGAAACGCTCTATCACGATGTAGGCACCCTCCGCATCGGTGCCAACGTCGTAGACTTCGGGCACGCGAACGGCGCCGGCTTTCTTCAATTCCGCCATGCCTTCGGCTTCCGCCTCAAACATCGTCAATGCGGACGGCGGACCCTGCTTTCTGAAGTTGGTCGATGACATGGGGATCAGTATTCCGGCGCGTTGCTTGCCGGGCATTCTACAGGCGCTTTAACGGTTCAGTCCCAGGGTGTCGTGGATTGCTTTTGTCACGATGATTCTGGCCATCGCCGTCGTTTTTGCGCTGCGACCTAAGGGTGCTAGCTGGCGGGACCCGGATGTGCTGGAAAGGGTGATGGCCGAGTCGCGGCAATCCGGGGCGTTGCCTTTACAGGCTTCCCGTCACGTTAAGAAAAACACCCTGGTGATCGAAGCTGAGATCGGTCAGGTCATCGGAGAAGTCCGTAAAGTTGTAGCCCAGCCCAACTTTCAGATTGTCCCCGAAGTAGCGCGACACAGTGGTCAGGAATCCGCTGCGACTTTCACTCAGGTCCGGCATGTCGAGCAAGCGGACTTCGGTCATGAATTCCCAGTCGTCACCGAACTTGTAATCACCACGCAACACGTACAGATGCGCGTTGTTTTCGAAGAAGGTCGGGTCGTTGCGATCCAGGCTCACCTGTCCAAGACGATAAGCGTACTTGCCACCGATGGAGAATCGCGGCGTCAAATCGTAAATGACGTCGACTGCTGCGATGTGGCTCTTTTGGATAAACTCCGCAGCGATGTTTTGCAGCGTCACCTGGTCCGATGTCGGTACGTTGTAGAAATAAGTGTATTTGACCATCGCATTGAGACGATCATTGCTGACGGGGCGGTAGGCGTAACCTGCCACCGCCTCGGTAAACCCGCCGTCGTAGAACGTACCCAGTGAACTCTCGCTTTCCGAGTGATTAAGCTTGCCAACGATGCGTCCCGACGGTCCGACCTGGTACTTAAGACTGTTCCGGAACAACCAGGTCTGCCGCTCGTTGCGGCTTAGATCGGTTTGCTCTACATCGTCGTTTCGATACTCTATGCCGCTGGCAAGTTGCATATCGCCCGTCGCGAAACCAATCTGAATGCCACCGGCAACGCGATCGGTTTCAGCGCCTGTATACGTGTCTTGCAACGTACCGACATCGGTGTTCAGGCCGAAACTCCACTTCTCGCCCGGCGCGAAATTGATGCCAGTTGAATGGGTCAGTCCCAGCATCGTGCCTTTGCGCTGGTAGCGCTCTTCGAGGAAAACGCTGGTGCTGTCTGAAAATCGCGACTTCACACCGGCAACGAGATTGCCCTGGCTGCCACGAGCAGTATTCAGGCCGTTGTCGGCACGCTCGTTCTCCAGCGTGTAGTTGAGATACAGGCTCGTGTAATCCGAGTACTTGTAGTTCGAGCCGAGTCGCCCGCCGCCACCGAGATCGCCATCCGAGACCTCGGCGTCGATTTGCAGTTTCTCTGAAATCTGCACCGTGCCGCCCAAGCCAGCACGTGCGTTCTCTTCCCGGCTACCGGTGACGGACATTGTGTCCTGCACAAATCCGTACACATTCCAGTCCGATCGCGAGTCGAAGCCGACCTGCAGGACCGCGTCTGCTCGTTCGCCTTCGTCCTGGGTCAGGGGCACGATAATGGATCGATCAGTACGCTCATCCTCGCGGTAACCAAGGCTTATGTCCCAATGGTCGCCGACTCGATAACCGATGTTGTATTCCTGTGCGCGCGTTTCGATGCGTTGCAACTGATCTCGATTGTCGATCTTGGCGCCGAGCCTGAATCGATCGCCCACCGGCAGACTGAATGTGCCGCCATAGTTTTTCGAGTCCGTGAGAGCCGTCAGCCCCGGGGCCGAATAGCCCGCATCGACTTCCTGCACGTACATCGTCATGCGCGCGTTGATGCCGAAGTCTATGATGTCGTCGACTTTCAAGCTGAGGTCAGCACGACTGGCATCGGCCTTGGCGTTCACGAACTGAGTTGCGTCGTAGCTATTGAATTCGTAGCCGCCGTCTGTGGAAAACAACGGCATCGACAACAAGCCTTCGCTCGTCGCTTGCTGAACTTTCAACCACGACTCCGGCGCGAGCCTCAATGTCAGGTCAGCGCCCTGTAGAGAGCTGTCTTCGCCGTCTTGCTCATTGGCGTTAGAGGTCACCCCGAGCTTCACGTGATCACCGATCCAGTAATGCGCCTGGCCGCCGACGGACAACGCATCAATTGAATCAAACCCCGGGCTGTATTCGTACCGCACGACGAGGTACGCGTCGTCGCCCGAAACGGCACCACTGCGAATCAGCAGATTATCGTCCGCCGTCGATGCCAGCGGCTCGCTCAGCACGACGCGGCCCTGCAGATAGTCGATGTCGTAATCGATCATCGGTGTCAGGTTGACCACGCCGGTCACGATGCCTGACGCTTTGTCGCGCAGCTCGATACGAACGCGCTCCGATCCCTGCAACAGGTCCTGACGTTTCAGGAAGTACAAGGAACCACCCGTACCCCGGAATTCTTCGCGGCTGCCAATCGTGCCCGGCTCGGCCGCGTAAACATCTGCACTGTAGCGTTGCTCGCCGAAATCCGTCGTCGCGTCGGACTGGTGGTGCAGATTCGCGCCATACAGACCGCGGTCGACGTGTGCCAGCTCGTTGTTAACGTAGCCAACCTTGAAGTTGCCCCATTGGCCGTAGTTGTCGTCCTGGCTGACGCGCACGAAAAATTTGCCCATCGTCGGAGCCAACTCTGCAACGGTGCTATCGTCGCCGAACGTCGGGTAGTAATACTTTTCGTCAATGCGGCGGAAAAATGCGTCAGGCGACTTATCCATGAAGCCGCTGAAGATATCTTCGATTGAGCCTTCGCGGGTGTCGGCGCTGGCCATGACGCGCCAGTGATCGCCGAATTTTCCGTTCACGAAAAAAGCCAGTCGACCGTCGACGCTGGAATCCGGGTCGACTCCGGAGTTCGCGCCTTGCAGCAGATCCATCGGACCACTGGATTTGCTGCTCGATACGGTCAGGTCCGCCATGCCGACGTAAAACCAGTCCTTCTCATCAAACTCCAGGTCACGCAAAAAGAGCTCGCCGCGGCCTTCCTTGTCCAGCACGGCAACCTCGACCGTGTGCAGGCCCTGCGGCAGAATTTCCTCGGCAACGAACTCACCGTTTTCATTCACGGGAATCGGCCGCCCGGCGACCCATACTTCCTTGTCTGCGGAAATACCGCTGCCGCGTACGCTGACCGTTCCGCTGCTGAGCCCGACGTTCTGCAGTCCCAGCGTATTTTCACCGTATGCCGCGAACAGCACGCCATCCGGGTTGGGCTTCTTGATGCCGTCCTGAGTTTCGGTCCCATTGATCTCAACGTCGGCGTCGTAATCGATTGACAATGCTTTGGGCTGAGTTTCATCAAAATTACCATCCGCGCCGTAGGCTCTTACCACGTAGGCCAGCTTCCCGACCGGCGCCCGGAAGTCCTCGGATGTCGGCCGCCATCTCGATGTGCCGCCGACCTCTAACTCGACAACATCCAGCGGTTCACTCTCCAGCGATTGCCCGGTTTCAAAAATTCGTACTTCGGCGCGATCGAGAAAGTGTGAGTAGTTGGTGTACATCCGGAACTGCACATCCGTAGCAATCGTTTCGCCGTCATCCAGTTCCACGACAGCAATACGTTCCGGCTCCGCCGAAACGCTGAGTCGCGGAGCTGACCGCATGTTGTCGAAGCCAAATTTAATATCGGCCCCTGCCAAGGCGACATCCGTACAACGCTGGATATCCGCCGAACTACGTTTCGGATCGTCGATGGGTTCGCCGTCCACGGTAATCCGCATCAGGTTCAGCCCAAGCGGGTTCTCCGGGTTGACCTCGCGCGTCATGCGAGTGATATCGACACCTTCGTAGTCATCCAGCAATGCGAGTTCGTCGTAGACGACCTGCACCGAGACATGCGATGTCTCGCCTTGAATGAATCCGGCATTGACGACGTCATCCGAGTGCACAAAACCACGGCCTTCGAACTCTGCCTGTTCCGGACCAAGCTGCATATCGGCCGCGATTTGTTCCATTGCCCGACGCGCACGTGATGCGGACAAGCCGACGTCATCTTCGTAAACACTCGCAGTACGACGGGCCAGGCGCTCGTTCCGCGTGTAGCCAACGAAGCGCAGCCGCGGATTGGTCTTGTCCGCTACATCCTGGAGGCCGCGATTCAAGATCGCTGAATAGCCATCCGGGACGACGGGGTGGCCGTCGGCAAATGTAATATCGGCAATGGTGCCCCACGGCGGATCGTAGATTCTCGTTACCATTTCCGCGCCGGCGTCACCCGGACACAATTGTGGCTCGTCCGGCAGATCCTGCAAGGAGTCGTCATACCAGAATTCAACTTCTACGCGACGATTGAGCGCTCGTCCTTGTGCCGTTGCGTTGTTACTCAGCGGCTTCTCGGAACCCTGGCCATCGCTTTCGACAGCGCTGGTCGGCAGTGCCAGTTTATCCTGCACGGCCAACGCAACACGACGCGCATGCGCTTTGGACAGACCCGTGTGGTCACCGTAAATTCGTGCCGTGCGACCACTCAGTGGCATGCCATCGGTGAAGCCAACGAACTTCACGACGACGTTTTCTTTGTCGTCGAGGTTGCTGAATCCCTGTTGGACCTGCTCGAGGAATGCATCGTTTATCTCGACGGCTTCTGCGTCGTAGTGCAGCGGTGCAATCAGATTCTGCACCCGGGCGCGCCGCGCGTGGCCATCGACGTATTTTAGCTTACACACTGTTTCGAGACGACAGACCTTAACCGTTGTGACCTCGTGTTTGACGAGGTACTCCTCGAGCGTAACCTGGTCACGCACTTCGTCGTACCACACTTCGATTTCGACGCGGCGATTCTGTGCGCGTCCGGCCGCAGAGCTATTGGATGCGACCGGGCTCAGGTCACCCTGCCACGAATACGCAACTGCTTCGGCTGGCAACGCGAGTGCCGTTTGCATGTACTCCGCTACTTCGCCTGCTCGTTCCTCCGACAGGCCCATGTTGTCCCCGTAAACGGCAACGAGACGCGGCGAAAGCGGTTGGTTGTCTGCGTGACCCACCAGGTGCAGGCGAACATTCAGCCGGTCTTTCATGCCATCGAGAATCTTGCTCAATTCCCCGACCGTATCTTCAGGAATCTGTGCAACACCGGTTTCGAAGAGTATTGGCGCGACGACGTTACCCAGCTTGATTGTTTCGAGGCCGTCTTCGAGCGTTTCGCGAATCTCTATCTCATCACTTGCTTCTGTCTTGAGGCGCGCCGGGTCCTGCACCCACTGTGTGAACTCCAGGTCATTCGTCAAATGACGTTCGACGGCCTCGCCCATTGACATCTCATCGACATCCTGTGCCATCGCCGCCAGCGGCAGCCACAACAGCAGTGCGATCGTGCGGGCCAGTGCTTTCATTGCTCAACCCTCCGCGGCTGTTTGGCCGGCTTGCCGAGGCGCCAATGAACTTCGGGTTCGATAACGAGCTCGTAGCAACAATTCAGCTCTTCCCAAGCGGTTCGAATCTGAGATTTCATGCTTTGCAGTCTGTGCTCAACCAGTGCCTCGGATTCGATATCTGCGACGTAAGAAAGACGCAGTGTCGCCGGCGCCCTCTGCAACTCTTCGATCAGCATGTCGATGCGCGGAATCCACTGCTGACGCATGGCCACTTCACCGGGTTCGAATACCGCGTCGGCGATGTCGAGACCGACAACCCGGTGAATCGACGCGCCGAAGTTCAGTCGCAGCGCCTTACCACGCGTCGCTCTCTGCACCTGAACGGGTCGCGTTGATGGTCGGAAGCCACTCGGCAATGTCCGGTTATCAAGCTTCAGCACGAAATTACTGCCGCGATTTGCATTCGGCACGATCGCGCAAGTGATGTGATAGCGGCCGTGCGCATCGGTGTTTGCGACCAATCCGGTCGGCGTCACCAGGCGCACGCCAGACAGGCCTTCTTCTCCGCTGTCCTGAATACCGTCGCGATTGGCGTCATTGAAGACTTTGCCGGTCACATCGGTACAGTCGAAGGTCGGGTCCGGAATAATGCGTACGGTCGCCGAGGCTTCTTCGGAAATGGCACTGCCCAGAATTGAGTTCAACGCCTGGGCGCGATTTACGAATTCGCCTTCCGTGAGCCCGCCACCCGCCGCGAGTAAGAGTTTGATCGTATGGCGACCATCGACAGCCAGCGTAAAGTCTGACCAGGTCAGCTCACGTCCGGCGATGGTGGGTTCCAGTGGCTGGTCGTCGAATCTCGCCGACCCTTCGATGTAGCGGAATCCAGGCGGGAAGCGATCGACGACGTCAACGTCCTGCAGCGCGACACCAAAGGTATTGCTTACCGTAATGATGTAGGGAATCAGTTGTCCGCGAGTCACGTTCAGCATCGGTGTCGTCTTGGTGACTGCAACTGCACCACCGAGGCGCGGATCCAGCGGCACGTGGTTGTTGAACAGCTGGCTCGAGCCGGGTGACTGGCTGGCATCCAGTCTCACGAAAAGATGGTAATCGGTTGCCGCACTGCGCGCGGCGACAGACGTCGGGGGCGGGAATTCTGACAGTTGCGCTTCGCAAGTCTGCGGCGTTCCGGGAACTGCATCCGCCGCCGAACCCGGGCACAGCGGAACATCGAATGGCAATGTAGTGACATCCGATGCTGGCGGAATCAGCTCGGATACACCCGGCACGAACGTCGTGTCCGGTGCTACAACCTGCAGCAGATAGTTCAAGCCGCTCGGGCAGCTCGGGTCCGAGAAATTGATGTCGAATTTGTAGTAGCCATTCGGAACAGTGACCTGGCCCTGGTGATTCGGATCATCGAAACAGGCGGACGGCAGCGCCACTCCATTGCGTGGATCCACCATTGTCACGACCGCGCCGCCGACCGGAGTTCTTCCAACAGAATCGTAGATGACGCCGTTGGGATCGACCGGCATATTCAGGGCAAGTAGATTGCTACCTTCCTGTACATCAATCTCGTCGATGCGTTGTTGGCCATCGGTAAAGTCCGAGTCTGTTTGGCCGAGCAGCGCCGTTGTGGATAGGGCCCCGGGTGCACTGAAGCGCAACGAATATGTCTGATTCGCCACGTAGTTGGGCGCAATGTTCGTGATCCGGTAGTATCCGTCGATATCCGTAACCATCGAGCGTACCGGTTGATCATCGAGCAGCAGTTCGACAAGCCAAGCCTCGAGACCGCGCTCAAAACCATCAGGCGTGTTGTCATGGTCGGCGTCATGAAAGACATCACCACTCAACATGCCTGCATCCGGCATCGCACCAACATCGATCGTGACGAGCGCTTCGGCCTGCTGTTGCGGATCGTCCCAGTAAACGCGTGCGGTATTGGCCAGGGTCGTACCTTCGACGAGTGTCGGATTGATGACGGCCCTGAATCGCAGCACAATGGTTTCGCCGGGCTCGAGCGGGCCGTAGTCATTGAAGTAATCGACAGTAATTACCGGGCCGACTACCGTGACTCCATTCGCCAGGCCGTTCAGTGTCGCCGACTGGTCGACGTACATCAGGTATCCGGGATTGGTTTCATCGAGATCGTCGCGGAGAGTGACGTACAGCGCAGGTAGTGCGCCGACGTTGCGCACCGTAACGACATACTCCAGCGTAGCTCCGGCAAGCGCAGCTCCACCACCGACGACCGCTAGCTCTTTGACGATTGTCAGTGTCTGCACATCGCCTACAACCACAACTGTCGGCTCTGGACCAGTCGCCGGGTTGCCGTCGCCATCGGTGAGAATATTCGCGATTTCGTCACTGTAAACGGTCGCCTGGTTCACGATCAGCGTGCCACGAAGCGTTGCGGCGTCAACTCGCAAGTCAAACTGCACAACAGCCGACTCGCCGGGCGAGAGAACGCCTTCGCCGGGCCCGGGAGCGGGCAGGTCGGCCGAGCTCACGTCGATTCGGGATGCAAGTGGGAACACGCCGTTATCCGGAACACCCAGCGGCGATCCGTTTAGCGTTGTGCTGTCGGCTTCGTAGCTTGTATTCGCCGGCACATCGTCAAACAGTTCAACAATGGTCGCGGGCACGGTGCCATTGTTGTAAATGGTAATGGTGTAGCGCAGCACATCATCGGGGTCGACGATGCCCGGCGAACTATTGTCGATCTGGAGTGCGGCAGTCTTCGTGGCAAATAACAGCGGGTAGTTGCCGATGATGTCGCGCGTCGGATCATCCGGAAGCTCGGTACGTGGATCATCGGATGGCACATCGGCAATATTGAAATCAACAGCGCTGGCAAATGCCTGGTTCGAGATAACGGTACCGTCGACTGTGTCGGCGTTGACCATGACCTCAAAGATAATCGTCGCCGTGTTGTCAGCAACACCGGCGTTAAGGACACCCGGTGTCGTATCCTCCGGGGCATTGACTTCGATGCCATCGATCAGCGGCGAACCCGCCGCATCCGGAACAGCGACACCGTTCAGGGTCGTGCTGTCCGCTATGTAGGTCGTGTATGCAGGAACCTGGTCGACGATGTAAGCGCCGGTCGCATTGTCGGTGCCAACGTTCTGCACGGTTATCGTATAGCGCAGTCTCTCGCCGGCCAGCAGTACATTCGGATTTCCGTCCAGGTAGCTGGAAATTTTTTGCACGACAAACTCGGGTGCCGACTGGATCAGGATCTCGGTCGGGTCTTCATCACCTGCGACATTCGGATCGGCAGCTCCATTGACATAAGGGTCATCACTGACAGCCACCGTGTAGCCCAGGGAGTTTGCCTGTGACTGATTCAGAACAATGCTGTCGTTGGCGATGACCGGCACGAGCTGGACTTCGAAGACGACAAATATTTCTTCGCCCAGTCCGCCGATACTCAAGTTACGAATGTCGAGCAAGCCGGTGCCGGCAGCTCCGCCGTTCGCATCGCTGTTCGAATCGTCGGCACCCGGAGGCAGTTGGATGACGTTCAATGTTCCTGCCTGGAACATCGGCGTCGCGTTCAGGTTGTCGAGCTCATCAACAATTTCAAAGCTGTCGAGCGGGGAATTGCCCGCGTTCTCGACTCGCAATGTGTATCGCAGCGTATCGCCCGGCGACGCGACGGTGCCCGGATCCTCTCCTGTCGTCACATTGATTATTGTTTTCTCGAACTGCAGCGCCGGCAGGTCGACCAAAACGCTGTGCGCATCCTCGTGATCGCCAACGCCAACGGTACCGTCGGTGAGCGTGCGCCGGTATTCGGTCGAGGCGTCCTGGTTGAACCACTGGGTTGCGCCAGCCACGTTCGTCAGCGTGACGCCATCCTGGGAATTGGCGTCGAGCTGCGTTCGATACGCGATCATCAGACGCTCATCAACACCGATTACCGAGGCGGCGGTCTGCGTGATGAAGGTGAGCTGACACGCGACGTTGTCGTAGGCGAGTAGGTAGTCCGCGCCCTGTGTCAGCGGACCTTTCCCCGCTACCGGTGTGACGCCATCCGCCTCGTACACGCGTGCGCTCTGAATCTCCGGCGTGGTGTCGCACATGCCGCCGGTCGAGCCGTCGGGCAGCCGGTCAACAATTGTTGCGGTATACGCGTCGGCTTCGCTCGCGTTCTGCACGCCGATGACGAAATTACCCCACTCGCCCAGACGCATCATCGCCGGACCGGTCTTCGCAACAGAAAGCCCCGGCGGTAAGGTAAATTCGCCGACCAGGCCCGTGCTGTTGACGGTGTCGCCTTCCCTCGTGATGAATTCGTCGACGGCACTGCCGTTATCCAGGAAGCTCATTTCCAGGGTGTAGTCGACGCCACCGACGTTGAACGTTGTGGGGTCGGTCGAGGCGACAATCGTCACGCGGTCCGTACAACCTTCCCCGGGAGGTGTCGGATAGGGACAGGGATCCAGGTTGTTCGGGGTTTCCTCGTGGTTCAGCGTAAAGGAAAAGCTAAGCGGACCGGTAGGCACTCCATCCACGGCAAGCACGAGCATCACATCGAGCTCAACCGAAACCAGGGACGGTTCGCCGACCTCGAAATTCCGATGTTGAAACGTGCCGAGCGAAAAGAACGGGATAGTGCCTGGCAACTCGAATGGCGGCGGCAAGTTGGCAATAAAGTCGTAACCACTTTGTGAGCCTGTCGTATCGCCCCAACTGATGCTCGAGGTCGGATCGCCATTTGTGATGACGGGATCGCCCGGCTGGGATCCAGGTACGCTGTCTACCGGGTCGCGCCAGGAGCCTACAACGGAAACGAACGTGATCTCGGCCGCCAGTGTGGACCCGGTCGGAACCACAACGGTTGAGGCAAGCAGCATGAGAACCGCGAGCAGCCGTGAGTTCATTCGTCCGGCGGCACTGCAGAATGTGACAAGTGATTGCATCCGACCCTTCATCCGTGATTCTGCCTGCGGGCAGCGACACACCGTGGTGGACGACTCGGTCGACAATCCTGTCAGTGAGCGGTCCCGCTACCATTGAGTAAGAAACTCTTTAGGCCGGTGACTTTGCGTCACCACCTTTCGGTGGCTTTGCCTTTAATTATTCATTTGGATCCAAAGGTGACTATGGCGCATCGATAGTCACCAAAAGGTGACATGCATCACAGCTTGAAAGTTTGACTATAACGACATCAAAAGCCCTTGAATTTGCTTATATTTAAGGCTCGTTACGCAGCCGGGAGGAAGTCTATCGGGTAGATTATGGTAACCGCAACGATGTCTTCCTTTGCCCCGAAATCGAATCCGACAACGCGCTCAACAACCTGTTCGGCAAGTAACGGCGCGTTCATATCCGAAGACTGCGTCACGCAGAATGACACTGAACCGTCCGGCTCGATGGTGAGCTTGAGCGTGATCTGCCCACGCAGGGTGGGGTTTTTTCGCAGTTCGCGATTGTAGAGGCGATACAGCGAGGCCTTGTAGCGGTCGAAGACGATCTGTATTTCCTCGTCCGTGCGGCCGGCGTACGCGCCGCCACTCAGCGGTCGGTTCGACGAACCATCACCACCAGTACCGATCGAACTTGAAACGCGTGACACATTCACACCGTCAATCGCCTGACCACCGCCACCCACGTCGCGACTGATGTCAGCGAGATTGATGCCGCCACTTGAGCCCGGTGTATTGGTCGTGACCATTGAACGCGACGGTCGGCCAACGGCGTTTTCACCGGCATTGCTCAGTCGCGCACTTGAACCCAGTTGAGTACTTGCCCGTAAATTTGCACGATCCGCGAAGCTGTCGCGGAAGGCCAGAATACCTTTTGATCTCACCTGCTCTTTGGTGTCGACTTCACGATTCTCCGCCACGCTCGGTTCGCTGACGGGTACCGTTTCCTCAGGCAGCGTCTCAGCAAGTTTTTCAGGCTCCGGCTCGGGCAGTTCCTCAAATACCGGTTCCGGTGCCGGTTCGGGCTCCGGCTGCGATTGCGGCCTGTTTTGCTTGACCAACATGGCGACGCGTTCCGGAACCTCAGGGATACGCTCCAGGTCAATCATGGGAATCGCGATCGATCCCAGGACCAGTGCCACGGCAATAGATGCCGCCAGTGAAGTGCCAAGAGACTTGCGGAAGCGCCAGTCTTCTTCGTTACCGCGTGACCATGGCATAACCTGCGAACGAGCGGGAGTATCGTCAGCATCGCGTTCGACAAGCCATTCGTTCTTGCGGAGTTCCTGCTGCTCAACAATATCCTGCAAGTTGTAGTGCAGTTCATCCAGGTCTCGATGCTGATTGCCGATCTGGTCGAGGATAGAGTCGCGCCGATCTTCACCGCGACTGATCTCGGCACTGTATTCGTCAATCTTGCGATACGCATTCGAAAGCGTCGTTTGCCGCGATTCGCGATCGTCCCGAGACGTCCAGAATAATTCGCCGGCGCCGAGATTATCGAGTTCTTCCAGCGAACGGCAGATGGTGCCCAGCACTTCGAACTCGTGAGCTTTTTCGGCCAGTGCGGTGAGTTCACCGTTCACGCCGTCCAGGCGCTCCTGCAAGACCGCCAGCTCCTGTTCGCTCTTCTCGAACTCGGATCGAATCGAGTATTCCTGGTTTGAAAGCTCTTCTGTCACGCTGTCACCTTCATGAGCAGGGCTTTAGTTCGCCGCCACCTGGGTACCGCCTCTTTGCGTCACTGCCAGGGAAACATTCTCGAAACCTTCGTTGGTACAGGTCGACATGACGGTCTTGACCACTGTAAACGGCACCGATTTGTCAGCAAGAATCGTAACCTCCTGGCTCGTCGACACCGTCAGCGTGTTTATTCCGATGACGCTTTCCTTTATCTGTGCCAGGCGCGCGCCGATCGGGTCCAGGACATTTTCTTTGCCGGCAAGAATGTCATCAACCATGGCAACCAGTTTTCCCTGCACCAAAACTTCCGTTGGGCTGATGAAGATCACCACGGTTTCACGGGGCTTGTTTTCGACACGCGATTCCGGAAGGGTTACCTCTTTCGGCGCATCAAGCACTTCAACCGACCCGGAGTTTACGAGTAGAAAAAACACCAGAATCGTGAAGACGTCCATCAGCGACGTCAGGTTCATTTTCGGAATCTTCAGTCGATTTCGGCCCATCCGTTTAATTCGGCGAGAATCTCTCACGGTGCTTCTCCAACGGAGACCTGGGAGAACAGCGCGTACAGCTCGAACCCGTTCTCGACGTCAGTCGGAACCTCGACAGTACGGACGATATCCATCACCTGAATCAGGTAATCGTAAGGAATAAGCGGTTCCATCAATACGGATGCCGTATCGATATCCGGATACTCCTGTTTCAACGCCACCATCACTTCAGAAAGCGCCTCGAGATCGTATTCATCGTCCTTCTTCGGAACGGTCGCGATAATCGACGTCCCGTTGCCGATTTCGATCCCGGATTCTCTAACGATGACTTCGACCCTGAAGCTCTCCTGCTGCGGTTCAGCGCCGCTTGCATTGCTCGGCAGATCGAGCTCGACGATCGTGATTCGCGAGAAAACGGCTGTTATCAGCAAGAACGGAACCAACACGACCATGAGATTCAAAAACGTGGTGACGTCGATCTCATACTCATTGCACTTGCGACGTTTGTAATGGTGTTTGCGGGCCATTGTCTTTACGCCTCAACAGCACGCTGCGCCCTTCTTGAGAATACGTTTAACGCCTTCACCGTCGCCATCTCAAGGCTATCGACGATACTGCCGGTCTTGCTGGTCAGAATCGCGTGTACGATCAACAGCGGTATGGCAACCATGAGTCCGAACGCTGTCGTGTTCATGGCGACGGAAATACTGGCCGACAACAGATCCGCTTTCTCCGCAGGGTTTGCGTTGGCAACCGCGGTAAACGCCTGGATTAGTCCCATGATGGTTCCGAGCAACCCGAGCAGTGTTGCGATACTCGATGCCAGCGCGACGTAGGGTGTGCGCTTCTCGAGGCGCGGCACGATTTCCATCATGCTCTCCTCCATCGCTATCTCGATGTCTTCGCGGCGTTTCACTGCGCCCTGCAATGACAAACCCATGTTCAGTACCTGCGAGATCGTCGATTCGTCCTCGCTGGTCATTTTCCGGGCCTCGTTAAACTCACCGTTGTCCAGCAATGGCTGTACCTTGCCCCAAACGACCCGGTTCTTATTCGTAATCAATGAGAGGGTGACGAAGCGTTCAACCGCTATTGCGACGCCAAACGCGAACACCAGGAGAATGGGGTACATGAACAGACCACCCGTTGCGAAGAAGGCGACAATCGAATAGAAAAAGTCCATCTCAGATTCCTCATTTAACAAAATATCCCGGATTCAGGTCCGGACAGCGGCCAGATTAGACCTGCGTCTCAATGATTGAAGTGACGTAGCTCACGTTCGGGCTTTATTCGCCGGAGCGAATCTCGAAGTATTCGAGCTCGCGGAGAAATACCTCTTTGTCGACAGGTTGCGCTCTGTCTTCGAGCGTATCGGAGAGACCAATGTCATCGCCCATTTCGGACGATTTCCACGGCACGATCACCAGAGATTTTGGCGTTTCTTCGTTACCCAGGATCGACATGCCGGACATTTTCTTTGGACCACCGGGCTCCGGAGCATCTTTGGTATC
>JBBKWB010000021.1:0-38554 GCA_037968755.1 Woeseia sp.
ACGTTGTGCACTCTCTTGAGCCGAATGAGCACATGAGCGAGTTCACTCATGAGGAGCCAAGCCTTGTTGATGTCGTGTTCATGGCCAACTTGTTGCAACAACATACAACGACGGATATGGATGACGAAACCGCGGCAGAAATTGTAGCAGCGCCTGCGTCAGTCAGGCTGGGGATCGAGATTAATGACCTCGCGCCGCTGAAGACTGCCTATCATGAAAAACTCAGCGCAGTTCGCGAAGCATTAACTGCCTGAGCCGCGAAGTTATTAACTGTCGAGTTCGAGCCGGCGCATGCGCAGTGTTTCAGACTCGCGCGTAAACAGGTGCTGGATCAGGATCTCCTTCTGCGCGGCGGTCATGCCTACAAACTCTACGGCGATGCCGAACGGTCTCTCCTGGTCGCTGGCCGCCGGCGGCTCTGCGTCACGCACTACGCGACAGAAGGTTTCAATGTAGCGGCTATCTGACTCAAGCAACAGGCGCAGCACCATCTTTGTTCCCGGCGCATAAGACTTGCTGACGCCGAAAACCATGCCGTCCGCACTGAGCTCGCATACCTGTGGAAGCTGTTTCGCGAGTGAGGTCTTGCACTCGCGGATCGCCGGTAGCTGCTCGGCAATCAGGTCCAGTTTGCTATTCAGCAAACCCAGGATGGCCGCGACCTTTTCAGAACTTGCCTTCAGCAAGAACAGTTTTTCGTCAAGACGTGCATCTATGTCGATCATGCGCGAACGCACACCTTCGCTATTGTCAACGCGAATACGGCGACGCTCCATGCCGCCAGCGAACTCGTCATCGCTGATGACTTCGTAACGCAGGTAGACGGATTCGATTATCCGGAAAGACCTGCGGTGTTCGCTGCCCTCATTCATTGTCGGACGCCTCTGTGTTTGTTGCCTGTGCGGCCGGACCGGCGATGCTTACATTCTGCACTTCGTCCAGTTCGCCACCACGAATAATGCTGATATCGACGCGCCGGTTTTTGGCTCGATTCTCAGCGGAAATATTGTCGGCGCGCGGGCGCGTATCTGCGTGCCCGGTTACCGAGAAGCGGCCTTCTTCGGCTGCAGCGGTTTTCAGCAACTCGTGTGTGACCGATACGGCGCGCGAAGTCGACAGGTCCCAATTTGAGCGAAAGCGTTCATTGTAGATTGGTACGTTATCCGTATGCCCCGAGACGGTGATTTCACCGCTGTTGCTGTCGATCATACTGCCGATCTTCAGCAGGACTGGCGCGAACGCTGGGCGTACATCCGCTTCGCCCGATTCAAACGACGCTTTCTCAAGAATACGAATGATGACCTTCATGCCCTCGGTCTCGACCGCGACACTGCCGTTCGCAATCTCTTCCTCCAGCGCCAGGCGCAGACGTTTCGCTTGCTTGCGGGTCTCTTCGACTTCCTTAGCTTCGCGATCAAGGATATCGAGGGTGCTCTTGTTCGAGTCGATCGTGAATTGCCGCACTTGCGGCAGCGCCGTCGGGTCAGGGCGACCCGGGCTGAATTCACGGGCGACCACGCTGGTACCTTTCGGTATGTTCTTGACTTCAATTTCTGCCTGTACGCCAAACGCGTTCTTCATCGAGCCGGACAGTTGCTTGAACTTGAGCACGTCCATTTCAGAGAAAGCGAGCAGCAGTACAAAGAAGCACATTAACAAGGTCATCAGGTCCGCAAAGGTCATGACCCAGGCCGGTACGCCACCACCATCGCCAGATTTTTCCTGCATGTCAGCCATCGTCGCGTGTCCTACTCTAGTTCTTCAATGGGACGTTGCGAACGCGGCAGATAGGTTTGCAGCATGTTTTCAATTACGCGCGGATTCTGGCCGCCCTGGATGCCGAGCAGGGCATCGATTATGAGCGATTTGCGGGTGTTTTCCTCGCGGCTGCGCACCGCCAGTTTATCGGCGATAGGTAGCGCAAACATGTTGGCGAGAATCGCGCCGTACAAAGTCGTGAGCAAGGCTACGGCCATGGCCGGTCCGATCTGTTTCGGATCGTCCATATTGGCGAGCATTTGTACGAGGCCGATCAAGGTTCCGATCATGCCCATGGCAGGTCCGACGTCGCCGATCGCTTTGAATATGTCCTGGCCGTCGCTGTGCCGCGCCAGGGTCATGTTGAGGTCCTTGGTTAGCATCGAACGAACAATGTCTGCCGGATGGCCGTCAATCAGCAAGCCGAGCCCGGACTTCATGAATTCGTCAGGGACCTCGGCATCTTCGAGTGCCAGCAAGCCTCCCTGACGTGCCGTCTTGGCAAGTTCGACAGCGGTTTCAATCAGTTCCTGCGGTTCGGTCGGCTTGTGCGTAAATGCCTTAACAGCGATGGTAGCAGCGCCAAGGAATTTGCCCAGGCTGAACTTCATCATTGTGACCAGCACCGTACCGCCCAGTACCACCAGGAGTGATGGAGTGTTGAGGAAGGTGCCGGCTGAGCCGCCGAGCATGATTGATGCCAGCACTATGCCAAAGGCGCCAATCAATCCAATTAGTGTAGCGAGATCCAACGCGATGTCCTCCGTTCATTCGGAAACCCGGCTGTGCAGTTGTCTGCCTGTAGATCGGGATCGTTCCAGTAAGGGTTATCGGCAGTTATGGCCCTGCCTTTAGTGACGCTGGCTACAGCGCCTCGCCCTCCGTGGCCGCGGCAAACTTATAGCAGTTCCGGCCGGCCGCCTTGGCTTCGTACAAAGCGCTGTCGGCGCGTTTGCTCAACGTCTCAACCGTGTCGCCCGGCGTGACTTCCGTGTAACCGGACGAACAGGTCAGGCGCACACCTTCCTCGGCGTACGGCACGGTGATCTCTCCAACCAGGTCATAGAAGCGACTCAGCAACGTCGCTGAGTTTGCGGCCGTGGTATCGGCGAGTAAAACGGCAAATTCATCGCCGCCAATTCGGGAGACGAAGTCGGTTTTGCGAATGAACGAGCGGCCAAGTGCATCACCGACAGAGCGCAAGACTTCATCGCCGGCAGCGTGCCCGTAGGTGTCGTTGACGCCTTTGAATTCGTCGAGATCGATATACATCAGCGTGACGGGCTGATTAAGAATGAAATTGATGTTCAGGCAGTGAATTATGGCCTGATCGAATGCGCCGCGGTTGAACGTACCTGTTAATGAGTCGCGCTTCATTTCTTCGCGCACCGATACGAGATCCTGGCGCAGGCTGCTCATCCGCTGATTCAGTTCGTTGATACGCCGTTCGTAATCCTGTTTTTGCCGCGCGAGGCTATCGGCAATGTTGCGCATCGTTGCGTTTAGCGTTGACTTGATTTCCGGGAGCACGCCTGTGGCAACGGCAGTCTCGACCGAGGTCAGGTTGCGGTGTATGCAAACTTCAGTTTCCCGATCACGCTGGCCGATCTCACGCAGCCCGCCGACGAGGTCTTCGACAACGCCGCGGTAGTCGTTCATACGGCCGTTAACGAATTCCTTTTCCTTGTTGCGCCGGTCGACATAGAAGCGGCGTACGTGCGCCCACTGGCGTGCGCCCTCGCTGGAGAGTGAAATACCGAGCGACGGCACCTCAGCGCCATTCTCGACGTGCCGCGCGACGTCTTCGCACTGATCCTGAAAGCTGTCGTTGTCCTGGCCATCGTCGAGCGGGAACGAGGCGCTGCCCATCGTGCGAACGATGGTACCGAGAGTATCCAGCGCACCGTCCGCGAGTGAGGAAGAGGAATTCAGAGACGACACAGGCGATTTTCCGTTACTGCTGCCGTCGCCCTTGCCGTTGCCCATTAGTCTGTTTACTAAACCCATCTGACCGGTACCCGTCATGGCCGCCTCAGTGCGGCTGATACAGGGGATATCGCCACTTCTGGGCCAATCTTTAGCGTATGCCGTCAAAACTGTGATGACGTTCCACTAATGGCGGTCATTCTGTTAAATCATGGGCATATAGTCTAAAACCGGCATAAACGGATTTTGTGACTTGGCTACTTGTTTGTATGGGGTAGGAAACTTATATTCAGTGTCGAATCAGGATTCAGGTCAGGTTTGTTCCAAAGCAAACGATTTGGGTCGGATTTTTCAGGTCAGAAAATGAATTTCGGACCATTTGTAGCAAGGGGTAGCGACACCCAGCACCGCATTGCTGCATGACGGACACATTCGCGCCCAGAGCGCTGCGCTTTTTGAAGGAACAATTGGCATGTCCCACCCCGATCGCCAGGACGTCACGCAGAACCCCGTCAGCCTGCAGGCCAGCCACCTTGTGCAATTCCCGAATCGCCACCTGATCGTGGTGATTCACAACGACGTGGCCGTTGCCGAGAGTTTGCAGGAACTGATCGAGTTCATGGATGCGCCGTCGGTCCTGACAGCATGCCCTGATGACTGGCAAAACCAGGTTGGGAAACGGCGCCTTGCCGCGGTGTTTGTCAGTGGCGATTTGCCGCGTGCCGTTCAGGGCAGAATCTTCGATGGGGTCGCGGCAATTGACTGCAATGTACCGTTGGTATTGTTTGGCGAGGACATCGCGCCGGCTGACAAGGTCGCTCCGTGGGCCCGACTGATGTACCTGCAAAACCCGCGTCAGATCGATGAACTGGCTGCGGTGCTGGAGGAAATCTGGTCAGTCAGCAGTGCGCAGCGGACTGACCCGGTTGTTGCAGGGCCTGGCACGCAATTGATCGGCGAGAGTGCCGATATGCTGATGATCCGGGCATTAATCGAACGAGTGGCGCCGTCACAGGCGACTGTTCTGATTACGGGCGAGTCAGGTACCGGTAAAGAACTGATTGCCCGTCAAATTCATGAACAATCGGGGCGCAGCGGCGAATTCGTTGCGATCAATTGTGGCGCTATTCCGGATCACTTGCTTGAGAGCGAACTGTTCGGTCACGAGCGCGGTGCGTTTACCGGCGCGCAGGCGACTCGCAAGGGACGCTTCGAAGTGGCCGAAGGCGGCACACTGTTTCTGGATGAAATCGGTGACATGCCGACAGCCATGCAGGTCAAGCTACTGCGCGTGTTGCAGGAACGGGTAGTCGAAAGAGTGGGGGGGACGCGCAGCATCCCTGTTGATATTCGCATCGTGGCAGCGACGCACCGCAATCTTCAGGCCCGTATCGACGAAGGCAGTTTTCGCGAAGACCTGTTTTATCGCCTGAGCGTATTCCCGATAGAGGTATCACCGTTGCGCGAGCGTCGCGACGATGTGCCGCCACTCGCAGAAGCGCTGATCGACCGGGTCGCCGATCGTTACGGTTTACGTATAGCGTTGAGTGACGCCGCGCTGTCAGCACTTAGCGATTACGATTGGCCCGGCAACGTTCGCGAGCTGGCCAATGTAGTGGAGCGACTCGTCGTGCTCTGCCCGAACGGCACAGTCGAGGTTGATGATTTGCCGGGTGCGCTGCAAGGCGCAGTCGCCGCGACAGACATTGAAACCGACACTACTGCATCCGATCCCGCGGCAACCTTGCCCGCCGCCGGCCTGGATCTCAAACAGCACCTCGCCAGCCTCGAGCGCGACATGATTGCCGCCGCACTTCGCGATGCGGGTGGCGTCGTCCAGAAAGCCGCCAAGAGCCTTGGCCTCGGGCGCACGACGCTGGTAGAAAAAATCCGCCGGCATGAACTGCGTAGCTAGGCGCAACGCGCCCACTGCGTAGCTAGGCGCAACGCACCCACTGCGTAGCCAGGCGCTATACGACTATTGCGTAGCTAGCGTCCGTTGCGGTCCTTGGCGTCCCACCGCATCTCTTATTACCTCGATCAGCAATTTTCGGCAGAGCGCGAACACAGACGGCACGGTATAGTGCCGCAGTGACCGAATCGCTGACAGAATTCTTTGCCGCCGACAGCCCGCTAGCCCGCCATTTGCCTGGCTTCCAGCCGCGCGCCGGGCAGGCGTGGATGGCTGAAGCCGTCGCAGAAACGATAGCTAATCGAGAACGCCTGATTGTCGAAGCAGGTACCGGCACCGGCAAAACCTTTGCCTACCTGTTGCCAGCCCTCAATTCGGGCGGCCGAACGATCATCTCGACCGGAACCCGAGCGTTACAGGACCAGCTATACCATCGCGATTTGCCATTAATCAGCAAGGCAGTCGGTCGACCGGTTACTACCGCTTTGCTGAAAGGTCGTGCGAACTATCTTTGCCTGCAACGGTTGGAGATCGCCAGCGCCGATGTGGCAGACACGGCCCGCGATCTTGAATCTGTTCGCGAGTGGCGACACAGCACGCAAAGCGGTGACCGCGCCGAACTCAACGATGTGGCGGAAGACTCGCCAATCTGGCCATTGGTCACCTCGACTGTGGACAACTGCCTGGGGCAGCAGTGCCCGCACTATCAGAAATGTTACGTCGTCAAGGCGCGCCGCAAAGCGCAGGAAGCCGATCTGGTGGTGGTCAACCATCATCTGCTGCTGGCTGACCTGGCGATGAAAGAATCCGGTTTCGTCGAATTCTTGCCGGGTGCCGATGCGGTGATCCTCGATGAGGCACACCAGATACCGGACCTCGCCGCGCAGTTTTTCGGCGTGAGCCTTGGCAGTCGTGAACTGGAGCGGCTGCTCGATGAAATTGATGCGGCGACGTTGCGTTACCGTGACAAGGAACTTGTTCGCCGTCTCGACAAGACGCGTACCGGAGTGCGCGCATTGCGTGCGGCAGCTCCCCGCGACCAGGGACGCTATCAGTTGGCCGCTGTCATTGAGGAAATGCAGACGCCGTTGAACAAGCTGGCGGCGGCGCTGATGGATACTGAGCAGGCACTCGCGCAACTGGCGCATGCGTCACAAGATATCGAAAAACTCGCGGAACAGGTCGCCCTGGCTGCTGAACGGCTTGCGCAGCTGCTTGGCGACGACAGTTGGGATGGCCTGCGCTGGCTGGATGTCAATCCGCGTAGCATTCGCCTGTACCTGACGCCACTCGACGTATCGGCAAAGATGCGTCATCTCCTGCACGGCGGTCACCAGGCCTGGATTTTTACGTCCGCGACTCTCGCCGTTGGCGACGACTTCAGCCATTTCGCAAGCCGCCTGGGCCTCGACGACGCTCCGACTCTGTGCTTTCCGAGTCCCTATGCACTCGAGAATCACGGTCTCGTGTATACGCCGCCGGGTTTACCGGCGCCGTCTGACAGTACCCACACCGAGCGCATGATGGAGGCTGTCATGCCACTGCTCGAGATGACCGCAGGCGGCGTGTTCTGCCTGTTCACAAGTCACAGGGCACTTGGCAATGCACGGACCTGGTGCAAGTCGCGCAAGCGGCGCTTGCGTGGTCGCCCGCTACTGGCACAAGGCACGGCGCCACGCGATGACCTGCTGCAACGCTTTCGTGAATACGGCAATGCCATCTTGCTGGGTACCGGTACGTTTTGGGAAGGCGTCGACGTTCGCGGCACGGCCTTGACGGTAGTCGCGATTGACAAATTACCGTTCGCATCGCCCGCCGATCCCATGACCATGGCGCGGGTTGAGTTTATTCGCCGGCAGGGCGGCAATCCGTTTGCCGAGCACCAGTTGCCGCAGGCAGCACTGGCCCTGAAACAGGGCGCGGGCCGCCTACTGCGTGACCAGTCGGACTACGGTGTGATTGTGCTTTGTGACCCGCGGGTGCGCAGCAAGTCGTACGGCCGCATGTTTCTCGAATGCCTGCAACCCATGCCGGTTACTGATCAGCTTGCCGATGTAGAAACGTTTTTCGCCGCGCACGAGCAGTCGACTTTGGCCGGAGCGAACGTGTGAACATTCTTGCGCTGGACACCTCGACGTTGGCCTGTTCGGTTGCGTTGGCTGTAGACGGACAAACATTACATCGGCACGAACTGCAGGCACGGCAACATACTCGCTTGCTTGTGCCGATGATTAACGATGTATTGGCCGAGGCTGGAATTGTGTCAGCAGCGCTGGATGCGGTTGTGCTGGGCAATGGTCCCGGTTCCTTCATCGGCATGCGCATTGCTGCGGCACTTGCACAGGGCATATGCTTTGCGGCCGGTTGTCCATTGGTTCCGGTGTCATCGCTGGCCGTCGTTGCGCTTGAGGTAATGGACTCAGGCGCTGGCGAGAACGTGCTGGTCGCCCAGGATGCGCACATGAAGGAGGTCTATCTCGCCGGCTTTGTGACAGATGACGATGGTTTGCCACTGGTGAGTGTGCCGGTTCGCTTGCAACCAGCGACCGCGTTCGAGCTACCGCCTGGCGAATACCTTGCAGCAGGCGATGGCTGGAATCGCTATCCGGAGTTGTTTGCCATAAACCGCCAGCGATTGCAGGGGCGGTCGCCTGTCGATTATCCCCACGCACGGCATTTGTTGCGACTCGGTGTCGACTCGTTGCAGCGTGGCGGCGGTATTTCGGCGGAAATGCTGGAGCCGGCCTACGTCCGCGAACAGGTCGCAGTAGTGCCCCGCAGTCAGGCTGTGTCGTAACAGAACTGTAATGTAGTGTTGTTGTAATACGGTGATCATCAATTTTGACTAAGGCCTTTTCGGGACATCGCAGCAATGACAGCAAGCAAAATACTGATCGTCGAAGACGAAACGCCGATACGTGAAATGATTGCATTTCACCTGACCCGTGCGGGATTCGTGCCGTTGCAGGCAGAAGATTGCCGGCAGGCGCGGCAGTTGCTTGCCGATGAACGGCCCGCACTGGCGTTAATCGACTGGATGCTGCCGGACATGAGCGGTCTGGAATTGACCCGGCAGTTGAAAAGAGATTCAGAAAACGAAGATCTGGCTGTGATCATGTTGACCGCACGTGCGGATGAACACGACAAAGTGTCGGGTCTGGAAGGCGGCGCGGACGATTACGTTACCAAACCCTTTTCGCCGCGCGAATTGTTGGCACGCATCCAGGCCGTGTTGCGGCGCACCCAGGGAGCCGACACGGAATCCTTTGACGCCGGCAAGTTGCAACTCGATGCCGCGGCACACCGGGTTACGGTGAGTGGCAATGACGTCGCGCTGGGCCCGACGGAATACCGCTTGCTGACGTTCCTGATGACCCACCCGGACCGTGTTTACAGTCGTGCGCAGCTCCTGGATCGCGTCTGGGGCGCGAATGTCTATGTGGAAGAGCGCACTGTCGACGTACACGTGCGTCGATTACGCAAAGCGCTGACTGACTTCGAAGCGGAGCACTATATCCAGACCGTGCGCGGTTCGGGTTATCGGTTTTCCGTGCAGGCTGCCTGAGTACCCGCTATGGCCAGTGCGCGCAGGGGGTTCCTGATGGCCTTAGGTCTGGCGCTCGCCGCTGGTCTTCTGATCGGCTGGTTCTATTCCGCACCACTGCGTGGCTTGTTGGTCGCAGCGTTGCTGGTGATCGCGTGGTTTGTTTGGCAATTATTGCGCTTCGAGCATGCGGTACTGCATGACAAGCTGGAAGACGTCATGCAGGGCGATGGAATCTGGTCACGCATCGCTTCGCGGATTCACTTTCTCAGGCAACGCAGTCGCAAACATAAACGGCGTTACCGGCGCTTGTTGCGCGAAGTGAGAAATTCCACGAATGCGATGCCGGATGGCGGCATCGTCCTTGATCGGGACTTACAAATTGTGCTGGGCAATCAGGCGGCGCGCGATCTCGCGGGCATTCGCATGCCCCAAGACCGCGGCCAGCGCATAGACAATATCCTGCGTAATCCTTTGTTCGTGGAGTACCTGAAATCTGAACACGATGGTCGGGCGGTGGAGATTCCTTCACCTCTTGTCGAGCAAAACTGGTTGTCCTGCCGTCTGCTGCCGTTTGGTCTGGATCAACAGCTGCTGTTGATTCGGGATGTGACTGAGACGTTTCGGGTGAACACGATGCGCCGCGATTTTGTTGCCAATGCGTCGCATGAATTACGCTCACCGTTAACGGTGATCAGTGGCTATCTTGATACCATGGCCGAAGCGGATGACGCGCCCGAAAGTTGGCGGCGACCGCTGCAGCAAATGCACACCCAGGCCGAACGTATGAACCGGGTTGTTGCCGAATTGCTGGAGTTATCGCGACTTGAGAACCCGCAATCCGTTCGTGAGGAGCAGGAAGTCGACATAGGGGCCTTAATGGCACTCGCCCGTCGCGGTTATTCAGGTCAGGCGGGAATTGCCAGCATCGAGACGGAATCCAGTTTGTCGGCACATCTCCTGGGAGTCAGTACAGAAATCGAGTCAGTGATAAGCAATTTGCTGGTCAACGCAGTTCGCCATACTGCGGCGGACGGCAAGATCACCCTCAGTTGGCACGCCAATGCAGATGGCAGTGCCTGTCTCGAAGTTGCCGATACCGGCGAGGGCATCGCGGTCGAGCATATTCCACGGCTGACGGAACGCTTTTTTCGAGTCGACCCCGGTCGAAGTCGCGATTCCGGTGGGGTCGGTCTTGGCCTATCGATCGTCAAACACGCTTTAATGCGGCACGACGCCAGCCTCGAGATTGAAAGTGCTGCAGGCAAAGGCAGCCGGTTTATTTGCCATTTTCCGGCCGCTCGGCTCATTGGCGCAGACCCGATCGCAATCGGCGGCACCAGCAAAATCCACTGAGCTCGGACCCGGTGCAGGCAACGGCGCCAAATCTGGCTCCAGAATGTAATGAAACTGCAACATTATTGTCATTTAATCGTCACCTGACGGAGCCATAGCCGGCTCGAACGCGTGTTACAGATGGATGACGAACCGATGAAGATATTCTCTCAGCTGCTGTTGCTTACCGTGAGTGCCAGCCTGTTGCAGGTCCCGCTGGCATACGCTCAGGAGAGCTGGCCCGAGCGCATTAGTTTTGACGGCGACTTTCGTCTGCGCTATGAAGCCATTGATGCGGAAGGCAGCCCGGATCGTGAGCGCGGTCGTTTTCGCGCGCGCTTCGGCATTGAAGCTGAGGCGAGCGACGACATCAAGCTTATATTCCGGCTGGCTACCGGCGATGGCAGTCCGGTATCGACGAATCTGACCTTTGACAACGGCTTTTCCGCCAAGCAGATACAGGTAGATCGCGCCTACGTCGACTGGTCTATCAACGATCATTGGAATCTGCGCGCCGGCAAGATGGCAAGCCCCTGGTTTCGCCCGGGTGGCACGCCGCTGATCTGGGATGGCGACCTGAATCCGGAAGGTGCAGCAGCACTTTTTGAGCAGGGTGCACTCTTTGGCTCTGTTGCTGTCCTGTCGGTAGAAGAACGCGGCACGGCCGATGATTCATTGCTGTTTACTGTGCAGGGTGGCTGGACAACCCGCTTTGCGGATGGCAATTCTCTGACTGCCGGTCTGAGCTATTTCAGCTACAGCGATACCGCCGGTAACCTACCCTTCTACGATGGCAGTGCCAACGGTAACAGCGTTGATCTGAATGGAAACTATCTGTACGACTACCGCATTGTTGAAGTGTTCGCCGAATTCAAGGGCAAACTGGGTGATCTGCCCATGACCTTGTACGCGGATCTTGTGAAGAATAATGAGGTCAGCACCGAGGACAGCGCTTTTGCCATAGGCGCAAATTTCGGCGCGGCAAAAAATCCCGGTGACTGGGAGTTTGGCTATGCCTGGCACGATACTGAGGCTGATGCTGTCGTAGGAACCTACAACGATTCGGATTTCGCCGGCGGACGTACTGATTCGAACGGCCATTTCATCAAATCGAAATATGCCGTACGCGATAATGTCAGCTTGGGCGCTACCTTGATTCTCGCCGAACGCGGCGAGTTTGCCGGTGCTGAACTTGGCTATGACCGAATCATGCTCGATATCGAATTCACTTTCGAATAAGCCGGAACTTGCCTTGAATTACGGTTTCCTTCATCGTCCTGAACCTGACCTGGAAACGAGACAATAATGCAGACCTCTGATTTAACTGGACACATTTCCCAGCGATTCAACAAAGACCTTGAGGACTTGCGCAACAATGTGCTCAAGATGGGGGGTCTTGTTGAGACGCAGCTGTCGCAGGCGATCTCCGCAATCGTCAGTGGCGATAGCGAGCTCGGACTGAAGGTGGCGGGCGATGACTACAAGGTGAACAATCTTGAAGTTCAGATTGACGAAGAGTGTAGCCGCATCCTGGCAACCCGAGCGCCCGCTGCCGGCGACTTGCGCCTGATTGTTGCGATCATCAAGACGATTACAGATCTGGAACGTATCGGTGACGAAGCGGAGAAGATCGGCTTTCTCGCCTCCAAGCTGGCGGAGATGGACCGCCCCGCCGATTCGTATCGCGAGTTGAAAAACCTTGGCAACCACGTCTTGCAAATGGTGCGCGATGCGATGAATGCGTTTGCCCGCCTGGATGTTGAGGCCAGTCTCGCGGTCGTTGCCGAAGACGAAGGTGTGGACGATGAGTACGATACGATTACCCGCCAGGGCATTACTTTCATGATGGAAGATCCGCGCTCGATCAAACGCGTCATGAATGTCACCTGGGCGGCACGTGCCCTCGAACGCATAGGTGATCATGCGAAGAATATCTGCGAATATGTAATCTACATGGTGGAGGGGCGAGACGTGCGACATACCGAACTTGTGGATTCGAGCAAGCGTTCCTGATGGCTAGCCGAAGCATGAACCTGGCTGGTTTCCTTGCCTGTTGCGCGATGATGGCGTACGCGCTGTATGCACAGCACCAATTGCTGCTGGAGCCGTGCCCGTTATGCGTCCTGCAGCGTCTGGCTACCATATCGCTGGGGGTGGTTTTTCTGCTGGCAGCACTGCACAACCCGCACGGATTCGGGCGGCGGGTTTACGCGCTGTTCATATTTTTAGCCGCGGGTGCAGGCCTGGGCGTGGCCGGTTGGCATGTCTGGCTGCAGAATCTGCCCGCTGACAAGGTGCCAGCCTGTGGCCCGGGTTTCGACTACATGATCGATGCGTTTCCGTTGTCGGAAGCGCTGCAACTGATTTTCGCGGGTTCCGGGGAATGTGCCAGCATCGATTGGTCCTTGCTTGGCTTGACGATGCCAGCATGGGTCGCAATTTGTTTCGTATTCCTGCTGGTTTATGGATTGTGGGTCAATCTGCGTGCGCGCGACGATCTGAATGCACTTGCCTGAACGAATTACAGCAACATCAGTTCGAGGATTCGCCTGTACACGGCCGTGAGCCGCGGCAGATCGGCAAGCGCAACGCATTCGTCCACCTTGTGAATGGAAGCATTCACTACGCCGAGTTCGACGACGTCCGCGCCAGCCGGCGCGATGAATCGGCCATCCGATGTGCCGCCACCCGTCGATAATTCCGCTGTCACACCGCACACTTCGCTCACAGCCCGGGCAACAGCATCAGTTAATTTGCCAGGCGTGGTGAGGAACGGCTCTCCGGAAAGATGCCAGCGCAGCTCGTAGTTGATGTCGTGCGAGTCAATGAGCTCGCGAACTTTTTGCTGCAGGGTTTCACTGGTCCATTCCGTCGAATAGCGAAAGTTGAAGCGTGCTCGCAAGTGTGCCGGCGTCACGTTCGGTGCGCCCGCCCCGGCTTCCAGTTCCACGACCTGGAAACTGGTAGGCGGAAAATGCTCGTTGCCCTCGTCCCAGGTTGCGTCGTGCAGGGCCGCCAGAACCGGCGCGAATCGCTTAATTGGATTGTCAGCCAGTTGCGGGTAGGCGACATGGCCCTGCACGCCGTGCACTGTGAGAAAACCGCTCAGTGAGCCGCGACGTCCATTGCGTACGATGTCACCCAGGACTGTATGGCTGGACGGTTCGCCAAGCACACACCAGTCGATGCGTTCACCGCGGGCGGTCAGGGCATCGACTACTTTCAGAGTACCGTCGCGTGCCGGACCTTCTTCATCGCTGGTTATCAGCAAGCCGATGCTGCCGACGTGCTGCGGATGCGCTGCGACAAATTGCTCGACCGCTACCAGCATTGCAGCGAGGCCACATTTCATGTCAGCTGCACCACGCGCATACAGCATGCCGTCACGAATATCGGGTTCGAACGGATCGGATTGCCAGGCTTCGAGGTCGCCGGGCGGGACGACGTCGGTGTGCCCGGCAAAGCACAACAGGGGTGCCGACTCGCCGCGTCGTGCCCACAGATTGCTGACATCGCCGAATGGCATCGCCTCGCAGCTGAATCCCAGCGGCAGCAGCCGGGCGGCGAGCAGGTCCTGGCAGCCGGCATCATCGGGAGTAACCGAGGCACGCCGCAGCAGCTCATAGAGCAAGGTTATGGTTGGATCGTTCTGCAGGCTGTGCGAGGCTACACGGGTCTTTGACATGGTGCCGGGAGGTCCTATACAAGATATTAATATTTAACAGAAATTAGCTGTTCTCCGGCGACGCAACGATGGCCGTCAGACTGCAACAAATCCGTAACATTCAGCGCTTAAGCTGTGCGCCATACATTACATTAGCTGTCCGGAGGTCTTGAACCGTGGCGAAGAAAAACACAGTCCTGTCATTGCTGGCAAGCATCGTAGTTGCCGCAACATTGTCGCAAAGTGTGAGCGCTCAGTCAGCCCGCGATTACGTATACATTGTAGGTTCAAGCACGGTGTACCCGTTCTCGACGGTTGTAGCTGAGCGTTTTGGCCGTCGCGGCAACTTCAAGACCCCGAAGGTCGAATCCACCGGTACCGGTGGTGGCATGAAGCTGTTCTGTGATGGCGTTGGCATTGGCTATCCGGATATCACCAATGCGTCGCGAGCGATCACGGAATCCGAAATCGCTAATTGCGCTGGTAACGGCGTAACCGAAATTATTGAAGTGAAAATCGGCTATGACGGCATCGTATTTGCCAATGCGACTGGCCAGACGCGGCCGGATTTCAGCCGCAAGACTCTGTTCCTGGCGCTAGCCAAACAGGTACCGGGCGATGTTGCGGGAACCCTTGTTGCAAACCCGTACAAGCTCTGGAGCGACATCGATGCAACCTTGCCCAACTCGGCAATTGAGGTGTTGGGGCCGCCGCCAACATCCGGCACCCGGGACGCATTCGTCGAACTGGCAATGGAAGGCGGTTGTGTCACGATCGACTGGATCCACGATTTGCAGAAATCCGACAGCAACCGTTTCAAGGCGCTGTGCCATACCGTGCGCGAAGACGGTGCCTACGTCGAGGCGGGTGAGAACGACAACCTGATCGTGCAGAAACTGGAAGCTAACCCGTCCGCTTTCGGCATATTCGGCTTCAGTTTCCTGGACCAGAACGCCGAAAAAGTGCAGGGCGCGCTCGTTGACGGTATCGAGCCGACCTTTGAGGCGATTGCTGATGGCGCGTACCCGGTTTCACGGCCATTGTATTTCTACGCCAAGAAAGCTCATGTTGATGTCATTCCGGGACTGCGCGGGTTTCTGCGGGAATTTACGAGTGAGCGGGCCTGGGGAGAGGACGGCTACCTGTCGTATCGTGGCCTGATTCCGATGCCGGAAGAAGAACGCCTGGACATGGCTGCGTCGGTCAATGCGCTGACTCCCTTGTCGCTTGCGACACGCTAAGTGATTTAGCATGCGATACCGGCCTTTGGATAAAGGTATCGGGCACGTCGGCGCTGCAGCTGTCGTGCCCGGCGTGCGACCGTCACCGGTGCGCGGCACGGCCATGAAGTCTGGTTCATGTTGAACGCATTGCGGAACCGCGACTGATGCAAACAACAACCTTGTTACTCGTGCTTGCGGCTATCACTATTGCGTCGTTCAGTGTTGGCCGGCAGCGTGCACTGAATTCTGTTGGTGGTCCGGGGCGCATTTTGCATCTGCATTCCTTACCGGGCTACTACGGCTATTTCACCGCCATGTCGGCACTTATTCCGGCACTGCTGCTGATCCTGATATGGGTCTTTATCGAGCCGCGGCTGATTTCGGCTCTGCTCGTACAAAACCTGCCGGATGCCGAGCGCGCTCTTGCACCGGGCCAACTCGATCTGTTGCTGAACAATATTCGCAACCTGGCAACGGGCGACGTGGTTGCCGGTGAGGTCGACAGCGTGCTGCGCGATTCTGCACAGCGGTATCGCGACTATTCCGCCAACAGCATGCTGTTGATGAACATTACAACGATCAGCCTCGCACTGCTTGGTGGCCTGTTCGCATTGCGCCGTATTTGCCCCGAGTTTCGTGCGCGCAACCGGGTTGAGGCGTTGATGCTGGCGTTTCTTATAGCTGCGTCGAGCATCGCTATCCTGACGACGATTGGTATTGTCATGTCGGTGTTGTTTGAAGCCATCCGGTTTTTTCGCGAGGTGCCAATAAACGAATTCCTGTTCGGTCTGAACTGGAGTCCGCAAATGGCGATTCGTGCGGACCAGGTTGGCTCTTCCGGTAGCTTCGGTGCAGTGCCGCTGTTTGCCGGTACCCTTTTGATCACCGCCATTGCGATGCTGGTTGCAGTGCCAGTGGGTTTGATGACAGCAATCTACCTTGCCGAATACGCGAGCAGTCAGGTGCGGGCAACGGCGAAACCGCTGCTGGAAGTTCTGGCCGGAATTCCAACGGTGGTCTACGGTTTTTTCGCAGCATTGACGGTTGCGCCGCTGATACGTAGTGCGGGCGAAGCGCTGGGCCTGCAGGTAGCATCTGAAAGCGCGCTGGCAGCCGGGCTGGTTATGGGAATCATGATCATTCCGCTGGTTTCGTCGCTGTCCGATGACGCGATTAATGCTGTGCCGCGAAGTCTGCGTGACGGTGCTCTGGGCCTTGGCGCAACCCGGGCCGAAACGACATTGCAGGTAATCCTGCCCGCAGCATTGCCCGGTATTGTCGGCGGCATTTTGCTTGCGGTGTCACGCGCAATTGGGGAAACAATGATTGTTGTCATGGCCGCAGGTCTGGCCGCCAACCTGACGGCCAATCCGTTTGAAGCGGTTACTACGGTGACTGTGCAAATCGTTACCTTGCTGGTTGGCGACCAGGAATTTGACAGTGCGAAGACGCTGGCAGCATTCGCGCTGGGCCTGATGTTGTTTATCGTAACCCTCGGGCTGAACGTTATCGGTCTGCGAGTTGTGCAAAAATATCGTGAGCAATACGACTAATGAACGATGTACAGAGTACTCGCCGTAAGGTGGAGCAGGGCCTGAAAAAACGCTACCGCAAGGAGCGCTTGTTGCGCTATAGCGGCCTCGTCGCAACCTTGCTTGGCGTGGCATTCCTGGTCGTGTTCTTCGCTACCCTGATCATGCAGGGCAAGTCGGCCTTCCAGCAGACTTTCGTTGCGCTGGACGTTGAGTTTTCGGCGGACTTGCTGGCAACGGATGGCGTGTTTGATCCGGCCTTTGCCGATTTTGATAGCGTAGTACGCAATGCGCTGCGCGCGAAGTTTCCGGAAGTGCGTGAGCGTCGTGCGCGTCGCGACCTGAACCGGCTGGTGAGTGTTGGCGCGGCCTACCAGTTGCGTGACCTGGTCGAAGCGAATCCTGAGCTTATTGGTACCCGGCAGCGCGTCATGGTGCCAGCCTCAGCGGACGTCGACATGGTTGTCAAAGGCAAGATCGAACGCTCCGTCGATGAATCGCAGCGGTCGGTATCCGACCAGCAAATGCTGTGGATCGACCAACTGCAGGCCGACGGCAGCGTGCAGAAACGATTTAATCGTGCACTGTTCAGCAATGGTGATTCGCGCGAACCGGAGTTGGCGGGCATTAAGGGCGCATTCATGGGCTCGCTGTACATGCTGATGGTCACGATCGCAATCGCATTCCCAATCGGCACCGCTGCAGCAATCTACCTCGAAGAATTTGCACCGAAGAATCGCTGGTCGGACCTGATCGAAGTCAATATCAATAACCTGGCTGCAGTGCCGTCGATCGTGTTTGGTCTGCTGGGTCTCGCCGTATTTATTAACTGGATGTCATTGCCGCGTTCCGCGCCGCTGGTTGGTGGTTTGGTGCTGGCCTTGCTTACTTTGCCGGTGATCATTATTGCCTCTCGCGCCGCAATTAAGGCAGTGCCGCCGTCAATACGTGAAGCGGCATTCGGGCTGGGTGCTTCACGAATGCAGGTGGTGCTGCATCACGTCATGCCGCTGGCGCTGCCGGGGATGCTGACGGGCGCCATTATCGGCATGAGCCGGGCATTGGGCGAGTCGGCACCGTTGTTAATGATCGGTATGGTTGCCTTCATTGTTGATGTGCCGGCCGGAATCACGGATCCGGCAACGGCCTTGCCTGTGCAGATTTACTTGTGGGCAGACAGTCCGGAGCGCGCGTTTGCAGAGCGGACGTCCGCCGCGATTATTGTCTTGTTGGGCGTTTTGCTGGTAATGAACCTGACGGCCGTTATCATGCGTAAGCGGGTGGAGCGGCAGTGGTGATGAGCAATCAGCTGCCGCTTGAATGCAAGGTAAAGTCAGCCATGCCTATTGCAGCGGGCGGCGACAACGAGGCGGTACAACCTGTGCCTTCGCCACACCAATCGCATGACCGAGAGAAGAGAGTGAATAAAAACAGCGATAGCGCTGAACGTTTTGCACAACCGGACGCCGAAACCGTTGGTGAGGTGACTTGCGCCGATGCGCACATGTCTGCTCGCAACGTCAATGTCTGGTACGGCGACATTCATGCGATTGATAACGTGTCGCTGGATATCGCGCGCAACCAGGTGATTGCCCTGATCGGACCGTCCGGCTGTGGCAAGTCAACGTTCCTGCGTTGTCTGAATCGCATGAATGATTCAATTGAGATTGCGAAGGTGACTGGTGAGATTTTGTTGGACGGTCAGGACATCTATCGTAAAGACCTTGATCCCGTTGCCCTGCGGGCGCGGGTGGGTATGGTTTTCCAGAAGGCGAATCCGTTTCCGAAAAGCATTTACGACAACGTTGCTTATGGACCGCGGATTCACGGGCTTGCCACGAATCGTTCGGAACTGGACGACATTGTGCACACCAGCCTGGATCGTGCAGGTCTGCTCAAGGAAGTTCGTGATCGCCTTGATGAACCAGGCACAGGCTTGTCGGGTGGCCAGCAACAACGCCTGTGCATCGCCCGCACGATAGCTGTGAATCCTGAGGTCATACTGATGGACGAACCTTGCTCAGCCCTCGATCCGATTGCCACCGCGCGTATTGAAGACCTGATCGATGAGCTGTCACAGAACTATGCGATTGTTATCGTAACTCACTCGATGCAACAGGCTGCGAGGGTTTCGCAGCGGACCGCGTATTTTCACTTGGGCAAGCTGGTTGAAGTGGGCGAGACGGATCGTGTGTTTACGGTTCCGAGTCACAAGTTGACTGAAGACTACATCACAGGACGTTTCGGCTAGCCGCACAATGCTACGACGCAGGCTCAGTCGGTTTTGAATACTCGCGCATAGCCATCAAGCGAGAAGCCGACACCCACGAAGCGGCCGCGTTCGAGCACCGGACGTTTGACTAATGTCGGGTTTTCTATCATGAGCGCCACCGCGCGGCGCTGGCTCAGGTTGTCACGATCCGCTTCAGGAATGCGGCGCCAGGTCAGGCTGCGTTTGTTCAGCAACTTTTCCCAGCCGATATTATCGCACCAGCGCTCAAGCATCTGGATCTCGAGGCCGTCCTTGCGCAGATCGTGAAATTTGAATTTGATCTTGTGTTCATCAAGCCAGCGACTAGCCGCCTTGCACGAGTCACAACTCGTGATTCCATACATTGTCAGCACAGTTAAATCCTGTCCGGTTCATTCCTGGTTCGCTTGCCTGAGTATCTCATTCAAGCCCGTCCTTGCGCGCGTCTTTGCGTCAACCTGCTTTACAATAACGGCGCAGTAGAGGGAATGCGAGCCATCTTTTGCGGGTAAGCTGCCCGACACAACAACGGAGCCGGCCGGTACTCTGCCGTAGCTCACCTCGCCAGTCCGGCGGTCCAGAATGCGAGTGCTTTGACCCAGAAATACACCCATCGAAATGACCGAGCCTTCCTCTACGATAACGCCTTCGACGATCTCGGAACGAGCGCCGATAAAGCAATTATCTTCGATGATTGTCGGGGTTGCCTGCAGGGGCTCGAGAACGCCACCGATACCCACGCCGCCCGACAGGTGCACATGCTCGCCGATTTGTGCACAGCTGCCAACAGTTGCCCAGGTGTCAATCATGCTGCCGCTGCCAACGTAGGCACCAACATTAACGTAACTCGGCATCAGCACTACATCGTTCGCAACATGGGCTCCAAAGCGAGCGATGGCGTTCGGCACAACACGCACGCCAGCATCGCGAAACTGTTGTTCACTATAGCCGGCATACTTCAAATCGACCTTGTCATAGTAGTTCGTGACGTCACCGGCCATGCGGCGATTCTGCTTCAGTCGAAAACTGAGCAACACGGCTTTCTTTAGCCAGTCATTAACCTGCCACTGACCATCGCGCTTTTCGGCGACCCGCGCTGCTCCGGAATCCAATAGTGCCAACGCGTCGTTTACTGCTGCTCGTAAGTCACTGTCCTCCGCGGTATCGGCCGCGCTGCGTGCATAGCCATCGTTGATGCAATCGATTAGCGATTGTCGGGTCATGCGTTGATTCCTGTCAGGATTGCGATTTGAGTTTCTCGATCAAATGATTGCGGAGGCCTTCACAGACGTCAGGTTTGAGGCGCACGCCGGCTTCGTCAACAACGTAGAAAACATCTTCGGCCCGCTCTCCGATCGTTAAAATTTTGGCGGTATCGATATTGATTCCATATTCAATGAACGCCTGGCCGATCGTGCTCAACAAGCCAGGACGGTCGCCGGCGACGATCTCCATGATTGTCCTTCGATTGGCAATGTCTTCATCGAAATAAATTGCGATCTCGGTTGCAAACATGCGCGCCTGGCGTGGTGGGGCCCGGGTCACCGGCATCGCCGAATCATCTGCCGTGGTCAGAACCTGGGTCAGCACGGCGCGGATACGCGCGAGTCGTGCATCATCGATTTCATTGCGGGCATCGAGCTCCATGAAGACGTAGGTATCCATGCTGTAGCCGTTTTTTAGCGGCACAATTCGCGCATCAACAATGGTCATGCCGAGTTCAGCCAGTAACGACGTTGCCTGGGCAAAAGTACGCTTGCTGCGCGGGCTGTAAAGTAGCGCTTCGATGCCGTCGCCGCTCAGTTGCCGACGCACATCAAAGAAGCCCAGATCCGCATGCATGTCGGAGCGCAATATGACTTCGGTGTGCCAGGCGATTTCTGTGCCGCGGTAGCGCAGGAAGTAATCGTCGGTCAGCAATTGCCAGGCATCCGCAATGCTTGCGTCGCTGATGTTCGCAGCGTGCAGAATCTGCTTTGCTGTCTCCTGCTTGTCGAGGACAAACTCGGCACGGTCCACCGGATTCTCAAGACCATTGCGCAACGCCCGCACTGTGTGGTTGTACAGATCGCGAAACAACTGCGCTTTCCAGGAGTTCCAGAGCTTCGGGTTGGTGCCGCGGACGTCCGCGACAGTCAGCAGGTACAAAAGGTTGAGGCGCATCTTGTCGCCTACGATCCCCGCAAATTCATTAATAACATCCGGATCACCTATATCTTTTTTCTGTGCCGTCATTGACAGCAACAGGTGACTCCGCACCAGCCAGGCGACGGTCTTTGCGTCGTATTCGCTCATGCCGTGTTCGAGACAAAACGCCTGCGCGTCTGTCGCGCCAAGTTCGGAATGATCGCCGCCGCGACCTTTGGCGATGTCGTGAAACAAGCCGGCAAGATAAATAATTTCCGGCTTGTCCAGTGTCTGCATGATCTGGCTGCAATGCGGAAACTCGTGGTCAAACCGATCAAGCGCAAAGCGGCGCAGATTGCTAACCACGAACAAAGTATGTTCATCGACGGTGTAAGCATGAAACAGGTCGTATTGCATTCGCCCGACAATGCGTCCGAAGGCAGGAATGTACAGTCCGAGTACGCCGTAAAGATTCATGCGCCGTAGCTGGTGCGTGACGCCTTCCGGTGCACGCAGGATATTCAGGAACAAGCGATGATTGCGCGGGTCCTGGCGAAACGACTCATCAATCAGATTCAGGTACCGCTTGATGAGGCCGACTGTGACGGCACTTACGCCGCGAATCTCGGGGTGTTGCTGTAGTAGTAGAAAGGTCTCCAGCAATGCCGACGGATCGCGCGCGAACACTTGGTCATGTGCGGTCTGCAAATAGCCATTCTTGACCTGAAAGCGCTCGTTCAATGCTTCCGGTTTCGCGCTGGGATCCATCAGGATAGCTTCTTCAAACAGCTGCAGAAGCATTTCATTGAGCCTGCTGAGATCCATGACGGTGCGGTAGTAACGCTGCATCATTTGTTCTACTGCGAGCGTATAAGCGGCATCTTCGTAGCCGAGCATTTCCGCGAGATTGGTTTGGTGATCAAACAGCAACCGATCTTCGCGTCGCCCTGTCAGGATGTGCAGCGCAAAACGTACCCGCCACAAATAGGCCTGGCCTTCCAGTAAACGTTTCAGCTGCCCGCGAGTCAGGAACTTGTGATCAACCAGTTCGCTCAAGGTGGCGGCGCCGAAATGCCGCTTGGCCACCCAGCCGATCATCTGGATGTCGCGCAGGCCGCCGGGGCTGCCTTTGACGTTCGGTTCAAGTTTGTACGCGGTGTCGTCGTAACGCAGGTGACGCGCGCGCTGTTCCTCGAGCTTCGCGGCAAAAAACCGGTCGGACGGCCAGACGTTCGGTGTGTCGACCGCCGCCGCCATCTGCGCAAACAAATCGGCCGGCCCGCATAGCAGGCGCGCCTCCATTAATGTCGTTGCCACGGTCAGGTCAGCGCGTGCTTCGTCGCCACACTGCTCGACGGTGCGCACGCTGTGGCCCAGTTCAAAGCCAAGATCCCAAAGGTCCGTGACCAATGCGGCGATGGCCTGGGTCTGCGAATCGTCGGGATGGTCCGGCGTTAGCAGCATGATGTCGATATCGGAGTAGGGGTGCAGTTCGCCGCGGCCATAGCCGCCAACGGCGACGAGGCCGATGCCGGCCAGTGCGTCGTGCCGTCGCCATAGCCAGCCCAGCAATTCGTCGACCAGCGCGGCTCGTTGTCCGACAAGATCCGTGACCGGCGCTCCTTCGCGAAAGCGCTCGGCCAGGGCGTCGTCAGCCGCCGCCACGGCACCACGCGCGTCCAGAACCGTAGCGGAATTCGCCAGGGTGGTGCGCAGCGTCGCGCGCAGGTCGTCGGCGGGTACCGCGGCAACGCTCACCGGTCGGCAGCCCCTAATGTCAGTACTTCGAAGCCATCGTTCGTGATCAGGACCGTGTGCTCCCACTGCGCCGACAGTTTGTGGTCCTTGGTAACGACGGTCCAGCCGTCCGGCAGTAGCTTCACGTTTCGCTTGCCAGCATTGACCATGGGCTCCACCGTCATCGTCATGCCGGCCTGCAATTCGAGCCCGGTGCCGCGTTGCCCGTAGTGCAGAACCTGCGGATCTTCATGGAATACCCGGCCGATACCGTGCCCGCAGTACTCGCGAACGACGGAAAAGCGGTTGTTCTCCACATAGGTCTGGATGGCCTCGCCAATGTCGCCGAGGTGTTTACCCGGCGCCAGTTCACGAATACCGAGCCACATGGCATCGAAGGCAACCTGGGCCAGGCGCTCGGCCTGCACGCCCGCCTTGCCAACGAAGAACATCCGGCTGGTATCGCCGTGGAAGCCATCCTTGATGACCGTAATGTCGATATTGACGGCATCGCCCGATTTCAGGACCCGATCGCCCGGAATACCGTGGCACACCACGTGATTCACCGAGGTACAGATGGATTTCGGAAAGCCGCGGTAATTCAGGGGCGCCGGGATGGCCTCCTGAACCTCGGTAATATAGCGATGACAGATCTGGTCCAGCTCGTCCGTGGTCACGCCGGGCTGTACATGTTCGCCGATCATGTCCAGTACGTCCGCGGCCAGCCGTCCGGCTGTGCGCATCTTGTCCTGCTCGTCAGTGGTCTTGATAGTTACGGTCATAGGCCTGCATATAAAGGTCGAAACGCCACAACCGGCTGCCGGACAAGGCCATTTCAGGACTGTGCCGGGAATTTCCGGAGAATCGCGGTTCGACCCCTTATTTTCCTTGGGAAACTGCGTTGTTGAAGGTAGCGGGGTATGGTATAAAGCGCGCGCCCTTGAGGCAATTAATCCACACGTACATCGACACATCGCGCTGGGTGCCCCACCGAAAAAGGGGTTGCGGGATGGGATGTACGGAGGCCAAACCCGGAGAAATCACATGGCAGACGTAACTATGCGCCAGATGCTAGAGGCTGGCGTGCATTTTGGTCATCAGACCCGTTACTGGAACCCAAAGATGGCACCCTACATCTTTGGCGAACGTAACAAGATCCATATCATTAATCTTGAGAAAAGCCTGCCGCTGGCGCGTGAGGCTTATGCCTTCGTCAAAGCGATGGCAGCCGATGGCGGCAAGATTCTGTTCGTAGGCACCAAGCGTGCCGGCCGTGAGGCAATTCGCGCAGAAGCAGCCCGCTGTGACATGCCGTTCGTCAGCTACCGCTGGCTTGGTGGCATGCTCACCAACTTCAAGACCATCCGTAATTCAGTCAAGCGCCTTAAAGTGCTTCAGCAAATGTCTGAGGAAGGCACTTTCGAGGGCCTGACCAAGAAAGAAATTCTTGGTCTTTCCCGCGAAGAAGAAAAGCTTGAGCGCTCACTGGGCGGCATCAGGGACATGAACTCCCTGCCTGACGCACTGTTCGTTGTCGATGTTGATCACGAAGACATCGCAGTGCGCGAAGCGCGCAAACTGGGCATTCCCGTTGTAGCGGTAGTGGATACGAACTGTTCACCCGATTCAGTTGACTATGTCATCCCGGGCAATGATGACGCCATGCGCGCTATCAGCCTGTATGCGGCATTGATTGCTGATGCAGTGCTCGACGGCAAGGCGTCTCTGCCGGAAGTCGCCCTGGGCGACGACGACTTTGTCGAACTGGACGAAGACGGCAAGCCGAAGAAGGCGAGCAAGAAGAAAAAGACGGCTCGCAAGACGCCGACAAGGGCCAAAGTGTCCAAGAAGCCGGCTGCGAAAAAGGCGGTCAATGCAGAAGCAGAACCCGCGGCTGAGAAGGCTGAAGCAGCACCTGCTGAAAAAGCCACAGCAGCACCCGCTGACAAAGCCAAAGCAGCACCAGCTGAAGAAGCCAAAGCAGCTCCAGCTGACAAGGCTGAAGCAGCACCTGCTGAAAAAGCCACAGCAGCACCTGCTGACAAAGCTAAAGCAGCACCAGCTGAAAAAGCTAAAGCAGCTCCAGCTGACAAGGCTGAAGCAGCACCTGCTGAAAAAGCTGAAGCAGCACCCGCGGCTGACAAAGCAGCTGCTGCCGAGGTGGCAAGCGATGCCAAGAAGGTCGCAAAAGCGCCCGCCGCAGACTGAGCGTACCGAGCGGACGGCCGCTTGCGGCCGTTTTGCCCTGTACAGAGATAAAGCAAGACAGGACAGAGGTTTTAGTGATGTCGATAAGTGCATCGATGGTAAAAGAGCTGCGCGAACGTACTGGCGCCGGCATGATGGAATGCAAGAAAGCGCTGGTTGAAAGCGCTGGCGACATGGACGCAGCAGTGGAAGCGCTGCGCACGTCTGGCCAGGCGAAGGCTGACAAGAAATCCGGTCGAATCGCGGCAGAAGGCCGCATCGAGATTGCAACCGAGGGCAACAAGGCGTTGCTACTCGAGGTCAACTCGGAAACCGACTTTGTAGCCGCTGACGATAATTTCATGGCGTTTGCCAAAGCTGTTGCACAGACAGCGCTGATGAATGGAATTGAGGATGCCGCTGCGCTGAATGCCGCGACCCTGGCTGATGGCCGCACGGTAGAGACCGCGCGTACTGAGCTGGTCGCAAAAGTAGGCGAGAATATTTCGGTTCGCCGCGTGGCACAGCTTTCGTCTGCGGATAATCTGGGTAGCTACACTCACGGCGCGCGAATTGGTGCGGTTGTCGCTTTGCAGGGCGGTGATGCGGAATTGGCACGGGATATCGCCATGCACGTCGCAGCAACCAACCCGACCTGCATCGACGAGAGCGGCGTGCCGGCTGAGATGCTGGAAAGCGAGCGGCGCATTTTTTCCGAGCAGGCTGCCGAATCCGGCAAACCCGCCGACATCATCGAGAAGATGGTGACCGGACGGGTCGCCAAATTCCTGAAAGAGATCACGCTTCTGGGCCAGCCGTTCGTTAAGGATCCGGACGTTACGGTTGCGAAGCTGCTCAAGAGCGCTGGTGCAACGGTTACCGGTATGGCGCGCTTTGAAGTCGGCGAAGGCATCGAGAAAAAGCAGGAAAATTTTGCCGAGGAAGTGATGAAGCAGATCAAGGACAGCGCCAGCGCCTGACGGTGAGCCTGCCAGATCAAGTCGTTCCGCGATTAGTGCGATAAATATATGAAAAGGCTGAATATATGAGTGATAGTCCAGTGTTGTACCGTCGTGTGCTACTGAAGCTCAGTGGCGAAGCATTGATGGGCGACCTGGACTATGGCATTGAGCCCAAGGTGATTCGTCGAATCGCGACCGAGGTTGCCGAAGTACAGAAACTGGGCATTGAGGTCGCGCTGGTCATTGGCGGCGGCAATATATTTCGCGGCGCCGGCCTCGCCGGTGCCGGCATGGATCGCGTAACGGGCGATCACATGGGTATGTTAGCCACGGTCATGAACGCGCTCGCAATTCAGGATGCGCTGGAAGCGATTAATGTTTACGCGCGCGTTATGTCGGCGCTCAAGATACACGAAGTCTGTGAGGACTACATTCGGCGCCGGGCGATACGCCACCTGGAAAAAGGTCGGGTCGTAATCCTGGCGGCGGGCACCGGCAATCCGTTTTTTACAACGGACACGGCGGCCGCCCTGCGGGCTATTGAAATCAGTGCTGATGTGCTGATAAAGGCCACGATGGTTGGCGGCGTTTACGACTCGGATCCGAAGCTGAACGCGAATGCGGAGCTGTTTGATACGGTGTCGTTCGACAGGGTGCTGATCGACAAGCTGCAGGTAATGGACGCGACCGCGATAGTAATGTGTCGCGACAATAACCTGCCACTGCGAATTTTCAGCATGACCGAGGATAATTCGCTGGTACGCGCGATGACAGACAGTGAGGTTGGCACGCTAGTAACGGCGTGACAGCTATTCGCTGTGCAACGGCAGGCTGTGCAACAACAGGCTGTGCAACAACAGAAAGGGCCGAGATGTGATTAACGACCTCAAGAAAGACGCCGCCGCGCGCATGGAAAAGAGCGTGATTGCGCTCAAACAGGAATTGACCAAGTTGCGGACCGGTCGCGCGCATACCAGTTTGCTCGATCACATTACCGTCGAATATTACGGTAGCGAAGTGCCGCTGAGCCAGGTGGCCAACATCAATGTGGAAGATCCGCGAACACTCAGTGTCACGCCGTGGGAAAAGCCCATGGTGCAGGCTATCGAAAAGGCCATCATGAATTCAGATCTCGGTCTGAATCCGGCGTCTGCCGGCACGATTATCCGGGTACCGTTACCGTCACTGACCGAAGAACGCAGGAAAGACATGATTCGGGTGGTTCGCCAGGAAGCGGAAGGTGGACGAATTGCGATTCGGAATATTCGCCGCGACGTGCTTGGTGACATCAAGGACCTGCAAAAAGAAAAAATGATCAGCGAAGACGATGAGCGGCGTGCCCAGGACGAGATCCAGGGTATTACCGATAAGTACATCGCACGCATTGAAGAGGTCCTGGCGGAAAAAGAAAAAGATCTGATGGAAATCTGATCCGAGTGACTGTGTCCAGGGAGCAAACATCTTCTGAAACCGACAGTGCAGCGCACGCTGTTCTGCCGCAGCATATTGCCGTCATTATGGACGGCAATGGCCGCTGGGCGAAGGCGCGCTCGAAACCCAGAACACTTGGGCATCGGTCCGGCGTAAAGGCCGTGCGTACGCTCGTTGAAGAGGCCGCCGCGCGTGGCGTTAACTACCTGACCCTGTTCGCGTTCAGCAGTGAAAACTGGCGTCGACCGAAAGACGAAGTCAGCACATTGATGAGCCTGTTTCTTGAGGCATTGCAGCGCGAGGTCAATGACCTGCACAGTAACCAGGTCTGCGTGCGCTTCATCGGCGATCGCAGTGGCCTGGCGCAACCGTTGCTCGACAAGATTGAGGCGGCTGAACGTTTGACCTCGGAGAATACCGGCCTGACATTGCTGGTCGCTGTGGCCTATGGCGGACGCTGGGATATCGTTACGGCGGCGCGCCAGCTGGCTGTCAAAGTGGCTGCCGGCGAGCTTGCGGCTGAGGCAATAGATGAATCTCTATTCGCCGATCATTTGGCGCTGGCGGGTGTGCCCGATCCGGATTTGCTGATCCGTACTGGCGGCGAACAGCGCATCAGTAATTTTCTGTTATGGAATCTTGCTTATGCCGAGTTGTACTTTTGCGATTGCTACTGGCCGGATTTCGATGCCGCCAAGTTGACAGAAGCGCTGGCGTTTTTTGCCAATCGACAGCGCCGCTATGGTTATACCGGCGAGCAGGTGGGGGCCGCCAAACATGCTTAAGCAACGAATTCTGACCGCGATCATCGCGTTAATCCTGTTATTTGTCGTGTTGTTCGCGCTGCCGACAACTGTGACCCGCTTGCTGATTGCTGCGGTAATCCTGTTTGGCGCCTGGGAGTGGGCGGCATTCGTCGGCATGCCGCACACGCCAGGCCGTCTGACGTACGTGGCAGGCATGGCCGTTCTGCTGGCGGGCCTGCAATTCCTGGTTGTGCCATCGCTGCTGAGCGCCGACAGCGTATTTATTGCTGCGATGGTCTGGTGGTTGATCGCACTACTGTGGATATTCCGCTTTCCTACGGCCGTCCCGAAGGCGTTGGCTGCACTGGTCGGCGCCGTGGTGCTATTGCCGGCCTGGCTCGCGCTGGATCTCGTTTACCAGGCGCGACCAACGCTGCTGCTATTCATGCTGATTATTGTCTGGGCCGCAGACGTCGGCGCCTACTTCGCAGGCAAGCAATTTGGCCGGGTGAAGCTCGCTCCCCAGATCAGCCCGGGCAAGACCTGGGAAGGCGTATTGGGCGGGCTGCTATTGGTGCTGGTGCTGGCGACCGCGGGCGCCTTTTACTTTGAACGTCCGTTGGTCGTCATGCTGCCGTTTTGCGTGGCCATCGGCATGATCTCGGTGGTTGGCGACCTGACGGTCAGCATCTTCAAACGATCGGCGGGCATCAAGGACAGTGGCACGATGTTTCCCGGGCACGGTGGCCTGCTGGACCGTATTGATAGCGTTACTGCGGCATCACCTTTGTTTGCGCTGGGCACGCACTGGGCCGGGTTGTGATACGTATTCAGGCCCTGTTCATTCCGTATCTGCCAGCCTTGCCGGGAACTGGCTGCATGGCAGACAGTCTTATGCAGTCTAGCTGCGGTCAAGTTGTGCCGCATTCGACCGACTTCGCGGGACAGGGAGGGCTTCGCCCATGATCGAGGCTCTGACGAGTCTTGTAGCGTTCATTGTTGCCATCAGCGTGCTGGTGGCCGTGCACGAGTTCGGCCATTACCTGGTGGGCCGCATGTGTGGCATGAAAGTGCTGCGTTACTCCATCGGCTTTGGCAAGCCGATCTGGATGAAGGTGGCCGGCAAAGACCGCACTGAATACTGCATTTCTGCAATACCTTTAGGTGGTTACGTCAAGTTTCTCGACGAGCGGGAAGGCCCGGTCGAGCCCGAGGACCAGGGCCGTGCGTTCACCCACCGTCCTATTCCGGCACGCATCCTGGTTCTGTTGGCCGGGCCTATGTTCAATTTCCTGTTCGCGATTCTCGCCTACTGGGCTCTCTTTGTTAATGGCGTGCCGACGGTATTGCCTGCAGTCGGTGAGGTTGCGCCGGCGTCTTATGCGTCCGCGGCAGGTCTGCAATACGGTGATCGCATCCTGGCGGTCGACGATCGCCAGGCGGCTGACTGGGAAGCCGTACTCGTCACAATGCTTGATCGCCTGGTGAGTTCGGGGCAGGTCCAGCTAACGCTGGAAGGCAAGGACGGCTGGCAACGGGACACCACGCTTAGTGTGGATGGTGACCGCAGTCGCCTTACGGAGCCCGGCATGTTGTTTGATGGCCTCGGCTTCCAGCCGTGGCAACCGCCTGCCGTGATTGGCAGCGTCAGCGAAGAGGGTGCGGCAGCGGCGGCCGGGTTGCTGCCGGGTGACCGCATAACCGAAATCGCGGACCAGGCAATCGGCAACTTTGGTGACTTGCAACGGGTGGTTTCGGCACGTCCGGACGAGCAGGTAAACGTTGCCTACCTGCGCGGCGGTGAAGCACGCTCGGTGAGCCTCGTGCTCGGAAGTACAGAGCAGGAAGGTGTAAAGAGCGGCCTGCTCGGCATTGGCATCGATAATCGTCAGGGCGACTACTGGTATGTGCGTAAATACGATCCGCTTACGGCGATAGCCGAAGCGTCCGCACAGACCTGGGCGTCGACGGCATTTACGGCACGCATGCTCGGACGCATGGTAACCGGCGATGTCTCGGTCAAGAATATCAGCGGACCCATCAATATCGCTCAGTACGCAGGCGACTCCGCTGCGGCTGGATTGAATTCGTTCCTGCGGTTTCTCGCGCTCGTGAGTATCAGTCTGGGCGTATTGAATTTATTGCCAGTCCCTATGTTGGATGGCGGCCAGATCGTGTTCCAGACGATAGAATGGTTAAAGGGCAGCCCGCTATCAGAACGATCGCAAATCGTGAGCCAACAATTCGGTATTCTCGCATTGCTGTTACTGATGAGTTTCGCGTTTTACAACGATATATCCCGAATCATTGGCTAGCAGCCGATTCGCGCTACGGATACGGAATTACTATATGAATTTGAATGCAAGACCCACTGCGAGCCGCCGATTCGCGGCCTCGGTTATCAGCCTGGTGCTGATAACTTTGCTGCCGTGGTCACAAACAGTGTTGGCCGAAGATTTTGTTGTAAGCGATATGCGTGTTGAAGGTCTGCAGCGAATTGCGGAAGGCACGGTGTTCAATTACCTGCCGATCAACGTAGGCGACAACGTAAACGATCTGCGGATACAGGAAGCTATTCGTGCCCTGTATGACCAGGGACTGTTTGACGATATCGAGATGCGTCGCGACGGCGCGACGCTCGTTATCTCTGTGCGCGAGCGGCCCTCGATTGAAGATTTCACAATCGAAGGCAACAAAGACATCAAGACCGAAGATTTAATGGACTCATTGCGTGGCGTTGGTCTGGCACGAGGCCGTACTTTTGACCGCTCGGTACTCGACAATGTACAGCTGTTCCTGCGCGAGCAGTATTACGATCGCGGCAAGTACGCTGTCGTGGTTGATTCCGAAGTGATCGATCGCCCCAACAACACGGTTCGCATCAAGGTCAACGTCACGGAAGGCGATCGCGCACGCATCCGCCAGGTCAACATTGTCGGCAATAACAACTTTGACGAAGACGCGATCCGTGAAGGGTTCACGCTCGATACCGGCAACTGGCTGTCCTGGTTGCGGCAGGACGATCGCTACGCAAAAGAATCGCTGGAAGGCGATCTCGAAATATTGCGCTCGTATTACATGGATCGCGGCTTTGCAGATTTCCGGGTTGATTCGACACAGGTCGCAATCTCGCCTAATCGCAAGGATATTTACGTCACCGTCAATATCCATGAAGGCGAGCGCTATACGATATCCAACGTAAAACTGGTTGGCGACATGGTGGTCCCGGAAGCGCAGCTACGCGGATTCGTGCTGGCGCAGCCGGGGTCTACATTTAATTTGCGCCTGCTGACGCAGTCCAGCGAGTTCATGTCGTTCCGGCTCGGTGAAGAAGGCTATGCCAATGCCGAAATTGAGCCCGTACCGGAACTCGATCACGAAAACAAAGAAGCGAGTGTCACGTTCTATATCAACCCGAACAGCCGCGTGTACGTTCGACGAATTAATTTCAACGGCATTGATGAAGTTGATGATGAAGTCCTGCGCCGGGAAATGCGCCAGGCCGAAGGCGCTTATTTGTCCAATCGACTCATCGATCGTTCCAAGGTGCGTCTGCAACGTTTGCCTTATATTGAAAAAGTAGAAGTTGCCAACACGCCGGTGCCAGGCAGTCCTGATATGGTAGATGTGGACTTTGATCTCGAATACCGTATGCCCGGGCAGTTCAGCGGTGGCGTCGGCTACTCTGAATCACAAAAACTGATCCTGAATGGCAGCGTTGTGCATACCAATTTCCTGGGCACGGGTGATAGGGTCGCGCTGCAGCTGAACTCCGGTCGGTTCAGCAAGTTGTACAGCTTGTCGCACACGGACCCGTACCGAAGCATGAATGGTATTCGTCGTACTGTCGGAATCAACTATCGCGATATCACCCAGTTCACTTCTGGATCGTCTGATTTTTCGACGACCAGCGCCGGTGCGACGCTTGATTACGGTTATCCGATCAGTGAATTTCAGACGCTGAGCTTCGGTTTCAACTACCAGCACGCAGAATTGCTGTCGTCGAGCGGTAGTACTCAGCAGGCGCAAGACTGGGTGTTGAATAACGGTGACACGTTCTTCGGCGATACGGGCAACGGCATCAACTTCTTCGGCACCAGTTTCGACACGGTCGAATTTATTGCTGGATGGACGTTCGACAGCCGCAACCGCAGCTTGTTCGCCAACCGCGGTAGCCGCCACCAGGTAGTTGTTGGCATGGCGGTGCCGGGCAGTGAAGTCGAATATTTTACGGCCCGCTACAATTTCACCAAGTACGTCCCATTGATCGGTCGCTGGACCTTGCGGCTCAACAGCGAGCTGGCCTTCGGCGAAGGCCTCAAAGCGACCACGGCTTTGCCGCCGTTCAAGCAGTTCTACGGCGGTGGGCCCGAGTCAATTCGCGGCTACAAAGAGTCGTGGATGGGGCCCCGCGACAGTTTTGGCAACCCATACGGTGGTAACGTGTTGGTTGCGAATCAACTTGAGCTTATAATTCCCCTCCCGGAAAAGTGGAGTGGGCAGGCGCGGGCCAGCCTGTTCTATGATGCTGGCAATGTCTTCAACACCGGTGAAGTCACATTTACCGACCGACTGGGCTCGCCAGTAACTTACGAGCCGGAATTCGACCAGTTGAAAACCTCTGTTGGCCTGGCAGTAGAATGGCTTGCGCCGCTTGGCTTCTTCCGCTTCAGCTACGCGTTTCCGCTGAACGAGAGTGACGGCAATGATCGCTATTTCGGAGATGAGATCGAACGGTTTCAGTTCTCTATTGGGCAGGCGTTTTAGAGCCTGCTAACTTTTTTGTACGCCCTACGGATTGGATTGATATATGAGTTTTATAAAGCAACATTTAACTAAAGCAATTGCGATTGGTGCTCTGCTTTTCGCGGTCATGCTTCCGGCGCACGCGCAGGAACAAAAGATCGGCTTCGTAAACGTGCCATTGCTGATTGATCGTGCGCCACAGACGAAAGCGGCAATGGATGCTTTGGAAGAAGAGTTTGCGCCGCGGCAACGGGAAATTCTGGCTAAGCAGAAAGAATTTCAGGACCTGACTGAGAAAGTTCAGCGAGACGTTGCAGTCATGGGCGAATCGGAACGCCGCAATGCCGAGAAAGATGTGCGCGACTTGCAGCGTGAAGTTGTGCGGCTGCAGAACGAATATCGCGAAGACGTCAATCTGCGTCGCAATGAAGAGCTTGGCAGTCTGCAGCGTTTGCTGTTGAAAGAAGTTCAGGATTACGCGCAAACGTCTGGCTTTGATTTGATTGTTGGCGACGGTGTTTTGTTTGCGAGCAACGCGGTAAATATTACCGAGATGGTATTGCGCGTAGTCGAAGCCAATTATCAGGCGGCCAATCGCTGATCAGAGTTCAGCAAGCAATGCCGGCTAGCCGGCATTGCTTGTCCTACGGGAGGTAAGGCTTGGCGGTCAGCCTGGGAGAACTTGCGACACGTTTCGGCTGCGAATTGCAGGGCGACCCGTCAGCGATGATCGAGCGCGTTGCCGCCCTGTCCAATGCATCGGCCGGTTGCATAAGCTTTCTGTCGAACCCCGTCTATCGCGAACAACTGCCTGCCTGCCAGGCATCGGCCGTCATTGTCAGTGCTGACGATGCTGCGGCTTGCACTGTAAATGCTCTGATCACGGCCGACCCTTACCTCTGTTACGCCCGGATTGCTGCGGTGTTGCATCCGCCACAGGCGTACGCTGCGGGAGTGCACGCTACGGCTGTCGTGGCGCCCTCCGCACGCATTGCTGACGATGTTCACGTGGGTCCGAACGTTAGTATCGGCGACAACTGTGTAATTGGTGAGCGCGCGGTAATCAGCGCTGGCTGCGTCCTGGAGGCAGGCGTTTCAATCGGTGCCGATACACGTGTGATGCCCAATGTCACGCTGATGCATTCCGTAACCATTGGTAGTCGCTGTATTCTGCACTCCGGGGTCGTAATCGGTGCCGACGGATTCGGCAACGCGATGAGCCGGGAAGGTTGGGTCAAAGTGCCACAGGTCGGCAGCGTATCGATTGGTGACGATGTTGAAATTGGCGCGAACACAACCGTTGACCGCGGCGCTATCGAAGACACCGTCATTGGTAACGGTGTGCGTCTCGATAATCTCATTCAGATTGGCCACAACGTAAGAATTGGTGAACACAGCGCGCTGGCCTCGATGGTTGGCATTGCCGGCAGTTCGACGATTGGCAGACGCTGCCTGATGGCCGGCATGTCGGGTCTCGTTGGCCATATTTCTTTGTGCGACGATGTCATCATCGGCGGTGCTACGATGGTCACCAAGAATATCAGCAAGCCCGGCACCTATGTCGCAAGTTTTCCTGCGGAGCCGGATCGCGAATGGAAACGGCAGGTAGCGCGCTTCCGTCGCATGGACGACCTGGCAAAGCGGGTTCGGCGAATTGAGAAAGGACACACCGAAAATGAGTAATGACGCGGCGGTACTTGAAGCGACGGGGATCATGAAGTACCTGCCACATCGCTACCCGTTCCTGTTGATTGACCGGATTATTGCGTGCACTCCCGGCGAGTCAATTACGGCGGTCAAGAACGTTTCCGTTAACGAGCCGTTCTTCCAGGGGCATTTTCCGGATAATCCGGTTATGCCGGGTGTGCTCATCATTGAGGCCATGGCTCAGGCTGGTGGTGTCCTGTCGCATTTGTCTGAAACAACTCAGTCGCCGCGACCATTGTATTACCTGGCGGGTGTCGACGATGCGCGCTTCAGGCGACCCGCCTTTCCGGGTGACCAACTTGAATTGATCGTCAGAACCGACAGAGTGCGCCGAGGCATGTGGCGTTATGCCTGTACAGCATCGATCGATGGTCAACTGTCGGTAAGTGCAAAAATTCTGTGTGCGCCGGGCAAATGATTCATCCGAGTGCAATCGTCGCGGAATCGGCCGTGCTTGCTGCGGATATCGAGATCGGTCCGTATTCCATTATCGGTGAGCAAGTCGAGATTGCCGAAGGCTGCAAGATTGACAGCCATGTTGTGATCAATGGCCCGACGCGGCTCGGTAAGAACAATCACATTTACCAGTTCGCCTCAATTGGCGATGACCCGCAGGACAAGAAGTACGCCGACGAGCCGACCCGGCTGGAAATAGGCGACGGCAATACTATTCGTGAATTTTGCACGATCAGCCGGGGTACGATTCAAGACGATGGCGTAACCAGTATCGGTGATAACAACTGGATCATGGCCTACGTCCACATCGCGCATGACTGTCGCGTCGGCAGCAATACGATTTTTGCAAACAATGCCACGCTTGCCGGACACGTTCACATTGGTGACTGGGTAATCATGGGCGGTTTCTCCGGCATCCACCAGTTTTGTCACATCGGGGCGCATGCGTTTCTTGGAATGTACAGTGGTGCGAACAGGGACGTGCCGGCCTACACGATGATCTCTGGCCAACCGGCAGAGCCGCGTGGCATTAACAGTGAAGGTCTGAAGCGCCGCGGATTTACGACTGAGCAAATCAGTACGATCAAACATGCCTACCGCCTGCTTTATCGGCGGGGTCTCAAACTCAACGACGCGATCGCAGAAATCGAGGCGCTCGGGCAGGACCGCCCGGAACTTCGCATACTACTGGATTCCCTGCGCCAGTCTGATCGCGGCATCGTTCGCTAGGCCGGTCATAAATGAGAATCGGCCTGGTAGCCGGCGAAGCATCCGGCGATTTGCTGGGTGCCGGGCTCGTCGCCGCACTGCGCGAGCACGACCCTGCGATTCAATGTGAAGGCGTCGCTGGAACGGCCATGCAGGAAGCAGGTTGCAAGGCTCTCGCACATTCCGACTCGCTCGCCGTCATGGGGCTCATTGAACCGTTGCGGCATATTCCACGTTTGTTGCGTCTGCGGCGTAGCTTGATTAAACGCTGGACGGAGGATCCTCCGGACGTCGTGGTGGGAATAGACGCGCCGGATTTCAATCTCGGTCTGGAGCGAAAACTAAAACAAGCAGGCATTCCGACTATCCACTACGTCAGTCCATCCGTCTGGGCCTGGCGCCAGGGACGTGTGAAAAAAATCGGCCGAGCGACGGACCTGGTGTTGTGCCTGCTGCCATTCGAGAAAGCATTCTACGACCGCCACAACGTGAATGCCGAATTTGTTGGTCACCCGCTGGCAGACAAGCTACCGCGAGAGACCAACGCAGCAGCCGTACGTGCGGAACTGGGCATTTCGGCCAGCATCGTAGTCACCGTCATGCCGGGCAGCAGGATGTCTGAAGTGAACCGGCTTGGACCGGTATTCCTCGAGGCCTGTGGGCAGCTCCTGAATCGTTATCCCGACATCGCTTTCGTTACACCGCTGGCGAGTGCGGCGACGCGTGAATTATTCACGCAACAGTTGCAAGCAGCCGACTTGAGTTCTCATTTCACCTTGCTCGACCGGCGTTCCGAAGCCGCGATCATTGCTGGCGACGTCGTGCTACTGGCGTCTGGAACTGCTGCGCTGGAGTCGGCGTTGTTGTGTCGCCCGACGATCGCTGCATACCGGCTGGCACCACTGTCGTACTTTCTTGCGCGCGGCTTGCGCCTGGTGAAAGTTCGTTATTTCACGTTGCCGAATCATCTAACCACTGAAGCGCTGGTCCCCGAATTCCTGCAGGGCGGCGCTTCTGCGAACAACCTGGCAACGGCGGTTGCGGACATGCTCGATGACGTGCCGCGTCGGCAGCACATTCAGCAGCAGTTCGCGCTACTGCGCGATGAGCTGGCGCGCGATGCGAGCGAGCGGGCGGCGCAGGCGGTTCTTGCGATGGCAGCCCATGGCACGACAGGCTTGTGAACTTGCACGACGTTCCGCGGCTCGCTGGCATTGACGAAGTCGGTCGCGGACCACTCGCCGGGCCGGTCGTCGCGGCCGCCGTGATACTCGACCCGTCCCGACCCATTAACGGTCTGAACGACTCCAAAAAACTCAGTGCGAAACGGCGCGAGAGTCTTGCGATCGAGATTCGCGAGAACGCGCTCGTCTGGGCGATAGCGCGTGCCGATGCCGCCGAAATCGATGCGCTGAATATCTTCCAGGCGACTTTGCTTGCCATGCGGCGCGCATTGCTGGGTCTGCGTGTTCGGCCGACCGCGGTAGAGGTCGACGGCAAGCACCTGCCGAACCTGAGTTTCCAGGGCTGGTCAGTGGGCGGCCGGGCAATAATTGGCGGTGACAGCCAGGTCGCAGCCATCAGCGCGGCTTCCATTATTGCCAAGGTGGCGCGGGATCGAATGATGTGCCGCCTGGACGAGGCCTTTCCGGAGTACGGTTTTGCGCGTCACAAGGGCTACGGAACCCAGGAACACAGAAACTGCCTGCACAGAATCGGGCCGTGTCCCCAACACCGGCGGAGTTTTCGCCCGCTGTCGGACATGGCGGGAGCAGGCTGATAAAATCGGCGGCCCTCCAGCCGTTCTGAACTCAGCCCGTATCGCGCCGAATCCTGATGAGCACCCCATTCGTACATCTGCACCTGCACACCGAGTACTCGATCGTCGACAGTACTGTGCGCATTCCTGCGTTGATGGAGCGCTGCGAGCAAGTGGCAATGCCCGCGGTGGCATTGACCGATCAAAACAACATATTCGCGCTGGTAAAGTTTTACCGCAAAGCCCTGGCCCACGGCATCAAACCGCTGATCGGCGCCGATCTGCGCATCCGTCGCGACCACGACAGCGCCGACTTCGATAGCCTGGTGCTTTTGTGCCAGAACCAGCAGGGCTATCGCAACCTGACGCAACTGGTTAGTCGCTGTTACCTGGAGGGCCAGTATCGCGGGGTGCCGATGGCCGACCGTGAATGGCTGGACGCGGACAGTTGCAACGGACTGATCGCCTTGTCAGGCGGCATGCACGGCGACGTGGGGCGTGCGCTCGTTAACGGTCATGCGGAAACAGCGAACGGCCTGTTGGATAGCTGGCTGGCGGTATTTGGTGATCGCTACTATTTGGAATTGACCCGCACAGGGCGGCCCGGCGAGGCGGCCTGCACGCAGCAGTCGCTCTTGTTAGCCAGTCAGCGCGGCGTGCCGGTCGTCGCCTCGAATGATGTGCGCTTTCTCGACCCAGGCGACTACAATTCGCACGAGGCGCGAGTTTGTATTCACGATGGCCGCACGCTGGATGATGCCAATCGAGCAAGTCACTTCAGCGCGGCACAGTATCTGCGCAGCGGCGACGAAATTGCGGCGTTGTTTGCCGATGCGCCTGAAG